>DATFSH010000047.1:0-21202 GCA_035262725.1 Candidatus Acidiferrales bacterium | reverse complement strand
CATTGTGGTTCTCTGCGCGGCTGGTGTGGGCATTCGTCCGATCGGTTGCAACCGTTGATATTGGGTAATCGTTACCGCAATCTTTTCTTGCACCTCTACAGCCCGCATGACGATGTTCAATAGATATCCGCTGATCGTCCGGCGGTCCCGCTCCGCCCGCTCGCGGATCAACTCTGCCTGTTCAACCGAGCAATAAATTAAAAGGGCTGTCCGGCCGCTCATCGGCCTCTAATATCACTTGATATTAAGACTTGCAATTCGATTTTTCACTTTGTTATTTTTCGTTTTCAGCCGAAGGCGCCCGGCAAACCTCTTCTCACTTACGCTCACCTTCCTTGCTGGGGCGCCTCCCGGCTTTCCGGAGTTTGTGCAATGTTCGAAATATTCAGGGAACACAGCAAGGAGGACATACTCTGGCTCGAAGGTATGCCCTCACTTGCCGACGCTATGAAACGCATGGAAAAAATTGCCGCTCAAACTCCCGGTGCGTATTTCATCTACTGTACGTCGCTCAGTGAGGTCGTGGGGCGCGTGGATAACCGCGGGCGCGGCTTGCCGAAAACCAAGCTGGTGAATGAGGGGTCGAAAAACACTATAGGTTAAGCATTTTCAGTCTCCCAGGTCTCGATGACTATGATTCCAAAGTACGACATCTTCAGGAAAACCAACGACGGCTCCGTTGTGTGGGTCGAGGCCGTCGAAGACATCTTCACCGCCAAAAAGCGGCTGATCAGCCTCTCATCGAACGGACGCGGAGAGTATCGGATCTGGGATTCGTCGAAGGAACAGTTTGTGGATCTTGACGATTGTGCTTAGCTGCATCGTACGCCGAATCAGTAGCCTGCCGCTTTGTTGCTAACTGCTAGTTCTTGACTGCCGCAGCCCGCGCACCTAACATGCGCATCCCGAATTAGTTTTCCACAAAGACTTTCTGGAGGATTTTCATGCATTTTTGCCCACGCCTGCTTGCTGTGGAACTAATTCTGCTTGCGGCGCCAATCGCCGCTCCGGCTGGTCCGTCAAAACCACTGGTGTTCGAAATTGCCTACTCGAAAGAGCTGTCCGCCTCACCGATGGACGGCCACGTCCTGCTGATCATCGCGAAAAGCGATGATCCTGCCGCAACCGGCTTCGGCGTTCTGGAAGGCATCGAATCGCAGCAGATGTTTGGGGTGGATGTGGGCGCCTGGCAGCCGGGCGCCGCCGCGCGCGTAGATTCGTCCACGCTTGGCTATCCCCTCGAAAGCCTGCGCGAACTGGTTCCCGGCGACTACACAGTGCGCGCCGTGCTTAACGTCTACGAAACCTTTCACCTCGGCAACGGCAAGGTGGTGAAGCTCCCTCCGAACAAAGGCGAAGGCCAGCACTGGCAAACGAAGCCCGGAAATTTCCTGAGCGCGCCGCAAAATCTGCATCTCGATCCCGCAACCTCCGGCACGATTCGCATCACCCTCGACCACAAAGTTCCTCCGCTCGATGAGGAACTCGCCGATGTGGACTCGGTGCTCGACTGGCGCCCGATGGCGCACGCGGCAAGCGTGGAAGACAACAATTGGGAGAAGCACGTCCACATGCGCAGCGAGCTGCTCTCCAAATTCTGGGGCCGCCCGACGGAAATCAGCGCGGTGGTTTTAGTGCCCGACGGCTGGGAGGAACACCCCGATGCGCGCTACCCGGTCTTGATTTCCGAAGATCATTACCATCGCCATTTCTTCCCCGGCTTTCGCACCTCGCCTCCCGATCCGGCGGCGCAAGAAAGAGAACAGTGTTCGCAACAATCGGCATGGAGATTTTTTCAGGATTGGACAAGCGGGCGGCTGCCGCGCGTGCTGATCGTCATGCCACAGCACGCGAACCCCTATTTCGACGATTCCTACGCGGTGAACTCAGAGAACCTCGGCCCCTACGGCGACGCGATCATGCACGAGCTACTGCCGATGATCGAAAAGAAATTCCACGGTCTCGCGCAAGGCTGGGCGCGAACCGTATTCGGCGGCTCGACAGGCGGCTGGGAAACTCTCGCGGCGCAGGTGTTTTATCCCGACGACATCAACGGCGCGTGGGCCGGCTGCCCCGACCCGATCGATTTCCGCGCCTACGGGCCGGTGAATATTTACGAAGACGAGAACGCGTATTTCCGCCAGGGTCCTTTCATGAAGGTGCCCCGGCCGGAAAAACGCAAAAACAACGGGACCATCGACACCACGATGGAAATGGAGAATCGCCACGAGCTGGTTCTCGGCACGCACGGCCGTTCCGGCGAACAATGGGATATCTGGCAAGCCGTTTTTGGCCCCATGGGCGACGACGGCTATCCCAAAGCAATCTGGGACAAGCGCACCGGCGAAATCGATAAATCTGTGGCCGATTACTGGCGCGAGCACTCCGATCTCACCTACATCATGAAGCGCGATTGGGCCACGCTGGGACCCAAGCTCGCGGGCAAGCTGAATTTTGCGGTGGGCGACATGGACACCTGGTACCTCAACAATGCGGTGCACCTGGCCGAATCCGTGCTCACCGACCCGAAGCTGTTCCCGCCGGCAAACGCTAAGTTCAAATACGGCCCGCTTCAACCGCATTGCTATCAGGGAGTCGCGCTCAATTCGCCGGCCATCGAGCGGTCCAACGAATTGCAGATGCGCATCGGCGAAATGGTGAAGCACATTGAAGACACAGCGCCCGCCGGCGCCGACGTGAAAAGCTGGAAATACTGATTCAACTTATTGCAACCGCCTAGCCACAAACCCATCCAATGGGAGCATATCGGGCGATTGGCAGCGGCTTGCTGCTGCGGAAAATCACGAGGATATGGTTGATGACACTTGGGCTCATGCGGATGTGTGTGCTGGCGTCCACGCTGATGGCTGCGGCAGTCGCGAGCTTGGCGCAGGACGTGAAAACGCTGCCGGCTCCCGACGAGCGCTACAAGCTGGATATCTTGCTGGTGGTGGCACATCCGGATGACGAAGCAGCCGCCACGGCTTATCTCGCCAAGGCGATGGACGAGGGCAAGCGCGCCGGCGTCGTATTCGGAACGCGTGGAAGCAGCGGAGCCAATGAAGCGGGTGCGGAACAAGCTGCCGCGCTCGGCGACATCCGCGAGATCGAAGCGCGGCAATCGCTCGCGAAGCTGGAAATCACGGACGTGTGGTTCATCGACGGACGCGACACGGCGTCGCAGGATGTGTTGCAGTCGCTTTCCAGTTGGGATCACGGTGCGGTGCTTGAACGCATGGTGCGAATCGTTCGATTGACGCGCCCGGAAGTGATTCTCACCTTTTTGCCGGGAACCTTCATCGGCGAAGACCACGGCGATCATCAAGCAGCGGGAGTGCTGGCCACGGAAGCCTTTGATCTCGCCGGCGATCCGCTGGTGTTTCCCGAGCAGGTCACAGGTCCCATGCGGCGCCTCGAGCCCTACTTGGATAATTTGCGCCCGTGGCAGCCGAAGAAAATCTATTACTTTGCGGACGCTACTCGCGAAGACATTTTCAAGGGCAAGGGACCAAGCATCTCACTCACCGGTATTTCCAAGTCAACCAAGCAGCCCTATTGGCGCATGGCGCTCGGAGGGTTCCTTGCGCACCAGACACAAGCGAAAGCCTACATCGATTCGTTCGCTAAAATGGACGAAGCCGAAATCGCAAAAAAGGCCGAAGCCAATGGCTGGACGCAGTCGCTCGATTTCGTTCTGGGAAAATCGCTCGTCGGCGGCAATGTCACCGGAGATATTTTCGAAGGAATTACGCCCGGAGCAATCCCATTCGCGCGGCCACAAATCCCAGCCGCACCTGAACTCCCCGACGTCGCAATCGAACTGGCCGGGCCATGGCGTTTCTACGTGGAATTTCGTCGCGCCCACGCGCTCGACAACCTGCCGCATCCCGAACCGCCGGAAATTGCGCTTCAGGCCGGCACCACTCTTGTGATTCCACTTTGGGTGCGCAATGAAACTGCCGCGACGCAAGAAATCACGTTGGCAGTTGATGTGCCCTCGGGATGGAAAGTGGAAAGCGGCGACGGAAAATTCCGAGTGGCCGCGAAGCAAGTGGCCGCGGCGCGCGTCGAGATCAGCCTGCCTGCACTCACCAACGGCAAAGAGACAAAACAAGACGCCCAGGAAGTGACGGTGAACGGCTCGTCGAACGGAAAATCGATTGGAACGGTAAAGCTGCGCGTGGAGTTGCGCAAGAGAGCGCTTCCCGAGTAGCGTCCCCGAGAGAGTCGCGCTTGAAATGTGAGACTATAGCGGCGCCGAAATCCGCGAACTGCAGAAACCGGGCGTAACAGGAGAGGCTGCGAGTGGCTGAAAAGCTGGTGATGGTAGGGGTATTGCCGGAAGTGATCGTCCTCGATGCGGGCGATCATGCGGTGTGGTATTCAAACGCCGGAAACCTGAAAATCGAATTCGATCCGCAACGCTGTCCTTTTTCCTCGAATGTGTTTCAAGCGCCGCCTGAGATTCGACTCGTCAGCGGACCGGTGCGTCCCGGAACAAATCCCGGATCCTACCGCTACAAGCTATCGCTCAACGACGCGGTCGTCGCGCACGGCGAGATTCTATTGCGAGAAAAATAGCGTCTCGATCGCACCTTCCTCCTCGATCGCCCCGAAAGCCGAGACGTAACCGGCGCGTAGCTCAGCCTCCTCCCGATGCCGTAGCTTAGGTCCCTCCCGATCGGGATGACCTGAGGCCTTTGACTTTCGGTATATACGCATCTCCCGAGGAAACGCGAACGTTAAGGGAATCGAACGTTGGCAAGGTGAAGCACCACAACCCCAATTATGAGGACGATCAGAGCGATCAGCAGAAGATATTCGCTGTGGTCGGCACCTTCTCGTTTTGAGAGGTTCGATGGAGAACGCGGACCTGATTTGGGTATTCGCATCAAATTTCCAGCTTGTGTGGCCGGCCGTTGCCGACGACTGAATCCAGAGCCAGACTAAGTTTTGTGGTGGCTGGGACGGGCGCGCTTGGAGCGTGAACTGGAACGTGGCTTGGGTTTTGAATTTTCCGGCTTAGCTGGACGGCGCCCAAGATCTAATATCCGCTACTTTGCAAACCCGCGCCATAGAAAAAGTACCGCTTCGGCATGCGTGAAATCCGGTATGCTGCGCCGCGTCGGGCAGCGGAAAATCTGCCTTACAAACTGTCTAGTTGATTCCACTTGCTGTGAGCGGCAATAATTCAATGTGTTCGCAGCTTGGCGCTCCGCCCGCATAAGGAACCCACGTGACTGACAGCGTGAAAATCGATTCCGGCGCGATCGCGACCGCAAACGAAAAGCCGCGGCCCGAACAGTTCGACGTGTTGATTGTTGGGGCGGGACTCTCCGGCATCGGCGCGGCTTACCACCTGCAGACGGAATGCGCCGGCAAGAGTTTTGTCATCCTGGAAGCGCGCAACGCAACCGGCGGGACATGGGATCTGTTCCGCTACCCCGGCATCCGCTCTGATTCCGACATGTTCACGCTGGGCTATCGTTTCCGCCCTTGGCGCGAGCCGAAGGCCATTGCCGACGGCTCTTCGATCTTGCGCTACATCCGCGAGACCGCCAGCGAGCACGGCATCGACCGCAAAATCCGATTCGGCCATCACGTTACGCGCGCCTGCTGGTCATCCGAAGACGCGCGATGGACAGTCGAAGCGGCCGGCGCGAATGGTGAACCTGTTCAATTCGTCTGCAACTTTCTCTACATGTGCAGCGGTTACTACGACTACTCGGAAGGCTACATGCCGGGCTGGTTGGGCATGGAACGATTCCGCGGCCAGATCGTGCATCCGCAGAAATGGCCTGAGGATCTGAATTACAGTCGCACGCGGATTGTGGTGATCGGAAGCGGCGCAACCGCGGTGACGCTCGTTCCTGCGATGACTGGCGAAGCAGCGCACGTGACGATGCTGCAGCGTTCGCCCACTTACATCGTCGCCCGGCCTTCGCAGGACGTAATCGCCAATTTTCTGCGCAAGATTCTTCCCGCGCGCGCCGCTTACGCCGTGGTGCGCTGGAAGAATGTGCTGATCGGGATGTACTTCTACGGGCTCTCGCGAAGAAAACCGGACTACATGAAGCAGGGAATTTTGAATCTGGTGCGCAAAGAGCTCGGCGCTGAATATGACGTCGATAAGCATTTTTCGCCGCGCTACAACCCATGGGATCAGCGCCTTTGCCTGGTTCCCGATTCAGACTTATTCGCGGCGATTCGCGCGGGCAAGGCTTCGATTGTTACGGACGAGATTGAAACGTTCACCGAACGAGGTCTGCGTCTTCGCTCTGGCGACGAACTCAAGGCGGACATTATCGTGACCGCTACCGGCCTGAGGCTGAAGCTGCTGGGCGGCATGCAGATTATCGTGGATGGCAAGCTGGTCGATATGTCGAGGACGCTTGGCTACAAAGGAGTGATGTTCAGCGATATTCCAAATCTCGCCTCCGCGTTTGGGTACACGAACGCTTCGTGGACGCTGAAAGCGGATCTGACGGCTGCGTACGTTTGCCGTCTGCTGAATTACATGGATGAAAGAGGATTTTCTTTCTGCACGCCCCGCAGACGCGATCCGGATATTGTCGAAGAACCCATGGTGAACTTCACGTCCGGATATTTTTTGCGCGCCAGCGCGATGCTTCCAAAGCAGGGCTCAAAAAAACCCTGGAAGCTTTATCAGAATTACGCGCTGGACACGCTGTCATTGCGGCTCGGCAAAGTAGACGACGGCACGATGGAATTCACCCCCGGCCACAGCAATCACGCGGTTTGAGCTTCGCGACGCACACCGCGCGCCGGAAGAGCAGGCAGGCCGCTCGCTACTTAGCCACTTCCTTCACCGCGTCCACGATGTGCCGAGCCGAAATTCCGAAAGCGTCCACTAGTTCATCCGGCTTGCCGGAATGCGGCATGCCGTTGACGGCGAGGAGCTTGAATTTCGAAGGCGCGACGCCAGCCTCGACCAAAGCTGTGAGCACTGCTTCGCCGAGTCCGCCTTCCGGCCAGTGGTCTTCCACCGTCACCAGACGCCCGCCGGTGGCTTTGATCTGTTCGGCAAGCGCTTTGCCGTCGATCGGCTTCACGCAATACAGATCGATCACGCGAATTGCAGTCCCCTGCGATTTCAATTGATCGGCGGCCTTCAGCGCTTCGTGCAGCGTGATGCCCGCCCCGATTACCGTCACTTTATCCTGCGCGCTTTGTCGCGGAACTTTGAATCCGGGCAGAGGAAATTTCTCGTCTTTGGAATAAAGGATCGCAGTCTTGGGACGCGACGTGCGCAGATAGTTGATGCCGGGACGGCGCGCCATCGTCTCCGTCAATCGCTCGGTGGAAACCGCGTCGGAAGGATACAGAACGGCCGAGCTGTGAACGGCGCGCATCATGGCGATATCTTCGAGCGCCATTTGCGATGGCCCGTCCTCGCCAATCGATACGCCGCAATGCGAACCGCAGAGATTGATGTTGGCGCGGCTGATGGCGGCCATGCGCACTTCGTCGTATGCGCGCGAATGGAAGCAGGCGAACGTATCGAGGAATGGAACTTTGCCGCGCGCGGCAAGGCCGACGCCGACGCTGATCATATTCTGTTCGGCGATGTAGCCCTGGCGGAAGCGGTCAGGATAGGCGTCGCCAAAAAATTCGGAGAAGGTTGAATTCTTCACGTCGCCGGACAGGGCCACCACGTGCGGATTCACCGCGCCAAGGCGCTTGAGCGCAAAGCCATAGGCTTCACGCGTCGCAACCGGCTTCGCCGTGTCGTAGTCCGGAGCCGCGACAGCGGGAAAATCCGGAGGCGTGGGGAGCGGCTTACGTTCATAGGATTTTCCGGGATCGGGTGGAACCACGGGCTGCGTGCCGCCCTGTTCGGCGATGGCGCGGGCGAGCTGTTCCTTCGAGAACGGTTTTCCGTGCCAGCCCATTTTTCCGGCAACTTCGCTGAAGCCGTTGCCTTTGATGGTGCGCGCGAGAATCGCCTGCGGGCGGCCTTTCGTGGCTTTCGCGCGATCGAGCGCCGCGAGAACCGCTGAAACATCGTGGCCGTCGATCACTTCCGTCGCAAAACCTTCGGAGTCGAACTTTTTGCGATAGGTTTCCATGTCGTGCTGATACATGGTGGGCTCGCTCTGGCCGAGCGCATTGACGTCCGCGATCACAGTCAGGTTGTCGAGCTTGTAGTGGCCGGCAAATTCAGCCGCTTCCCAGATTTGCCCTTCGGCCATCTCGCCATCGCCCAGCAAAACGTAAACGCGCGTGTCACTCTTATCCATGCGCGCGCCGAGCGCCAGGCCTGCGCCCACGGAAAGTCCCTGGCCGAGAGAGCCAGTGGCCGCATCCACGCCGTGAATGCGAGGCGTGGGATGCCCTTCGAGCTCGCTCGAGAATTCGCGTAGCGTCATCACGCGCGAAACGGGAAATACGCCCGCTTCCGCCAACGCGGAATAGAGCACCGGCGCGGCATGGCCCTTGGACAGGACGAAGCGGTCGTCGTTATTCGAATTGGCATTCTTGGGATCGAACTTCATGGCGTAGAAAAATATTCCAGCCATAAGTTCCGCGGCGGACATGCAGGATGTGGGGTGGCCCGAACCGGCTGCCGTGGTGGACATCATCGAATAGATGCTCAAGAGGCGCGCTTTTTGTTTAATCGCTTCGACTGTGGCTTGCGACGGCCCTGCGGGAGAAGCAACGCTCATAACAATCTCCTTGCGTTCGTAGTGGGAATCTAATCTTACCCGTTTCAGTTGCCGTCTGCGAATCAGTTTCTTTCTGTATCGGCTGAACCGTAGCCGCGCATGAAAGACGGATTGCATTTCCGGGGCGCGAAACGTAGATTTGTCGCGCTGGCATAAGGGGATATTCATGGACGCGATTTCGATCACTGTAAATGGCAAGCCGCAATCGGTGGAGGTGACACCCGACACGCCGCTGCTTTGGGTGCTGCGCGATACGCTCGGCCTTACCGGAACCAAGTTCGGCTGCGGCATGGCGCTGTGCGGCGCGTGCACCGTGCACGTGGATGGCGAGGCCACGCGCTCGTGCACGACGAAAATCTCGGCGGTGGCCGGCAGAAATATCACCACAATCGAAGGGCTGTCTCCCGATAGACGTCATCCCGTGCAAGCGGTGTGGCTCGATGCGCAGGTGGCGCAATGTGGCTATTGCCAGGTGGGCATGATTATGACTACCGCCGCGCTGCTGGCGAAGAATCCGAAGCCCAGCGACGCGGACATAGACGATGCTCTGGGCGGCCACATCTGCCGCTGCGGAACATATCAGCGAATCCGCGCGGCTGTGCATGAAGCCGCGACGAAGCACACGCCGGAACTGACGCCTGCCGGAGAAACGCGATGAGCGCGGGGGCTGGAAAGAGAGCGCGAGTTTCACGACGCGATTTCCTCAAGGCGGGAGCTGCGGGAAGCGCGAGCATGGTGATTGGATTCTACTGGGGCGCCCCAGCGCAGGCCGGCGCTACGGCGGATGCGGCGAAAGATTTCGAGCCCAATGCGTATATCGAAATTCATCCCAGCGGCGAGATTCGGGTGATTGCGGCGCGTTCGGAGATGGGCCAGGGCGTTCGAACCTCGCTGACGATGATACTCGCGGAGGAATTGGACGCGGACTGGTCGAAAATCAAAGTGGAACAGGCCGTGGCGACTTCCGAAATGAAATATGGAGATATGACGACGGGCGGAAGCGAGAGCGTGCGCAGCTCGTGGGATCCGCTTCGAAAAGCGGGAGCGACGGCGCGCGATATGCTGGTTACGGCGGCGGCTGAAACCTGGGGCGTGCCGGCAAGCGAGTGCAGCGCGATCGGCGGCAGCGTGGTGGAGCACAAGAAATCTTCGCGACGATTGTGGTATGGCGCGCTTGCGGAAAAAGCCATGGCACTGCCCGTTCCCAAAGATGTCCCGCTGAAGGACGCAAAGGATTACCGGATTATCGGCACTGTGAAACCGCGTGTTGACGGCGGAGCCATCGTGGTCGGCGAGGCGCATTACGGCATCGACACGAAAGTGCCCGGCATGTTGTATGCGGTAGTCGCCCGGCCACCCGTGTTCGGCGGGCGCGTGAAGAAATTCGACGCGGAAAAAGCGCAGGCGGTGCCTGGAGTGAAGAAAGTTGTGGAAGTGCCGGCGGTGGAAATGACGCCGCTCTTCGGTGAGGAGCGGCCGGCGAATTCTGGGCACCAGCACTATTTGTGGGGCGGCGTCGCGGTGGTAGCCGATTCCACGTGGCAGGCAATTGCCGGGCGAAAAGTGTTGTCGATCGATTGGGACCCCGGCGCGGGTGCGGAAGAATCGAGCGAGAATCAACGCGCGGCGTGCGCGGAGATGGTGAAGAGACCAGGCAAAGAATTGCGGAAGATTGGCGATCCCTTGAAGGCGTTCGACGGAGCTGCGAAGAAAATCGAGGCGGAATACGAATTGCCATTTGTGGCGCATACGACGATGGAGCCGCCGAACTGCACGGCGCACGTTCGCGACGGAAAATGCGAAGTGTGGGCGCCGACTCAAAATTCCGGAGGAATGGCCACGGCGCTCGCCAGCGCGTTGGGGATTCCAGCTTCGGCCATCACGATTCACATCACTTTGTTGGGCGGCGGCTTCGGACGGCGGCTGAACGTTGACTACGGCGTGGAAGCGGCGCTGATTTCGAAAGCCGCAGACGCACCGGTGAAGGTGATCTGGACGCGCGAGGACGATGTACGCCACGATTTTTACCGCCCGATGAGCCACCACCGTCTGCGCGCGGGCGTGGACGCTCAGAATCAGGTTACTGCCTGGATGCAGCACATTGCAGCACCTACTACGGACGGCGTGTACGTCGGTGGCGATCTCCCGGACATGGGCGGAACAGAAGTGGCCGGGACAGGGCTGCCCGGCGGCGTGGTTCCGAATTACCTGCTTGAGACCAGCTTCCTGCACACGCGCGTGCCGCGCGGCTACTGGCGAGGCGTGGATCCCACCTGGAACAATTTCGTGGTGCAGAGCTTCATCGATGAAATCGCCGCGGCTACGGGCAAAGATCCGCTCGATTTGCGGCGTGAACTGATCGCTACGAAGGCGAAGCCGGAAGCCGGCAGCGGCGATCAGCCGCCTGTGGATGTGGCGCGGCTGCGGCACGTTCTCGATCTCGCGGCGGAAAAATCCGGCTGGGGTACGCCGTTGCCTAAGGGACGCGGTCGCGGAGTTGCGGCGATAGCGGGATGGGGTACTTATCTGACTTACGTCGCCGAAGTGACGGTGGCGAATGATGGCGGCATTAAGGTGGATCGCGTGGTCTGCGCGATTGACTGCGGGCAGACAATCAATCCGGACATGGTGAAATCGCAGGTGGAAGGCGGAATCGTCTTCGGATTGACGGCGGCGCTTTTCGACGAAATCACGATAGCGGGCGGCCAGACGCAGCAGAGCAACTTCAACAATTACCCGATGATGCGCATCAACGACATGCCGCGCGTGGAGATTCACATCGTGCCGAGCCACGAACCGCCCGGTGGATGCGGTGAGCCGCCTGTGCCGTCGATTGCGCCGGCGGTGGCAAATGCGATTTTCGCGGCGACGGGCAAAAGATTGCGTAGGCTGCCGTTTCAGACCGGGGAGCTGGTCAAGGCTTAGGCTTCTTGCAGTGAGGCATGGAAGAAAGGAAGTAGAGGGGCAAGGAAGGATTCGATCTTGGCCTGCTTTGTCCTGAACGCCCGTGCCCCTCGAAATACCGCCGATTAGATAATCGTAAAGTATTGATTTTACTGCGCTTGGGCGGCGTTTAATCGCGGGACTGTAGATTAGAAACTGGGGTGGGAGGGGTGTGAGATAGCCGCCGGGCGGCTATGGCAGATCCTTCGGACCTGAGCTAACTAACTGGCTTATCAGCTGCTGCAACCATTCGCTCCTAAACCTCCTAAGTGGGACGCTTGCGCATGGATGGGGGTTGCCAAGAGGAGGCAGGAGGCAAGGAAGCAGGAAAAGGCAAGGATTGCTAAGCTGGCTGGTTGGTTGTAGTTGACAGGTCGGCGCCTCTGGCTTCTCTTCCGCTGGCTGTGACGATTGCGACCAGGATGGCGACGATCAAGACAGTGCCGGCCAGGACCGGAGCGAAATTGCCGCCGTAGCGCCCCTCGGCAATACGAGCCTGAATCACGGAATTTTTCGACGAAAGCAGATTGCCGAGCTGGTAGGCAAATCCGGGGAATGTGCCGCGCACGGCCTGTGGAGAAAGCTCGTTCAAGTGCGCGGGAATCACGCCCCATGCGCCCTGCACCATAAACTGCATTGCGAAGCCGCCGATGGCCAGCATGACGGCCGTGTGCGAGAAGGCCCACAGCGGAGTCACCGGGATGGCGAGGAGCGAGGCGACGACAATGGCTTTCCGGCGCCCCGCCCGTTCTGAGAACGCGCCAAAGAAAACGCCGCCGAGAAGCGCGCCGATATTGGTGACGATGGCGACGCGGCTCACGAGTTGCGGAGAGAAACCGTGATTTTTCGTGAGGAACGTGGGGTAAACATCTTGCGTGCCGTGGCTGAAAGAATTGAAAGCAAACATGAGCAGCGCCAAGAATAAAAAACTGCCGAGATACGCCAGGATGTCTTTCCCGAGATTGCGCTCCGGGTCAGCCAGAGCCTTTCCGGCTTGCCACGCGGGCGACTCATCGACCTTCGTGCGGATGTAGACGATGAGAAAAGCGGGAAGAGCGCCGACGACGAACATACCGCGCCAGCCGATATGCGGAAACAAAGTGCCGAAGGCGAGCGCCGCGAGAAGATTTCCCACCACGTAGCCTTCCTGCAGAAGACCTGAGAAAAATCCGCGGCCTTTGGCGGGAAGGGTTTCAAAGGCCAAAGCGGCACCGACGCCCCACTCGCCGCCCATGGCAATGCCGAAGCACGCGCGCATGATGAAAAAAATCTTGAAGGTTGGGGCGAAGGCGCTGGCGAGTTCGAAAATCGAATACGCGATGATATCCAGCATCAGGGTGGGTCGGCGGCCGAAGCGGTCGGCAAGAAGACCGAACAAAAACGCGCCGACGGGGCGCATGGCCAGGGTGATGAAATTCGCTTCGAGAACGGTGGAGATTTTCAGCTGGAAATGCGCGGCAATGGCACTGGCGCAAAAGATCAGGATGAAGTAATCGAAGGCATCGAGTGACCAGCCGAGGAAGCAGGCGACGAAGGTGTTGCGCTGAACAGGAGTGAGCTGGTGAAAATTCCCAAGGAAGCTCAACCAATCCCCCGGCGCCGCAGTTCTTTGGATACTAGCATATCGGCGACGCGGGCCACTTGGGCCATTTCGCACACGTCGTGGACGCGGACGATGTGCGCACCCTGCAGGATGCATGCCGTGACGGCGGCGGCGGTGCCAAATGCCCGTTCGCTTTCGGGGACGCCTCCGAGCGTGCGTCCGATGAAGCCTTTGCGCGATGGTCCGAGGAGAAGCGGAAAGCCGAGGCGCGCCAGTTCGGGGAGGCGGACGATCAGTTCGTAGTTCTGGGCAAAGCTTTTGCCGAAGCCGATGCCGGGATCGAGAACGAGTTGGGATTTGGGGACGCCGGCGCGAATCGCCGCATTGGCGGCCTTTTTTAGGGCCTGAGTGACTTCGCGCATCGCATCTCGCGCGAAGGGCTGGGTCTGCATGGTTCGGGGTTCGCCGCGCATGTGCATCAGGATGAGAGGGAGTTTGCGGCGGCGCGCGACTTCGGCGATGCGCGGATCGCGGCGGAGGGCCGTGACGTCGTTGATGATTTCCGCGCCGGCTTCGGCGGCGGCTTCGGCAACTGCGGATTTATTCGTGTCGATCGAAATTGGAATTTTGAGGCGGCCGCGGAGCAGCTTCAAGACGGGAATCACGCGGCGCAGCTCTTCTTCTGCTGCAAGCCAGTCGGCACCGGGGCGAGTGGATTCGCCGCCGAGGTCGAGGATGTCGGCGCCGCCGCGCTGCATCTCGAGCGCACGGGCGGCGGCGGCTTCGGCATCGAGATGCACGCCGTCGCCGGAGAAGCTGTCGGGGGTGACGTTGACGACGCCCATCAGGAGCGTGCGCTCGCCGAGCAGCAGCGTGCGCGATGGGAGGCACAGGCGGAATTTTTTTCGGGTGATCATTTTATGGAATGGGTGTGCCAAATCAAGAGCGCTATTGAACCACGGTTGGGGCCGGAGGATAAGTTGCTTTGTTGGATCATGGCGGAGGCAGAGACAGCGTGTGACGCCTTCGCCGAATTCGAACCGCCCCGGCAAGCTGGGGCTTAAGAAGGCGGCGGCAAGCCGCCGCACTCCATAGAAACCGTGTCTCGCGCCTACGGCGCTAGGACAAGTGGCACTCCAAATGGGCTGCCTAGGCTTTTGACTATGGTGTGGTTGCCGGGGCGTAGTAGGCGGCGCGATGGATGATTGTGGCGCCTGGATGTCCGAGGACTTCGATGCGCAGGCGGTGCCAGGCTGCGTGATTTGATGGCACGGCTGGGAGGTAATAGCCGAGCGTGTATTCGGAGCCGATGCGTTGGGCGATGCGGCGGAAAATATCGGCGAGACTCGCGGAATCGCGGAGGAAGTAAAGTTGCCCGCCAGAGCGGCGGACGAGTTCGGCGAGATAGAGAGTGTATGCGGGCACGCCGGATTTGGGGGCGTCGGAAACGAGCAGAGAGGAATCCTGGTGCCCGGCGAGCCAGTCGGGCGTCATGATGCGGGGCCGGGGTTCCGTGGATACCGCGAAGACTTGAATATCGGCGGCGGCGAGCGAACGCGCGAGATCTTCGAAGGTGAGGCGCTTATTCGGCTGGCCGGGCCTGGGCGCGGCGGTGGCGGGATCGAGGGTGAGGCCGAGGCCGCTGTCCTGGCCGTCGGTGAGCAGCACGATGGCTTTGCGGCCTTCCCGGCCGCCGAGAAACACTTTCGCGGCGGTGAGATAAACGGCCTGATAGATATTCGAGCCGCCGACGTCGCCGAGCAGCTGATGAACGTCCACACGATCGATACCGCGGCGAATCAGCTCGCGGTCGCTTGAAAAATCAGACTGCAGATATGTGTGCGCGGAAAAGTCGACGACGGCCACCTGGTCGGCGGGCGCCAATCCATTCACGAGAGCGAGGGCTGCGTGTTTCATTTCGTCGGAATCGCGGAGGACGCTGGGGCTGGCATCGATGACGAGAGCGACGCTGGCCGGTTCCGTGGCTGTGGCGAAGTAGGCGATTTGCTGCGGGGCGCCGTCTTCGTAAATGCGGAAATCAGAGCGCTGCAGATCGGTGATGGCGGTGCCGCCGGAAACAAAAACGCTGCAGGTGACGGGAACGATTTGCGATGTGACGCGGATGGCAGGCGCGCGAGAACTCGAGGCGGTAGAACTATCAATGCGCGCGCCTGGCGGCGCTGAGATGAGCTCGCCGGTGGCGGGATCGCGTTGCCAGGTAACGTCCATATCGAGCGGCCTCGGCTTAGGCAGCTTCCTTTTTTGCGCTGCGGATTTTTGCAGCGTTGGCTGCTGTGCGGAAGAAACCGGGATCAAAAATGCGGGGGATGCGACAACGGCCGCGAGGAGCAGCCATGTCCGAATACGACGAAGGAACATTCCGGACTAATCGAGATCGAAATCGCGCAGCGGCTTTTCGACGGGGCCGTCTTTGGCTTTCTTCAAGCCTTCGGCAAATTTCCGGGCGAGAACGTCTTCTTTGGATTTTTCGGCTTCGACGGAGGCGCGGAATTTCGCTTCGACGGCTTCGGTCTGCCGGCGCAGGAGCGCGGCCGTATCGTCCAGATCAATAGATGACGGAGGCCTGGGCGGCGGAACGTGGGAGAGCACGACTCCGAGTTCGCGATCGAGAGTGAGCTTCGCGTGGCAGCAGGGGCAATCGGTTTCAAAGGTTTGTTTGTGTTCGCGCGCCATGGAGGCATTCTACGCCAATTTGCGCAAAGGGGAACGGATTGCGTGCGTGATCGCCGTGCGGGCGACCACAAAGAAAAACGGCGCTCGGAAATTGCAGAGCGCCGTTCGAAAAAGGCTTCTAAATTGCCGAGGTTTTAAGCCGGAGCCGGCTTTTCGCCTTTCGCCAGGCCCGGGATTGGCCGCGGCTCGGGCCGCAATGTAAGCTGCGGCTCTCGCGCGGTAACCGGCGGAGCGGTGGGAGGCGGCGGAGGCGGTTTCTCAGGAAGCGGCTTGCCTTCCATCAGGAGCTTGAGCTCCGTGGCGTCGAGAACTTCGCGATCCAGCAGAGCCTGGGCGACGCGCTCGAGCGCGTCCTTATAGGTGTCGAGGATATTCCTTGCCTTGGCATACCCGGCGTTAATGATGGCGCGGACTTCGCCATCGATCTTGATCGCGGTGTCTTCGGAATAATCGCGATGTTGCGCGATTTCGCGGCCGAGGAAAATCGCTTCTTCTTTCTTGCCGAAGGTGAGCGGGCCGAGCGGGCTCATGCCCCATTCGCAAACCATCTGGCGCGCGATTTCGGTGGCGCGCTCGATGTCGTTGCCGGCGCCGGTGGTGATGTGGTGCAGGAACATCTCCTCGGCGACGCGTCCTCCCATTAGCACGGCGAGTTGCGATTCGAGAAATTCCTTTGTGTAGGTGTGCTTGTCGTCGATGGGAAGCTGCATGGTGACGCCCAATGCCATGCCGCGCGGGATGATCGTGACTTTGTGAAGCGGATCGGCGCCCGGCGTCATTGCGGCGACCAGAGCGTGGCCGGCCTCATGGTACGCCGTGTTGCGCTTCTCTTCGTCGGAGAGAATCATGGAGCGGCGCTCGACGCCCATGAGCACCTTGTCCTTCGACATTTCGAAATCAAACATGGTGACGAGCTTGCGATTCTGGCGGGCCGCCCACAGAGCGGACTCGTTCACGAGATTCGCGAGATCGGCGCCGGAAAAGCCAGGTGTGCCGCGGGCGATTACAGAAAGGTCCACGTCGTCTGAAAGAGGCACTTTGCGGGTGTGCACGCGGAGAATTTCTTCGCGGCCTTTCACGTCCGGCCGCGGCACGACGACACGGCGATCGAAACGGCCCGGGCGCAGAAGCGCCGGGTCGAGTACGTCCGGCCTGTTCGTGGCCGCAATCAGGATGACGCCTTCGTTCGATTCAAAACCATCCATTTCGACGAGCAGCGCGTTCAAGGTTTGCTCGCGCTCGTCGTGACCGCCGCCAAGCCCGGCGCCGCGATGGCGGCCGACCGCGTCAATTTCATCTATAAAAATGATGCACGGGGCGTTCTTCTTGCCCTGTTCGAAAAGGTCGCGAACGCGGCTGGCGCCCACGCCGACAAACATCTCGACGAAATCCGAGCCGGAAATCGAGAAGAACGGAACATTCGCTTCGCCCGCAATCGCACGTGCCAGCAAAGTCTTGCCGGTTCCGGGAGGCCCGACGAGCAATACGCCCTTGGGAATGCGGCCGCCGAGCTTCTGGAATTTCTGAGGATCTTTGAGGAAGTCGATAATTTCGTAGAGTTCTTCCTTGGGCTCGTCAATTCCGGCCACGTCTTTGAAGGTGGCTTTCTTCTGCTGCGCGGTGAGCAAACGGGCGCGTGATTTCCCGAAGCTCAGCGCCTTGTTCCCGCCGGCCTGCATCTGCTTCATCATGAAAATCCAGAAGGCGACCAGCAGCATCAGCGGAGCGAAATTCACTATGAAGGTGAGCCAGTCCGCATTTTTTACTTCCGCGTAGTTGTAGCGGACTCCCTTTTCCTGCAGCGTCTTGGTGATGTCCGGAATCGCGGTATTGGCAATCGTCACGTTGCGGAACTTCCCGCCGTCGCGATAGTCGCCCTTCAGCTCGGCGCTATTGGGAGAAAGAAGAATCGTGACTTCCTTCACCTTCCCCTCGTCCAGCTTCCCGAGGAAATTGGTGTAGTTGGAGTCCTCTTCCTTGGCTGACTGGCTGGTGCCGGAAGCCATTCGCCACAAAACCACCGCAAGCAAAATCATTAAGAGCCAAAATAGAATAGTGCGGACTGTAGAGTTCACCTTGTTACCTCACCCTCTCGACGCCCTGAAACCTTCGCTTCACAGAAGCTCACGGAGACAGGAAGCATTCCTGCCACATTAGATGCGGGCGCGACCCTTGAGTATGCATGCTGAAGGTCCCTGGCGTTCGCAGCTAACTCGAAGAAGATCAAAGACCTTCCTCCTCGATCAGCAAACCCACCCGAGTGCCTTCACGAGCACAAAAGCCTTCGGCCGGCGCCATTCCGCGCGCCCAAATCACTTCTCCTGCGCTTTCAAGAACTGGCCAACGGACGCGTTGGTGACGGGGGACTCGCTCTACCAGGAACATCTGCTTGAGCTTTCGGCTCTGCCGGTGGCCGCGCGGTCGGTAGGCATCGCCCGGCCGCCAACTCCGTAGAAGCAAAGGCGAGCGAAGTCTTCCGGCGTCAAAGGCGCCGCTGTCGGTTTTAGTGTCGCTCTCCCTCAAGGGCCAGTCAACTAATTTCAGGTGGAAGCACGTTGCGAGTTCCGGCACAGCCACGGTCGTGGCTCCGCGATCGGGCAAGTCCACCACATATTGATACGAAGCCCGTTCCGCTTTGGTTTCGCGGGCGAGGAAGGCTCGATTTTGCCGCCCGTGCTCCGATTTGATGCTTTCCTGCTCGATCCTCGAAAACGTGATGAGGTCGAATACGCGCTCGGCTGCGATTCTTCCCGGCAGCCGCAATCGTTTGCCGCTGATCGATTCCGCGGCCAGGCGGATCACCTGCTGCACATGGCGCGCTGAAAGTTCGCGGCGATCGCCGCGCACCTTTTCGTAGAGAAGGCGAATGAGGCGTTCGGTAAGCGCTCGCGCCGGCTGCGCTGCGGTCCCATCGCCTGCGCCATTGAAAATGATCGGCGACAGCAGATCGTGCACGCCGATCGAGAGCGCCGTGCGGGAGTGCGAGTTGCTCGCGATCCTGGCGTGTTTTGCGAGGCAATCCTCAACCAGCGCTGACCAAAACGATTCTTCTTCTCTTGACAAGCGGGCGAGATCGCCAAGGTGCTGGACAACCGCCGGCGAGAAGTCGCGCTCAAGAATCGGCAACAGCTGCGCTCGAATGCGCGCGCGGAGACGAGTCTGATCCGCATTGGACGCATCTTCGCGCCATTCCTGTCCACGCGAACGCAGGTAATCGCGCAGCTCCTGGCGACGAATACTGAGGAGCGGACGGACGATCGTGCCTCCGCCCGGCGAGTGAACAACCGGATAGATGCTGGCCAGGCCGGTGGGTCCGGTTCCGCGGATGATGTGTCCCAGAACCGTTTCCGCCTGATCGTCGGCGGTCTGGGCGACCGCAATGCACATGGCTTTTTCACTCGCCAGGATGCGCTCGAAAAATCCGTAGCGCAAATGCCGCGCCGTCTCTTCCATGTTTCTTGTGTTCAGGTTCGCCGCCGCTCGCACGTCTTCGCGTGCGCTCACAAATTCCAGCCCGCGTGCCCGAGCCAATTCTTCCACGAAGCTAGCGTCATGATCGGACTCCGCACCTCGGAGCATATGGTCGAAGTGAACCACGAGCAGCGTAACTCCAAGTTCGTGGCGAAGTGATTCGAGCAAACCCAGCAGCGCCACGGAATCGGCGCCGCCGGAAACGGCAACGCCAACACGGTCGCCCGCCGACGCCATCCGCGATTGGCGAATGAAATCGAGCACGCGCTGTTCGAGTGCTGTACGCATAAATGAATTGTACCGAGTTTGAACTCTGATTGATCCCTATCGTAGCAGTCGCGCCAAAATGGGGTGGAATAGCGAGGCTAGGTGCGATCAGCAACCTGCTGCGTGAACAGATCCCGGCTGTATGAAATTCGCCTGTCGAGAGCGACCGCGGCGAAGTGCGAGCAGTTCGTGCATTCGCGCTCGGTCCACGGCCCGAAGCCGGGGATCAGGAATGTCGAAAAATATTTGATAATGCGAAGCAAGCCGTAGTACGTCCCGACGGCGCGAATCTCGGTCTCGTCGTCGCCCTGTTCAGGACACAAGCGCACCAGTTGGACGAGCCGCGAGAAGTCCTCGGCCCCGACGCTTCGATTGGAAATGCCGCTCACTTCGCGCACCCGGTCCGACAATTCAACCCTGCGGCTGACCGCCAAAACCGAACGGCAGTACGATACGAAGAATTGCAAGAATAATGCGATGGATATCACGCAAATAAGCGCTGCTGCCATTATCGAGCCCTCGCTACCAACCGAGCTGTTGCAATCCTCGAATCTTCCGAGACCTTTGCGAATGTGTAGGCCCAGGCGACCGGCAGCCAAAGTCCGATTATCGGCGGAACCCAGCGGAGAAGCAGGCTGGGAAACAGATTTCGTAGCGCATACGTGCACGCCGTCGCGCTGAAGTAAACGCCCAGTGCCAGTACGAGTTGGATCAGGCGTGTGCGAGTTTCCCGTAGCTTGAGAATCGTGCCCCACAAGAGGTACGTCAGCACAACGCCCACAAAATGCAGGTTTTGGCCCAACTCCACAGCGAAGTGTGTGGTCAGATGATTGCGGTTTTCATGAACTACGATGTAGGAGAAAAGAGCGGTAGCAAGCAACAGCAGTGCGGCGGCTCCGCGGATATAGCCGCTCACATTCATCTCGAGAAAGGTCTGTTGATAGAACTGGATGATAGTCCAGAACAACAGGATAGTTAAAAGGCTTTCTGTATAGTAGTAACAGTAGAAGTACTGGTGCGAGCCGTAACCGAAGCGCTCTAGACACCAATACTGCCCGCAGCTGACCAAAGCTACGCAAAACATATAAATTGCCAGCGAAAGATAGCGAAACAGGCTACTTCTATAGATTACGCACACCACAACGCCGATTTCCACGAGGAAACCAACTATCCAGATCGCATAATCAAACGGGCCAAGCATTAAACCTTAGTTTCCGAGGCTTGACCCGGCCAACACGTCGCGCTAGCGCGAGACCGCCTCGAAGATTACCAAGGCGGCATTGGTGCTGTCGTGTTGGCTGCGAGCCAAGGCGGCATTGGTGCTGTCGTGTTCGCCAGCGCTTGAACACCCATGGCACTGGTCAATACGAGAAGCACAAATACAGCCACAAGCGACCACTTATACATTGACCCCTCCGAGTAGAGAAACTACGCGGGGGAGCTTATAAGCGGTCTCTTGCCGTCAAGAGGGAAATTTTAGGGGCGTGTGTCCAAACGGTACACACCCCTCCCTCCCTGGCCAAGCCAGAGCCTCTACGAATTGTCGAGGATCAAAGTAGCGTTCGGGCCCAGTGCGGTCAATGTTACGAAGGTACTA
>DATFSH010000046.1:0-10879 GCA_035262725.1 Candidatus Acidiferrales bacterium | reverse complement strand
CGAATGCGGAAATGATAACCAGGCTCTGCTCGCATATTATCCCGCTCGTCCCTTCATCTGCCACAATCGTCCGTCGAATCCCCAGACATTCCCCGCCCGTGTCGCATAGAAAATCACGAACAGAAACAGTAGCGGGATATGGTCCAGATTCGCGCCAAAATATTGCCAGACCGGCGCGCCATGTCCGGGCCCAAACCAGGTCGAAAGAATGAAATTGATCATCAAGATGATCCCGCCGATAGCTGCTGGTCGCACGAACACACCGAAAATTAAGCTCAACGCAATTCCCAACTCTCCCCACGCCACCAGCCGCGCGCAAAGCACCGGATGCGCCAGTGCGATATTCACCAGAACAGGTTTGTAAAATCCCACCACCTGCCCCTGCTCCACCCAGCCGCCCACCCATCGCTCGAATCCCGCCGGCGTGAATTCGCTTCCCACGATTTTGTATTCCGCGAATAAGAAAAAGATAATCCCGGTCGCGATTCGCGCGCAGGCGATTGCCTTCGCTCCAACGCCGGCGTAACTTCGACTTAGTTCCGCTTGCACGGCCGTCATGTTCACTTTGGCGGCAGCACCGCAAACACGCGGCAAGGTCCTCCGGATCCCCCCTCCAGCTTGATCGGTGCCGCAATCATGTACGCCCCCGCTTCCGGCAGTTCCTCCGTATGCGCCAGATTTTCCAGGTTGTACAAACCCGCCGGCAAATCCACACGGTGCACCTCGTAATTCTTCGACATCCCGTAATCAATGCTCAACGTGTCGATTCCCAAGCCCACAACCCCACGCTCGATCAGCAATTTTGCCGACTCCACCGAGTACCCCGGAAAATGCATCACCTTGTTCGCGTCCATGTTCCGGTAACTCGCCGCATTCGACGCTCTCCCGCCCCACGATGTCCTCAGCACCGCAATCGCTCCACGCGGGATCTCGCCGTGCTCCGTTTCCCATTTCTTCACGCGCACCACCGTCAGCCGGTAATCCGGGTTCTTCTCCGCCTCGTCTCGAACGTCAATCACCACCGCCGACCCGAAAAAATGAGCCTCCGGAATCTGGTCGAGCGTGATTTTCCCTGGGGGAAAATGCGCCGGCGCATCCATATGCGTCCCGTAATGCTCGAGCATCCAGAAGCTCCGCGTAAAGTATCCATCCTTCTCCACCGTCGCGTTCGGCTTGGCCTCAAACACGTGATCGTCTCCGGGCCACGCCGGAAATTTCTCGCTCACCGGATACGTCATATCCACCACAAGATTCCGCCCGTCGCTTACCCCTTCAATCCAGTTCCCTTCCGCCGCCTTATGCTTCTGAGCCACCGCCGGCACGATCCAGAGCCCTGTCACCACGGCAAATCCAATCACGAAAATCCAACTCGATTTCACAATCCGCATCGAATCCCCCCAAGCCCGCGCAACAGTAGGGGCGGATCTAAGAGCCGCCCGCGTAATCTTCAAGCACCATCAAGCCACGCGCAATTTATTTCGCGCAGCATCGGACGAAAACACCCCCGCCCGGCCGCTATCTTAGCCGACTTCCATTTTCAATTTTCTATTTTTCCGCTCTTAAGGAAGGGGAATCCCGGGCGATGCCACCACGCCCGCCATCCGCAATATTTCCGCGTACTCTTCATCCGTCAGCGGACATATCGTTAGCCGCGTATTCTTCATGAATTTGATCTTTCGCAGCAGCTTGTTCTCGCGCATCTCTACCAGCGTCACCTGGCGCGGCAGCCGCTCAATCGCGCGCAAATCCATCACCATTTTTTTTGTGTTGGTTTCGTGCGGATCGGGATACGGATCACGGCTCACTTCCGCCAGCGCGTACAGCGCATGCTCAGGCTTCCCGTGATACAGCAGCGCGCGGTCGCCCTTGTGCACCTGCTTCAACTGTCGCAGCGTGTCCGGACGGCTCCCCGCATGCCGCCACATTTCCTTCCCCTTCACAAAAAGGGTGTCCCAGTGATAGACCCGAGGGTCGACGGCCAGGAGCCATCGCCTTGGTTTAGCCGGAGGTTGGTTCATTCGTCGAATTCGTCGCGCGCACTATACACGGAAGCGCCAAAAAGTGGAAAATTTTTGCAGCCCTAGCTCAGGAGTAACAGTCTAACGCCCGGCGTAGCCGCAACTCAGGCAACAGCCCAAAAGCGGGGCGCACAGCACCCGCAGCTCAGGTCCCGTTCCGGCCGACCACGACTGGAATTGACCTGAGGTCTCCCTGATCGCCCTCAATTTTCGGATTATCCCCTTGCGCGAAGCTCAACCGATATCCACGAAAATATCGCCGCCGCGCACTTCCACAGGGTAGGTCTCAACTCCGACGGTAGGATTCGTCACCAATTTTCCGCTGCACACGTTGTACTGCCACCCATGCCACGGGCAAGTCACCACCTCGCCAGCCAGCTCCCCCTCAGCCAGCGGCCCTCCGCGATGCAGGCATACATTACTGATAGCGCAGACTTTACCTCCCACATTCGAGATCGCCAACACCTTCCCCTCCACCTGGAACTCGCGCATCGTCCCATCAGGCACTTCCGCCTTCTTCAACGTCCGAAAAAAGGCCATCTCGTCCAACCTCCATACGCTGCCGTGCGCATCTGCTCCGCCCCCCGCTTGCCCCCACGAATGAGGAACGAAGCAGGAGCGCTCTCTTCACCTTGCCTACCTGCCCGAATGCCGATTCAACAAGCGCCTCGTAGGTCCCGGCTTTCTACTCCGAGGCGCAAAGAGCAGCCGCAAGCCCTAGGTCTTAGGTCACGGCTTCAGCCGTGACATAAAAAACCAGTGCAAAGCGCCAACCGCTGCGCCGCCTCACCCGCAGCAAGTCTCGTTGCTGTTGCGCTACCGCGGCTCCGGCGTCTGCGCCACCATCACCCCGCGCTTGAAATCCTCCACCATCCGCGGCTCCAGCCGCACTTCCGTCGGCCGCTTCGCCAGCGTCATCAAGTCAATCTTGTCCTGCAGCTTCAGCAGCGCATAAAAAAGCCCCTCCGGCCGCGGCGGGCACCCAATCACATACACATCCACCGGCACAATCCGGTCCACGCCCTGCAGCACCGAATACACATTAAACGGCCCGCCCACGCTCGAGCACGCCCCCATCGAAATACACCATTTCGGGTCCGGCATCTGGTCCCACACCCGCTTCAGCACTGGCGACATCTTCAGCGTCACCGTCCCTGCCACAATCATCAAATCCGCCTGCCGCGGCGACGGCCTGAACACCTCCGCGCCAAATCGCGCTATATCGAATCGCGAAGTCGTCGACGCAATCATCTCGATCGCGCAGCACGCCAGCCCAAACGTCAGAGGCCAGATCGCGCTCTTCCGCGCCCAGTTAAACACATAGTCCACCGTCGACAGCACATAGCTACGTTCAAATCGATTATCAATTACGCCCATGTCTCTATGTCGCTGCCCCTCTCGTTGTAAGTTGAACAGCGCCCTTAAAGGTCCCGCTCCAGTTTTCAAGCCCGCGAGTATACCAAATCCCCTGCGCGGCGCGACAAATCCCTAACACCCACTGCCTTTGGGGTACGCGATCACTCCGCGGGCGAAATCCTTGCCCTCCTTCCCGACCGGATTCGGCCGCACCGCTCGTTCAACTACCTACTGCGCAGGTTCACCCGCGCAGGCTTTTGGTGCACTGCCTAGACTCATCTCGGGGCGAGAAACTTCGGCGGAAAACTGGATGGCTTCGCTACGTCGCGGGATGCGGGGCCTCGAGATAAGCCCAGCGCTCGACGATCTGGCGGTTGGCAATTCGCCAGATCACGATGCCGCGAAATTCCAGGCGCCGGCCGCTTTCAGAATCGGTGGCGGTCCAGTAATTTCGCACCACCACCTTGTCGTCTTCCGTGATCATGTCGTCGATTCGAACGTGCAAATCCGGAAAACGCTTCAGCGCGGCCCTTACGTATTCGATCGCGCCCGCCGGGCCGGGCGGCATCCCCGGCGGAACGTCCGCGCCGTGGTCGACAAAATTCGCGGCGAAATTTACGTTGCCGATCGCAACATTCTTCTTGTTCACGAATTCTTCGAAGTGGCCGCGAATGAATTCGCGCGCTTCGTTGTGCGTCATTCCGGTTTTGTTGTTTACGGCTTCTTTCGCTCGAATCGGTTCCATTTCAAAATCCTCGCAAGTGAATTTCGGCGAAGCTTTCGTGCGCGACGTCTTTCAGGCTTTCGCAGCCTGGCTGCGGAATTCCGCCGCGCTGTCAGTGAGAAATTGATCGAGCGTGGCCGGCGGCCGGCCGAGAATCTCGGCAACGGTGCGATCCGTCGCATCGCCCTGCCCGTTGATGTAGTAGTGCTGCAGGTCGATCAGCGCCGTCACCTGCCAGTCGGGCATTTTCTGGTCGATCATGGCTTTGCGCTGCGCTTCGAGCGGGATATCCACGTAGCGCGCGGCGACACCTGTGCGTTCAGTGATTTTCTTCGCCACCTCTTCGCAGGTGAGCGCTTCGGGCCCGTTCAATTCGAGCGTCTTGCCGTCGAGCGCGCCTCTCGTGAGCGCTTTCGCTGCTACCGCGGCGAGATCGCGCGCGTCGATATAGCTGATGCGCACGTTGTTGCCGTAGGAACCGTAGAAGGCGCCCTGCGCGCGAATGGTCGGCGCGTAGTAGGTAACGATGTTCTGCATGAAACTATTGGGGCGCAAAATCACGTGCGCGATTTTTGCAGCTCTCAGTTTGTCTTCCACTTTGCGGTGCCAGCTCGGAAATGATTTGGGAAAGTCGCCCGCGCCGAGCGCTGAGTTATATACGATTCGTTTCACGCCTGCGGCCTGGCTCGCGTCGATCACATTGCTTTCAAGTTCAATGAGCTGCGGCATGGGCGAGCACACGAGGAAAACGCTTTCAACGCCTCGCAGCGCTGACGCGAGGCTCGGCCTGTCCGAGAAATCGGCGATCACGGTTTGAGTTCCGGCCGGCGCTTTGACCGTTTCGTCTTTCGAGCGGTACATCGCGCGGTGAGCCGCTCCCGTCTTTGCGATCTCGCGTAGCACTGCTTTCCCCACGCTGCCGCTCGCGCCTGTGATGAGAATCATGGCTGCATCTCCTTCTTAAGATTTGTTGAAAATTGCCAGTTCGAATTTTTCATCGCTACTTCTCGATGGTATAACCATTGAAGGGGCTGTCGGAAGTACGCACAAATTTGTAAGCCTGGTGGCGAGGAAGAATAATCATGAAAAGCAATTTCGGGTGTCCCGTGCAAGGGACGATCAACGTGCTCGCCGGCAAATGGAAAGTGCTGGCGATCTGGCATCTGGGTTTTGGGCCGAAGCGCTTTGCCGAGCTTCGAAAGCTGCTGCCTGGCATCAGCGAGAAAGTGCTCACCGCGCAGCTACGCGAACTCGAGTCAGATGGAATCGTGGGGCGAGCGGTGAAGCGCGCGTCGCCGCCGCAGGTGACGTATTCATTGACAAGCGCAGGGGAAGAATTGATCGAGCCGATGAGTGTGCTTTGCAAGTGGGGAACGGAGCATCTGGGGATCTCGCCGACTCTTCCGCGTTATCCGCAGGTGCAGAATGGCAGGCGATGAGCGACCGGCGCAATCATATCGCGAGTCAAGTTTCACAACGGCAGTCTTACTTGCGCATGGGACTCGGCGTCATTGGTGCCGCGAGCTTCGGCACTGTAAGCTTTGTTGCTGTCAACAACGGTGACCAATTCCAGATATCGGCACGACGCGTTGGCCGGCTGCATCTGCCTGGGATTCCGGCACTCCGGCTCGAAAAGCCGCAGACTTCCGACCAAAATTACGGTGGACATCGCTCTCGAAGTGGCTACGTTTAGGCGATTCAGGCTGTAGAGAAATTCCATTTCCGCGCGGGGCGTCTTCCGGCGAGGATGTGGTAAGCGAATAAATGACGACAGGCGCTTCCTGTCCCTGAAATTTATCAACCGTTTCGATCGGCACATCCGGCAAACGCGCGATGAGATCGGCAACTTGCGCGTTGAATGGCGCCACGATCAAGATATCTTTCGCCGTCACCGCGCTGATCCCGCGGAACATCGCGAACATCCTGACGACGCCCGATTATCTGCTCTTCGTGTTGGTATTCGTCGTGGTGATCCAGTTGATTGTGTGGAAGGCCGAGGCAGTCCGGATCTTCTGGCACAGTTGCCTCGAAGGCCTGGGCCTCTGGAAATCGCGGTAGTCGTGTGGAGTGCGGCCCTGCCTATCAACGCTGATTCGGACCACGCAAAAACCGGGCGAGAGCGAGCTCTCGCACTCCATGTTCATTTTGTGCCGTGGATTAGCAGGGCGCCGATGGCGCGGAATTCGGCGAGCTGCTTTGCGTCGCGAAACCAGCGGCCTGTGTAGACTTCGGGATTCGGCGTGGGATCGGGGATGAGGCGATGGCCAACGTCTCGGAAGCCCGCTTCGCGAAAGAGTTGGGCCCATTCATCGGCTGAGAACAGGCGAGTGGGGATTTCGAGTTTTTCGGCCCATTGATGGCAGTGGGGATTATCGCGGTAGAAATTGATGAGAATCCACGCGGAGCCTGGTTCGGTCAGGACGCGATAAATTTCGCGGAGTCCTTTTGCCGGATCGGGCCAGTAGTAGGACGACTCGACAGAGATTGCCTTCGTGAAGAAGTTCTGTTCCCAGGGAATTTCGGCCACTTCACCTACAACGAAAACCAGATTCGTGTAATCCACACTGGCCTGGCGGGCGCGGCGAATCATTTCGTCGGAGATGTCCATGCCGACGACGCGGCCTTCGGGAACGCCTTTGGCGAGAGTGCGCGAGAGCCAGCCGGAGCCGCAGCCGACGTCGAGAATGTTTTCGTCGGGCGCGATGTGCATGAGCTCGAGGACCGGCCTGGTGATGGGCCAGTGGTCGTTCTCCATGGATTCGCCTTTGCCGGCGTCGGCCCAGCGGTTGAATTCTTCGCGGAGTTGATTTGGGAGTTTTGTGTTGGGCATAGCTTGATTTTAGCAGGGTTGAACGTCGAGAGATTCGTTGGCGCGTTTTTGGCTGCGGGGTTGAGATAGCGGTTGAGCTAGCTATGCCGCATTCGGGCACGGCATGCCGCGCCCCTACTGTAGGAAATTCTGAAGCCTCGCCCCGGGATCGCCAGGGCGAGGCAGCATTCGTTAAAACAAGAAGCTACTTGGCGGCGGCTTGTTGTGGCTGGCCTTCGTCGGCGGATGGACCGTAGAGGCCGGGAACCGCGACATCGTTGAGGCGATAGTAGACGGTGAGTTGGGCGCGATGGTGGATGAGGTGGTTCATGATCATGCCGCGGAGGACAGCGGCGCGCGGCATCGTGAAAATCGGCTGGCCGTTTTGCAGCAGGGACCATGGTTTCATGAGTGATTCGTCGCTGGCCGCAGCGAGACCGGCGCGGGCCTGCTTGGCGCCCTCGTCGAAGATGGCGAGCAGCTCTTTCTGATTCTTGGCGACGGGAAAATCCACCTGCTTGCCGCCCGGCGCGACATCGAAGGAATCGGTCTGGAACATGGAACCGGCCCAACCGGGCATCATGGCGATGTGGTTGGCGAGCCAGCCCATGGTGCCGGACTTGGGGTGAGGCTTGTAGTCAAACTTGTCGTTGGGCATGCGTTCGAGGGTCTTGCGGGTATTGGCAAATTCCTGATCGAATTCGGCAAGGAATGCTTGGTTCATGGGCATGGTGTTGCCCTCCTCTTAGCTGATTTGATGCTTTGTTTATTTTCGCTTTTTGTTCGCCTATTGTCAACGGTTTTGCTTTGCCGCTTCCGCACGCGCGATGCTAAGACGTAACGCGCAATGACGACAGCGCAAACACAAGAAGAAAAAGCCTCACCTCTAAAGAGGTGAGCTCCATCAAAACCCACTGCGCAATTCGTCAGGACGAAGCGCCCGACGATTTTGCGGCTGGTTGCACCTGCCCTGCTGCCGGGACGTCCAGTTTGACCAGCGCCGGCTCGACTTTTGTTAGGAGCTGGGCGAATTTTTCTTCGCGTTCCTTCTGGTCGTGGCCCTGATAGATGTCGGCGATTTGCGTTGCGTTCATGGAGCAGAATTTCGGGCCGCACATGCTGCAGAACTTTGCTTCCTTGTAGAAATCGTCGGGCAAAGTTTCGTCGTGCATGGCGCGGGCGGTCTCGGGGTCGAGCGAGAGCTCAAACTGCTTGTTCCAATCGAAGAGGAAGCGGGCGTAGCTGAGCGCGTCGTCGCGATCGCGGGCGCCGGGGCGATGGCGGGCTACGTCGGCCGCATGCGCGGCGATTTTGTAGGCGATCACGCCCTGGCGAACGTCGTCAGCATTGGGCAGGCCGAGATGCTCTTTGGGCGTGACGTAGCAGAGCATCGAAGCGCCGTGCCAACCGATCATGGCGGCGCCGATGGCGCTGGTGATGTGGTCGTAGCCAGGAGCGATATCCGTGACGAGCGGGCCGAGAGTGTAGAACGGGGCTTCGTAGCAGAGCTCGTTTTCTTTTTTCACCTGCAGCTCGATCTGATCGAGCGGGATGTGGCCGGGGCCTTCGATCATGGTTTGCACGTCGTATTCCCAGGCTTTTTTGGTGAGTTCGCCGAGGACTTTGAGTTCGGCGAATTGCGCTTCGTCACTGGCATCGGCCAGGCAGCCGGGGCGGAGGCCGTCGCCGAGCGAGAAGCTGACGTCGTGCTTCTGGAAAATTTTGCAGATGGCGTCGAAATTCTCGTAGAGGAAATTCTGCTGTTTGTGGGCGCTCATCCATTGCGCGAGAAGCGCGCCGCCGCGGCTGACGATTCCGGTGATGCGGTTGCGAACGAGCGGGAGAAATTCGCGCAAGACGCCGGCATGGATGGTCATGTAGTCGACGCCCTGCTCGGCTTGTTCTTCGATCGCTTCGAGCATGACGTTGATATTCAAATCTTCGGCGCGGCGGACGCGGGAGATCGCTTCGTAAATCGGCACGGTGCCGATGGGAACGGGCGACGCGTCAATGATGGCTTTGCGGATGGCGGGGATATCGCCGCCGGTGGACAGGTCCATGACGGTGTCTGAGCCGTAGTGGACGGCACGATGGAGTTTTTCGAGTTCGTCGCCGACATTCGAGGTGGTCGCGGAATTGCCGATGTTGGCGTTGATTTTGCAGAAGAATGCGACGCCGATACCCATGGGCTCGAGATTGCGGTGGTGGATATTAGCAGGAATAATGGCGCGGCCGCGGGCGACTTCGCTGCGGACGAGTTCAGGCTCGAGCTTTTCGCGGCGGGCGACATATTCCATTTCTTCGGTGATGAGGCCTTTGCGTGCGTAGTGCATCTGCGAGAAGTTTCTCGTGCCACCATTGGTGGCTGCTGTCCGTTTTTCAATCCAAGCATCCCTCATCGCCATGGCATCCCCCGTTCGCGATTCAGCTGATTCGAGGCTGATCGGAATCACTCATTATGTCACCGGGGCGGAAGGCCAGCAACTTCAACAGCGGAAGCGGGCGGGGTCTTAGACCCGCCCTCGGGCGGCGTTGGGCTAACGGAAGGAGGAAGCGTTCGTCTATCCGGGTCATACGTGTGCGGAATTTTGAGGGTGGGGCGTGGTTCCGCGCGGAGGTGATCCGTGCGTACGATTGTCGCGATTGCCGCAAGCGGGCTCCTGGCGGGTACTTTCTTCGGCATTTCTTCTGCGGCATTTGCGCAGACGGAAAAACCGAAGGCGACCTACGATTTTTCGTTGCCACGAGAAGAAAAAATCAAGCTGGCGGAGAGCGCCGCGCCGCCGGAAGTTTCAGGCAAGGCGACGGTATACATTCTGGAACGCAGCGGTTACGTGAAAATGCGCGATGGTTCCAACGGATTTTCGTGCTTTGTGGACAGGCAGGACCCGTTGAACCTGGAGCCGACTTGTTTTGACGCCGAGGGAAGCGCGACAACCTTGCAATCGAGATTTCTGGCAGAAGAGTTGCGCGCGAAGGGCAAGAACGAGGAGGAAGTGAAGGCCGCGATCGAGGAAGGGTACAAGTCCGGAAAATTTCAAGCGCCGCAGAAGCCCGGGATTGTGTACATGATGTCGGACGCCGGATATCTTTACGTCGAGCAACTAAACAAGATGGTTCACTTGCCGCCGCACTTGATGTTCTACGACCCGTATGCGACGGACAAGGATATCGGCGCGCCTCCGGCCGCAGCCAACATGCCGCATTTAATCCGGGCAGGACAACCGGACGCCGTGATCATCGTGATACCACCGCCCGCGAAGCAACCCACGAAATAGACGAAATGTGTGGCCAGCCCTTAATCAGGGAGCTGCGGCGAGAGGCCGGAAGTCGGGTATGACTTCGAGGGTGCTTTCTTTGGTGAGGATTGCGTCGGCTTGTACCGCGCCGGGAGAACCTGTGTAGACAAACCGGGCCGAGCCAATTGAATCGGCGGAGATATTCAGATCCTTACCCGGACCGACAAGCTTGATCACAACCTGGCGGGCGGGAATTGTAAAGGCGATGGTAACGGGACTGAACGAGCTTCCTTCCTTCGGAGTGATTGTGAGCTGGCCACTCACGTCGCCATCGGTAAGATTCTTGAAGCTGTAGGATTCTTTGTGAACTTGCAGCTGTTGTCCGGTGCCGACGCTGAAGAGCTGAAAATTGCTGAAGGAATGAGTACGTAAGAAGGCCCTGTTGTCGCGCGAAATGAGCACGTCGGCGTGGGATGGGAGCCAGAGCTGCACGTCGCGAGAGCGGAATTGCACCGGAGCGTAGTCTATGGAGACGCGCTCGCGCAGGAGATGAATTTCCGGCATGGGCTTGACCAGCTCGAACTCGAGACGCGCGAGCTGATAGGTGGCCGCATCAATCCACGCGCGTCCTTTGAGCGGAACCGAATGATAGTTCCCTGCAATCACATAGGCGTGAATGCGGCTTGGACGGTCCGGCTTTTGCTGAAAATGAACCTGCCATGCAGGACTGCCT
>DATFSH010000045.1:0-3131 GCA_035262725.1 Candidatus Acidiferrales bacterium | reverse complement strand
GGTTTTCTCGTCGTGGAGATCCGCCAGCAGCTCCTTGCCATCCAGCAACTTCGCCAGGCGCTTGGCGCGCTCGTCGTTCAAAATGCGCTTTTCGTCTTCCAGGTTCCGGCGCAGCCGTTCTTCCTGGCTCTCCAGAATCAGTTTGGAGCGCTCATCCAATTCCGCGCCTTTTCGCGAGAAGACTTTGCAATCCACCACCGTTCCTTCGATTCCAGGCGGACAGTAGAGAGAAGCGTCCTTCACATCTCCGGCCTTTTCGCCGAAGATGGCGCGCAGGAGTTTTTCTTCCGGCGTAAGCTGGGTCTCGCCCTTCGGGGTTACCTTGCCGACCAGAATGTCGCCCGGCTTCACCGTGGCGCCGATGCGGATAATGCCGCTTTCATCCAGGTTGCGGAGGAAGCTTTCTGCGATATTCGGAATATCGCGCGTGATTTCTTCCGGCCCGAGCTTGGTGTCGCGGCTATCGACTTCGAATTCCTCGATGTGGATCGAGGTGTAGTAATCGTCCTTGACCAGCTTTTCGCTGACCACGATAGCGTCTTCGAAGTTGTATCCGCGCCAGGGGACGAACGCCACCAAAACGTTGCGGCCCAGAGCCAGCTCGCCCATTTCCGTGCAAGGCCCGTCGGCCAGCACGTCGCCTTTTTTAACCTTTTGGCCCTGGTACACGATGGGCTTCTGGTTAATACAGGTGTTCTGGTTGGAGCGCTTGAACTTGGTCATCTGGTAGATATCGGCGCCCACCTCGCGGGAAAGCTGCCCTTCCTGGACATTGCCTTCCACGCGCACGATGATGCGCTCGCTATCGACCGAATCGACCACGCCGGAGCGTTTGCAGATAATGACGGCGCCGGAGTCACGAGCGGTGACGCGCTCCATTCCGGTGCCGACGAACGGCGCCTCGGCGCGCAGCAGCGGCACGGCCTGGCGCTGCATGTTCGAACCCATGAGCGCGCGGTTGGCGTCGTCGTTTTCGAGGAACGGAATCAGGCTCGCGGCCACCGATACCAGTTGCTTCGGGCTGACGTCCATGAACTCGACTTCGCTCACGTTGCGGAGCACGAAGTTGCCCGCCTGACGCGCGTTCACCAAGTCAGTGGTGATCTTGCCCTTTTCATCCAGTTGAACGTTGGCCTGCGCGATGAGGTACTTGTCTTCCTCCCAGGCCGAAAGATAATCGCAGTGGGCTTCGAATTCGGCGGGCTGCTTTTTGGCGGCAACAGTATTGTTCGCCTTGTCCATCTCGCCGCGGGAAAGCACCTGACCGACTTTCAGGTCGGTATCGCCCGGGTTCATCACCTGCACTTCGTCCACCACGACGCCATCCTTGACGCGCCGGTAGGGGCTTTCGATGAACCCGTACTCGTTGATGCGAGCGAAACAGGAAAGCGAGCTGATCAGGCCGATGTTGGGCCCTTCCGGCGTCTCGATGGGGCAGATGCGGCCATAATGCGTGGGGTGAACGTCGCGGACTTCGAAGCCCGCGCGCTCACGCGATAAGCCGCCGGGACCCAGCGCCGAGAGCCGCCGCTTGTGCGTAATCTCGCTTAGCGGATTGGTCTGATCCATGAATTGCGAAAGCTGAGAAGAACCGAAGAATTCGCGGATGGCCGCCATCACCGGCTTCGCGTTCACCAGGTCGTGCGGCATGGCCGTCGACATTTCCTGGTACACGCTCATTTTTTCCTTGATGGCGCGCTCCATGCGGACCAGGCCGATGCGGAACTGGTTTTCCAGTAACTCGCCCACCGCGCGAACGCGGCGGTTGCCCAGGTGGTCGATATCGTCCACCGAGCCGATGCCTCTGCGCAGCCTCAGGAGATACTGAATGGTGTCAATGAAGTCTTTGGTGTCGAGCGTGCGCTTGTCGAGAGGGGCCGCATCCGCCTTGTCGTACAGCTTGATGTTGAACTTCATGCGGCCCACGCGCGAGAAATCGTATTTGCGGGGGTCGAAGAACATGCCCTGGAACAACTGTGTGGCTGTGTCGACGGTGGGCGGATCGCCGGGGCGCAGCTTTCGGTAGATCTCGAGCAGCGCGTCATTTTGGCTGCGGACGTTGTCTTTCCTGAGCGTCTGCGAGATAACGTTGCCGGCGTCGTCCAGCTCCGGGAAGAACACGTCGAAGCTCGTAATCTTGGCTTCGATGAGCTTGCCCACGATGGTGGGCGTTAGCTCGTGGTTCGCTTCGACGAGCACCTCGCCCGTGTCCATGTCGATCACGTCGGCGGCGACATAGGCGCCTTCGAGATCGTTCGGCGCAACTTCGACTTGCTCGATTTTGGCCTTCTGGATTTCCTTGTAAACGCTATTAGTGATCTTGCGGCCCTGCGGAACGACGGTTTCGCCACCCTTCGTTACGGCGAATGACAGCTTGTGCCCGATCAGCCCTTCGGAGACTTTCCAAAAGAGCTTCTTGTCCTTGATGACGACGTCGCTGCACTTATAGAAAGCGCGCAGGATCTCCGCGTCGGTCTTCAGCCCTAGCGAGCGCAGGAACATCGTGCCGTAGAATTTGCGCTTGCGGTCGATACGGACATACAGGTAGTTCTTGTTGTCGTATTCGAACTCGACCCAGCTTCCGCGATAGGGAATAATCTTGCCGAGGAAGTAGCCTTGCGCGGGCTGGCGCTCGAAAAACACGCCGGGCGAGCGGTGCAACTGCGACACGATCACGCGCTCCGTGCCGTTGATGATGAAAGTGCCGTTGTCGGTCATCAGCGGAATTTCGCCGAAGAAGACCTCTTGCTCCTTGATGTCGCGGATGGTCTTGTTGCCGGTTTCCGGGTCTTTATCGAAGACCGTCAGGCGAATGGTGACTTTGAGCGGCGCGGCGTAGGTCATCCCGCGCTCCTCGCACTCGGCCACGTCGTACTTCAACTGCAATCCAACCGGATCGCCGCAGCGATTGCAAAACGTCACGATGTTCTTGTTGAACGTTCCGCAGCGGTGGCAAAGCACGTCGCCCAGGTGGAACGGATCGGTCTTGATGGTCGCGCCGCAGGCGGGGTTGCGGCAAGTGGAGCGGAGATGGTGCAGGCCTTTCAGGTTTCCGCACTTGCACTCCCAGTTGCCGATCGCGTAGTCCACGAACTCGAGCTGGCTCAGGCCGCGAAAATCCGAGATCGGGA
>DATFSH010000044.1:0-60790 GCA_035262725.1 Candidatus Acidiferrales bacterium | reverse complement strand
CGATTTTAAGGCATTTGTAACGGTTCGCATACTCCGAAGTATAACTCAGTATCGTCCCGTGTTTCAGAACTCACAATGCTTTTGACAAAAACTATTGCTTTCAATGCGAAAGTCGCAAGTTCGGTAAGCTCCGGTTCCTATGGGAGCCTCCCGGCAAAACACCTTCGCGAGCATCCTTGGAGACGAATTCCCATTCGGCGGACGGTGCAAAGGCATCGAGGTTGAGGAACATGCGACCCGCTAGTGATTTGCGGCTGGTACGAAGGACACCTGTTAGGCCAAGGAGAGCCTTTTCATCCACTTCGTCACGCCCGAGCAGGTCAGGGTCGTAGCCGAAATCCCGCAGGAACCAGTTCAATTTCCAGAGGGATTTCTGGGTGCAATAGAGCCGGCCCGAAATCTTGCACGAGGCAAGCTCCTTCGGCTCGAGGATCGCGAAACAGAGGACGAAGAAGGGTTTTTGGGGATGCCAACGATAGTACGCTCGGTCGACGCGAACTAGGAATATGCCCTCAAGCGAATCATCGATACTGTTGGGTTCTGCATGAAGGCCGGGAAAATGCCGTTTCATGGCCGCACCTCCTCGGGCTGGTTGTAGCTGTTCAATTTGCAAACGAGAGCGGCGCGATCGTTGGCGGCTTCCCCAGCGATCGTGGAAACGAAAGCTTCGACCAAATCGCGGCTGGCCTCGCGAAGAGTTTCGGTACCACAAAAGTCGGCTGCATAACGTTTCACCAGGGCAGGATCGAGTTCGTAATTTCGAATCAGCAGGCAGAGCTTGTCGCGAAGGCTGGGCTGACCGTTGCTGGAGCCTTTACCGTTCTCCGCGTCGACCGATATTGTCTTCGGAGGCTCCACGACAAATGGTTGTGAGCCTAGCTCCTCAACCGAGCAGAGCCCAATTCCGTAGGCTTTTCGGAGAGCGCGGTTGACGGCCCGTGTTTCCGCGACGCGCATCTCGGACCCACGGACTATTGGAGAAATGTTTGAGGGATCGGCGTCGCCATAACCATTCGTCGCCTTGTTAGCTCCGAGCGAGAACTTCACGACTGCGAGAATCTGCTGAATCCTCCAGGCTGATTCCCTGTTTTGTCCCAGTTCGTTCCCTGTTTCGATTTGTGGCCAACACGCTTTTCTCCTCCTAACTGCCGACTTCGCGCCGACTTGGCTGTAAACTCTAGGACAGCGATCGCAACAGCTAATTCCCTAACAGGGAAAAATACAAGGGTACACCGGGAGCAAACCATGAGCCTGTTGCCGGTTTTTTGGCGCAGCTTCCCCTTTGCCTGGTTCATTCAAACCCTCATTTTGTTTCATGCATTTTCGCTTTCAGCTGCCGCGCAATCCTGCGGCGCGCAGGGCGTCGCAGTTCAAGTGCTTGGCTCGGGCGGCCCAGAGCTGCAAGATAAACGCGGCTCAAGCAGCTACCTGCTGTGGGAAGACGGTCAAGCGAAAGCAGTCATCGACGCGGGCGGTGGCAGTGCTCTTCGATTTGGCGAAAGCGGCGCGCAAATGTCGCAACTCGACGTGCTCTTATTCACCCACTTTCACGTCGATCATAGCGGCGACTTCGCCGCTCTCATTAAGTCCTCCTGGTTTGAAGATCGCAGCCGTCCGTTGCCGATCTACGGCCCGCCGGGAAACGACTTCATGCCTTCAACCACCAAATTTGTCCACGACTTGTTCGGTGACAAAGGAGCGTACGGCTATCTCAGCGAGCTCCTCATCCCCAATCAACAAGGCAGCTACAAAATGCAGCCCCACGATGTCGCCGCAAGCACGACGCCCATCCCGGTATTTCACAACGAAGCCCTCGCCGTCTCGGCAGTGCGTGTGATTCATGGCGGCGTGCCCGCCCTCGCCTGGAAGATCGAAACGCGCGGCAAAGTGATCGTCTTCAGTGGAGACACGAATGGCGAAGGCGAAGCTTTGCCGCGCCTGGCGATGAATGCGGATCTGTTCATCGCCCACAATGCTGTGCCCGAAGGTGCCACAGGTATCGAGAGGCGCCTGCACATGCCTCCCTCAGCGATCGGACAAATCGCAGAAAGCGCCCACGTGAAGAGCCTGGTTCTCTCTCACCGCATGCTGCGCACGCTCGGAAAAGAATTCGAAACCGAAGCCGAAATCAGAAAGCGATATTCGGGCCCGATCACCTTTGCAAACGACCTCGATTGCTTGCCTTTGAAGTAACCTGCTTGGAGCCAGTTGCTTGAAGCGAGTTGCGTGGAGTAAGTTGCGCCGGAACGAAATCCTATTTCGCTGCCAACCCCTCGCGATGCCGGAATCTGTACACCCTTAGCCCCGCCCTAGCTCCGCAAATCGCTTCCAGCCCAACGCATTCTCTGGTAGCATCAAAAGTCACGCTACCTAAGCGAATTTTCCTTTTTGGAGCAACCGTCAATGGCACTGGCATGTGAAATTTGCGGCAAGAAACCGAGCTTTGGCAATGTCATCAGCCACGCTCACAATGTTCGCCGCCGCCGCTGGAATCCGAATCTGCGCCGCGTCAAGACCGTAATCAAAGGCACCAGCAAACATATTCGCGTCTGCACCGCATGTATCCGCGCTGGCAAAGTGAAAAAGGCCGCTTGAACACTACCGCCCTTCCGCTGCTACCCCGCCCGGCTCGGAGCATCCTCCTACTTTCCGGCATTTTGCTGTGTAGCCTTGCGACGGGATGCAAAAAGGAATCGGCTCCGGGGCCGGACGTGTGGGCCGTGGTGAACGGCAAGGACATCTCTCGCGCGGAAGTGGACAAATACTATCGCACGCGCGTGAATGCGGACGCGCCGGCGCCTTCACAGGAAGAGTCGCTCTCTCTAAAGCTCAGTATCCTCGATGAGTTGATCAACAACGAAATTCTCATCGAACGCGCCAACAAGATGAACCTGGTCGCGAGCGATGCCGAAGTGGAAGATAAGTTCACCGAATCGAAGAGCCCGTATACCGAGGAAGAATTTCAAAAGAAGCTCAAAGATACGAACCTCACGGTGGACGACCTGAAGAGCGACATTCGCCGCCAGCTATCCGTCCAGAAACTCCTCAATCGCGAAGTCGTGGCAAAAATCTCGATCACCGATCAGGACGTCACGGATTTCTACCAGAAGAATCGTTCGCAGTTCAACGTGGCCGAGCCTCAATTCCACGTCGCCCAGATTGTCGTCACCAGCCACCCGGATCCTTCTGTCCACAACCGCAAGAATGACAAAGCCACCACGGAGGGTGAAGCCAAGCGCAAAATCGCCGTGCTCGAGCAGAAGCTGAATTCGGGTTCCGACTTTGGACAGCTGGCCATGGACTACTCGGAAGATTCCACTGCTACCACCGGCGGCGATCTCGGTTTTATTCCCGAATCCGCGCTCAACAAGTCGGACCCTGTCCTCAAGAAGACTGTGCTGGAGATGAAGCCGGGCCAGGTGACGCCTCCGATCGGCGTCCCGAATCAGGGCTATCGGATCTTGAAACTGCTCGCCAAAGAGCCTGCCGGCCAACGCGATCTCGCCGACCCGCAGGTGCAGCAGACCATCCGCGACACGCTGCGCAACCGCAAAGAACAGTTGCTGCGCTCCGCCTACATGATCGAAGCGCGCGATGATTCTCACGTCACGAACTATCTCGCGCGTCAGATTATCGAATCCGCCGGTAAACTTCCCGCCGCGAAGTAGAGCAAACTGATCATTCAGCGCAAGTGCGCCGAATCGTCGCGCGCGTTTAGACGATGATCGCGAGGGCTTCCCCCGCGTTCACAGTTTGGCCTTCGGCGACGAGCAGCCGTTCCACTCTTCCGGATTTCGGCGACCGGATTTCGTTCTGCATCTTCATCGCTTCCACCACAAACAAGCCCTGCTTTGCGTCCACCGAATCGCCGCTTTGCACCAGCACTCGAACGATTTTTCCTGGCATCGGCGCGGAAACCTGCTGCCGTCCCTCCGCTTCGGCCGCGCCGCCTCGATTGCGCCGCCACTCGCGCGTATCGCGAATCTCCGCGCGCCACTCGCGATCTGCCACCGTGAGCTGCAATTCACCGCCATCCGGCTCGACGCGCACTTCCCGCGATACGCCGTCAATCAAAATGGAATAAATTCCCGGCGCAATCTGCACGGCATCGGCCTCGATTGGCGCGCCATCAATCGTGCAGCACAGCCGCTCGCCCACCTGGGCGAATTCCACCACGTGACTTTTTCCATCGAGCGCGATCTCGACTTTCATTTTAATCGGGCCTCGCGTGCCAGAATCTGCTCGTCGGTCATCGTGACGGCTCCCGATCCACTTGCTCGCGGCGCCCTTCCGTCTTCCAATGTGAAGGCGCCGGCATTCCAGGATTGGTTCCGTCCGCTGCGGATTTGCCCTGGCCGGTGTGCCAGAGCGCTGCCGCAAACAGGGCTGCCGATTCGGCTCGCTTCGAATCAGCGCCCGCCGCGGCTGTAGCGGATTTGTGGCTCGCCCGCAAATAGTCATCCAGCCAGCGTGTATAAATGTCGCCGTTCTGAAAATCAGGGGTGGCGAGGATCCGCCGAAAAAGCGAGACGTTCGTCTTGATTCCCGTCGCGTAGTATTCCTCGAGCGCGCGCTGCAATCGCGCGACCGCCTGGGCGCGATCGCTTCCCCACGCAATTAATTTGCCCAGCATCGGGTCGTAGTCGTTCGGCACCGTCCACCCGGCATAGACGCCGTCGTCCAGCCGGATTCCCGGCCCGCTCGGCACCTGCCGCTCCAGAATCTTTCCGGGCGATGGAAAGAAATTGTTGTCGGGATCCTCGGCGTAAATGCGGCATTCGATGGCATGCCCGCTCAACGCCACATCTTGCTGCGCCAACGGTAGCCGCTCGCCGGCGGCGATTTGAATTTGCAACTTCACCAGATCGGTCGCGGTCACCATCTCGGTCACCGGATGTTCCACCTGTAACCGCGTGTTCATCTCGAGAAAATAAAAGTTATGTCCCGCATCCACCAGAAATTCCACCGTGCCTGCGTTCGTGTATCCGCCGGCCCCTGCCAGTTTCACGGCCGCCTCGCCCATTTGCTTCCGCAAACTCGCGGTCATGATGGGCGAAGGCGCTTCCTCGATCACTTTCTGGTGCCGCCTCTGCACCGAGCATTCGCGCTCGCCGAGATAACTAATGTTGCCATGCCCGTCCGCGAGCACCTGAATCTCGATGTGCCGCGGCTTCAAGAGATACTTTTCGAGGTACAGCCGGCCGTCGCCGAATGCGTTCTGCGCTTCCGATGACGCATCGCGCCACGCGCCGGCCAGTTCCGCTTCGCGCTCCACAGACCGCATACCCTTCCCGCCGCCGCCCGCCACGGCTTTCAGCACCACCGGGAATCCGGTCTTGCGCGCAGTCGCGATCAGTTCATCCACGGATCCAATCGGGTCCAGCGTTCCCGGCACTGTGGGCACATCCACTTCCCGCGCCACGTGCCGCGCTGCCGTCTTCGATCCCAGTTTTTCCATCGCTTCAGCGCTGGGCCCGATAAACGTGATTCCCGTCTCGGCACAGGCCCGAGCTAGCGCTGGATTCTCTGCCAGGAATCCATAGCCAGGGTGAATCGCGTCGCAACCGGCATAACGCGCGGCGCCAATGATCTTGTCAATTACCAGATAGCTTTCGCGCGAAGGCGCCGGACCAATCGGATAGGCTTCATCAGCGAGCCGTACGTGAAGCGAAGCGCGGTCCACGTCGCTGTACACCGCCACCGAGCGCACTCCCATGTCTCTACAAGCGCGCGCGATGCGCACCGCGATTTCACCGCGATTCGCGATCAGAATCTTACGAAACATGTGCGTCTCTCATTCTCTTCAGGAGGGCACGGCATGCCGTGCCCGAAGCTGCTAGCACTTCCGTCAGACCATTAAATTATGCTGAGCCCCGGTTGCCCCGACCTTCTCCATCGCCACCCAGTTGGCAACCTCACACGCGAGCGTCTATCATGGCCCCGCGCTTCAGAAAGCGCCGCGGAGGACTGATGGACGAGAGCCGGCAGAACCAGTACAAAAAGGAAGCCGCACAAGCCGCAGCGCAGCTCGTTCAGAGCGGCATGATCGTCGGCCTCGGAACCGGCACCACCGCCGCCTACCTCGTAAGCGAACTCGGCCGCCGCGTCAAGGAAGAAGAACTCTGCTTTACCGGCGTCCCCACTTCGGAACGCACCGCCGAGCAAGCCCGCAGCCTCGGGATTTCGCTCGCCACTCTCGCAGATATAAAAGAAATCGATCTCACCATCGACGGCGCCGATGAAGTGCAACTCGGCACCCTCGCGCTCATAAAAGGTCACGGCGGAGCGCTGCTGCGCGAAAAAATCGTGGCCTCCGCGAGCAAGCGGATGGCGGTGATTGTGGACGAGACAAAAATCGTGAAGCGCTTGGGCGGAACGCTTGCCGTTCCCGTGGAAGTGGTTCCTTTTGGCTGGGAGGCCACCGCGCGAAAGCTGAGGGCCATAGGAGCGGGCACCGAACTTCGGCCCGGGGTTGAAGATAAGCCCTACGTCACCGATGGCGGGCACTACATTCTCGATTGCGCCTTCGGTCCCATCGCTGATCCAAAAAAAATAGCGCGCGAACTCGACGAAACCGTCGGCGTCGTGGAACACGGGTTGTTTCTCGGGCTCGCGAAACAAGTATTCGTAGGAGGTCCCCGCGGCGTGAAGATTCTGAAGGAAGGCGCGAATCGCGAAAAGCATGCTCGCCGTGGCGGGCCGGGCGCCAAAGGAAAGAGAAAATCGAAGCGGGCGCACCGGCGTTCGTGAAGCTAACCCGCCAGGTTCGATCAGAACCCGGGATAATGCGACGGCGTGTTGTGTCCGGACGCGTCGCCAGATGGCTTCTTGGCCGGTTGCTTCTTTGGCGCGCAGCCTTCGGGATACACCGCGTCCAGCGCGCCCCAGAGAGCCTTCAAACTGCGTTCGGTGGCGCACAGCACCGCGACCTCGTCGATATTCTGCTGTTGTGCCAGCCATTCCCGCCAGGCCGCGCGATGCCGCACGTCCCCCTCTTCGTGCACGGCGAAATAGCGAAGCGAGCGCGAATCGGTGATTCGGTAAAATTTCCGAAGCCCGGAAATTTTCTGCGTCGCGATTTCCGGTACCTGCGCTTCGTAGCTGTAGAACATGGCCACGGCCTGCGCCATCGATCCGTCGGTTGAAATTTCGTCGAACGTGTCGAGCAGCGCCGCGATTCCCGGAAGCGCGCGGCTCGAATCGAGTGCCACATCGCTCACTCCGAGCGACGCGGCAAACTCGCGCCACAGCATCGGGTGCGGTCCCGCCGGATCCACTTCTTCCGCCAGATTCTCTTTCACCAGCGCCTGCAAGTTGCCGTTGGTGCGCGAAGCGAGCTGCTTCAGATTCTCGGGAAACGCGCGCACGTGCTGGTAATACTGCGCGGCATACAGCTGCAGCGATTCCTTGGAAAGCTTGCCTTCGATCCAGGCCTGATAAAAAGGATGCTTCAAAAGGTGATAACGCTCGATGAGCGAATCGATCGAATCGAGCAGCGTCTTCGGCGCGTTCTTCGCGCCTTCCTTCGGGCCGGACTTGGACATCAAAATCTCCTATCTCACCTGATAATAATGGCGCAAAACCCCGCAATCCTACAGAAATGGACTTTAAATGTCCAGTAAGTGACACCCCGGCGTTGCGTATCCGCAAGCCAATACGACTGGCAGTCGTTGGGGCCGTCGAAGCCATGTCATAGCGGGATGTTGCCGTGCTTCTTCTTGGGGTTGGTGTCGCGCTTCGTCTCGAGAGAGCGCAGGGCCGTGATGAGCTTGGCTCGCGTCTGCGACGGCTCGATGATGACGTCGATGTAGCCGCGTTCGGCGGCCACGTACGGGTTGGCGAAACGCTCGCGCAAGTCGTCGGTTTTTTCGCGGCGCAACTTTTCGCGGTCGTTTTCGGGGGCACGATCGAGTTCGCGCTTATAGACGATGTTGACCGCGCCCTCCGGTCCCATCACCGCGATCTCGGCCGTGGGCCAGGCGAAATTAATGTCGGTGCGGATGTGCTTGGAGGCCATCACGCAATAGGCGCCGCCATACGCTTTGCGCGTGATCACTGTGATTTTTGGCACCGTGGCTTCCGCGAACGCGAAGAGCAGTTTCGCGCCATGCTTGATGATGCCGCCGAATTCCTGCTGCGTGCCGGGCAGAAAGCCGGGCACGTCCTCGAAGGTGATGAGTGGAATATTGAACGCGTCACAGAAGCGAACGAAGCGCGCGCCCTTCATCGACGAATTGATATCGAGTACGCCCGCAAGAAAAGCAGGCTGATTGGCGACAAACCCTACTGGCCTCCCTTCGAGCCGCGCGAACCCCACCACGAGATTTTTCGCGAAGTGCTCGTGCACTTCGAAGAATTCGCCCTCATCCACGATTTCGTGAATCGCATCCTTGATGTCATACGGTTTCTGCGGATCTTCCGGCACCAGAGCGTTCAGGGCCGTCGAAGCGCGATCCCAGGGATCGTTCGTCGCGCGGCGCGGAGGATCTTCGAGGTTGTTCGACGGCAGATAGCTGAACAGCTCACGAATCATCGCGAGGCATTCGGCGTCGTCGCGCGAAACAAAGTGCGCCACGCCGCTCTTCTCGTTGTGCGTCATCGCGCCGCCCAGTTCCTGCTTGGTGACTTCCTCGTGCGTCACAGTCTTGATCACATCCGGCCCGGTAACGAACATGTACGAGCTGTCGCGCGTCATAAAAATAAAATCGGTGATGGCCGGGGAATACACTGCGCCGCCCGCGCACGGGCCCATGATCGCGCTGATCTGCGGCACCACGCCACTGGCCAGCGTGTTGCGCAGAAAAATATCCGCGTAGCCCGCGAGCGACATCACTCCTTCCTGAATGCGCGCGCCGCCGGAATCGTTCAAGCCAATCACCGGCGCGCCCTGCCGCATCGCCAAATCCATGATCTTCGTAATCTTCGAAGCGTTCGCCTCGGAAAGCGAACCGCCAAACACGGTGAAGTCCTGCGCGAACACATACACGAGGCGGCCGTCGATGCGGCCGTAACCGGTGATGAAGCCGTCGCCGGCGGGGCGCTGCTCTTCTATTCCGAAATCGCTGCAGTGGTGGCGCACGAATTTGTCGAGCTCCTCGAAGGAGCCTTCATCGAGCAGCAGGTCCACGCGCTCGCGTGCGCTGAGCTTGCCTTCCTTGTGCTGGCGTTCGCGGCGTTCGGCGCCGCCGCCTTCTTCGGCTTCGGCATTGCGGCGGCGAAGCTCTTCGAGGCGATCGTGGTGCTTGCGGTGTGCGATTGGGTTGGGCGTGCTCATAATGGACTCTCAATATCGGCTTTTTGGGCCGCTAAGGCAAGAGAGCGCAATTTCTCATGTAACCCTTTTACCGCCGATTAGAAAATGCTATCAGTTTGTTTCTACACAGGTTAGCCGGCACTTTAATCGCGGAACCGTGGATTAGAACCGACATCCACGGCGGCCAGTTGCTCGAGGCCGAGGCTGAAGCAAAGCAACAAAAGTGCCAGCCATTTCGATGCGCCACTCTGCCGCTTTTGTTGCTTCGCGAAAAGGAAAATGATGTGCCGCGGGCTTCGCAGCTATGGCATTTCGATGATCACCAGCGACATGTCGTCATCGGGAGGGCCGTGGCGCCAAGCGGATACGCGGTGGAGAATCTGGTCTTTCATTTCCTGCAGAGGCAGCTTGGCGGTGTCGCGGACGATTTCGCTGAAGCCTTCGACGCCGAGCATGTCGCGCTGCTGGTTGAAACTCTCGGTGAAGCCGTCGGTATAAATCACCAGGCGATCGCCGGACTGGACCGGAACAACGACCGTCGCATCGCTGCCGACCGCGTCTTCGAGCAGGCCGAGCACGGGGCTACCGGATTCGAGAAGGCGCGGAGCTTCGCCGGGTTGAACGATCATCGCGGGAGGATGACCGGCGTTGGCAAATTCGAGGGTGCGATTGTCGCGATCGAGTCGCGCGGCAACCATGGTGAAGTAAAAGACGGACGAGCCGATGTTGCGAAGCACGAAGCGATTCAGGTGCTGCATCATCGGGGCGAGTCCCACGCCGCGCTCGATCTGCGACATGGTTTCGGTGTAGATGCGATTGGCGACGAGAGCCGAGCCGATGCCGTGGCCGGAAACGTCGCAGACAAAAAGGCTGAGCGAATCCTGCCGCGGGGCGATCAAGCCGAAATCGCCGCCGATGGTGCGCACCGGCTGGTAGTAGGTGGCAACATTGACGCCGCCCCAGGTGAGTCCTGTGGGCGCGAGGCTTTGCTGGACGCGGGCGGCGAGGAGAAGATCCTCTTCGATTTCCTGGTGGCGCTTTTCGAGCTGCGTGTTCGCCTCGCGGAGCGCGTTTTCGGCGCGCTTTTGTTCGGTGATATCTGTGGCGGTGATGACGGCGAAGACGTTGCCGTCGGGATCTTCGATCTGGCGCGCAGTGACGAGAACGGGAAGGCGCCCGCCATCCGCCTGGGGAAGATAGAACTCGTACTGGCTATGCCCGTCGGCTTGCCGCTGCTGGATGCGGCTGCGCAATATGGACGCGTCTTCGGGCGGATAGAAATCCAAAATCTTCCGGCCGATCAGCTCGTTTTCCGAAACGCCGATCATTTTCTGGAACAAACGGTTGGCGAAGACGATGTGGCTGCAGTCGTCGTTGATGATGACGCCCTGATTGATCGTTTCCAGGACGCCGGCCATTTCGGTGACCCAGGGGAATTCGGTTTCTTGCACGAGAGGGCTCGCTTTCGCAGGCGCGGTGGTGGATTTTGGCGCGCTGTAAGTTTAGCGCAGCGGGTGGGGAAGTGGCCGGGGAATTTCAGATTTCAAATGAAGGCAACGGCAAACAGCGACAGCAAAAAGGCTCGCGGGAAAGGCGCCGCGAGCGGAGGACGCTGCGCGTCGACTGGGAACCCAGCGCTTCCGCGCTGGGCTAGGTTTATGTCGCGCCCCGACAAAAGAAGTCGGGATGTAGGAAGCACACCTACGGTGCTGGGTCTTGAGTAGCACAAGCATTCCTGCCTGTGCCAACGCGAGAACGCGGCGGGATGCTTTGACGCTGGCGCGTTCATGATTGCGTTCTTTGCTTTTTGATAGGCGCGAATTCAGAAGCGGTTCCAAAGAACGTGTTCTTGATCTTGCATGTCTAGCGAAGCGGTGCTGCGTTCGTACGGTGGCACAGGCAGGAATGCCTGTGCTCCTGGAGGCAAGATCCTGCGGGACCGGCGTTACGGAAGTGCACGGTTGCTGTTTAATTTCGCGGTGGTGTGGGGTGGTGGTTACATGTGGCAGGCGTCGGAGTTGGCGGTTGCGGTTGGCGATGCTGCTGGCGACGCTGCTGATGCTCCTGGGAGTGAAATTCGGGTTGAGACTGGCACTGTGCTGGGCTGCGCTGGTGATGTTGCTGATGACGACGCGGTGGATGATGCTGACGGCGACGAGGTATTTCCGGCAACTGAGGTTGCCACTGGTAGAGGTGCCAGGTTTGCTTTTGCCAAGGCGGAATTGACGGAAGGCAGCGTGTCGGAGTTGAGGGTACGCCAGGCGACGATGGACTTGTTGAGGCTGCCGCAGGATTCGTCGATCACTTCGAGGGCCGTCGAGGCTGGAGCGGCGTCGCCGGATTCGATCATGAAGGAGGTGCGGGCGAGGTCGCGGTTCACTCCGCCGATGCCTTCTGAGCCGTTGGCGCCTGCCAGGATTTCGGCGATTTTCACGTCAAGATTTTTCAGAGCTTCGGTAGCTTCCTTCACGGGAGGAGCAGCGGTTTCCGGAGCGGGCTGAGAATGTGCGCCACTCGCATTTGCCGCGGGCGCGCCTTTCAAAGCGGCAGGATCGGATTTGGGTTTCAGAACGGCGTCGAGGGTTTGTTCCCGCTCGCCGACGGCTTTGCGCAGCGCGGCGACTTCCTGGAACGTGGCGTAACTGGCGCGCAGGCCGCTATCGGCGCGTTTTGCGGCTGAAAATTGCGCGACGTAATCCGCTTGAGCGATGTGGACGCGCGGATCGGGTACGACGGTGAGAGTCTGGCGAATCGTCTGGCCGTTTGCGTTCAAGACGATTTCGTATTGGCCGGGAGGAATGATCGGCCCCAGAACTTGTTCGCGCGGCGTTTCACCGGGAATGGCGTGATCGGAAAGCGTGTACTCGAGATATTTGAGCGGCTGGCCGTAGTAGCTGTATTGCAGGGCCGGAGGCGGCTCGAAGCGCAAATCCCAGGGAAAGCGATTGAGGCCGGCATTTTTCGGAAGCTGCACCTGCGGGCCGAACCAGTAGTCGGGAACGTTTTTGACGACTGTATCGGGCGCGGGAGTGGCGCTCGAGAAGCGACGAATGAGATTTCCCGGCGCATCGTGAATTTCGAGCGTGATATCCGCGGCCGGCGCGGACTTCAGCGTGTAGTAAAAAATGGCGCCGTCGGGAGGATTCTGTCCGGCGGGAAATTCCGGCGGAAGAGGAGTTTCCTGGTCGTTGTCCCAGCGGATGCGCGTGACGGTGGCGGGACGCAGGAGTGCGGCAGCGGCGCCGGCGATTTGCGAGCTGGCCTGGCGGAGCGGCGAGAGATCGTCGAGAATCCAGAGAGCGCGGCCATAGGTGGCGACGACGAGATCGTTATCGTGGATGACGAGGTCGCGGGCATCGCTGGTGGGAAGATTCAGCTGCAGCGACTGCCAGTGGGCGCCGTCGTCGAAGGAAACGTAGACGCCGTTTGAGAGCGCGGCGTATAGCAGGCCTTTGCGGACGGTATCTTCGCGAATCGCGTTGGCAATCCAGCCAGCTGGCAGACCCGCCGTGATTTTCTCCCAGGTTTTTCCGGCGTCGACGGTGCGATAGATATAGGGCGTGGAATCGCGGCGATTTTCGATCGTGACGAACGCGGTGTTGGCGTCGAAGTGCGAGGCTTCGAGAATCACCACGTTGCTGTGCTCGTTGAGATCGGGCGGCGTTACGTTGCGCCAGTTGAGCCCGCCATCTTTGGTGAGCTGGATCAGGCCGTTGCTTGTGCCGGCCCAGATGACGCCGGATTGAACCGGCGAAACAGCGAGAGTGGAAATCGCGGCGGGGCGGCGCGCGGACTGCTCGTCGCCAAAATCTTTTTCGTCGTCGCCGAAGGGCGCGAGCGAGGCCGCTTCCGATTCCGGCGAGTGGCCGGGACTTACTTCCGACGCGCGCTGAATCTCATCGTGTTTTTCTTCGAGGGAATTTGCCTGCGATTCTGAGCCCGCGGATGTGTCCGCGGTTTTTTTCTCGGGCGATGCAGGCCGGGCGGTGAGATCCGAGCTGATGGCCTGCCAGCTTTTTCCTTCGTTCATCGTGGTGAGAACTACCTGCGCGCCCAGATAAAGCAGGTGCGGATCCTGCGGCGAGAAGAGAAGCGGAGGCATGCTGGTGGTGCGATATTTCGAGCCGCGCACGAAGACATGCGAGAACTGGCCAGTGGTGCGGTCAAAACGGACGACGCTGCCGTACCAGCCACCGGAATAGACGATGTTGGGATCCACCGGGTTCGGGGCGATGTAGCTGTATTCGAAGCCCGCGGAAGAAAACCAGTCGCGGTAGGTGAGCGAACCGTAGTCGCCTCGGCTGGGAACTTCGGCGGAGCCGCTATCCTGCTGGGCGGCGTAGGCGACGTAGGGAAAATTCGTGTCGGTGGAGACGTGGTAGAACTGGCCGGTGGGCTGGTTGTACCAGGAGGTCCAGGTTTTGCCGGCATTCACGCTGATGATACAGCCTTGATCCACGCCGAGAATGATGCGCGCGGAATTTTGCGGGTCGATCCACATATTGTGGTAGTCGTCGCCGCCTGGAGCGCCTTTGAAGGAGATGAAGGTCTTGCCGCCGTCGGTGGAGCGGTAAAGAGAAGTTTGCATCACGTAGACGAGGTCGGCGTTGCGCGGATCGACAAAGACGCGGGCGAAATAGGCGTTGCCGATGACGCGCGTGTCCTCGGTGATCTGCTTCCAGGTGGCGCCGGAATCGTCCGAGCGATAAAGACCCTGCGTGAGAATCGCGAAGACGCGCTGGCCGCCGTTGCCCGGCGCGACCGCAATGCCGACGCGGTCCCAGGGGCTTTTGGGAAAGCCGGTGTAGGCAAGTTCTTTCCAGGTGGCGCCTTCGTCGGTCGATTTGTAGATCCAGGAGTTCGGTTTTTCGGGGCCGTCTTCGCCGGCGAAAAAATCGGTGGGATGCCAGAGCGCTGCGTACATCACGCGGGGATTTTCAGGGTCGGCCTCGAGATCGGCGACGCCGGTGAGATCGTCCTTGTAGAGAGTTTTTTTCCAGGTCTTGCCGCCGTCGGTGGTTTTGAAAACGCCGCGATCGGGACTGGCCGGCGCGAGGCTGAGGAGCGGGTGGCCGAGGACGCCAACGACGATGACGTCCGGATTTTTAGGATCCACGATGATCGCGCTGATGTACTTCGCTTCTTTCAGGCCGATGTTGGTCCAGGTGGCGCCGGCGTCAGTGGATTTGTAGACGCCGTCGCCGGGAGTCTGCTCGCCGGTGCCGACGTAGATGATTTTAGGATTCGAGGGAGCGACGGCGATTGCGCCGATGGAGGCGACGTGCTGCGCGTCGAAAATCGGGAACCACACTTCGCCCGCGTCGGTGGTTTTCCAAACGCCGCCGCCGGGGGTAGCCATGTAGTAGGTGGATGGGTCGCCGGGGATGCCGGCGACGCCGGTGATGCGTCCGCCGCGATGCGGGCCGATGAGGCGCCAGCGCATGGCGGAATACTGGCTGGGATCGACGGTGCCAGCGCCTGTGCCAGACACTGTGCTGGAGGATTGCTGGGCGGAGGCGGGAATGGTGAGTGCTGCAAACAGCGCGAGCAATGCGAACGAAGTTGCGAGACGCATATCTGCTTTTTCTCCCCTACGAAAAATGAAAGTGTAGCATTAGGCGGGGCGAAGCGCAGGTTTCTTAGCGGCGGGTAAGAAAGATTCTTGTTCGTTCACGGGCGCGGCGCAAGCCAATACGCCTTCTGCTTCGCTTTTCACGAGATGCACCGGCTGGAAGCACTTCGTGATTCTGATACGGTTGTCTTCAATCGCTTGCGAATTCCGCCCCAGTCCCAAACTTGCCAGTGTGCGCGAATCGTAAAGTACTTCATGGACGCTGCCATTTCCGTCACCCGCCAATCCAAAAGCTGGATGGAAGAAGCTTTCCGGGCCGGAGTACAGAATATAAAAAGGTTTCCATTCTCAAATGCTGATTTCGCACACGAAGATGTAGTGTCTTTAGGATGAAAAAGCGATGTTATGCCGCAGTCCACAGTCCGGCCGCTTTCCTGAGAGGATCGAGCTGTGACAACACGTTTGATAATCTCGTCCGTTAAATATTCTTGTGATGCTATCTGAGAGGGTCGTGGTTTTTTGTTGGCGAAAGTGACCAAAGACAAAAGCGTCGCGATTGCGAGACCTAGAAAGGCCCAATGATGGGTTTTCACTTTCAAAGGTGTTAGTGCAGGCCGGACCAGTCGTCGGCTAGCAGGATCGAATTGCTGGGATTTGAGGGGTCGTACTTCACGCTGGCGGTTTGGCCTACCGCGGCGCGCTTCAAATGGAGGCGCTCTTCGAGGCCGGTGACATCCTGCGCGGTTTCGTAGGTGACGCCGGAGATTGAGTACGTGTAGTAGATGAGGCGCTGCGTTCCGTTGCTGGACGCAGTTGCGGTTAGCTTCACGCCACTGCTCGAACCGGAATTATTTTTTGCGGATGGCGAGTGGTGCTTGCCGTCGCCCGCCGGCAAAGCATTTTCGGAGATTTCGAGGATCTGGCCTTCGACGATGCGGCCGACCTTGTTGAGGTAGGCGCGGCGCTGGCGTTCAATTTCGGAAGCGTCAATAGGCTTGCGCCGCAGCCAGACAACGATGCCGATAGCGGCCATCGCGATGAGGCCCGCAACCGGCAGCAGTTGGGTCCAATTCGAAAAAAGGTGTGTCAACGCCCGCCTTTACGCGCGCCGACCGGCTCGGAAATATCGCCGAGCGTATCGCGCGCTTTTTCCCAGTCTTTCAGGAATGATTCGAGGCCCCGGTCCGTGAGCGGATGCTTGAAGAGCATTTCGAAAACCTTGAACGGCATGGTTCCGATATGCGCCCCCATCTTCGCCGCTTCGACGACGTGCATCGGGTGGCGAAGGCTCGCGGCCAGCACCTGCGTCTTGTAATCATACGCGCGATAAATCTGGAGAATGTCGCGAAGAAGGATCAGGCTGTCCTGAGAGATATCATCCAGGCGGCCGAGAAACGGGCTGACGAAATAGGCGCCGGCCTTGGCGGCGAGAAGGGCCTGGGAGGCGGAGAAAACGAGAGTGACGTTGACGCGAACCCCTTCTTTGGAGAGGACGCTCAAGGCGCGGACGCCGTCGGGCGTCATGGGAATTTTCGCGACCACGTTGGGATGCCAGCTGACCACTTCGCGGGCTTCGCGCAGCATGCCTTCGTAATCGGTGGAGACGACTTCAGCGCTGATAGCGCCGTTTTTTACGATGTTGCAGATTTGGATGATGAGGTCGCGAAAGGGCATTTTTTCTTTCGCGGCGAGGGTGGGATTGGTGGTGATGCCGTCGATGACGCCGGAGGCTGCGCCCTGGCGGATTTCGTCTAGATTTGCGGTGTCTAGGAAGAATTTCATTTTTTCACCTTTTGTTACGGCTAAGCTGCAAACGCACTGTACTTCAGGGGCTAAAGCCCCTCGTCATAATTCCAGCTGGTGTCGCGGTTAAAACCGCGACCTACAAAGCTCCAGCAACCTGCAAGATTCCCGCGAACTACAAGGCCCTTACATGGCAGCGGCTAGCCGAGTGAATCGGAGTATACGAGAAACCGCACGCGAGGCCGGCGGCGCCTATTCGGCAAAAGCGGCGACCGGATTGCGGAGTGTGCCGATTCCGGTGACGCTTACTTCCACCACATCGCCGTCGGCGAGTGTGCCAATTCCCGCCGGAGTTCCGGTGGCGATCACATCGCCGGGCTCGAGCGTCATCACCTCAGCTATCCACTTAATTATAACATCAACGGAAAAGATCATTTCTGAGACGCTGGCGGACTGTTTCCGCACGCCGTTGACGTAGGTCTCTACTCTGGTATCGGCAGGATTGAGGTCGGACTCCAGTAGCGGGCCGAAGGGGCAGAAGGTGTCGAAGCTTTTGCCGCGGGTCCACTGGCCGTCGGCTCGCTGCAGGTCGCGGGCGGTGACGTCGTTGAAGCAGGTGTAGCCGAGGATGTAGGGGCTGACGTCTTCGTTGGGGGCGGGGAGATGGCAGCGGCGGCCAATGACGATGGCGATTTCGCCTTCGTAGTCGACGCGCTGGGAGATGCGCGGGAGGATGATTGGTTCGTGGGGCGCGATCACCGCTGAAGGCGGCTTCAGGAAAATGATGGGATTCTTCGGCGGAGGGCCGCCCATTTCGGCAGCGTGGTCGACGTAATTTTTGCCCACGCAGACGATCTTCGAGGGGATGGCGGGCGGCAGAAGTTTTACGGAGTCGAGCGGCCATTTCTGGCCGGTGCGTTCGCGCGCACCCCAGAGTTCGCCGCTGAATTCATGTACGGAGTTGGCTTCGATGATCCCGTGGCGCATGTGCGGATGGGATTCGTGGGGCGCGCGGGCGATGTCAGCGGAAGCGAATTCGAGCGGCTGGAAACGGCAAAGTTTCATGATGGAGGTTTCATGGCTGTTGATGAAGGTGATCGGTGCGGCGGCGGCGCGGAGCAAGCGGATGCTGGCGCGCCTCGAGGCACATGCCGATCACCCAGGCGCCGACGGCGGCTACTCCGTAGACGATGGTGCCTTCGATGAGCGCTTGAAATGGGCTGCGCAAAGCCTGAAAAAGATTCTGGTAGAACATGCCGGTGATGTCGTAGGCGACCACAAATATCACCCAGCCGATCATAGCGGAGGTGAACATCGGCATCGGGCGGTTGAAGAAGCGGGCGATCGGAATCAGCATGCAGATGAAAAACAGCGCACAGAACGTGGCGTTGCGTTCGAGCGCATAGCGCTCGGTGCCGGGGACGCGATTGGTGACAAAGAGCGCTACCATCATGACCACGATCAAAGCAGCGCCCATATAAATGCCGGTTTGCAGCGTGGTGCGATGTCCGGCCGCCAGGACTTTCCGGCCGACCTTCAGTGGATCAGGAATTAGATGTTCAGTCATTTCTCATGCAGATTTCTTTTACGGGTGATCGGGCGCCGGAACATTGCCCAAAGCCGGCGGGCTGGCCGGGCTTTCGTTTCCGGAGCGATCGACCGCTGTGACGGTAAAGAAATAAGTACGGCCGGGCAAGGCATTCATATCGCGAAACGCAGGCGTAAGCAACAACTGGGAATTTACGCGGGCACCCGGACGTGAAGAGTCCTCGCTCCTATAAACGTTGTAACCGGCGATATCGGTTGCCGTGCTGATGGACCAGGAGAGATCGAGATATGCGGCTGTTCCGCCGGCGGCGGGAACAAAGGCCGCGACAAGATCCTGCGGAGCCGGCGGCGGGAAAACGTCTTTCGGTGTGATCGTCGCGAAATTCGAATCCACCGACTCGACCTGCGCGCCCGGGAACTGCGCAACGCTGCGAACCGAGTACACATAGGTCTTGCCGAGCTCCGTCTGCGTATCGGTGTAGGGCGGAGATTCAGCTTCTGCAATGCGAGCGAAGGGGACTTTTGTTTGGGAGGCGTCCGTGCTGCCAATGGCGGCCGGATTCGCGCCGGAATTCGGAGCTGATTCCATTTCTGCTCTATAGACTCGATAGAACGCGACACGGGGCGCTGTGCCGATCAGGGTTTTGTCCGGCGGCGTCCAGGATAGCGTGACGCCCGAGCGGCTGAATGCCGTCTCGAGATCGGCGATTGCGTTCGCGGGCGGATTGAGCGTGAGAGCCGCGACGTTGGAAGTGGTAGAAAGTTTTTTCGGCGACACAAACGTGCGGACGAGGTACATAGCCTCGCGTCCTCCGGGCGCGAAATCCCCGGTCTGAAGCGAATCGATGAATCGTACTCGTCCTTGCGCCCTGTAGCGATCCACCATCGCCGGCGGAATCGTGAGCAGCAGAGCGGGATTCGCGGGAGCAACGGCTGCCGGTGAATTGGCGGGGGGGACTGCCTCAAAATTCCTGTACACATTGACGGAGAGAGGTTTTTGGATTTCGCGCTTTTCCACGGAATCGCGTGGAAGAGTGAAGCTGAGTATCACGGCGTTGCCGGACTGCGAGGCGATGAGGTCGGTAACGGGAGTTGGGGTAGGTGGCTTGCGCTCCAGAGGTTCACCAGGAGCGGCGCAGCCGTAGAGAATAAAAATGTAAGAGAGGAAAAATAAAATTGGGAGGTGGAAGGCGTGGGAGTGGGCGGTGGGGGCGGGCGCGCAGTCCCCTTGTTGAATTTCCATTTTCGGATTTCTACAGAATATAGCGGCTAAGATCCTGGTCTTTCACGATGTTCGCGAGCTGCTTTTGCACGTAAGCAGCATCGAGCTTGAACGATTTCTTTTTCATTTCAGGAGCCTCGAAGGAAATCTCTTCGAGCACTTTCTCCAGAATCGTGTGCAGGCGGCGCGCGCCGATATTTTCCGTGTGCTCGTTCACCTTGGCGGCGAAGCCGGCGATGGATGCGATCGCGTCTTCCGTAAATGCAAGCTTGAAACCTTCTGTATCGAGAAGCGCCACATATTGCTTGATCAGTGCGTTCTTCGGCTCGGTAAGGATGCGGATGAAGTCGGCTTCGGAAAGCGAACTGAGTTCGACGCGGATCGGAAAGCGGCCCTGTAATTCGGGAATAAGGTCGGACGGCTTGGTGGTGTGGAAGGCGCCGGCAGCGATGAAGAGAATGTGGTCGGTGCGCACCATGCCGTAGCGTGTGTTCACGGTGGTGCCTTCGACGATGGGGAGAATGTCGCGCTGCACGCCCTCGCGCGAGACGTCCGGGCCGTGGCCAGATTCGCGGCCGCCAATCTTGTCGATTTCATCGATAAAGAGAATCCCCATCTGCTCGACGCGGTCGACGGCCATTCGAGTGACCTGGTCCATGTCAATTAGGCGGTTCTCTTCTTCTTGAATCAGGTAGTCGAAAGCTTCCGCCACCGTCATCTTCCGCTTTTTCTTCTGCTGGCCGAACATGCCGGATAGCATGTCCTTCACATTGACGTCCATCTCCTCGACGCCCTGATTCGTGATGATTTCGAAGGAAGGCACGGAGCGTTCGCGAACTTCCACTTCCACCATGCGCTGATCGAGCTTGCCTTCGCGCAGCTGCACGCGAAGTTTCTCGCGCGTGCGCTGCGCCTGCTCGCGGCGCTGGGCTTCCGAAGCCTGGCTGGCCTCCGCGGGCACGGGCGAAGCAGGCAGGAGAAGGTCAAGCAGACGCTCTTCGGCGGACTGCTCCGCTCGCTCGGCCACTTCATCGAGCTTTTCTTCGCGCACCATGTCGATCGCCGTCTCGACAAGATCGCGTACCATGGACTCCACGTCGCGGCCGACATAGCCCACTTCGGTGTATTTTGAAGCTTCCACTTTGACGAAGGGGCAGCCGGCCAGGCGAGCGAGGCGGCGCGCAATTTCCGTCTTGCCCACGCCCGTGGGACCGATCATCAGAATATTCTTGGGAAGGATGTCTTCGGCAAGCTCCGGAGTGAGCTTCTGCCGGCGGACGCGATTGCGCAGCGCGATGGCTACGGCTTTCTTGGCCGCGTTCTGGCCGACGATATATTTATCGAGCTCAACGACAATTTCTCGCGGGGTGAGCTCGTCAAACGAGGGAAGCGGTTCCGGCTCCGAAGCCTGCGATTCTCCGGCCAAGTAGATCACCATATCCTTCTCCGATTTACCGGTCATAGTTCTTCGATGCTGAATTGCGCGTTGGTGTAGATACAAATTTCACTCGCGATGCGCATGGCTTCCTGGGCGATGTCTTTCGAATTCAGCTTCGTGAATTTCAGCAGTGCGCGCGCGGCGGCCAAAGCGTAAGGCCCTCCCGAACCGATGGCCGTGATGCCATCATCCGGCTCGATCACGTCTCCATTGCCCGACAGCAGAAACGTGGATTTCGCGTCGGCCACAACCAATAGTGCATCTAGATGGCGAAGCGAACGGTCTGTGCGCCAATCCTTGGCCAGCTCCACGGCCGCGCGCGAAAGGTTCCCATGAAACTCCTGCAATTTGTTTTCGAAACGCTGGAAAAGTGAAAGCGCGTCGGCCGTGCTGCCGGCAAAGCCGGCGAGGATCTTATCGTTATAGAGGCGGCGCGTCTTTTTGGCGTTGTGCTTGATCACACCTTCGCCCAGCGTGACTTGTCCATCGGCAGCCAGAACCACTTTGTTGTCGCGGCGCACGCAAAGTACCGTGGTGCTGTGGACTTGCTGAGATTTTCGCTTGCTGTGCATCAGGCGATTATACCTCGCAGGGCGCAATTGGGCGAATTCGTCGCGAAGCAGGCGGCAATATAACGTTAATTCGAAACTCTCAATGAGTAATCAGTAGGGGCGGGTCTCAGACCCGTTCGCGTGCGAACTCAGTAAAGCCCCTGCGAAATCCCCCGAACCTTATAAAATTTCTCCGCTTGAGCCAGCGCCGAACTCGATCCAACAGCTGGAAGCGCACGGCAACGCGGCCGTCGTTTTCTCACCAAAGCCCAAGTCGGATGGGAATTTCGATCGCGCAACGCAAATGACGGTGAAGGAAGAAAACGAATGGAACGGAGAATAGTAAGCGCCAAGCCTGCCGCAACGCGGGCGGGTCTGAGACCTGCCTGACCCTTCCCATTCACTCCGGCTCGGTCAGCCAATGCCTCAGTTATTCTTTGCGTCTTTTTCAGCTTTCTTGCGCGCGCTCTTTCCGACTTTCTCCCAGCGTTCGTCGAGCGATTGCTTGGTAAAAAGTGAGTCGGAGAGGTTGGTGTTGTACTCGCACTTATCGAAGAACACCTGATAAATCTTGATGTGGTTGCGTTCGCGGGTGATCTGGAAAGGCGTCTGCACGCCGTTGAGGGGGTGATAATTCGAGTAGTATTCAATCTCATCGGTTTTCATGCGGGTGTTCGCATCGCGCGTATCCACGATTTTGCGCACCGGAAGGTGAGTGGACTGCGCAATCGCGATGCGGATCGTCCGATTGTCGCTATCGACGAGTTCCACCCAGTCGACCTCTTTCAAATCCACGATGTCCTGGCCGGCATAGCGGAAAACCATCTTGGGTTCCTTGATCCGGCTGCGCAGGATATAGTCGATATCCTTTTTGGTGTCTTCCTCGAAATGGGCTATGTCAGCGCCCGACGCGTCGGAAACACCCCCTCGATCCAGCGTCCAGCCTTTGTCGCCATTCATCACGGTGATGATGTTGCGCTTGGGAAGATTCTCAGTCCGATCCTTGAAAGGAGGAATCGTGTAATCCACAAATTTTTCGAAGCCATTCAGCTCACCGGCGTGGCCAAACTGGCTCAGGCGCCCTTCGCACGTGGCATCTCGAAGATTCAGATATGCCGTGCCGCCCAGGCCTTGAATCGCCTGCTGCAAAATCTCTTTGGCTTTGGCGGCGCTTTCCTCCGGCATCAAGTCCTGGGGATTTTGAGCGAAGACGCATGGCGAGAACTCCAGCCAGGCACCGGTCAATAAAATGGACAGAAGAACAATGCGCGCGATTATCCGCACAGAACAGCGCCTCCATTTACGTTGATTACTTCGCCAGTCACGAAGGTAGCCAGGTCAGAAGCCGCAAAGAGAATCGGGCCCGCGATTTCTTCTGGTGTGCCGGGCCGCTTCAGCGGAATTGCCGCAGCCGCCTGTTTCAGGCCGGCTTTATTGCGCAGAACGGAAGCCGACATGTCCGTATCCACCCAGCCGGGCGCCACGCAGTTGACGAGAATATTGTGGCGCGCGAGTTCCGTGGCCAAGCCCTTCACAAAACTGATGATGGCGCCTTTCGATGCGCCGTAGTGAGTATGAAACGATTCGCCGCGCTGGCCTGCTGTGGAGCTGATGGCGATAATGCGGCCGCCGCGCTGCGCGATCATGTGCGGCACGGCGAAGTGAATCACGCAGTAGACGCTCTTCACGTTCACGCGCATCATTTCGTCCCACTCGCGCTCGGTAAGCTTTTCGATGGGTGCATCCGCCTCATTCCAGATGCCGGCATTGGCCACAAGGATGTCGATCCGCCCAAGCTGCTCTCGCGTGAATTCCACGAGCTTCTTCGCGTCGGCCACTTTGCCGAGGTCGGCTTTGAACGACTCGATGCGCGTGCCATTTTTGCGCGCTTCCTGTTCAAGCTGCGAAGCGGCTTCGCGGCTGCGGTGGTAATTGAACACCACATCGGCCCCCGCCTGCGCGAAAAGCCGTACCGTAGCCGCTCCGATGCCTCGCGAGCCGCCGGTTATCAGAGCCGCTTTGCCTGCCAGCGAAATCATGAACCCCCCAAAGTGAAGATCCCAAGACCGAAAAGTTAAGCAGATGTGCGGATGCCGAAAACCCGCCGGCTCGCGCGATGCAATCGTGGCCGCCTTAGCCTAACCGCGCGCTCACGCTTGCTTCACCGCTGCTTTGCGCGCTGTCTCGATCAAGGTGCCAAACAGTCGCTGCGCGAGCAGATCCGATTCAGCGATTCGCTCCGGATGCCATTGGACGCCAGTGACCCAGTTGGAGTCTCCGGTCCATTCGACGGCTTCGATCACTCCGTCTGAAGCGCGGGCCGTAATCCGCAGGTTGCGTCCGGGCTCGAGGATCGATTGGTGATGGGAGCTATTGATGCCGATTTCGTCAGCGCCCGCCAGTTCCCGGAGACGCGAACCGGGTTCAATTTTTGCGGCATGGAAAGGCTCCGGAGCGCCTTTGTCGCGGTTTGACCAGGGATGCTGGATCGGCGTGTGAAGCTCGCTGGGAATATCCTGGATCAGCGTCCCGCCGAGAAAGACGTTCATGCTCTGCACTCCGTAGCAAATGGCGAGTACAGGTTTATGCTCCGCAAAGGCATGTTCGAGGAGCGCAAAATCGGTGCGTTCACGGTCCGGGTCGGCTTCAGCAGACGCGGGATTTCGAGCTGCATGGTAGAGCGATGGATTTACGTCGGCCGGGCTGCCCGTGAGGACCACTGCATCCAGGGAGCTGGCCAATTGGCGTAGCTGGTGCGGCGGGAGCGCAAGGGAGACCTCGACCGGTTCGCCTCCGGCTTGGAGAACGGCTTGGCAATACTTGTCGTACTTGCCGCGCTCACCCTTAAGTTCTTCTTTTCGTGTGCGGTACGGGATTCCGACGCGCGGCTTGGGAGACGTATCAGAGGGCATGAAGCAGCAATCCTACCATCAGTGTTGAAGACCAGCAACTTGGATACACGAACGAGCGATACTGGGTGGGCAATCTACAGGACACGAGGGTGTCAACAGGCCTGCCAAAGTCACCCGGCCCGCAGGGGGCTCCCCCGCCACTGCTCCCGGCCAAGTGGACAGGAGGTCGTTGCAGGCTTAGAGGCCCGCGGAGAGAGATATCATTCGCTGAGACGCCGTTGCACTCGATCTGGCAGAAGGAGTGGCCGGCTTTCTGGGCGGATTTGTTTTCAGCCAGAGGTCGTAATTCTGCCTCATCTGCTCGATGTGGTGCGGGATGTGCCGCTCCTGAATATCCACCCAATCTTCCAGGCGAAGAAGGCCGTCATCGGGTCGCTCGACGGCATTCGACCAGATCGGATCGGGCAAGGAGGCGAGCAATTGATACGTCATTTTGCGCAGCCTGCGAATGATTTCGAGCGCCTCTCGCGTGCTCTGGTGAAAATAACCAAGCGATCCAGCCCAGCGTGCTGCATCAAATTGCAGCACCGGGCTTCCGGGCTCGGCAATAAAGCGGCGGCAGCGCACGTATCCGCTGGCTTCGCTATCGGCGAGATGCAAGATCGTCTCGTGAATACTCCACTTTTCGGCCGATGGCTTATAAAGCCACATTTTCTTCGGAAATTGCCGCAGCGCGCCGGCCAATAGTATGGGCGCGTGGCCGAAAGATTCCAGTTTGCTTCGTCTCTCCTCGCTTGTCATTAGGCCCTCCAGCTACAATACTTAGACGCTAGTTCGTGCAGATTGGGTACCAAGCCCTATTTAAATAAACGAACAAAAGACGTTAATTGTTTCCGCACATTCGTAATTCCACGCGCAAAAGAATAAGTTCCGTTCGAACCTGAGAAAAACTCGTCCGCGCTTGGGACGCATAAGGCCGCATTTCGGATTCGGACTACGTTCGATTCCGGGCCTGAATAATGGGTTGTTTGCGAGCAGTACAGGAAATTGGATTATTTCTATGAATTGCAGAATGTTGCATGGGGATGCTCAGGGGGGCGCGGGCGTAGCAAGCCTTCGAGTGCGCCAGTGCGAGCGTAGATCGCCAACGAGGTAGAGCGAACCGGCAACAACCACAGCATCATCGCCGCGGGCGGTTTCGATGGCGTGATCGAAGGCTTGGAGCGGGTCTGCAATGACGGCGGGTTCCCGCGACGCCAGGTGAGCGGTGATTTCCACCAAGAGCGCGGCGGAAATTGCGCGTGGTTGTCGCGGTTTGGTGAGAATCACCTCGTGCGCATGCGGAAACAGGATGCCCGCGATTTCGTCCACAGCCTTATCGCGCATCGCTCCATAGAGGAGAATGATTCGACGGCCGGCGAGATCGCACTGCCAGAATTCGAGCAGTTCGCGAGCGCCGGAGGGATTGTGGGCGCCGTCGAGATAGATGTGGGGATTTTCGGAGAGGTGTTCCAGGCGGCCGGGCCATCGCACATTTGCGATACCTCGTTCGATGTCTCGATCTTCGATATGGAATTTGCCGCTCTCTGAAAGAATGCGAGCGGCGGTGGCGGCGGCCAGAGCATTTCGAAGCTGGAAGCGACCCGGAAGTGACGGAGCGAGCAGAAGTTTTGCGCGTGAATTTTTCGATGTAGCCACGGCGCGATAGAAGCCGCCGGAAGAAGTTTCTTCTGCGAGGTGCCGCGCTTCGTCGATGTCTACCTGCAGTGCCTGCATTTCCGCGCACTTCTGCGCGACTACGGCTTGAGCTTCCGGACGCGTAACCGAGCTCACCACTTTCACACCTGGTTTAATGATGCCGGCCTTCTCCGCCGCAATTTCCGCAATGGAATGGCCGAGAAAGTTTTCGTGGTCGAAATCGATAGGGGTGACGATCGCCACTTCGGGCGTGACGATGTTCGTCGAGTCCAGCCGGCCTCCCAGGCCAACTTCGTAGATGGCAAAAGCGATGCGCTGTTCGGCAAAGATCAGAAATGCCATTGCGGTGACGCATTCAAAAAAGGTGGGATGCGCGGTCAGTTTTCCCGAGGCCAGAAGCGATTCGATGGAGGCGTGCACGCGCGTCCATGCGGCAGCGAAAATTTCGTTCGAGACCGGCTCGCCATTCAAGCGAATGCGTTCGTTGATGCTCTCGAGATGAGGCGAGGTGTAGAGGCCGGTGCGCTGGCCGGCGTGGCGGAGGATAGCTTCGAGAAGGGCGGCCGTCGAGCCTTTGCCATTTGTACCGGCGATGTGAGCGCAGGGAATCGCGCGGTGCGGATTTCCCAGATCGGCAGCGAGCGCAGAGATATTTTCCAGGCCGAATTTCTGGACGCGAGCCTGCTGCGGCGCCGCCAGTTCTCTGCCCAGCGCCAGAAGTGAGCTGACGGAATCTTCGTAGTTCATCTTCGTGATGGGCCGCCGTGATACGAACTTCGTGATTTGGTTTTCGTGATTCGATCTATGAATCGAGAAAAAAAGTAAGCGCCTGGCTGACGTAAGGCTTCAGCTCCTTGCGCGGCACGATAGCGTCCAGAAATCCGTGATCGAGTAGGAACTCCGCGGTCTGAAAGCCTTCGGGGAGTTTCTGGCGGATCGTGTCTTCGATCACACGCGGGCCGGCGAAGCCGATCAGAGCGCCGGGTTCGGCGATATTCAAGTCCCCGAGCATGGCATAGCTCGCGGTGACGCCGCCGGTAGTGGGATCGGTGAGAATGGAAATGTACGGTATGCGCGCGTCATCCAGGCGCGCAAGCGCTGCCGAGACTTTTGCCAATTGCATGAGACTGACGACGCCTTCCATCATGCGCGCGCCGCCGGAGCAGGAGACGATCACCAGCGGATATTTCTTCTCGATCGAGCGTTCGATGGCTCGAGCCGCTTTTTCTCCCACCACAGCTCCCATTGAGCCGCCGATAAAACCGAACTCCATCGAACAGCAGATCACCGGGCGTCCATCGATCAGGCCCTCGGCGGTAAGGATGGCGTCCTTCATGCCCAGCTTATGCTGCGCGTCTTTCAAGCGCTGTGCATACGGCTTCGTATCCGAGAAATGAAGCGGATCGCTCGAGGAAAGATCGGAGTCGAATTCCTCGTATCGTTCGTCATCGAGCAGAAGCTCCAGGCGGCGGCGAGCTCCTAACCGGAAATGATGGTCGCATTTCGGGCACACGTTCCAGTTCGATTCCAGATCTTTCTTCCAGATGATGGCGCGGCACGACCCGCATTTCGTCCACATACCTTCGGTGCGGACGCGGCGTTCCTCCACCGGCGTGGGATTTTCAATCGACTTCTTTTCGCGCTTAAACCAGGTCATGACTAGTAGTCGATTCCCCTCTGCGCCAGGATGCCTTGCGTGTACGGGTGCTTGATTTCGCGCATTTCAGTGACCAGGTCGGCGGCCTCGACAAGCTTCGGGTGCGCGCTGCGGCCGGTGCAGATTACGTGAATGCGTTCAGGGCGCTTCACCAGAGCATCTACAATCCGATCCGCATCCAGCATTTTATAGCTGATTACGTAGTTGATTTCGTCGAGCACCACCAAATCGTACTTTTCTCCGTAAATCTGCTCGCGCGCAAATTCCCAGGCCTGCTCGCTCATGCGAATGTCTTCGGGATCGGTGTCCGCGCCGCCCACCTTCACAAAGCCCCGGCCCATCGGACGGATTTCAAACTTATCATCCCCTAGCATTTTCGCGGCGTCGAGTTCGCCGTAGTACCACGAGCCTTTGATGAATTGAACCATCAGCACGCGAAGGCCTTGCCCTACAGCGCGAAAAGCGGTGCCCAAAGCGCAGGTGGTCTTGCCCTTGCCCGGCCCTGTGTAGACGATGAGAAGCCCTTTGCCTTCCGGCATTCGCTCGCGCCCCGCGTAGCTTCACAATAGTGGCCGCAAGTTGCATCCAAGGTCAAGCAGCCGCGTCTAATAACGCGTTTGTCTGCCCAGCCTTCGATGCTTTACTAAAGTCCAATCCAATACCGAAAGGAAGAAACCTATGTCATCAGTTGCGCCCGCCGTGCTCACTTCGAAGGGAATGCTGTGGACGGGACGGATACTAAGCGGGCTGGTAGTGGCGTTACTGCTTTTCGGCGCCAGCTACGGCTTCCTTCATCCGGAAAAAGCGCGCGAGGGTATGAGAACGTATGGTTACCCGGACTCGGTTTCGATCCCGATATCAACTGCGCTCCTGGTTTCAACGCTGCTGTATGCGATTCCCCGCACCTCTGTTTTCGGCGCGATTATGTTGACAGGGTACCTGGGCGGGGCGATCGCCACTCACGTACAGAAACTGGAGCCGAACTTTGCGGCTCCGCTGATCGTCGCCATCATGGCCTGGCTGGGAATCTATTTGCGCGAAGCGCGGCTGCGCGGGGTTCTGCCGTTACGCAGTTGACGCAGCGATTCGCATCACCATACATCGCCGCGCCACATACGTGACATGGAAGACGCTGCTATCCAAAGCTGCGTGCAGTCGTCTATAGCGGCATCGCCGGTCGCCGGACTGCATCGCCACGTGCACGGGAGGCGTGCCATGAAGCGTACCGTTGCCCTTGCTGCTCTTCTGATTGGTTTGTCGTGTAGCACAGCTGTGAGGGCGGGTGTCGCGCTGAACCCGGCTGCAGCAGTCGGCAACGAATACGCGAAACACTTCAGCGCACTCAGCAAGCTCTCGGTAGCAGTCGCGGAGGCGATGCCTGCCAGCGATTACGGCTTCCGGCCCCATCTCGAATCGATGACGTTTGGAGAACTAATCTCGCACATCGCGACGACGAACTATGCGTTCTGTGCAGGGTTGAAGGACACAAATGTGCCACAGACGCCATCGCCGACCGACAAGGAAGGCATCGTGAAGCTTCTGAGCGGCTCTTTCGAGTATTGCGCAGGCGTGATTGACCAGATGACTGACGAACGGCTTGGCAATACGCATGATTCGCCTGACGGACGGATGCCTGGGCGGGAAGTGCTGCTCGCTATGTACGTCCATGTGGCTCACCATCGCGGCCAGGCGGAGATTTATCTTCGAGACAAAGGAATAAAGCCGCCGCCGTATCGGGTCTGATCCAGACGGTGTGCTTATGCCCCGCGAGCCAATTTTGCCAGCCCTTTCAAAGTGGCTTCATCGACCTTCACAGCCGCCGCGGCCACATTCTCTTCGAGATGCTCAACGCGCGAAGTGCCGGGAATCGGCAGCACTACCGGCGAACGGTGCAATAGCCACGCAAGCGCAAGTTGCGAGGGCGTGATTTTCAATTTGGTTGCTGCTCCCTCGAGTGAGTTTCCTGACTTCGATACATCGCCTGCCGCTAGAGGAAACCAGGGAATAAAGCCGATGCCTGCTTTCTCGCAATATTCCACAACGTCTTTTGCGGCGCGGTCCACCACGCTGTAGCGATTCTGAACCGATACGATCGGAACAATCGTCCGCGCGTGCTCGATCTCTTTCACACTGACTTCCGATAAGCCGATGTGATTGATTTTTCCTTCCGATTGCAGAAGCTGCAGCGCGCCGAGCTGGTCGTCCGCTGGAACTTTCGAATCGATGCGGTGAAGCTGGAAGAGTTCGATCCGGTCAAGGCGCAGGCGTTTGAGGCTGCCTTCGCACGCCGCGCGCAAATGTTCCGGCCGGCCGTTGGTCACCCATTTGTTCGGGCCGGGTCGCTCGAAGCCGGCTTTCGTCGCGATCACAAACCCCGCGGGATATGGGTACAGAGCTTCGGCGATGAGTTCTTCCGCCACATTGGGCCCGTAGGAATCCGCGGTGTCGAAAAAATTGATGCCGAGTTCCACGGCGCGGCGCAGCACTCGAATTGCTTCGTTGTGGTCCTTCGGCGGACCTATGATTCCTTCACCCGTCAGCCGCATGGTGCCGAAGCCGAGCCGGTTGATGCTGAGATCGCCGCCGAGCCGGAATTGCCCTGATTTGGCTGCCGGGCGAGAGGTCCAATCGATCGATGCTGCGCTTGTGCTCATGGCAATCTCCTTTGGCTGGCGACTGTGAATGGAGGCGGACTCAAGAAATTCTAATCTCACCCAATCTGATGACCGCACCCATGCGTACGTTCCATGAAAGTTGACCTGCTACGGCAAACACCTGTTTGACTCGCTTGCGCGGGCGGAGCAGAATTCTTGCGTGTGTCGACGGGCCAATCGAACCGGTATTTCTTCCAATCGAGGTGACGAGATGAAAAGAATTCTTGCGGTGTGGGCGATGTTGTTAATAGGGCTGACGGTGTTTGCGGCGTCGAGCAGCGCACAGCAGGATAAGGGCGCGCGGCCGAGCCCGCCGGCCAAGGCCGAGTGCAAGCTGGACGGCAAGACGATCACGATCGATTATTCGAGCCCGCGCATGAAGGGGCGGAAGATTTTCGGCGACCTGGTTCCGTACGGAAAAGTCTGGCGCGCCGGCGCGAACGAAGCGACCACCTTCGTGACGACGGGAGACACGAGCGTCGGTGGAACAGCGGTACCTGCCGGAAGCTATACGCTCTTCGTGGTTCCCACCGCGGACAAGTGGACGCTGGTGATCAGCAAGACGACGGGCGAGTGGGGCACAAAATATTCAGGTGAGGCCAATGATTTGGCGCGCGTGGATATGGCCGTGTCAAAGACATCTGCGCCAGTGGAGAATTTCACGATTGATTTCGATCAAGCCGGCGGCGGATGCACGCTGCAAATGAAGTGGGAAAATACGCAAGCATCGGTGAAGGTGGCCGCTAAGTAGGGAGCTGCGGCCGAACAGGGCGCGCTTTTCCTTGGTGCAGATCGTTACGAAGTAGATTGCAGCGGATGAGTAGTCGAAATCTGTGGGCCTTGGGAAGCGCCGGTCCGGCAAGTCTCGATTGGCGGGCACAGCAAAATTCAGTTAGCTAATGGCAGCCGCAGCCGCCTCCGCCGCAACAGGAGCCGCCGCCCGACATCGGTCCCGATGACGGGCCGCCCTTGGTTTTGACGCCATTGCCGTGGGCGGCGAACACGGAAAGTTTGATTGTGTGTTTCTTGCTTTCGCACTTGGGGCAAGTCACGCTTGCCTTGTCGTTCTTCACGATGCGCTCGTAATTGGCGCCGCAATCGTCGCAGACGTACTCATAAATTGGCATTTTGTCCTCGGCTTCTCAATTCTAGCAAAACAATTAGTCGCCGGGAAAAACAACAGCCCCGGTTGTGGCCGGGGCTGCTGGTGAAACTTCAATTGTGGCGCGATGTTTAGTCGCCGGCGACGGCGGCTTCGGCTTCGGGCTTGGCGGCCGGCGCGTTACCGTTGCCGTTGACCGGCGCGATCTGAACAGGCTTGACCGGAGCGCCGGGGACGGCTGTCTGCATCTGCTGAAGCGAGCCAATCTGCACGACTTCTTCCTTGGGCTTCTTCAGCACGAGCTCTTCGTAGATGCGGCGGACTTTCGCGGCTTCTTCGAAGGCTTTCTTGCGGCGGATGCGATCTTCCTCGGCGGCAGTCACGGGAATATCGTGCTCGACGTGCCGAACGCGCGCGGCGTCTTCCTTGTCGATTCGCAGCGAGTGCTCGTAGCTTTCGAGGTTGACGCTCTTGCCTTTGGCGTAGATCTCGTGCTTGCCGTGTTCCTTGTACCACTGGGCGACGGTCGCGTTCTTGTGCATGTTCTCGATGATCTTCCGCCAGCCGATGCCAGTGTTATACGCGCAGAAGGAGATTTCGCCCTGCTGCGTGGCGTAGGGGATGATGCACATCTCGGTGCGGCGGAAGTCGTAGTTGAAAAGATCCTGGAACCACATGCCGGCGACGAAAAGCATGTTCCAAGGATCTTCACTGCGGCGCTTCATGGCGTCTTCGTAGGTGCGGTTGGGATTGGTGCGGCCGTATTTGTGATCGGAATTCTTGGAAACGGCCCAGGTCTTGTCGAACTTCTTTAGGATGTCCTTGATGCGCAGGTTCGGCGGAGCTTGCCAGGCATCGTAGTTGCGGAGCAGAGCGAGAACCATCATGAACGCGGAGAACTTGCGGCTGCGGGCTGCGTCAGTGATGGAAGTAACGTCTGCCACCAGCTGAGGTGCGTTCAGGAAGCGGGAAATCGGCGCCCATTCCTTGGTGTGCTTATTCACCATCATCGCGGTGCCCACGCCGCAGTTCGGGTGGCAGCCGCAGGAAAGGGCTCCCCACTGCGCTTCGGGGCCATGGACGAGATCGGCGAAGCCGGCGAAGGGCGAAATGAAGGAAAGCGGGAACCAATCGCGGGTGGGCTCGATCTGGCCAACCTGGTTGCTGACGTCTTTGGCGAGGTGCGAAAGCGTATAGCGCTGGCGGATGCGGCGCTCCGGCGTGATGTCTTCGTCGCGACCAGTAAATGAAACCGGCTGGAAGGAGACGAAGGCGATCTTCTTGGGATTTTCCATCGCGAACTTGACGATGGGACCCACCTGATCGTTGTTCACGTTATTCACGATGGTGGTGACCAGCACGATTTCGATGCCGGCCTCGTGCATGTTTTCGATGGCGCGGAGCTTCACGTCAAAGAGGTTGCCCACCTGGCGGTGGCTGTTCGCGTCGTTGCCGATGCCGTCGAATTGTAGGTACGCATATCGAAGACCCGCTTCGAAGGCCTGCTTGCAGTATTCCTTGCTCTTGGCGAACTCGATGCCGTTGGTGGCCGCCTGCACGCTGTTGTAGCCGACTTTGCGCGCATAGCGGATGGCGTCGAAGAAATAGGGCGACATCGTGGGCTCGCCGCCCGAGAACTGCACGGACATCTGGCGGCGAGGCTTGATCTTGGTGGCGTTGTCGAGAATCTCCTGAATCTCGTCCCAGCCGAGCTCGTGAACGTAACCGACCTGGTTGGCGTCCATGAAGCAGGGATCGCACATCATGTTGCAGCGGTTGGTGAGGTCTACGGTGAGAACCGCGCCGCGGCCGTGACGAACCGTGCTGGATCCGTGATTGTGAAGCTTTTCGTCGTTGTGCGCAGGAATGTCGCGGCCGGGGAAATTGCGCTCGATCCACTCGAGGAACTTGGCTTCGAGAGCCATCATGTCCTCAAACTTGCCGTGGATGGGGCATTCCTTGACCATCCAGACTTCGCCGTCGCGCTCGATAATCTGCGCCTTGATCTCGCCGACCTTCTCGTGCACCAGATCGGTCCAATCCTTCTTGCCGTCTATGATGGCCTGACGCGCTTCCTTCACGCACTCGGGACAAAGCGAGTCCGTGGTGCGCGGCCAGCCGAGCGTGGGCTTGGACTTCTCCCACGACTTCAGCAACGGCTTATCCGACCATTTCGGTGTGAATGAAGGGTTGGGATTGAATTTGTTGAAGTATTGAATCGTGTCGAAGGCTATTCCCGCCGTCTTGCACATCGCCCAGTCGAACGATTTCCAGAGCTTGTTTGAAACTGCGCTCGCCATGTCTCCTCCGCGTTTTCTCAACCTGCTTGGTAATGCAGCGGCCCCTAACTTCCCCCGGAAAGGCCTGACCCCAACGGGCATACGACACCCGTAACTAGTTACAGTACTAAAGTTTGCGCCTCCCTAAACCCGCCGTCTACCATTGTGGGTCCAATCGCGCACCTGGAGGGTCAAACGGCGGCCACATGCAGTTAACGGGAGGCCCCGTTTGGGCTGAAAGCGCTCGCCGTCGTGCAGAATCTTCGGAGTCTGCGACTATTCTTCCTACGGGCGCCACCCAAAATCACATTAAACCTTGTATTTTCTGTGTCCTACACGGAGTTTGAATGGCAGATGCCATGCAGCCAAGAAGTGAAGGATTCTGTGTATCGTTTTTCCTGAGTATCTAGAGTACAAAAGCGAGAGCAGAGATGAACATCAAGAAAGGAATCACTTTAACGGTGGCTGCCTTGGGGCTTTCGTTCGTAGCTGGGGCATCCACGCACATTGCAACCAAGACCGAAACCGGCAAGATCAACACACTCCCTGCGAACCAGAAGCGCGATTCAAAGATCGAAACCTTCACCGGAACCATTGCCAAAAAAGGCGATCAGTTCATTCTGACAGACGATTCGAGCAAGATGTCGTATTCTCTGGATGACCAAGAGACGGCAGAAAAGTTTTCGGGGAAGAAAGTGCGGGTGAAGGGTATTCTGGACGCCGTCAATAACACCATCCGCGTGCAGATCATCGAAATCGTCGCTGCTTAACAGCGCCGGATTTCCAAAAATTTCGAAGGGAAGGGAATCGCCGTGCGGCTCAGTCTACGGCTGATCTTATTTCTCGTAGCAGGCATCAGTCTAGTCACGTTCATCGTTGCCAGAAACCAGGTGCGCTCGGAAAAGCGCGCGCTGCGCGCCGATCTGGGCTGGCGAGCTCAAACCCTTGCAGGAAGCCTGCAGGAAACAATCGAGCCGGCGCTGGATAACGGCTCGCGCGATCAACTGCGTCGCCTGGTTGACCGGTTCGGGAACAGGGAGAAGCTCGCGGGCGTAGTTGTCTACGACGCGCATGGCGAAGTGCTTGCCGAAAGCTCGAACCTGGTTTCGCGGTTCGACCCTTTGTCCATTCCGTTGGATCAGGTGAAAGCACACGATGAGGGATTCGGTCAGTTCGTCAAATTGGGCGGCAAGGATATGCACGTCTACTTTTTGCCGCTTCATCGAAAGGGAGCCTTGGCCGGCACCCTCGCGATCTACCACGATGCGAGTTACGTGGAAGCACAAAGCTTGCGTATCTGGCGGGACACTCTCTGGCACGTGATTGCGCAAGTGCTCCTGATCGTTCTCATCACGGTCCTGATCGTGCAGTGGACGATCGTAGGTCCGATTGCGCGTACCGCTGAGTGGATGAGGCAAGTGCGGGCCGGCAAGGCTTCTCCTCGCCCTGACCTTCCCAAGGAGAACTTTCTCGCTCCTTTTTCCGAAGAGGTGATGAACCTTACGCAGAGCCTTGCGGAAGCGCGCGCGGCCGCGGAGGAAGAGGCCCGCCTTCGCGAGACCGGGCAAGCGATGTGGACGCCCGAGCGCCTGCGAATCAGCATGCAGAGCAAGACGCTGCAAAGCCCGCTCGTGGTGGTATCAAACCGCGAGCCTTACATGCACGTGCACCAAAACAACAACAAAGGAATCGAGGCTCTGGTCCCGGCGAGCGGCCTGGTCACCGCTCTCGAGCCGATTTTGCGAGCCTGCGATGGCACGTGGATCGCGTCAGGATCCGGCGATGCAGACCGCGAAACGGTGGACGAACACGATCGCTTGCGCGTCCCGCCCGACAAGCCTGAGTACACGCTAAGGCGCGTGTGGCTGACGAAAGAAGAAGAGGAAGGCTACTACTACGGATTTTCGAACGAAGGTTTGTGGCCGTTGTGCCACATCGCTTACACGCGGCCCATCTTTCGCGCGTCGGACTGGAAAAGCTATCAGGAAGCGAACCGGAAGTTTGCCGATGCGGTGCTGCAGGAAATAGAGACCGCCAAGCATCCGCTCGTCCTGGTGCAGGACTATCACTTTGCGTTGCTGCCGCGCATGATAAAAGAGGCGCGCCCCGACGCGCGCGTCGCAATTTTCTGGCATATTCCCTGGCCGAATCCGGAAGCGTTTGGAATCTGTCCGTGGCAGCGCGAAGTCCTCGACGGCTTGCTGGGCGCGGACCTGATCGGCTTTCACATCCAGGCCCACTGCAACAACTTCCTCGAAACGGTGAACCGCGCTCTGGAGTCGCGCATCGAGTGGGAGCGTTTTGCCGTCAAGCGGCATGGCCAGACGACGCTGGTGCGCCCGTTCCCCATCAGCGTGGACTTCCGCGAGAGCCAGGTGGAAGCCGCGGGTTCCGATTCTCCCTACGTCCGGCGCACGGAACTTTTGAAAAATCTGGGGATTGAAGCAAGCTTCATGGGTGCGGGCGTGGATCGCATCGACTACACGAAGGGAATTATCGAGCGGTTCCGCGGCGTAGAAAGATTCCTCGAACGCTGGCCTTCCTATGTAGGGCAGTTCACGTTCGTTCAAATCGGTGCGCCCAGCCGCACGCACATTCCGCGCTATCATGATTTCGTGACGGAGGTGGAAGCCGAAGCGGCGCGGATCAATACGAGATTCCAGACGTCGAAGTGGAAACCGATCGTCCTGCTCGCGCGCCACCACGAACACAAGGAAATCCTGCCATACTATCAGGCGGCGGATCTTTGCATGGTGACTTCGCTGCATGATGGCATGAACCTGGTGGCCAAGGAATTCGTTGCCGCTCGCGAAGACGAGCAAGGGGCGCTCATCTTGAGCCGTTTCACGGGAGCGAGCCGCGAATTGCGCGACGCAATCATCGTTAACCCGTACGACATCGAACAACTCAGCGACGCCATCCGAATGGCTCTCGAGATGGACGCCACAGAACGCCATCGCCGCATGCAGCGCATGCGGCGCAACGTGAAAGAGCACAACGTGTATCGCTGGGCGGGCAATTTGATTACGGATTTGTCCGAGATTCGCATCGAAGAGCCGCGGGCCGAAGATGGCCACGACCGCGATGACAAAGAACCGGGCAATCCCGCGTCGCGATTGGCCATCGTTTCGAGAAAGGCGGGCGCGGCCAGTGGCGACTAACGCGCAGGAGAAAAGTGCTGATGATTCCTCGCCGGCGCTTGTCTTAGTGCTGCACAATCGGCGATCGGTACAGAATTTGCGCTCCCTTAGCAGTGCCTGGCCTCAGGTAATCGCTCGCATTCGGGCCGCAGACAAGCGGCTTCTGTTGCTCGATTTCGACGGAACCCTGGTGCGCCTGCGTCGGCATCCTGACGACGTGCGGTTTTCCGAGCGCGGAAGAAAGATTCTCCGCCAGCTTGTGGGCCACGAAAATCTTACGGTGGCGGTGGTGAGTGGCCGCGAGTTGGAGAAAATTCAGACGCTGGTCGGCGTAGGAGGCATACGCTACGTCGGCTTGCATGGCGCGGAGCGCGCCGGAGAAACCACGGTTCCCAGCATCGCGGCCAGGCAGATGGTGGAAGCTGCGTTGAAAGCCGCGCAAACCGGATTGGCGAATCTTCGCGGGATTGAAATTGAAGATAAGCACCTCAGTTTTGCCGTCCACTATCGCGGAGCTCGCCAGTCCGCCACGGAAGCAGCCAGCCGAGTGGTAGGCGATATTGTGGCGAGGTCCAACGACAAGCTGCGCATTTTGAGCGGCAAGAAAGTGTGGGAAGTATTGCCGCGCGAATTTCCGGGCAAAGGCGTGGCGGTTCTGGAGCTGCTCGCGCGGCTGCCGGAAAAGAAAATCGCCATCTATTTTGGAGACGATGAAACCGACGAGGAAGCGTTCTCGGTATTACCCGGGCAAATCACGGTAAACGTGGGAAGCGGAGTGAATTCGCACGCGTCGTTTTATGTGCAAAGTCCCGCGGAAGTATTGCAATATCTCTCCCGGCTGGACAAGGAACTATAGAACCGGCTAAGGGTTTCGCTGGATTGTCCTCTGTATTTGGCGGTTGGTACGCTCCCAATATGCTTTGTTGGGCCGCATTATCGGAGCCGACCACATGCGCAGACGGAAGAATTCTTGCTCGTTGGGCTCCCAGGAAACAGAAAGCGCTGAACGGTCAGAGACTCACGGGGTCACCCGGCGATCGTTTCTGACCAATGTAGCCACCGCTGGAATCGCCGCCACGGCCACGCCGCTACTGCGCGCGGCTCCGCATACAATTGAGTTACCGCCAGCTCCAGTAGTTTCGAATCCCGCCGGCACGGTTCCTGTCGAGCTGAAAATCAACGGCCAAATCCACCAATTGCAAATCGAATCGCGCGTGACGCTGCTCGACGCGCTGCGGGAAAATCTCGGCCTCTTCGGCACGAAGAAAGGATGCGATCACGGGCAGTGCGGCGCCTGCACCGTGCACGTGAACGGACGGCGCATCAATTCCTGCCTCACCTTCGCGGTGATGCACCAGCAGGATGAAATCACCACCATCGAAGGACTCGCGAAAGACGGCCAGCTTCATCCGATGCAGGCCGCTTTCCTCGAGCACGACGGGTTTCAATGTGGCTACTGCACGTCGGGGCAAATCATGTCGGCCGTGGCGCTGCTGAAAGAGCCGTGCGAAGCGAATGACAACGGCATCCGCGAATGCATGAGCGGAAATATCTGCCGCTGCGGAGCCTACGAAAATATTGTGGCTGCGGTGCGCTCGGTGCGAAGCCGCGCGTAACGCTTCACGGAGAATTGTCGGCAAGGAATCGCGATGGACACTTTTCAATACACGAAGCCGGCTACTGTAAATGACGCGACGACCAGCGCGACGGCGAGTGGCGCGAAGTTCGTTGCCGGTGGTACCACGCTGATCGATTTGATGAAGCTGAACGTCGAGCGACCCACGGCATTGGTCGACATCAACATACTGCCGCTCGACCGCATCGAGCCGCAAGCCGAAGGCGGCCTGAAAATCGGCGCCATGGTGCGCAATAGCGATCTTGCCCACGATTCGCGCGTGCAGCAGATGTATCCGGTGCTCTCGGAAGCATTGCTGTCCGGCGCTTCGCCGCAACTGCGTAACATGGCGACGACCGGAGGGAACCTGCTGCAGAGAACGCGCTGCTACTACTTTCGCGACACGAATTACGCCTGCAACAAGCGCGAGCCGGGTTCGGGCTGCCCTGCCATTGACGGCTTCAACCGCATTCACGCGATCCTGGGAACCAGCGAACACTGCATCGCTACGCATCCCTCGGACATGGCGGTGGCCATGATGGCGCTTGGCGCGACAGTTCATCTGAATGGTTCTGCCGGCGAGAGAAGCGTGCCCATTACCGAATTCTATCTTCTACCGGGGAATTCGCCGGATCGCGAGAACGTGGTGCGAAAGGGCGAAATCATAACGCACGTCACGCTGCCGGCTCTGCCTTCGAGCGCGAAATCGCACTACCTGAAGCGCCGCGATCGCGCTTCGTATGAATTTGCGCTCGCTTCGGCAGCGGTGATTGTGGATTTGAACGGCAACAAGATTCGGAAAGCGCAAATTGCGCTGGGCGGAGTCGGCACCAGGCCGTGGCGTTCGCCGGAAGCGGAGCAGGAACTGGCGGGACGCGACGTGAGCGAACGCACCTTCCGCAAAGCCGCCGAAGCTGCGTTGCACGGTGCGAAGACTTACCGCAACAACGGGTTCAAAGTTGAATTAGCCAAGCGCACGCTGGTGCGCGCGCTGCAGACAGTGACCGCTTCTGCTTAGAATGAGATCGAGCTGAGCGGCTGAGAGGTTCGCGTGCCGCAAGAATCGTCATTGATTGGGAAAGACATCACACGCGTCGACGGTGTGATGAAAGTGACCGGCGCGGCGAAGTATGGCGTGGAGTACGCGCTCGAAAATATGGCGTGGGGCGTCGGCGTGGGCAGCACGATCGGCGCGGGGAAAATCGTCAGCATCGATTCGAGCGAAGCCAGGAAAATGCCCGGAGTTCTCGCCATTCTGCATCACGGCAATACGCAAAAGCTCTATCGTCCTGCGAACAATTTTGAAGAGAACAGCCGGCCGGGAGAAAGCAGGCCGCCCTTCGAGGACGACCAAGTTTATTACTACGGACAATTTGTCGCGCTCGTGGTTGCGGATACGTTCGAACGCGCGCAGGCGGCAGCAGCTCGCGTCATCGTGAAGTACGACGCGCGGACTCCCGACGTCTCGATGGATGAATTAGCTCCGAAGGATCCTCCTTCCGTCAAGAATGAGCGCGGGGATGTGGACTCAGCGCTCGCCGGCGGCGCGGTGAAGTTGGACGTCACCTACTCGACGCCGTTTGAAACGCACAACCCGATGGAAATGCACGCCACCATTGCGTCGTGGACGAAAGACAAGCTGACGCTCTACGAGACGTCCCAGGGCGTGGTGAATCATCGCAACTGTGCGGCAGAAATACTGGCTGTTCCGCTCGAGTCCGTGGAAGTGATTTCGAGATTCATCGGCTCCGGTTTTGGATCGAAGCTGTTTCCCTGGCCGCATTCGTGGATGGCCGCACTGGCATCGAAGCAACTCGGCCGCCCTGTGAAGGTTTCCGTTCCGCGCACCATGATGTTCACCACAGTGGGTCATCGCCCGTTTACTCGGCAGCGCATCCAGCTGGCGGCGGACGCGAACGGAAAGCTCGCGGCTTTTCAGCACGAAATATTTCAGCCCACTTCGATGGTCGATGATTACGTCGAAAACTGCGCGCAAGTAACCTCGATGCTGTACAGCTGCCCGAACCTGCGTGCCATTCAGTACCTGATTCACAAAAATATCGGCACTCCCACGCCGATGCGCGGACCGGGCCGCACCCCGTCGCTTTATGCGATCGAATCGTCGATGGACGAGCTGGCAGTAAAACTGAACCTCGATCCGATCGAGTTACGGCTGCGCAACTACGCCGAGACTGATGAAGGATCGAAGCGGCCTTTTTCGAGCAAGCATTTGCGCGAGGCCTATCAGACAGGCGCCGAAAAATTCGGATGGAGCCAGCGAAATCCGAAAGTGGGCTCGATGATCAAAGGAAACGAAATTCTTGGCTGGGGCATGGCGACATGCACGTGGCCCGCGGGGCGGCACAATGCCGATGTGCGCGTTTCGTTGCTCGCGGACGGAACGGCTCGCGCGGTTTGCGCCACGCAGGACATCGGCACCGGCACGTACACGGTTTTCGCGGCAATCGTATCCGACAGGACGGGAATCCCACTGGACAAAATCCGCGTGCAGTTGGGCGACACGGCGCTTCCTCCCGGTCCCACTTCCGGCGGCTCAGCGGTGACCTCCACCGTGATACCCGCGATCGCGAAAGCCACCGATCAAGCCGTAAGCGAGGTGCTTCGAGTGGCGGCGTTGACTGCCGGCTCGCCCTTTGAAAAGGCCGATCCAAAAACGCTGAAGATGACGGGCGGCCGTGTTCACCGGCAAGGCGAAGCGCCCGAGAGTGGCGTACCTTTTCCGAGTATCTTGAGCCTAAGGAAACTCAGCGCTCTCGACGGCCAGGCTAGGACCGAAGAATCTCCCGAAGCCAAGCAATACGCGATGCACTCGTTTGGCGCGCATTTCTGTGAAGTGGCCTGGGATCCTGGGATCGCGCGGCTGCGCGTGACGCGCTGGCTCACCGTGATTGACGGCGGCCGGATGATCAACCTGAAATCATCACGCAATCAAATCCTCGGCGCCGTGGTGATGGGAATTGGAATGGCGCTATTTGAGGAGACGATTTACGACCCTCGGAACGGTAAGCCAGTTAACAATAATTATGCCGACTACATGGTATCGGTGAACGCGGACATTCCGGATATGGAGTGCATCTTCCTCGACTTTCCAGACACGAAGTTGAACGAATATGGCGCGCGAGGCATTGGGGAAATTGGATTGACGGGTTGTGCTTCGGCGGTGACCAACGCTGCATATCACGCCACGGGCGTCCGCGTGCGTGAGCTGCCAATTCGAATCGAAAATCTCATCTGATTCATCGCTTCTGCAATTCAAATCCTCCTCGCGCGCCGGATCGCTACAGCTGGCTTGCTCTCCAGCGAAAATTGAGCCGCTTCCGCTTGTTCCGGCTACAATCCTGAGCCGATGGATTGGTCTCCGCTGTGGATTTCGCTGGCAACAAGCGTGACGGCAACCGTCGTCACGCTTCTTACGGGGCTCGCGGCTGCCGCCTGGCGCGAAGGCCGCAAGGGTCCGGCCATGGCGCTTGTTGACGGCGTTTTTCTCCTGCCCCTTGTGCTGCCTCCTACCGTGGTTGGTTTTCTTTTGCTGTTGCTTTTCGGAAGAAGCGGACCGCTGAGAAAATTGTTTCTGCAATTCGGCGCGACCATCGTGTTTTCCTGGCCGGCCACCGTGATTGCCGCAACAGTGGTGGCGTTTCCTTTGATGTATTTGACAGCGCGCGCCGCGCTCGAGCAAGTGGAGCCAAGCCTGCTGCAAGCGGCGCGGACGCTTGGCGCTTCTGAGTGGCGCGTGTTTCGCGAAGTGGCGCTCCCGCTCGCCTGGCCCGGCATACTTGCCGGGACGATTCTTTCGTTCGCGCGCGCGCTGGGGGAATTTGGCGCCACGCTGATGCTCGCCGGCAACATCCCGGGACGAACCGAAACAATTCCGATCGCGATTTATTTCGCCGTGGAAGCGAATGATATGACGCAAGCCGCCACGTGGTGCGTGATTGACATCGCAATCTCGCTCGCGCTGCTCGCGGGACTCTATTACTGGATGCACTTGCAAGCGCCGGAGCGAGTGCGCTGGGCTCGCCGCTAATGGCTCTTGAAGTTCAAATCGAAAAGAAACTGCCTGATTTCACTCTCGATGTCTCCTTTCGCGCGGAAATGGATCCGCTGAGCGTTCTCGGCGCATCGGGCGCGGGCAAGACGATGCTGCTGCGATGCATCGCGGGCCTTGAGCGTCCTGATCGCGGACGAATCACGCTGAATGAGCGCGTGTTCTTCAATTCCGAACCGCGCGTGAATATTCCTGCCAGGCAGCGCCGCGTGGGCATGCTGTTTCAGAATTACGCGATCTTTCCGCATCGCACTGTGGCAGAAAACATCGGTTTTGGTTTGGAGGCATTGCCGCGGGATGAGCGCTCGAAGCGAGTGGCGGAATTAATCGGACGCACTCACCTGGCCGGTCTCGAAGGGCGCTATTCGGGCACGCTGTCCGGCGGTGAACAGCAGCGAGTGGCTCTGGCGCGCGCTCTTGCAATCGAGCCCGAGGCGCTGCTTCTCGACGAACCATTGTCAGCGCTCGACACACACTTGCGAAGCCAGGTGGAAATACAGCTTCAGGAAACATTTGCGGCTTATCGCCGGCCCACGCTGTTGGTCACGCACAACATGGAGGAAGCCTACCGCCTCGGCCCGAGGCTAATGGTCTTGTCGCGAGGAAGGGTGGTAGCGTCGGGCGCCAAAGAAAGGATATTTCAACGGCCGCCCACGGTCGAGGTGGCGCGCCTGACGGGCTGCAAGAATATCTCGCGTGCCCGCGCTATTTCAGATCACAGCATCGAAGCACTCGACTGGGGTTGTATGCTGCGCTTGGCGCAACCCGCTGCGCAGCCCAGCGGCTTCGCAGGGATCCGCGCCCATCACATCGAATTTGTGGAAGCGAACGGAGCCGCTAGCGACGAAAATATCTTTCCCTGCTGGCTGGTTCGATCGTCGGAGACGCCCTTCCGCGTCACATTGTTTCTGAGCCTGCTCGAACGTTCCTCATCATCGCCTCAGCCCGAATCGGCGCAATTGCAAGCTGAGGTCTACAAGGAAAAGTGGCAGCGGTTTCGCGACAAGCCTTTTCCCTGGCACGTGCGCCTGCGGGCCGATGAGTTGTTCTGGATGAAAGAATAATTGCGGCGAGGCGAATCTACTTGAAATGGCGCACGAAGCGGACTTCAAACGCGTAAGTGCCGTTAATATCGCGCACGAAAATCACAGAAATATCCCGCCGGATCGCATATTCCACCTGGATCAGTTGATACTGGTTTGTGGTGGCGGCGTTCGTCGAGTAAGTCACGGTCAAATTGCGCGAGAACTGCTGCTGAATCGTCACGCGCGCCGCCGCGTTTGATTCCGTCGCTGTGCCGGCCAGAAACGGGTCGACGCGAAAATGGCTGATACCAAAAAGCCGTTCGATTCGTCCGCCCAGTCCGCTCGAAATCGCTTCCGACAGCAACGCCGTGGCGCCGTAGTTCTGCGAGCTCGAAGTTGACGATCGCAAGCCGCTCTCCTGCCCAGGGCTGCCAATCGCCAGGAGCGCGATGATGTCCGAATCCGGCAGCGGCGGGTCGGAACGGTAACTCAGCGTAGGACGGCTCGCTTCTCCCGAAAAGTTGATGGTCACCTGATACTGCCCGATCGTGGAAGTTGCTTCGACGTTCAACACCGGGTCGAGCCGGAACGGATTCGCAAAATTCACGTCGCCGCGGGTGAGCGTGTAGTTATTACCGCGAAACGCCATCTCACCACCCAGCAGGTGAATATGCCCGAGAAGTACAGGACGATCCCACGTGCCGCGCAGGCGAATGTTGCCGTCCACCTCCAGCTGTGCGCCGCTCCACTCGATGCGCGCGCCGGGCATCGTCTGCCCTTCGATGTCGAACGTAAGATTTCGCATCAACGTGGAGCTCGATGCGGGACTCGCGCTGGTCTCCGAGGCAGTCGAAAACATCGCGCCCAAATCCACGCCCTCCGCCAGCAGCAGCCGCTGAATCTGGATTTTGCCGGAAAGAATCGCGGCGGTACTCGAACCGGAAAGCTGCAGCGCACCGCTCGCCAGCCAGCTCATGCCCGCCGGGTAGCGAATCCGCACCACCGTGGTTGACGCGTTCAATTCATAGCGCAACGGCCCCTCACCGTAGTTCACCGCGCCGCTCAGCTGCAGCTGTCCTCCGCCGGCTTGCGCCGAGATGCGATCAAACAGCATCCGGTTGCGATCGAAAACCAGGTCGCCGGTCACATGGCTCAGGCCCATCGGAAAGTCCGAATAAGTGGCCGACGCATCTTTCAGGCTCGCGCGGCCGGTGATTCGCGGGCGCGACATCGTCCCTTCTACCGAAACGTTCACATCCGCGCGCCCCAGCGCAAACAGTTCTGGAATCATGCGATCGAGAAATCGAAGATTTAAGCTGCCCGCCAGCGATAAATGCAGCGGACGATCGCGATCGAAGCGCGCGGACCCGCTGAACTGCACGTCCGTATTCGGCCCATGCAAGCGCGCCTGATCGATCCGCACCTCATTGCGCCGGTAGGTAAGCCGCACTGGCCCGTCATTCTGCAGGTCCACTAAATCGTAGTTGAACGAAATCCGATCGATGTCGGCGTTCATCTCGATCGTTTCTGGGTGGCGAAGGCTTCCCGAAAGCGTGAAGCGGCCATCCACGCTGCTGTGTCCGGTCAACTGTTTCAAGTGCAGACCGCTCATGATGAACGCATCCATCAGGAATTGTTTCACCGCCAGTTCGCCCGTTACTTGATTATCGCCGTGCAGTCCCACAGATACTTCGCCGTGCAACCGGCCTTCATTGATTTCCGAGACGAGAGATAACGTCGCGTTCTCGCCATCCGACTTGATCCGTCCGCGAAAGTTCCCCTGCACGTCTGTACCCACCTGAAGACCTACGAGCCGCACTCTGCCTTCCGCAACGGGCGATCGAATCGGCCCACTGCCGCGAATGTTGAAATCGATCCGCCCGGAAATCGGGATGGACTGAGTCTGCAGCGCGGCGATCTTGTTCAGCGGGATGCTCGTGCCGGCAAGATCGAACTCAGCTTCTTGCGCCAGCGGGCGGTACGCAACATTTCCGGTTATCAAGCCTTGACCGCTGCGCATTTCAGCGTTGGACAGCCGGTACTGGTCGTGCGCCAGATGCAGCAGACCCGCCAGCCGGTCGAAATGAATTCCCTTCGCATCCACATCATCGAGCGCAAAATTGGCATCGAACACCGGCGCACTGCGCGTTCCCGATCCGTGAAAGGTCCCGCTCACAACACCTTTGATGGGGTAGTTCAGTCCGAAAAGCTCCTGCACGTCGCCCGTCGGGGTGTGCGCCAGCCGCGCGTCAAATGTCCATTGGCTTTGAGGCGAAAATCCCCAACTACCGTCGAGTTCCAAAGACACATCCGCGTCCGCGCTCGCCTGCCCGCGCCGCACAATCGTTTTTGTCAGACGAAAATCGTCCGGCGAATATTCGAGATCGCCGCCGAGATATTCGAAGTAGAAATTATCGAATCGCGCGTCGTTCGCCTGCAAATGGCCTGTAAATGTGGGTCCTCCCAGCGGTCCTTCAATCTTTCCTCGAAAATTCAGCGCGCCTGCGATCCGGCTGGGCGTGGCACCGGCTCCGCGGATCACGTTGATGAAATCATCCCACCCATACACGTCATCCGTGCGCACATTCAAAGCCAGCTTGGAACCTTTTGCCGCCAGGTTGCCGGTCATCTGGATATCCGTCTTCGGCGTCGAGATTTCGCTCGGTCCAAACAGCACTCCGCGGCTGTCTTCCGACGTGTCGTATTCGATGCGCGCCGACACCGGAATCAATCCCGGAGCGAGGGTTTCGGGCGGCGACCAGCGGCACTCGCCCTTCGAACGGAAGTGCAGAAAATTTGCAGTCCATGTATTCACGGAATCGATGTCGATGCGCGCGTCCCAGTGCAGCGGAACCACGGGAAAGCTCGGATTCTGAAGCGCAGCAAACGCAGTGCTCAGGCTCACGCCTCGCAACTGCGTTTCCGTCCGAAACGCGAGCGTGTCGGTGTCCATCTGCAAACGTCCGGTAATGCCGCCGCCGAGCGCGCGAATATTCAACTCTTGAACCACCAGCCGTTTCTTCGCCATCTCGTAATCGCCCCAGGTTTTCATTCCACCCGCATGGAACCACTTGTACGTCATCAGAAAATCGTGGCCTTGATAGTGCCCGTTCGCGGTCCACTCGCCCGACGCATAGCGCGCCTGACCCGAAAAATCCGCAATCCCATCCGGTGTGAGCGGCGAACGGAAAATCGTGCGCACGTCCGCGAGTGTCAGCCGTCCGCGATAGTGCAGATTCCAATCCGATCGCTCGAAGCTGTGAAGTTCGGCGCGAAGATTCAAATCCGAATGCGGCAGTTTCAAAGCCAGATCATCCAGTTCGAACGAATCGGGATGCAAAGTGAATTTCGCTGAGGTATCGAACAGGAACGGAAGGTCGCGCCCTGCCGCCAGCTGAATCTGCTGCCATTGCAGGGTGCCAACGTATGATTCGGTCTCTGTGGACGGTCCTCCGGCCAGGCGCAACTGGAAATGCAGGTTTTTCCCGAGCATGGCAAGCGGAGCGCTGCGGTCGTTGAAAGTCACGCTTCCGTCGCGAAATTCGAGGTGGCCAATACGCAAACTGAAAAGAGTTTCGCGCCAGGGACGCTTGCTTCGCGCCACGCGCGGCGTAGGCAAATTGCTCTTGCCATTCTTGTCCACCAGTACCGCCAATTGCGGCTGATCGAACACCAACTCATCAATCGCGATTTCCTTGCCGGCCAGCGAGAGAATGTGAATATCTACATTGACGTGCGTCGCATGGAAGAGAGGCGGTGTTCCCGGCGCTTCCAGCCCGTGCAGCGTCAAGTCATCAAGTTCCGCGCGAAGCTGCCAGATGTGAAGATGAAATCCGCCGAGATCAACGCGCGCGCCGGTGCCCCGTTCGATCTGGCTCACCACCGCATGACGCACCCGGCTCTGCACGATCCCCGTTTCGATCAAAAGCAGCCCGACGACGCACACCGTCGCTACCGAGAGAACCACGAGCCCCAGCCAGCGCCGCCAGCGCACGCTCACGGCTTGGCCCCCTGATCCACAACGTCAATCTTCAGGTGGTCGCGCGTGTCATCCAGCCATTTCGCCGCCCGGTCGCTGATAGCGCGCTGGATCAGCACTTCGCGAATCGTGTCTTCCACATCTTCCACGGGCGGCACAGCCTGTTTCTTGGCTTCCAGCTGCGGCGCGAACTCCTGGTGGTAGAAATTCTCGATTTGCGCTTCGTCCACTTGCGCCGCAGGACGAAACCGGTAATCAATAAATCGCGAGAGAAACAGTTGCTGCGCGAGAATGCGCCGCACCGCAGTGTCCGTCAGCCCCAGAGCCGCGCAGCGCGCCTGAAATTCCTGCGGAGAAGAAAACTGCTTCACGAACTCCTGGTAAGCGCGATCCACATCCGCCTCCGACGGAGCTGGAAATGCCGCCACTCCCGCTTCGCCCCGAACGATCCATTGGTTGGCGAGCTCTTTGATGATTTCGCTTCGCGTCTTTGGCTTGCCGTCCACGAGCTCTTGAAACGCGCTCAGCTCGCGAACTTCACTTTCCGTGATGATGTCGTCTTCGATCCGCGCGGCGATGCCATCTACGGTTTGATCCCCGGGCGTATTCGCGGCACGCGAATCCGCTCCATCTCCGGAAGAGGGAGGCAAAGGTTCCGGCGAGGAATGTGTTTGCGCAAAAATTCGATTCGATCCCAGGCCAGCCAGGCAGGCCGCCAAGAGCGCAAAGAAGAGCAAGCGCCGCATCAAAAAACCGGTCCGATATTGAAAAAGAATTGGAAGTGCGGCAAGGCAAACTCTTTCGGGATCGGCGGCCCGGATGACGGAAATTCTTCTCCGGCATAATGCGGCGGATTCAACTGGTATCCAAAGTCGACCCGCACCGGCCCCACCGGCGTCGGATAACGCACTCCCACTCCCACCGTATGCGAGAAGTAAGGCAGGTTGTTGTTGTTCGCGGGAGGTTTCCAGGCGAACGAGATGTGATTGATATCGGTGTACACGTTCCCAGCGTCGTAGAACACGGTGCCACCCAGCCGGTTTCCGACAAAAGGCAGCCTCATCGGGAAGCGAAGCTCCTGGTTGAACGCGAGCAACGCCAGCCCTCCTACCGGGAACCCGGTCACCGGATCGCGAGGCCCCGCCTGATTCAGAGAAAAACCTCGTATCGACGTGCCCCCTCCGGCGAAGAATCGTTCCGGTAGCGGGATGTCCACCTCTCCCGTGCCGGGAAGTGTTTGCTCCACGCCGAAACGCACCGAGCGCGCAAAGACGAATGCGCGTCCGAAAGTCGTGAACGTGGAATTCTGGAAGGACCCGCGGAAAAAGCTGGCCGCGGAGCCGAGTGACTTCAAGGCAATGCTGGCGTCAATCGTGTTGAAGCTACCGCGTTTCGCGTCCGCCGCATTGTCGCGCCGGTCCCACGCCCAGGTTACCCCGAAACCGGAGACCAACGTCGGTTGGCTCAGCAGTGGGATTTCCTCTTCTTCGATTTTCAGATTTGAGGCGTCCACGCGGCGGAAAAAATACCGGTACGCGAAGTTACTGCGCTGCGAGACGGTTTGCACCAGCTGCACCGCACCTTCATAACGGACGGAAGTAAACGTATTGATGTCCTGCGTCTTGTCGGCGAACCCGGTGAGTTGCAGGCTTAACTTTCGATTGTCAAGAAAATTGTCAGCCGTATAGCTCACCACAGCGCGGTATTGCAGCGTGCTCGCTCGCACCTTGAAAGAGAGCGTCTCCGCTCTTCCGAACATATTGGCGCGCGAAAGTTCGATGATTCCTCGCGGGCTGGCCCCGATGATCGTTCCGTTGGGATTGTTACTGCCTCCCGCGAGCCTCTGCACTTCAAATCCGCCGCCGTAGGCAAACGTGTACCGCTTTCCTTCTTCTGCGTCCACCACTACCACTTTTTCCGGGTCTGTTCCATTCGGATTCTGCGGAGCGATCACCACGCGACTAAACACGCCCAGGTTGTAGAGCCGCCTCTGCGTTTCTACCACCTCGCCTTCGCGCAGCGGTCCCGGCACGATCTTCACTTGACGGGCCACGATTCTCGGACGCGTGTACTGATAACCCGTCAACAGAACCCTCGATACTTCGATCTGGATTCCTTCGCTGATGTGGTAGACCAGCTGGACGTGCTCCGGATCAGTCCCCGGCAATACTTGATCCTCGAAATGCGCCTCCGGATATCCCTCGTTGTAGTACATCGCCAGAATATTGTTGCGATCGCTTGCGACGCCGGCTTCGGAAAACGGTTGTCCCGGAGTGGAACCCGTGACCGCTAAAATCTTCTCCGTGCTCAGCGCGTGATTGCCTTCCACTTCGAGTCCGCTCACCAATGTCTGCGGACCCTCCTCAACGTGGAATGCGACGAAAAGGTTTCCTTTCTTGCCGTGATAATTATCGTCCACCGCGGATGTCACTTGTGCGTCGCGAAACCCGTTCGAAAGATACAGGCCCTTGATCGAATCGATGTCGGCGCGCATCAGCGATTGGCTGAAACGCCCGCTGGACGCGAACGATGCAGTTTGAAGTTGCAGCCGTCCGTAGAGGAGCTCCCTGCTGAAATACTTGTTTCCATCGAACGACACGGCGGCCAGACGGAACCTGTCGCCCCGCGAAATCTCATAGCTGATCACGCGATCCTTGGTTTGTGCGTCCTCTCGCGAAGCCACTTTTACGTCCGCGTCGAAATATCCTTCGCGCTGGAAGAAATCGCGGATATTGCGGCGGCCTTCCTGAAGCAAGTCCTCATCCACCGCGCCCTCCGCGTAAATGGGAAGCAGCTTGCGGAGGCGGCCTTTGCTGATGCGCGCGCCCGTCAACTCCACTCGCACGCGCGGCCCGGCCGTGACCTCCATCGTCAGTGGCGTTCGATTCGCAGCCGGGTCATAAGTCCCAGGCGTGATAACCACTCCGGCGCCCAGATAGCCCTGGTTCACCAGGTGCTTCTTGATTCGCTGCGAGCCGCGGGTGAGCCGCCCGGATGTGAGCGGATTCTTCTCCGAAATTTTTGACTGTTTGATCAGCTCCGCATCGGCGTACGGCGTTTGATTCTTGGCTGTGATATTGCCCACCATCGAGCGAATGCCCGGATCAACGTGCACGGTGATATCCATCTGCCGGGTATCGTCATGCGGGCCCAGGTCAAAGGTGATCTTTGCCAGGTACAGCCCTTCGCTGCGAAGCAGGTCTTGCAGGCGGCCGATGGCTTCATGCACGGCGCTTTCGCGGAATGGCTCGCCAAGATTCAGGCGCAAGGCGGCGAGAGCCGCTGGGTCGGTGGGAGGTTCCTTGAGTCCGTCAATACGCACCACGTTGTTGAAATAATTGCGGCGGACGATGAAATCCACGCGCACGCCTTCGCCCACGCCCGACGCCGCCACTCGAATATCGGCAAAATCGCCCGTGCGGTAGAGCGTGCGAAGGCTTTCGCGTTCTTCCCCGAAGTCAAACGGCTTTCCGACTTGGATCGCCAGCACCAGCGATTTCACGGTGACGTTCGCGCCATGCTCATCCACGATGCGAATATCCGTGATGCGCCGGCCTTCAAACGTTGTTTCTTCGAAGCTCGCTGCGACACTGATTATTGCGCAGAGAAACACCGCCAGCAGGCACGCGAAACTGAACCAGATTCGCGGCCCCACCTCTGAATGCCATGTTTTCCATGGGAATCTCATGCGCCAGAAGACTGAGAAGTCAGGTTAGCACAGCCCCGTTGCCTGCCGGACGCGAAAAGGCGCTATCATCACGCTTTAGGCACGAAAGGAAGCGATGAACAGGGAAGAGCGGGAGAGATACTCGCGGCAGATACTTTTCGGCGGAATCGGCGAGCAAGGCCAGGAAAAGCTGCTGGCCTCGAGTGCCGTTCTGGTCGGCTGCGGGGCCCTGGGGACCGTCACAGCGAACCTGCTGGTGCGCGCCGGTCTTGGCCGGCTCGCCATTATCGATCGCGATTTTGTGGAAGCATCGAATTTGCAGCGGCAGACGCTGTTCGAAGAAGCCGACGCGCGCGACTCCATTCCAAAAGCGATTGCCGCCGAGCGTCGGCTACGCGCCATCAATTCTGGCGTCAAAGTGGAAGGGATCGTCGCTGACCTCACGCCCGACAATGCCCTCGATCTGCTCGGCGGCTTTCCGTTCATGCTCGATGGCACCGACAATTTCGAGACGCGCCTGCTCTTGAACGACGCCGCGATTTCGCTCGGCGTTCCGTGGATCTATGCCGCGGCTGTCGGCAGCTATGGCGTCACCATGACAATAAGGGCCGGCGAAACGGCATGTCTCGCGTGCCTTCTCGAAAGCGCAAGCAATCATTCGGCGCTTGGCCCGGAAGACACATGCGATACGGTGGGAGTATTAAACGCGGCTGCGGGCGTGATTGCTTCCATGGAAGCCGCCGAAGCGACGAAGTTTCTGGCCGGCCACCCGGAAGCTCTGAATCACAAGCTGATTTCCTGCGACGTGTGGAGCGGAAGGTTCCAGTCCATTCGCGTGGAGCGCAACCCGGAGTGCCGCGCCTGCGTGCGCCACGAATTCACTCACCTCGAAGGGCGCGCCCGCCCCCACGTGAGCATGTGCGGGCGCGACTCGGTGCAGATCCACGAACGCCGCCGCGCGCTCGATCTTGCTGAACTGGGCTGCCGTGTCTCCGGAGCATCGGCTTCCGAGGTCCGCAACAATCAGTTTCTTCTGCGCTTCCGTATCGCGCCCTATGAAATGACCGTGTTTCCCGATGGACGCGCCATCATCAAAGGAACGCAGGATCCCGCCATCGCCCGCTCGCTCTACGCGCGATACATCGGTTCGTAATCTTGCAATCAAAACTTCCCAACTATTCTGCGTTCTATGTGCTCGGCGTGAAGGGCGAGTTCAACGGCGGCTCGGACGGGAAAACCTTGAAAAACCGGAGGATTTCGGGGAGGCCGTGCAGATGAGGAGAGTTTCGTAGAAAGATGATCAGCCAACGAAACGCCGCTGCGCCGATTGCCGCATCGCCGCTCGGTCGAGATTTTCGCGCGTATTCATCAGCGTCAGAAGCGTGCTCAAGATCCGCGCCTTGAGTTCATCCGACATCGGGAAGCCGCTTGTCGCCACGTGCACCAGCGCTTCGCCCCGGTCCGCAATTTTGCCCATGAGCTCGTTCTGCCGTTCGTGGCTGTTTTTCCCGAGCGCCGATTCCCGTCGCATCTCCGCGCATTCCTGCTCGACGAGAAGCGTGTAGTGCAGGATGCACAGGCGGTCGCCGGCAAACCCTCCCGGCACCGTCATTTTGCATCCTTTTGACGTGCAGATTTCGGCCACAGCGCACCCAGATAAAGCTCATACTTTTTGTAGCATCTCCGCATGCCGATTTCCACAGGGTGGAAGCGGATTGATACTAATCAGATAGCGGGACGGAGGCCGGGTTTGTTATGCGGGAAAGCTTTCTGACGATTGCACCGCGACGGCCCCCGGAACCACTTGCGGAACAAGATCTTTGGCGCGAATAGCGGCAAGGAGCACGAGGGCGTTGGTCAGCAGGATGATGGCAAAGGCCAGCGGCGTGAGGAAATCGAGCTGAGGCTTCATCGCGCGGACGGCCTCGAGAGCCAGCACGGCTGTAATTAAACCGCGTGGAATCAATAACGTAGCGACTTGGCGCTCGCAAGATGTGGTCCCGCGCCAGACCACTCGGCTCGCCTGCACGGCGATCAAGCGGGCCACGAACAGAACAGCCAGGATTCCGAGCGACGCCAGAAACTCCTTCTGCAAGCCGCTGAAATCCACCAGCACGCCGAGCAGCACGAAGAAGAAACTGCGCACCAGGAAGGCCAGTTCGGCGTGAAACGAATGGATCACGCGGCTCGGGTCGGGAGGGAGAATCCGGAAGACGAACGAGTCCGCGGAATGGCGCGGGTCCGGCAAGTTTGCGAGCGCGGCCCCGAATGCCATGACAGCAAAAAGAGCGGTTCCGCCCACTGCGTGCGTGAACGCGTAAACCAGCAGCACAGCGGCGAACGTCAGCACCTGCCAGAACTGCTTGTCGGAAACGATTGGCAGAAGGCGCAACCAAAGATACCCGGCAAGGATCGCGACGGCGAGCGCGAGCAGAAATTTGAACAGCAGGATGGCAGTGACCGTGCCGGCGATCGAACCATGGCTTCCACGCGCGAGGCCCACGCGGGCGAGCACATCGGGAACCGGGCCGCTGGTGATTTCGCCGCCACCGAGCGCGAGATCGAGCAGCACGCCAACGCCCAGAGCGCCGAGTCCGTCGCCGAAAGACGCTTCGATCACGAGTGTAGTCTTTACGGTGTCGCGCATCTCGAGCTGCTCGAGGACCGGGAGAAGCACGGAGCCGCTCATGCAGGCGAGCGTGGCGCCCGCGAGCAGCGAGGGCATCGGCGCCAGATGCATCGTGTAGATGCAGAAGTAAAAGACGCCGATGAACGACAGCGAATAGCTGAGCAGCGCGAGAACCATTGCGGCGCCGAATTGTTTTAGCGCGCTGCGAAGGTCCAGTTCGAGTCCGGCGGCGAAGAGAATCAAAATCAGCGCGAGCGTTCCAAACCCGCGCGTCACGTCGCCGAATTTCGACGCGTCCACCCAATGCAGCACCGGCCCGAACACAATTCCTGTGATCAGCAGAACGATCACGTCCGGCACGCGCGTCCACCTCGAAAACCGGTTGGCCACAAATGCCAGAACCAGCAGCGCGCCCAAGAGGCCGAAGAAAGTTGTGAGGCTGGCAGTCACAGCTCGCTCGTCTTATTTAGTTTCCGGTGCTTGTTGTTTTCGAATCGGTTTGGCCGATGCGGAATTGCGTCCAGGGGCCGGCTTCCATATCTCGCATCACCGGCGCCTGCCAATTGAATTCGGGATGCTCGCGCAGGAACCCCGCGGCATCGAATTTCGCGCCGCAGGGATGCCCGATGCGCGCGACGAAGCTCATGTTTCCGGCCATCTTGCTGTCCATCACTTTGCCTTGCACGGCGCCCATGGGATCGTGCGGTTGCATGTCCCAGGTGGGATCGCCATCCACGGATGCGTCTCCATGGCCGCAGAGCGTGCGATGGTCGGCCGTCGGTTTTTTCGTGTAGGTATCGTAGTGATCGGAGAGAAAGGCCTGGGCCATGGCGATATCGATCTGGCCCTTATTCTCATCCATCAACTGATCCCAGCGAGCGTGGCGTGCGTTGGGAGAGCTGGCCATATTTTTCGGATCGAACGTGGTGTCATCGCGCATCACGCCCGGGTCGCTCACGAAATTCGAGCCGACGAAGACTCCGTCCATGGTGCGATAGAGCTTCGTGCGCTGCAGTCCCTGCTCGAACTGGGCGATTTCGCCGGTTTTGTGGTCGCCCAGAAGCCAATCGTTCGCGTAACCGCCGTTGTTGCCGTCCATGATGATTTTCACGTATTCGTCAATCGAGCCGGAATACTGCATCGCTTTGCGGGCGCGGGCGAATTCGGGTTTGCCGTTGTAATCCCAGCCGTGAAAATTCGAAATGGTGGTTTCCGTGATCATCATTCCGTCGGAATTGATGCCGAAATCGTCGTCGCTGGCGATTACGCCGGGAAATCCGTCCATGAGCATGCGGTAACCCTGCTGCGGAACGATGTCGAAGATAATGCGCCAGCGCTCGCCGTTGAGGTAGCTGGTCCAGTTGTTGTGGGCCATGACGATCTGGTGGTCTTTCGTCCAGCTGCCATTGGCAACGAACGCGCTACAATTTTCCGGGCTGCTGATTTTCGGCACATTCTGCGCGTGCGTCTGTTCGTTGACCCAGGGAACGTAGTAACCGGGCAATTCTTCGAAGGCATTGAAAGCGACGATGTCGTAAAGATCGAGTTTCACTTTGCGCGCTTCGAGTCCATCCACGATGCCTTTCAGCTCGGCTTGATATTCGGGATCGATTTTCGGCCAGAGCATCTGGCGCGCGGCGGTGCGAAAAAATTCCCAGTCGCGCTGCGTGACGTGAGTCATCTGCAGGCTGACGGCGGCGAAGGCGTCGCCAATTTCCGGCGCGAGCAAGTAACCATGCTGGTAGCCGATATCGTGTGGGGAGCCTTCGAGATGAACATAGATCCAGCCGCCGCTTTCGAAGCGGTAGGCTTTGGCGAGCGCGGGGTTGTCAGCAGGCACCGGCTTCAAGTTTTTTTGAGGAGTTTGGGCGCCTGCGAGAGGTTCAGCCGCGGCCTGGACGATTGCTCGCCGGCTGACAACCAGAAGCTGCGCTGCGAAAACGGTAATTGCCAACAACATCAGAATAAATGGCAGACGATTGCGACTGGATCGCATTAGCAGAACCCCTTGGTGGAAGGATTGCGAGACGCCATGTTAGGCGTGGCGGGGGCGCGATGCAAGGGGCGGGATAGGCGTGGCTGGTGACTGCTGACTTGTGACTCGTGATTCGTGAAGGACGTGACGCCACCGGGATCGGAGGAGCGGACTTGGCGGGCAAACTGCCCGTTTTGTCTCGATTAGAAAATGTCTGTGAGTTGGGAGGAGTTTTAATCGCGGTGTCTCGATTAGACTCTGGAGGCTTGAAACTGGAGACTGGGGTTGAAAAAAGCCGCGCGCGGCTCGCCACCAGTAGTGAGTTTCAGCAGAAAAATCGCTGAAAATTTGCGATTAGAAAATTCTAGATCGCTGATTCGTATGGGGCTTATGTTGAATTCTAAATCCAGATTTGCGATTAGAAATTCGGGGGCGCAGGTTTCTCTGGGTCCTGCTCTCCTCTGTCCGCTTTGTCCGGCACTTCTCATAACTCACGCGTTATCGTAGAGCATTAGGACTAACTAGCATTTCAATCGTTATTTCTTGAAGAAACGGCGAAAAGCCTCACCTCTGAAGAGGTGAGCTACATTGAAGGCAAGCGGCCGGCAGTCACGGCAGAAGCCGAATGGTGGGCGGCTGGCTGCGGCAAGGATTCGTTGACAGAGCTTCGCCTGGTCGTATAGATTTGAGGTTGCTGGCCCATCCCTGCGGGGAAACGCAGTATGATCAATCGTTTAGGGGATGGGTTCGAGGTCGAGTGGGGCTTCCGGGGCTAAAGCCCTTTTGTCCATCTGTCGCGAGTGCGTCGCGTGTGAAAGCCGCGGCCTACAAAGCAGTTCAGACAAATCACCCCTTCAAAGCAGGTGCTGCTTGACATTGTTGTACACGATTGCAAGTTTGTTCGCGCCGGTGGCGAATCCAGTGTCGGATTATTGGCGGCGGAATACCGATCCGCTATCGAACCCGTTCAGGGGACTCTACCAGGTGAATTCGTTTGACCTGGCGGTAATGGCTCCGTACTTCGTGGTGATGGTGATCCTGACGATGTACGGGATTCATCGCTACGCCCTGGTTTATTACTTCTTCAAGAATCGCAAACGAATCGCGCCGCCTCCGCAGGAAATCAGCGAGTGGCCGAGCGTGACGGTGCAGCTGCCGATTTACAATGAGCGCTACGTGATCGAGCGGCTGGTGGACGTGATTGCGCAGTTCGACTACCCGCGCGAGCTGCTCGATATCCAGGTGCTCGACGATTCCACGGACGAGACTCAGGAAGTGGCGCGGAATTGCGTGGAGCGCTACCAGCAGCTGGGCTTGCCGATTTCCTATATTCATCGCGATAACCGCGAAGGATTCAAAGCCGGCGCGTTGCAGGAAGGGTTGAAGGTGGCGCGCGGCGAGCATATTGCCATCTTCGACGCGGACTTCATTCCGCCGGCGGATTTTCTGCGTAACACGGTGCCGTATTTTGCGGATGCGAAGCTGGGGATGGTGCAAACGCGCTGGAGCTATATCAACCGGAATTATTCGAAGCTGACGGAAGTGGAAGCGGTGCTGCTCGACGGGCATTTCGTGATCGAGCATTCGGCGCGTTTTCGCACGGGGCTCTTCTTCAATTTTAATGGCACGGCGGGCATCTGGCGGCGTGCGGCGATCGAAGATGCGGGCGGCTGGCAGCACGACACGCTGACGGAAGATACCGACCTTTCCTATCGCGCGCAGCTTCGCGGCTGGCAATTCATGTATTTGCCAGACATCGAGTGCCCGTCGGAATTGCCGGTAGAGATGAATGCGTTCAAATCGCAGCAGGCGCGCTGGGCGAAGGGCCTGATGCAGACAGCGAAAAAAATCATGCCGGAAGTGATGCGCTCGGATGTGCCGGGCGCGGTGAAGGCGGAAGCGTTCTTCCACCTGACCGCCAACATCAGCTACCCGCTGATGGTGCTGCTCTCGATGATTCTGCTGCCGGCGATGATCGTGCGTTTTTATCAAGGCTGGTTTCAGGTGCTGGTGATCGACCTGCCCCTGTTTATCGCCTCGACGTGCTCGATTTCGTCGTTTTACCTGGCGGCGGAGCGGACGATTTTCCCGAAAACGTGGAAGCGAACCTTTCTCTATTTGCCGTTCATCATGGCGGTGGGAATCGGGCTTTCGGTGCGCAACGCGGTGGACGTGCTGGAAGCGATTTTTGGAGTGAAGTCGGAGTTCGTGCGCACACCGAAGTATCGCGTGGAAGCGGGCGCGCACGGCTCGGACGCGTGGGCCCGGAAGAAATACCGCAAGAAGGCGGGATGGATGCCATGGGCGGAAGTTTTTCTCGGTGTTTATTTTGGAGCGGCGGTGGTGTACGCGATTCAGATGGAAAATTACGCGACGGTGCCTTTCCTGCTGCTGTTTGTGTGGGGCTATTTGTATACCGGGCTGATGTCGCTGGGGCAGACGTATATGGACCGGTTGCGGTTTGGCGTTGGCGTGGAGGCGGGCGAAGTGCGGCCGGCTTCGACGGGCGCGCCGGGGTTCTAATTTTGTAGTTTTATCCTACCTACCCTTTTATCATCGCGGCTCGTCTACTAGCTTCGGAGGAACTCGCATGAAATTTCGGATGCTCGTGCTTCGCGGCACAATCGCGGCGCTGGCTTTGTCGTTTGTGACGGTGCTTGTCGAGGCGCGGTTTCCGCAGCCGGCCGCGGAGTATCAGGGGAGGCGCGCAAAATTGCGTGCGGAAGCGGATGGACCGGTGGTGCTTTTTGGTTATACGAGCCGGAACGATGCGGGCGAAGTGGCGGTGTTTTTTCAGGACGAGGATTTCTATTACCTCACCGGCTATAGCGAGCCCGACGCAGCGCTCGTGCTGATTCCGGACTCGGCGGCTGCAAAATCTGCCGGCGGTCCAACGGAAATTCTGTATTTGCCGCCGCGCGATCCACGCGAAGCCATTTGGGGCGGGGCGCACCTGGGACCGAATGATCCGGGAGTGGCGGAGAAGACAGGTTTTCAGGCGGTGCGGCCGTTTTCTGAATTGCGCGGGGATCTGGCAACGCTGGCGAAAACGAACCCGAAATTTCACGCACTGCTGCCCAAGGGTCCGGAGAACGGGTATCCGCAGCTTCACGTCTGGCACGATTGGCTGAAGGATGCCCTGCCGCCGCAGGCGGAGATTGAGGATGTGCAGCCGGTTCTGACCGGGATGCGGATGGTGAAATCGCCGGGAGAGATCGAACTGCTGCAGAAGGCGGTAGACGCGTCGGTGGATGCGCAACTCGCGGCGATGAAAATGATGAAGCCGGGACTAATGGAGTATCAGGTGGCGGCGAAGATGGAGGAGATTCACAAGTGGGAGGGATGTTCGCGCGAGGCGTATGCGCCGATCGTGGGCGCGGGATTTTTCTCTACGGTGCTGCACTATGACGCGCTCGATAATCAGATCAAGGATGGCGACGTGGTGGTGCTGGACGTGGCCGGCGAGTACGGCGGCTACGATGCGGACATCACGCGCACGCTTCCGGCCAACGGAAAATTCACGGCGCGGCAGCGCGAAATTTACGACATCGTGCTGGGGGCCCAGAATGCGGCGCTTGTAGCTGTGAAGCCGGGCGTATATCTGTACGGCGGCCCGGGCAGCTTACATACCATTGCGGCCGATTACATCAACACGCTCGGCAAAGATAAGGATGGCAAGCCGCTCGGAAAATATTTTGTGCACGGGCTGGGGCACGGGTTGGGGTTGAACGTGCACGATCCGACGGAATACCGCGAGCCGCTGAAGGCGGGAATGGCGTTCACGATCGAGCCGGGGATTTACATTCGCGACGAAAATCTTGGCGTGCGGATCGAAGATGATGTGCTGGTGACGGCCGATGGCCACCGGTTGATGACGGAAAAGCTGCCGCGCAACGCGGATGAAATCGAGAAGATCATGGCGGAAGGGAAGGTCCATCCGCAGCCCTAAAATTTTGCGCGGGATTTCATGCCGTTTCTTGCGATTTGTTTTGCATCGTTGCAGCGTCTCATCCAGCGCGCCCGCCGCACCGGGATGAGACGGAAGGAGCGAAAATGCGTGCACGGTTACTCTCGGTCGTGTGCTTTACGCTCTTGGGCGCCGCTGTTTTTGGTCCGGAGATTTCCTTAGCAAACAACGCAGCACCATTTCCCAAAGTCACGTATGTGAAATTTGAAGATCCATTCGAACACGCTTTTACCGCTGAAGTGCCGGAGGGGTGGGAGGCGAAGGGCGGCGTCTACCGTCTGGGATTTTCCGACGCGCGCGCGATGCTGGATTTGAAGTCGCCGGACGGGAAAATCAACGTTCGCCTGGGCGACGTGGCGATTCCACCTTATTCGCTGCCGGCGCAAACTCATCCGCGCGAGGGAGACACGGTGGACCTAGGAGCGCAGGCGCAGCTCACGGTTGCGCGCTACCGTTCCGGCCAGGATTTTGCGCGACTCTACGCGATTGCTCGGTTCGGGGAGCTTTGCCAAAAACTCGAACCGCAGCCGAGCGACGCGGCCCCGCCGGTGAAAAATTACATACCATCGGAGACGACGCCGGTGCAGTCAACCGAAGGGCAAATCACCTACCGCTGCGATGAGGGCGGCGCGTCGCGAATCGCATACGCGTATGCGCACACGACTCTGTTGCAGGGACTTTGGATAGTGGACGAGCTTGCAAGTTTTATCGCTCCAACGACCCAGGTTGGCTCGGCGCAAGCGATTCTTCTGCATGCTTCCGAAACTTTCACGATCAGCGCGAAGTGGAAGGAGTACCAGAAGGAGATGGACGCCGAAGGGATGCAGTATCAGCGGGCGAGGCAGCAGCAGCGGATGGCTGCCTTAAGCGCGCAGGTGCAGCAGTTCGAATCGAAAATGCGCGCGATGCAGAATCAAGTGAACGCTTTCGAGCGGCGGCAGGCGGCACAGGCAGCGCAGGTGCAGCAGTTTGACAACGTGCTCGTGGGCATCACGCCGACAATCGATCCCCTGGGCAATCAGCGCGATGTGTGGACGGGTCCGCACCACAACTACTGGATCAATGGGATCGGGACGGTGGTGAATTCGGATACGCGGCCGGGAGCGGGATGGCAGCAGCTGACGCCGCAGCAGTAACGCTTACTGAATGGGCTTC
>DATFSH010000043.1:0-3992 GCA_035262725.1 Candidatus Acidiferrales bacterium | reverse complement strand
GGCATTTGCAACATGTTGCGCGGCGAAGGGTAACTGCGGGTGCGAGGCCCCCCTGTTTTACCGCCAATTATAAATTTGTATGTAATTGATTTTGGACTAGTTACGCGGCATTTTAATCGCGAAACCGTGGATTAGAAAGGCAGTGGTGGGTGATGCCTGCGCGCAAACGCCGAGCGTGAGAGTCACGTGCGGGGGTGGAGGTGCATGAGGAGGCCGGATTTGGGACGGAGGGTGACGGAAAAGAGGGGCTCGACGGATTGATTGGGGGCGAGGGTGAAGCGGAAGCGCTGGGCGATGGCGGCGAGAAGGAGTGTGGCTTCCATCATGGCGAAGCCGGCGCCGATGCAGACTCTAGGGCCGCCGCCGAAGGGAAAATAGGCGAAGCGCGGGAGCTTGCCGGTACGAATGGGGTCGTGGCGCCAGCGCTCGGGATCGAAGCGTTCGGGATCGGGGAACCAACGGGCGTCGCGCTGGGTGACCCATTCGAGCAAAAAGAAATTCGTCCCGGCCGGAACGCGATAGCCTCCGATTTCGAAATCGCGGATGGCGCGGCGGCCGACGCCCCATGCCGGCGGGTATAGACGCATCGATTCTTTCACGACCATTTCCGTGTAGGGCAAACGCGGAAGATCGGCCACTGTGGGCGCGCGATCTCCCAGCACTTCGCGAAGTTCTGCGCCGAGCGCAGCGTCCGCTTCGGGATTTTGCACGAGCAAATACCACGTCCAGGTGAGCGCATTGGCGGTGGTGTCGTGACCGGCGAGAAAAAGGGTCATGATTTCGTCGCGCAACTGCACGTCGGTCATTCGGCTTCCTGTTTCATCCCGCATAGCAAGCAGCGTGATCAATAGATCTGTGCCGGGTTCGGCCGATCTCGCGCCGTTGCCGGCCAAGGATGTGCGCCTGGCGCGGATGAGGCGATAGACCATATCGTCGAGGTGCTGGATGGACTGGCGCAGGCGCTTGCTTCTGGGGATGGGGACGCGATCCGGAAGAATGAATGCCCAATTGGCTTGCGTGATGAAGAGTTCCATGACGACGGCCATGGATTGTGCGACGCCGCGCGCTTCACCGGAAACGTCGGAGCCGAACAGAGACCTGGCGACGACTTCGAGAGTGAGAGTCATCATGTCGGCGTGCAGGTCGCGAGTCTCGCCGGGCTTCCATCCGGCAAGCAGAGCGGCGGCTGCGCGCGTAATGATCTGGCCGTAGGCGACGATATTTTCGTGGCGGAAAGCGGGTTGGATCAGCTTGCGCTGCGACTGCCAGAATTCTCCTTCGCTGGTAAGCAGGCCGTTGCCGAGGACTGCGCGGAGGGCGCGGTAGTCGCGCGATTTGTGAAAATTCGCGTGTTCTTTGACGAGGATGCGCTCGATATCGTCGGGGTGGACGACGAGGCAGACGGGAACGTTGAGGAAGCGGAAATAGGAGACGTCACCGTACTGGCGAGCGCAGCGCCCGAGGAAGCCGCTCCAATCCTGTCCCATGGTGAAGGATTGGCGGAGGAGGCCGAGGCCGCGTGGGCCGGGGGGAAGGCGGCGACGTGCGGGCAGTGCGATGTGGGCTTGAGGCATGAGGAGGACATTATACGCCGCGTGGAGAAGCGGCGAGGCATGCGCTGAGACACAAAGGCAAAGGCTATTTCAAATTTCAAATAGAGACAAACAAACGGAAGGCGCCACTTCCGGAAAGGCGAATTGCAAAAGCAGATCCTTCGACTGCGGCTCGCGCCTCGCTTCGCGAGGAAAACAAGACCGCGAGCCTTCGCTCAGGATGACAGCGCTGGAGATGCGATCGCCTCAGTCGGCGGAGTCGGCGGGGACACGATTTTCGGTGGCTACGCCTTGACGGGCGCGGCGATTTTCAAGGCTGGCGCGGATGAAGGCGGCGAAGAGGGGGTGCGGGGCGAGAGGCTTGGATTTGAATTCGGGGTGAAACTGGCAGCCGACGAACCAGGGGTGATCGGGCACTTCGACGATTTCGACGTAGACGCCGTCGGGCGTGCGGCCGGTGATGCGGAAGCCGGCGCGTGTCAGAGTGGATTCGTATTCACAATTGAATTCGTAGCGGTGGCGGTGACGCTCGGAGATTTCGAGGGCGCCGTAGGCTTTGGCTGCGAAGGAGCCGGGCTCGAGTTTGCAGGGCCACGCGCCCAGGCGCATCGTGCCGCCCATTTCGTCCACGCCGAGAAGCTCGCGCAGTTTGTAAATGACGCGATTCGAGGTGGAGGGATCGAATTCCGTGCTGTCCGCATTTTCGATTTTTGATACCTGGCGCGCGTATTCGATCGTGGCGCACTGCATGCCGAGGCAGATACCGAAGAACGGGATTTTCTTTTCGCGCGCGTAGGTGATCGCCTGCACCATGCCAGCGATGCCGCGCTTGCCGAATCCACCGGGAACGAGAATGCCGTCGGCGTGGCGAAGCAGGCCGTCGGCAGCGGCGAGCGAATCGATGTCTTCCGCTTCAATCCATTCGAAAACGACGCGCTGGCGATTCGCGAGGCCGCCGTGAACCAACGCTTCGCGCAAACTCTTGTAAGCGTCCTCGAGTTGGACGTACTTTCCTACCACGCAAATGTGCACCTCGCCCTGCGGATGTTCGAGCGTCTCGAGCATCGCCAGCCAGCGGCTCAAATCGCGCGGCGGCGCTTTGAGGCGCAGCAGGCGGAGAATCTGTTCATCGAGCCGCTCGGCTGCGAGGGACATCGGGACTTCATAAATGTTTCCGACGTCAGGCGCAGAGACGACGCAGGATTCGTGGACGTTGCAGAAGAGTGCGATCTTGCCCTTCAGATCGCTGCCGAGCTGGCGGTCGCTGCGGCAAATCAGAAGATCGGGCTGAATTCCGATGCTGAGGAGTTCCTTGACGCTGTGCTGGGTGGGCTTGGTTTTCAATTCGCCGGCGGTGGGGATAAAGGGCACGAGCGTGAGATGGGCGAAAAGCGCATTTTCCGAGCCCAATTCGAGGCGCATCTGGCGGATGGCTTCGAGGAACGGAAGCGATTCGATGTCGCCCACGGTGCCGCCAACTTCTACGATGACCACGTCGACTGCGTCCGCGACTTTGCGAAATGCGGCTTTGATTTCATCGGTGACGTGGGGGATCACCTGGACGGTCTTGCCGAGGTAGTCGCCGCGGCGTTCTTTCGCGATAATGGATTCGTAAATGCGGCCGGTGGTCCAGTTGTGGTCGCGGGTGAGATGAGAATTCGTGAAGCGTTCGTAGTGGCCCAGATCGAGGTCAGTCTCCGCGCCGTCATCTGTGACAAACACTTCGCCGTGCTGGTAGGGCGACATAGTGCCGGGATCGACGTTCAAGTAGGGATCGCACTTCTGGAGGGTGACTTTCAGGCCGCGGCTTTCGAGGAGGCAGCCGATGGAGGCGGCCGCGACGCCTTTGCCGAGGGAAGATACTACGCCGCCGGTCACAAAGATGTATTTCGGGGCGGCCCGCAAAGCGCTCGAATTCCTCCACTGGAATCGGCGTACTCGGCATTATGTTCGGAAACGCGGCGCGTGTCAAATCGCGATGCGAAATTATTTTTGTGGCAGGTGGAACGGCGCGCGGAGCATCGCAGGTTCAGGAAGCAGAGCGCTCCTGCAGAATTTTTTCCACGCGCTGGATGTCAGCAGGCACGTCAACGCTGATTGCGTCGTAATCCGTTTCGACGGCGCGAATCCGGAAGCCATTCTCGAGCCAGCGAAGCTGTTCGAGTTGTTCGACCGCCTCGAGCTCACCCGGAGGAAACGTTGGAAATTCGAGCAGCGCATCGCGACGGAAAGCGTAAAGGCCCACATGCTTCCAATGATGCGGAGCGACGGCTGCCTTCGTATCGCGCACCCAAGGAATCGGCGCGCGCGAAAAATAAAGACAATTTCCGTCAAAATCGCGGACTACTTTCACGATGTTGGGATCCATCACGTCATTCGCCTGCGTAATCGCGGTGCAGGGCGTGGCGATTTGGATGGAATCGTCTTCGAGCATTTCGG
>DATFSH010000042.1:0-44786 GCA_035262725.1 Candidatus Acidiferrales bacterium | reverse complement strand
ATCCTCTCACATTTGTTGGCGTCACCCTGGTGCTCACAGTTGTGGCGCTGGCGGCCTGTTATATCCCCGCGCGGCGTGCGATGCGTGTCGACCCGATGATCGCACTGAGATACGAGTAGTTTGCCGGACGTCTCTGTTTTCTAGAAAAACCGACACCAATTGGACGATTAGTTGGCAATCCGGAAGTTACCCTTGATCGGTCTCTGGCGGAAAGTTGGCCATGCATTGCTCACTGAACCGATGCAGGGGCTGAGTGTGGTTGAGCTGAAAGCATCCATGCGTCTGTACAAGAAAGAAATGCCGTACTTTCAACTCCATGTGGTCGCTCTCCGGTTTCAGCATCCCGCTGGAGTGCAGTATGACGTCGCGTTGCTCGTCCAGTAGAAAGAAGGAAAAGCAGAAATCGAACAGGCGCTCCAATGGCTGTTTGATGAAATCCGTGTGGCTAGACCAAAGTTCTGGTTCATCAGGTCCAATCACGTCTCGGTCAGTGAAGATTTGGTCAAGCAAATCGGAAACTTCACGGTGAAACTCGTCCTTGAGCGGCACCATAATTGTCTTCGCAAACGCGTGTGAGTGGTGGGTTTCTTCAGCGCAATGAATTCATTGTAGCTGCTGACGCTGCGCACTCGAAGCAATCGCGATTCTGGAATCACCCAGGTATTGCGGAGCGAATCAACGGTAACGTCAAAAGCAGCTGCCACAGCGTGCAGTGTTTCCGGGTTCCTCGTGAGGTCTTTTTCCACCCGCTGAATCGTACGTACCTCAATTCCAGCAGTTTCGGCTAGGTGTTGCTGCGTCCATGCCCTAAGTTCTCGTAGCTCCTTGATTACCTGCTTGCTTCAGGATGGGAATATCCTGGTCGAAACCGTATCAGTGCTGACAGTGTCGCGGAGTTGACGAACTAGCGTGGAAAAAAGTCCGAAAGCTAAGCCGGCGGTATGAATGCCGTGATAATCTCCCGCAAATGCAACGCGGGATAGTCTTCAAACATCACGGGCTGTCGGTTTCGGCGCGGCTACGACTGGAAAATAGCCTGTGCCCAGCCTACAAGCGTTACTGAGTCATCCGAATGGAGTCCGAGAATGGTTCTGAGAGTATTCGAAGAAAGGAAATCACTGGGCCAAGTGGCGGCGGTTCAGGCGGCGACTGCAATACGCGACGCGACAGCCAAGCGCGGGCGGGCACGGGTGGTGGCGGCGAGCGCGGCATCCCAGTTTGAATTTCTCGAGGCGCTGACGGCGATGCCGGGCATCGATTGGGAGCGGGTGGTGCTCTTTCACTTGGATGAATACATCGGGTTGCCGATGAGCCATCCCGCGAGCTTCTGCAACTTCCTACAGGAACGAGTCATCGCGAAGACGGGGATCACGGAACATCATTTGCTCAACGGAGAAGAAGATCCCGCGGACGTGATTTATCGCACAAGCCAGTTGATCAGCATGGCGCCGATCGATATCGCTTTTGTCGGCATCGGGGAAAACGGTCATCTAGCGTTCAACGATCCGCCAGCTGATTTTGAAGTGGAGGAGCCGTACATCGTGGTGAACCTCGATGAAGCTTGTCGTCATCAACAAGTAGGCGAAGGATGGTTCAAGGATCTGGCGGCGGTGCCCAAGCGGGCGATTTCGATGTCGGTGCGGCAGGTGCTGAAGGCGAAGGAGATCGTCGCTGTGGTACCGGGATCGCGCAAGGCACAAGCGATCAAGGCGTGCTTCGATGGCGGCATCAGCCCGATGGCGCCGGCATCGATCTTGCGCACACATGCGAATGCAACGATCTACCTGGATCGGGAATCGGCTTCGCTATTGAGTCCGGCAACACTGTCAGCATTTACGGCAACGGCGTGAGGCATGTCTAATCCATTTTCGTTGGCCGCCGATTTGTGATGCTAGCAGCAACGCAGACAGGCTCCGCCCACCCAGAACCTGGCGGACGGCGGGCGCTCCGCTCGCTGCGCTGGTGGATCGGCGTAATCTTGTTTGCGTCAACGGCCATCAACTACATCGACCGGCAGACGATCTCGTTGCTGGCTCCCTATCTGAAGCAGGATTATCACTGGACAAACACGGACTACGCAAACATCGTGGTGGCGTTTCGCGTGGCGTATTCCATTGGACAGACACTTTGTGGAAGGCTGATGGATCGGGTGGGAACAAAGCTGGGTTTGACGATTACTGTTTTGTGGTATTCGATCGTTTCGATACTGACACCGCTAGCGAGGGGCTTTTACAGTTTTCTAGGATTTCGGTTTTTGCTGGGCGCAGGCGAATCTGGCAATTGGCCAGGTGCGACGAAGGCAGTTTCGGAGTGGTTTCCCAAGCAGGAGCGCGGGTTGGCGACGGCGCTGTTTGATAGCGGGTCTTCGATCGGCGGAGCCATCGCGTCTTTTCTTATTCCGTGGCTGTACTTTCGATGGGGGATGCGGCCTGCGTTTGTGGTGCCAGGTCTGCTCGGTCTGCTGTGGCTGGCGGCCTGGCGCTGGCTGTATTACCGACCACAGGAGCATCCGCGCATTAATGACCCGGAGCGGCAAATGATCCTGGCGGACGTTGCGGACGAGAAGGCGACAGGAAAAGCGCGGCCGCGATGGCGCGATCTGCTGAAGCTGCCACAGACGTGGGGAACGATCGTGGCGCGGACATTTGCGGATCCAGTTTTCTTCTTCATTGCGGATTGGTTTCCGATTTATCTAGTGGCCAAAGGTATTCCGTTAAAGCGTGGGCTAATCGCAGTGTGGATTCCGTTCGTGGCGACCGATCTGGGGAATTTTTTCGGCGGAGGGATGTCAGGGTATCTGATCAAACGCGGCTGGTCACTCGGAAACGCGCGCAAGGCTCTGGTGGCGTTTGGAGGCGTGGGCATGACACTGCTGATCCCGACGGTATTCACGGCGAATCTCTGGGCGCTTGCAGTTCTGTTTGGAGTCACAACGTTCTGCTACGGAGCCTTTACAACCATCGCGAACGTGCTGCCGTCGGACTTGTTTCACAACGAGTCGGTGGCTTCGGTGAGCGGGCTGAGCGGAACCGGAGCGGCGATCGGGACTATTATCGTGTTCGAGCTGGCCGGACGTCTTTCCGATGCGAGGCTGACGACCGGCACACACTTGTTTGATCCGCTGATTATTCTGTCCGGGTTGATTCCGTTTATCGGAATGATTCTGGTGTTTCTGCTAGTTCGGAATACGGAAGCCACCGAGCGAGGACTGGTGCGCAGGATTTGAGGGGGAAATCGCGCGAGAAGACGGCAGATTAACGTGCTTCCGAAGGTTTGTAAGCGGGTGTCACAACTGCTCGCGTTCTTTACGCGCAAAGAGTTGAGAAGATCCTTTTGCTCGCGGGCGCATCGCTCCTATTGGGGCAAAGGCATGAAGGGAGTTCGATGAGTCTGGAGGCATTCCAAATCGAAGGCAAGAATGCGCTGGTCACAGGTTCGCGGAGAGGGCTGGGCGCGGCGATCGCGCTAGCACTCGCGCAGGCGGGCGCGAACGTGGCATGCCACGGGCGCGCGCCGAAAGAGGGGAGCGTGTGCGAGGAGATCCGGGCACTGGGGCGGCGTTCGGTTTATTTCAGCGGGGATGTAGCGGACGTGCGGGCGAGCGAGGCATTGGTGGAGGGGTCAGTCGCTGCGTTTGGAACGATTGATATTTTGGTGAACAACGCGGGAGTCATCAGGCGAGCGCCCGCCGCGGAATATTCAACGGCTTATTGGGATGAAGTTATCGCCGTCAACCTTACGGCCGTTTTTCGGCTCTCCCAGCTTGCGGGTCAGCAGATGCTGCGGCAAGGGAAACGGGGAAAGATTGTAAGTATCGCCTCGGTGCTTTCGTTTCAAGGAGGAGTGCTGGTGCCAGCTTATGCCGCAGCCAAAGGGGGAGTAGCACAACTCACCAGAGCGCTTTCAAACGAGTGGGCCGCGCATGGAATCAACGTGAACGCGATTGCGCCCGGCTATATGGTGACCGACAACACAGAGGCGCTGCGGAACGACGCGATCCGCAGCCGACAAATCCTCGAGCGGATTCCCGCGGGCCGGTGGGGTGAGCCGTCGGATCTGGCAGGAGCGGCGGTGTTCTTGTGTTCTGCTGCAAGCGATTACGTTCACGGGCACGTTCTGGCGGTGGACGGCGGATGGTTGGCCCGATGAGGGAGAGCACAGAATGTCGCACTTGGCCGTTCGAAGCTTCATACGACGACGTCGATATCTATTGGCCCTTGGCCTATCTCGGGCTCGCCCGGGCTTATGCCGTGCAGCAAGATATCACGAGTGCGCGCCGTGCGTATCAAGACCTCTTCACGCTATGGAAAAATGCCGACACCGACACTCCCGCACTCAAGCAAGCGAAAGCGGAATACGCGAAATTGCAATAGTATTCTCAGGTTGTTGATATGAATCCGTTGCCCTCCGAACCGGATTCAGTTGAGATTTCAGCAAGCTCAGGATGGATCATCGTTGCGGGATAAATTTGTAACGGCTGTTATCGCCAACCATGCGGATATGTAGTTTTTCTGTTGCATTCTCTGGGAATTGAATAACCCGAGCTTTCATTCGTAGCGAAGGGCGACGATGGGGTCAACCTTCATGGCGTGACGCGAGGGAATGAAGCAGGCGATGAGCGCCACGGTGCAGAGCAAGATCGCTACGCCGGAGAACGTCAGCGCATCGGTGCTGGTCACACCGAGCAGTTGGCTGCTCAGAAAGCGCGTAAGTCCAAAGGCCGCTGCCAGACCCACGCCCACGCCGATCAGAGTCAGCCGCAATCCGCGCCCGAGTACGAGCCGCAAAACGTCTTGCTTGCTCGCGCCGAGCGCCATGCGAATGCCGATTTCATGCGTACGCTGCCGCGTAGCGTAACCTGTGACGCCGTAAATTCCGACGGCCGCGAGCACGAGGGCGAGCAGACCGAAGGCGCCGACGAATGTTCCGGCGATGCGTTGCGGGAAGCTGGCGATTTGCTCGCGCAGTTCGAGAGTGGTGACGTCGAAGATGACAAGATCGGAGTTGAGGTCGTTGATGGCGCGCTCGATCAACCTGCCCCCTACGAGCGGGTCACCCGTGGTGCGCGCGAGGACGGTCAGGGCCGGACGATACACCTGGTACTCGGACAGATAGATGAACGGCGTGAGCTTTTCGTTGGGCGTGTTCACTTTGACGTCGCGCGCGATTCCGATCACGGTGAACCATTCGTGCGTGAGATCGGAGTTGACCTGCTTGCCGAGACCTTGCTGTCCGGGCCAGTAGCGGTTGACGAAGGTTTCGCTGACGATGGCCACGCGCTGCGCCTTCATGTCGTCCTGAAGCGTGAAGTCGCGTCCCTGAATGAGCGGAATCTGGAGCGTCTGAAAATAATTCGGAGTGATGATGCCGACTTGCGTTTCCATCGACTCGTTCTGCTGCGGGACGTAGCCTTCGATTTTCAGCGCAGTTGAGCCGCCGCCGAAGCCGAGCGGAATACGCGTCGTGAGCGTGACGGATTGAACGCCCGGAAGCGTTTCGAGCTTGGAGGTCAGCAGGCGATCGAACTGCGCGCCTTTTTCATCAGAGTAGCCCGCGGTGAAAAGATCGTAGGAAGCGATGAAGATGTTGTGAGAATTGAATCCGGGATTGATCTGCTGGGCGTTCTGGAAGCTGCGGATGAAAAGTCCCGCACAAATCAGCAGAAGCAGCGAAAGCGCAATTTGCGCTACGACGAGGCCGCTCGTGAGGTGCGCTTTGCGAAGGCCGCCCGAAGCACTGCCGGAATCTTCTTTCAGCACGTTGACCGGCGCTTCGCCCGAAGCGCGCAGCGCCGGCAGGATGCCGAAGATCACGCCGGTGAGCACGGAGATAAGGAACGTGGCGAGAAGCACCGTGCGGTCGGCGCCAATCGGAAGCGAGAACGGAAAATCTCCAACGGGAACAAATCTCATGAAAGTTCCCGAAGTCCAAAAGGTGATGACGAATGCGAGCGCGCCTCCGGCGGTCGCCAGCACCACGCTTTCAATCAGGAGCTGCCGGACGAGCCGCCACCGGCTCGCGCCCAGCGACATGCGAATGGCGAGTTCGCGGCGGCGCGCCACCGAGCGCACCAGCATGAGATTCGCGACGTTGGCGCAGGCGAGCAGCAGGACCAGGCCGGCAATCGCCATCAGCATCGGCAGCAGCAGCGAGAAAAACATGTTCGCGCCAAACGGGCTGCGCCACAGCGGTGTCACGGAAATCACATCGTGGCCGCGGTGTTCCTCGGGATAGTTTTTCACTTCGTGCTTGAGCAGGACCGTCATTTCCTCCTGCGCTTGCTGTGGCTTCACGCCGGGCTTAAGCCGGCCGAACACTGCGATCCAGAAGTAGTGGTGGTCGTGAAGCAGATCGCCGCGCGGCATCACATCTTCCACCATGGACACGGGGACCCAGAGTTCGTTGCGAATCCCGGTCTGGCTGCCCTGAAAGACGGCGGGCGCGACGCCAACAACTGTGAAGGGGCGCTGATTGAGTTCAATTGTCTGGCCCAGCACATCCGGTTTTGCGCCGAGGTGCGTCTGCCAGAAGCGGTAGCTGACGACGACAACAGGCGCACCGCCGGGCCTTTCGTCCTCGGCGGGAAGAAAGGCGCGGCCGAGAATGGGGCGAACGCCGAGGACATCGAAATAATTTGCGGTTACGACCGATCCCCAAAGGCGCTCGGGCTTGCCCTTACCCGTCAGGCTCAGCGGCATGAAGCCGCTTCCCATGATGCCGGTGAAGCTCTGTTGCCCATCGCGGACGGCGACGACGTCGGGATACGTCATCGGGAAGGGATTGTCGGAGCCACGGCCGAGAGAGAGAGAGACGACATCATTTGGGTTGGCAAGGCCGGGGATTGGATTCAGCAATGTCGCGCTGATCCAACTGAAGATCGTGGTGTTGGCGCCGATGCCCAAGGCCAGCGTGATGATGGCAATCGCGGAGTATCCGGGCGCTTTGGAGATCATCCGTAGGCTGTAGCGTACGTCTTGCCAGAACGAGGTCATCTGCGCCCCTCCCAATACATTTAGAATCACTCCAAGCATGTCCCCGCCCATCCTTAGCCGCCCGCTAAGAGAATGATCGCCCATTACTTAGAAGTGGTACCCTGATCAACTCGTGCGCCAGCGTCCGACTATGGGACGCACAATCAGCGAAACCGAACAGTCAATTCGAATCTCGTTGAGGCCACATTTCTAGGAACCACGAGGCAGGACATAGCGAGCTTAGGTTACGAATAGGTGTTGATAAATCGCCTTATCACAAGTAACCGGCGCGCGGCGGACGGCTAATTCCCGATTGGTTTGAATGTATAGGTTGCCTTACCGGACCAGTTCTTGTGCCCTTCGTTCCGAGTCATTGGCCTGGACAACTCGGGACCGTCTGAACCATTCGCGGCCAGCGCTAAGTGATCGTGCGGATATCAACGCTGTCCCGCGCCTAACCGGACAAGTTCAAAATTCAGGCCTTCTACTTGTCCGGTAACCCCGCTAACCAAGCGTTATCCCTTGCGAGTGTCGGCGTGGTTCTCTATGAGATGGCGACGGGTCACATTGCCGTTCAATACCTGTCGCAGTCGCGCTGGTGATTTCAAAACGTGCGGCTCAGGCGGATGCTTTGGACTCCTTTGCTCTAGACTGCACCTCAGCTGCTGCGCGGTCGCCTGAACGAATCGCGCCGTCGATGTAACCCATCCATCTGGTCGCTGTCTCCGTACCTGCCCAGTGGATCCGACCATGCGGCTGACGAATGACTTTTCCCACTTGGGTCGGTCCCACCCACATTCCGCCAACATCAACAGAATGACCCGCGAGCTTCCCCGCTTTCACTCTGCCGCCCACGCGGTCGCGTGCCTCCAACACGACAACTCTGCGGCCTTCTCGCATCAGATTTCGTGCAGCCGTCAGTCCGGCGAAGCCAGCGCCGACTACAATGACGTCCGCTCTTTTGTCTTCTTCGCTTGTGGCCAGACGTGAGGCAACTATGCGAGGAGTCAGTGCAACACCGGTTCCTACTCCCAGCACTTTCAGGGCTTGTCTGCGGGTTAGTGTTAAAGCTTTCTTAGGCTTGTCAAGGCTCAAAGGTGCCGTCCGAAATTTAGAGAATGGCACGGATGGTAGCACGGCACGTTGTGCGAATACATGTTTGCTGGGTGCACGATAGGACAAGAAACGAAAAAGCCCTTCCGTAGCCATGATCTTGCGGACGGCGCTTTAGTGCATGCCACGATGTCTACTCGAGTCGGAGCCGAAATCGTCATGCAATCAAGTTCATTTCCGTCCGTCTAACCGGCCGTTAGGGCGTTAATTGGGAACTAGGTTGAAAGAGTGTCTGGTGTTGGCTGGGCTTCGATCAGAAAAATTTTTTTGAAAAAAATAAAGTAGCTCGGGGAGAGTTAAAGGTGCTCCCGTCATTGGGAGTCACTGGCTTGGACAACTCGGGCTACTTACGGTTTTGTGTCTTGTCATGTTTGCGGCGGTGTCCTCGACGGGATAGCGCACGTTGTTTGTATCCTTTTCACCTTGATGATCATCGCATTTGGTAGTCCCGCAAAAAGGAGGGATTATGAAGCTCATAGGGAAGAAGGCTCTTATTACCGGCGGCAACAGTGGCATCGGTCTAGCCACCGCCCGACTTTTCGTCGCGGAGGGCGCCCAGGTCGCCATTACCGGCCGCGACCAGAAGACGCTCGATGAAGCGATTGCCGAACTTGGATCGAGCGCGCGTGGCTACCGCGCTGACGTCACCCTTGCGGAAGATCGCAAGCGGCTCTTCGCAGCCCTGGCCACAGATTTCGGGAAGCTCGACATTGTCTTTGCGAATGCCGGCATCTCCGGCCGGACTCCTACGGGCTCGACCGACGAGGCCATTTTTGAGAACGTGATCCACACTAACCTTAATGCCGCCTTTTTTACGGTGAATTCAGCGGTGCCTCTGCTGAACGACAACGGCAGCATCATCTTTAGTGGGTCGGTACATAACTACCTCGGCCAGCCTGGCGTAGCCGCGTATGCAGCTACCAAGGGTGGTCTCGTCTCGATGGCGCGTTCCATCGCCGCTGACCTTGCACCGCGCAACATTCGCGTGAACGTCGTCGCACCAGGCGCGATCAAGACTCCCATCTGGAAGCGCGGGCCCCGCGCCTCAGCTTCGGAAGAAGATTCCGCTAAGTTGGCGAAGTTCTTCTCTTCTGCGGTGCCGCAGGGCCGTTGGGGCGAGCCGGAAGAAGTTGCCAAAGCCGTACTCTTCCTCGCGTCGAACGATTCCTCGTACGTCAACGCGGTCGAGCTGATGGTGGATGGCGGATTCACGGGTGCTCCGTTTGGAGCTCCCATTATTCAGGAGGCATTTACGCCGCCAGGATTGGCAAAGGCTCATGCAGAAGGAAATCCGCACTGAAGTGGATGGCGGACAACCGCAAGTAATCCCCAAGTGCTGATTGACGGCTTACCGAACACTGACTTTCAGATAGGCGTTGCGAACAGGGTTTATCAACCACCTGTCTCAAAGTGCGACGATCTTCGGATGGAACGCCGAGAGAACGTCGCGAAATTTGGGATTCTGTCACCTGCCGTGTGGTCCTGGTGGGCTTTGATCAGAAAATTCTAAAAAAAATAAACTAGCTCGAGGAGGACCTAAACGCGTGCCCCTCGTTCGGAGTCACCAGCGCGGACAACTCGAGCCTTGTTCGCATGCATTGTCGACTGTGCCCAATTTTGTGCCCACCACCAGACCCTACCGAGTGCTACCAAAGATCCGCTGCGTAGCGCTAAGAGCTCTCGGCACATGCACTTGTAGCAATTCATAGCATTCAGTCGCAAATGGTCTAAGTTATTGATTTTTCGTGCGCCAACGGTTAACAGCCGAATGCTCTACCGTTGAGCTACCGGGGAACGGGTAAGTGAGACATTTAATTTACATTAGTTTGTGGCGCGGTGCCACTGCCGGGCTGTGAATATGGGTTGCGAATTGAATTTGTAATGCAAACGGCCGGATTGCGTTTGCGTCAGGTTCAGGGGCTACTTCCCTGAGGTGGCGCTGGCTTCGACTAGTTTTCGAACAGCCGGAGTTACTGCGAGGATCAGATCGGCGGCTGGTTTTTGTGTTTGCTGGAGTATTGCGATTTGTTCCTTGTGCCAGGAATCGGGTGCTCGTTGGCCTTTGTCGATGTAATCGAGGGCCTGCAGTCCTGAGGCGGCGAGCGAAGAAAGAGACTGAGAAACGGGCGCAAGTTCTTTCAGCAAGAATGAATTCTGAAGCAGGGGGCGCAATTCATTGTCGTTGTCCCGCCAGGCGACCAGGAGGGCACGAATATCGGATTTCGCTTGGGCGTCCTGAAATCCGCTTCCGACAAATTGATCCACCATTTGAGAGAATTGCCACGCGACTTCGCTTTCGGGAAGAACCGCGTCCACCATGCGATTCAGCGGCGTGTCACTTGTTTGAATGCCGCCCGCCCTTTCCGCTTCCTCCTCGCGGATTTGCAGGCCGACGGGCTCTGTGACATCTGCGAGCGTGAGCAGCGCAGCTATATGATCGGTGGCGGCCATGCGTGAGAGCATCAAAGGAAGGTTCGAGCGATGCCTGAGGCCGAGCTGTTCGAGTCCGCGACTCGCCGCGTTCAAGCGGAGATACATCGAAGGGACGTCCTGCACTTGGGATGCGGACCACAAGCGCTCCGAGATTGCGGCGGCGCGAGGCCAAATTCGGGAATCAATATTCTCGTCGTTGACGAACTCGGCCCACATGCAGGCTTCGCCTCCGAGGATGCGCTTCTGCTGGTCAGAATTCAGCGCCGCATCGGCATTTGACAGCGGATCCACCGAATAATATTTTCCAGCCGGCGCCATCGCATCGAGGTAGTAGCCGCTGGAAAGGATTCCGCTATATCCCTGTTTTGCTGCGGCTGCGAGCGAATCCTGGCCCCGCCAGGATTGAATCGCGACTTTCTCTTTCGGCATGCCTGGCGCCAGAATCTCGTCCCAACCGACCATAATTTTCTGGTGCCTGCCGACAATTTTTTGAATTCGAAGAGTGAAATACTGCTGCAGTTCCTGATTGTTCTTCAGGTTTTGAACGCGCATGAATTCCTGGATATTCGGGTTTGCGTCCCACTGTTTTCCGTTTACCTCGTCGCCGCCGATGTGAAAGTAATGGTCTGGAAAAAGGGAGGCCATCTCGGCGATAAACTTGTCGAGAAAGACGTAGGTCTGCTCGCGCGACGGGTCCATTGCGGGATCAAAAATTCCCCACCTGCGCTCAATCTGGTAGGGCCCCGGCCCACTCGAAAGCGCAGGATATCCGACAAACCAGGAAGTGCTATGTCCCGGCATGTCAAATTCGGGAACAATTCGCACACCGCGATCCCTGGCGTATTCGATGAGATCACGCATCTGGGGCTTCGTGTAATAGTTTCCGTCCGAGCCCAGCTCGACTAGTTTTGGAAATTGAGCGCTCGCCATGCGAAAGCCCTGATCGTCGGAAAGATGCAGGTGCAGGACGTTCATTTTCATCGCTGCCATTCCGTCAATGTTGCGCTTGAGCGTGTCCGAGGAAATAAAGTGGCGGCTAACGTCGATGGTGAGTCCGCGCCAGGGGAAGCGAGGCGAGTCTTCGATGTGCACGGAGGAGGCGACGAAGCCGCCGGGCGAGACTTCGACAAGCTGGAGGAATGTCTGTAACCCGTGGAGGATGCCGAGTGGATTGGGCGCGGTGAGTTTTGCGCCGGTGGCGCTGACATCGAGGGTATAGCTTTCGTCTTCGCTTACATCCTGAACGGGTTTGCCGGCGTGCTCAGCGCGGATCAGCAGCGAGGCATGCGCACCATGCGCGATTTGATTTCTGATCGGGACGCCGCTGACACGGGAAAGATCGTGGAGAAATCTTTGCACGGCACGATTGATGCGCGGTTCCCGGTATCCTTCCATTGAAACCGAGAAAGAACCGTCAATCGGGAGTGCGCCGGTTCCAGGTCGAATGCTTGACGGCATTGGCATCAAGATGGATTGGGAGCCTGACTGAGCTGAAGACGGATTTGCAAAGGAGCAAAGAATCAAAGTCGCCCAAAAGATTCGCATTTTCGTTTTGACGATTCGGTTTGACGAAATTTTGAGCAGCCAATTATCCGAACCTTTTGAAGGATAGTACACATTCGCAAAGCTGGCACAACTCTCTGGACGGCCTGACTAGGATTGGATCTGGATTAGGCCCGGTGCGGATTTTGGGTTTGCGGCGCTGGGGCGCCAGCGCGCGGGATTGATTGCGCGGGCGGGGAGTTTGTTGACGAAGAGGCCTGCGCTAGGACTGCGATTTTGTTGGGGTGGCGCTCAAGCCTTCTCGGCACGAACCGCAAAACAAATCAGGTAATTACAATGTGTGCGTTCTTTGTGCTTCTATTCTGATCAAACGACCGCAATTTGTTTGCGCAGTTCTCCGGTGAAAAGGCTTTTGGGGATCATGGCGTGAACGCCGCGGACGATGTCGACAACCTGAGTTACTCGGAAACTGACGGCGATGCTGCACAAAGCGTAGGCGTCGAGCTTGGTCAGGCTGGTGCGAGCGGCGAGAAAGTTAATGGCGTTGCGCGCGGCCAGACTCATGGCGACGTTCAGGTCTTTGTCCAATCCGAGAACGATCCAGTGCGTCGGAGACTCCGCGATAGGCCAGGCGAAGTTTTTCTGTTTGTGGAGAACTACCTGAATACGGAATTCCTGCATGCGCGTCTCGAGGGCGGTGATAGTGATTTCGCCATCACCCTGCACGGCATGAGAGTCGCCGGTGAAAATCAGTGCACCGGGTTTCCAGACGGGAATGAACATCGTCGAACCTTCAGCCATTTCGCTCAAGTCTGTATTGCCTGCGTGGGGGCCGGGAGGGACAGAGCTGGTAATGCCCGGACTCAAAGGAGGGACGTAGCCATCGGGCGGGGCCACGCCGAGCGTTCCTTGGAACGGCTTGAGGGGAACGTGAATGTCTTTGGCGAACTCCGCCGTCATTTTCGGAAGATCGAGATCTAGATACTTCACCTGGCCATCGGGAAAATCCTGCGGGAGCAAGCCGGTTCCCAGCGAGCCGGGGTTATTGAAAGCGGCGCCCCAGGTGAAGGGAAGAATTCGCTTATAGCGGACCTCAAGGACGTCGCCGGGTTCGGCGTTGTTAACATAGATGGGGCCGATGATCGAGTGCGGACCTTTTCCTGGATTGCTGACGCGAAGTTTCGCGAGCGTCTCGACGGGAACGCCGGGCTGCATTTGGTTCAGGAAATGCGACCACGTGTTGGGGAAACTGATGGTGTCGCCGGAATCGATCTTGAGGATGGGAGGGAGCGTGGTGTCGTAGACCCCCAGGTGGACGGTTTGATCGTTGGATTCGACGACGTGGACATGGCCTTCGTCCTCTTTTTTCTGCGTGGCGGCAGAGATGCCGGGATTGACAGCGTTCGCTTCTGCCAAATTTGCCGCGTAAGCAAGCCTGGTGAACCATGGCCCGATGGCTGCGAGCGCGCCCATGAAGCTGCTTGCTCGGAGGAGGTTGCGACGCGAACGGCCGCGCGCGGTGAGACAAGCGTCGAACTGAGCTTGATTGATCTCATCCACATGTAGGAGCCGGTCGGCGGCGCGATTCGTGAAGGCGGAACCTTTGATGTCTTCACGGAAGACGCCGGTGCCTTTTTCGTCGCCGCATCCGAAGAGATCGCTGCAGGAGTGATGGTGTGGTTGGGGGCGGTCTTCCGGGGCTTGCTCCAGATCGTGTGACATTGCCTCCTCCTGGATGGAATTGCGAAAGACAGGGGTGTTCGGGCCGCACGATACGACCGGGAAATTGTGCGAATTATACTGCGGTGCTCAGTTGAAGCAACCAATCTCTAAGAGGCCAATCGACAAGTAGCCTGGACCCGAGTCGAGCGACGTTCCTTGACCGATATGCGGGGGTCGTCTAGACTCATTGTTTCGTTTGGGTGCCCGATTTGTGGCAGTGAGGGAACGGATTTGCTGGGCGAAACTCCCCGAGCGCGCGGGACTACTACATACAGAGATTGAGCGAAAAGCAGAGGAGAAGGATCGTTGCCGAAACGCACTTTTCAGCCGCATGTGCGGCGCCGTCATAAGAAGCACGGATTTCGGGCTCGGATGAAGAGCCAGGGTGGACGGAAGGTACTTGCGACACGCCGCAAGAAGGGGCGCCACAGTCTTACGCGCGTCTGACACACCGCGGCAGGATTTCCCCCGCGCCGCTCGCCTGGTGCGCCGGTCGGAGTATGACGCGGTGTATCGCGAAGGCCGCCGCCGGACGAGCCGAGAATTTGCCGTTTTTCTTCGCGCCAATGGCCTCGATGAAAGCCGGTTCGGATGGAGTATCAAGAAAGGGCTGGGGGGCGCGGTAAAGCGCAACCGCATTCGCCGGCGAATCCGCGAAATCGTACGACTGCACCGACAGGAGATTTCTCCAGGATGGGACATAGTGATTCATCCGCGTACGTCAGTGGCGACGGCGGAGTTTGCGCGGGTGACGGAAGAATTGATGAGGTTGCTGCCGCGGCGCGGCGCGACGCTTTGAACGGGGCTCGGCTTCAGGGGCTAAAGCCTCCTTCTATGGAGGGCTTTTCGCCGCGGCGAAAGCCGCGGCCTCCCGAAAATCATGGCGAGCGGAAGCCGCGGCCTTTTGAAAATGAGGACGAGCTGAAGTTGCGACCCCCTAAAAATCCATTCGCAGTAGAGATTGTGCGAAGCGCCGGGAAATGGACGCTGCTCTTTGTGGTGCGAATCTACCAGATTTTTCTTTCGCCGTTTTTTGGCGGGGCCTGTAAGTTTTATCCCTCGTGTTCGAGATATGGATATGAAGCGATCGCGAAGCATGGGGCTTGGCGCGGTAGTGTGCTGGCGGTGAAGCGTTTGTTGCGCTGCCGGCCGTTTACGAAGGGCGGGTTTGATCTTGTGCCGGATGTTGTCGATGGGGTTGGCGAGAGGGAACTTCAGGGGCTGAAGCCCCATTGCAGTGTGGGCGGTAATGTCGCGGCTGAAGCCGCGACCCACAAAGATTCGCAAAGGCTCTTCGCGGAGGGCGAGGGTGAGCCTTTCGCAAACGGCGCTCAGGCTAAAGAGGGGTTTGCGCTGTGAATGAGATGAACGATCAGGTTCGCGCGATCGTTTTTATTTTGCTCGCGCTTCTGATTCTTTTTACCTGGGGACATTTCTTCAAGCCGCCCGCTCCGGCTCCGGCGCCGACGGGAGCCGCCATCTCTCAAGGCGGGAGCAATCCTGCTCCGTCGGGACAACCGGCGGCGACAATCCTTCGAGATTCCGCAGCGGCTGCCGAGAAGCAAACTCCTTCGCCTGCAGCGATCCAGGCAGCAGAAGAAAAAACCATCGCTGTGGAAAGCCCGCTGTATCGCGTGGAGTTTTCGAATCGTGGCGGCGTGGTGCAGAGCTGGAAGCTCAAAAAATATCTGACCGACCAGAAACCGCCGCGGCCGCTGGATCTGGTGAACGCGGATGCAGCGAAGCAGCTGGGTTGGCCTTTTTCGCTGATTCTCACCGACAAACAACTCGAAGTGCAGGTGAATTCGGGCTTGTACGAAGTGACGTCGGCCGCGCCGGGAGAGAGCGCGGATCTGCAGGCGCCTGCGGATGTGACGTTTCACTGGAGCGACGGCCACGTAGACGTGGTGAAGAAGCTTTCGTTCACGCCGGATTATGAGTTGACGGTGGAGTGCGCGGTGACGGTGGAGGGCAAGGCGGTTCCAGTAGCGATTGCGTGGCGCGGCGGGTTCGGGGACAAAGAAGTTTACAACGCGGCGCAGCTCGTCACAGTTTTCTACAAACAGACGGACAAGCTCAATCTGCTGCAGTACAAGAAACTCGGTGTATCCGGAAATCAAGCGGAGGCGGCCGTGCAGAGCGGGCCGCTGCAATATCTGGGAATCGAAGATCAGTTTTTTACCACGGCGTTTCTTCCGGACGGCACGAACCTCTCGCTTTGGCACTGGATGCAGACGCACGATGTGATGCAGGACGGGAAGACCGTGGCGGAACCCGAAGCGGAGATGGCGGCGGGGACGACGGAGGCGGCGCCTTTAAAAGCTCGAGTATTCGTCGGTCCGAAAGACTTGACGCTGCTGAGCAAGATGAAGCCGCCGCTCGAGGATCTGGTGCAGTTCGGGTGGACCGGGATCATCGCGAAGCCGATTTTCGAGATTCTGAAATGGATTTACCGGTTCGTGCCAAACTACGGCTGGGCGATTGTGATCCTGACGCTGGTGATCAACATGGCGATTTTTCCGCTCAAGATGAAGAGTTGGCGCTCGATGCAGAGAATGCAGAAAGTGGCGCCGGAAATCCGCCAGATACAGGACCGCTACAAGAAATATTCGATGAGCGACCCGCGCAAGAAAAAAATGAACGAAGAAGTGATGGCGGTGTATTCGCGCGAAGGCATCAATCCGATGGGAAGCTGCATTCCGATGCTCTTCCAGATGCCGATCTGGTGGGCGCTCTGGCGGGTGCTGAATGGCGCGATTGAATTGCGGCACGCGCCGTGGATTGGCTGGATTCACGACCTATCCGCGAAGGATCCTTATTACGTTCTGCCGATCGCGATGACGATCACGATGTACCTGACGACGAAGATGACGCCGCAGACGACGGCCGATCCTTCTCAGCAGAAAATGATGCAGTTCATGCCTCTTTTTATGGGCGTGATTTTCTTCCGGTTGTCGAGCGGGCTGAATCTGTATATGTTTACGAGCAACCTTGTCGGCATGGGGCAGCAGTGGTATTTAAATCGCACGGAGCCGCTGCCGTCGAGAAGCAAATTCAAGAAGAAAAACGAATGAACGAAGGGCGAGGGCACAGTCAGGCCGGCAGACGGCCTGCGATGAAAGAGAAGCCGCGCGAGGAAGCGCATTTTGACCGGGCGCGCGCGGTGGAAGAGCTGAAACGTTATCTGGATGTGTGCGTGCGCGAGATGGGGCTCGAACTCGAGTACGACATTTCCTCGAGCGGCGCGGGTGCACAAGGTGACGGCGGTTCGCAGGCTAAGGACGTGGTGGTGGCGTTTCGCGGCACTGACGAAGCGTTGCTGCTGGAACACAGCGCCGACCTGCTGCTGGCGCTGGAACATGTAGGGCATCGCTGGCTGCGGCTCGACCCGCGCCTGCACGATCACGTCCGCTTCGACTGCGGGGATTATCGAACGACGCGGCTGGAAGAGCTGAAGCTATCGGCACGGGTGGCGGCGCAACGCGTGCGCGAAACGGGGCAGCCGTTCCGATTCAATCCCATGTCGTCGCGAGACCGGCGGCTGATTCATCTGGAATTAAATGGCGCGGCGGGTGTGCGGACAATGAGCGAAGGCTCCGGGGAGCATCGCCAGCTTGTGATTTATCCGGCGACCAATACGAACAAGAGATAGTTTCGACACTTTACCGTTTCCCGCAATTTGATTCCCGGCACTGAGATACGGAGCAAACTTACCGAAATCTACACTTCTATCGTGTAGCCCGTTTTGCCTACGTTGAAAGCTTGCGTGGCACCGAGGCAATCGCTGCGGCCGGAGCATTCGTGGATGTGGCCGCAGAAAAGGTAGAGCGGCTGTACTCGATCCGCCCATTCGCGCAGCGTGGGACTGCCGGCGTGTTTTCCGGCGGCAAATTCGTCGAGGCGAGTGCCCTGGGGCGGAAAATGGACAACGAGATAAAGCGGCTTCAGGTGATCGAATGCCGCCAGCGCTTTCGCGATTTCGTCTTCTGAATATTCCCCCGGCGTGTTGAAGGGTGTGATGTTGCTGTAGCCCAGGCCGGCCCATTGCGTGGTGCCGCGTTCGGATTTCAGCGCGCGGATTTGGCGATGAAAGTCGAAAAAGCCGAAGCGCTGGCAAAACGCGCGTGTGTCGTCGTGGCTTTCGTGATTTCCCGGCAGGACCCACACTTTTTCGCTCAGCGGTTTCAAGATTTCGCCGCAGCGGTCGAGGTCTTTGCCAAATGTGGAGAGATCGCCGGCGGCAATGTAGATGTCCGCGGGATGCGCGACGAGTCTTTCGAGGGCGCGCGTATCGCCGTGGATATCACTGAAGATCAAAACCTTCACGGCGCCACCGCGTGATGGGGAATACGGGTTAAATTTTCCATGAACATTCCGTTCTGTTCCCAGCCTTCCTCCACCACTTTACCACCTGAATCAAATACCACGACGTAGGTGAAAGGTTGCGGCCTGCGGCGCTTCGGGTTCACGAAACGATTTTCGCCGAGTTCGACGATGTGCAGGCCTTCTTGTGTGGTGCTGCGAATCACTGGAAAGCGCGCGAAGCCCCAGTACGTTCTTACTTCGGAAAGCGCCAACGCCTCGCTAACGTATTGGTCGGGTGGCGAATCGGCTGTGAACGTGAATAGCTGCGGCTGAAGATGACGAAGATCGAAGCGCGATTGATAGACGCCGTTCGTCGAGCGTATCACTCCGCCCCAACTCAGCCAGGATGGCGGAAGAGGAAGCGCCCCCATGCGCTCGACTTCTATGTGATTTTCGGCCGCGAATGTTTTCACTTGCTTCATTACCAGGTGATGGGCGGACCAGCAGAGACCGAGGTAAACAACGATCGTGTAGATTCCGGCGCGGCACCACGATGAACGCTTGAAGCGAAAGCCCCAGTCGCCCCACATAGGAAGAAAAAGCAACACGCCGATAATCAAAATCGCGACGATGAGCACCGAGACGTGGAATGCGTATCCCACTCCGCTTGCCAGAACCCAACTTGCGATGGCGGCCAGCGTGAAGAAGATCCACATTTTCACGGCGCGAACGCGGCTTTCAGCGCGATCTCTATAAATCCAGGCGATTATCTGTGGCAACACCACAATTGACGTAAACACAAGGTCGATGATGAAGAGCAGATCCCAGGCGACGCGTTGTTGCGAGATGGGCGTGAGCATTCGCGTACCGAAGGAGGTCATACCGTCGAGAAGAATGTGGCTGGCGATTCCGAGGCCATAGATGAACGTGAGTATGCCCCAGGAAGGCGCGTCAATTTTCAAGCGGCGCGCGGCCCAGCGGGTGAGCCATGCGAGGATGGCTGCGAAAAACGGAAGGCCGACGAAGGAATGCGTTATGCCGCGATGATATTTGATGATTGCGAGCGGGTCGCGGGAGATTGCATCGGCAACGGTGTCGATATCCGGAAAGACGGCGCCGAGCGTCGCGGCAAAAATCGAGACGCGGCCGTTACGATCAGAAAAATAACCCTTGCCGAGAAGCGCGCCGGTGATGCCGTGGGTTATCGGATCCATTTGCGCGTGGAAAAGGAGAAATTGTACACGATTGGGCGAAGGCTCAAAAAATCTCGATGAGCGGGTGGCGCTTGGGAACCACTTCACCAATGATTCGGGCGGGAATCCCTCGCCGCTCCAGCGCAGCCCGAGCGGAATTTGCGGCATCTGGTGCGATTGCGGCGAGCAAGCCGCCGGAAGTCTGCGGATCAAAGAGCAATGCGCGAAATTCGTCGGCGACGCTTTCGCCGAATTCGACGCAGCTTTCCACGAATTCGCGATTGTTCTTCATTCCGCCTGAAAAAAAACCGGCGCGAGCTGCTTCGATGGCACCGGGCAGGTATTCGATGCGTTCGTGGTCAATCTTCAGCGACACTGCGCTGCCGATTGCCATTTCGCGCGCGTGGCCGAGAACGCCAAAGCCGGTGACGTCCGTTACGGCGTGGATTGGCGTTTCGGATTTGGGTGCGTTGTCGATTTCGTGCAGAGCTTCGGCGGCTTCGCGGTTCAGGCGCGTCATAGATGCGGTAGAAGCAGCGACCCAAGACGGCTCCGCCTTGCCTTGCTTCAGGGCTGTCGAGATCACGCCCGTTCCGACAGCCTTTGTGAAAAGGAGTACGTCACCGGGCTTGGCCCCGACGTTCTTCCAGATCCGGTTCGGGTTAATCACGCCGGTCACGGCATAGCCGAATTTCAATTCGTCATCGCGGATCGAATGGCCGCCGACGACTGTGCAGTGCGCTTCCGTCATCTTGGCGAGGCCGCCGCGGAGGATTTCTTCAAGAATTTCGGGCGAGCTGGCAGTGGGAAAAGCGACCATGGTGAGAGCCGAGATCGGGCGTCCGCCCATTGCGTAAATGTCGCTCAGCGCATTTGCGGCCGTAACCTGACCAAAAAGGCCGGGGTCGTCAACAATGGGCGTGAAAAAATCCACGGTCTGAACGATGGCGAGTTCGTCGGTGAGGCGATAGACGGCAGCATCATCGCTGGTTTCAAAGCCAACAATCACGTTGGGGTCGGCTTGCGCGGGAAGGCGCTTGAGGACGGCATCGAGGATGCTGGGGCTCAGTTTGGCCGCGCAGCCTGCGGCTTTCGCGGTGGTGGTCAATCGAACTGCTTCCGTCACTGGGGTCTCCGAATTTTCGACTTCCAATTATAGCGCCTTGGCAGGTGACCTTTGGAGCGGAACTCGACTCAATTAGGCAGGAGCTTGAGACTCTGAACCTTGCAACGGAGAACTGACATCGGAGAATCGACCATACGTGAAATTACGCTTGCGCTGCCGCCGAGCGTATAGGGATCGTAATCGTCTTCGGCGTCTCGGCCTTGGCTTGCGGCATCGCGAGCATGTGGCATTGGCCATCGAAAACGGCGCCCGGCTCGATTATTAAGCACGGGGTATGAACCTCACCTATCACGATTGCGCCTGTTTGAATCTCGACTTTCGCGCGGGCGTTAATAATCCCGTCGAATCGGCCGCCGATGGTTACGGCATTGCCCTCTATCGTGCCTTCCATCGAAGAGTTCTCGCCGAGGATAAGGGTCCCAGAGGAGACGAGCATCCCCTTTATGGCGGCGTCGAGGCGGAAGGTTCCGGGAACTTCGAGCTTGCCGTCGAAACGAACACCCTTTTCAAGAAAACCGGTCCATTCACCGGAATCTTGGGACTTGCGATCGAGCCACGATAGAGCCACTGTGCTATCTCCTACGTAAGTCGCGTTACTTGTCCATGAGCTGATCGTAAAGGCGAGCCAAATCACTATCATTATAGTATTCAAAGGTGAGTCTACCAGCATGTCCGGCCAATCCTGGGTGAACAGAAACCCGTGTGCCGTAAGCGCGCTGTAGTTCTTCGATGGCTGCCTTGAGGTTTGCGTCGAGCTGGACGGGCGCGCGCTCGGCTTTCGGCTTGGAGAGGCGACCGGCTAGACGCTCTACCTGGCGAACCGTCAGTCCTCCACGGGCGATCCGGCGAGCAAGTTCGAGGCGTTCCTGGGCGCTGGCAATCGCGAGCAAGGCGCGGCCGTGGCCGGCGCTCAATTGCCCGTCTTCCAAAAGATCTTGAATCGGCTGTTCGAGTTTCAGCAGCCGCACGGAATTTGCGATCGTTGCGCGGTCCTTTCCCGTGCGCTCAGCGACCTTCTCTTGGGTAAGGTTGAATTCTTCCGTGAGGCGCTGGAAGGCGCGGGCTTGTTCGATCGGATTCAGGTCTTCGCGCTGAAGATTTTCGACGAGAGTCATCTCGACAGCCATTTCTTCGGGCACGTCCCGCACAACAACCGGAACGCGTTGTATCGCAGCGCGTTGGGCCGCGCGCCAGCGGCGTTCGCCTGCGATTAGTTGATAGCGATTGTTGATTCGGCGTACGACGAGCGGTTGCACAATTCCGCTAGAGATAATTGATCGCGCGAGCTCTTCAAGAGCTTCTTCGCGGAAGCGCGTTCGCGGTTGGTAGGGGCTTGGGTCGATAAGATCTATGTCGACGTGAAAAAGGCCATCACTCTGTGGGCTCGTTGGGGTGGTCGGCGGCAGGTCCGCCTCCGGCGGTGCTTGTGGTGCCGGCTGATTCGACAGGGCCGGTGCTGTCGCCGCCGCTGTTCCCGATCCCGCCGGAACCACCGGCGGCACCTGCGGCGGCTGCTCTGGCTCCCGGATCAGTGCGCCCAGTCCCCTGCCCAGAGCGTTTCTCGGCATTGACGATAACCTCCTTGGCTAGTTGAATATAGCTCTCCGCGCCTTTACTATGTATGTCGTAGAATATCACGGGCTTTCCGTGGCTAGGGGCCTCGGCCAGCCGGACATTCCTTGGAATTGCAGCCTCGAAGACTTGCGAGCCGAAGAAGCTTCTGAGATCGGCGGCGACCTGCTTTGAAAGCGTTGTGCGGTCGTCATACATGGTCAGCAGAATACCTTCGATTGCGAGCGATGGGTTGATGGTCCGGCGCAAACGCATCAGAGTATCCAGGAGCTCGGAGACGCCTTCCAGGGCGAGGTACTCGCATTGGATGGGAACGAGGATGGAGTCGGCTGCAGCCAATGCGTTGAGGGTTAGAAGGTCGAGGGCCGGAGGAGAATCGATAAGGATGAACTCGTACTTTTCGCGGATCTGCTGCAGAACGTATTTCAGACGAAATTCCCGTTCGTCTGCGGAGACTAGTTCGACCGCCGCGCCGGCGAGATTCTTGTCCGAGGGGATAATATCGAGGGACTCGACCTGGGTGCGAAGAATTATGCGCTCGAGAGGCTCGTTTAGGATTAGTGACTGGTAGAGAGTTCGTCTGGTGGGGTCTTTTGGGTAGCCTAGGGCACTCGTCGTATTGCCTTGGGGATCGCAGTCAATTACGAGGGTTCGCTTCTCCGCGACGGCGAGGGAGGCCCCTAGATTTACAGCCGTGGTTGTCTTTCCGACGCCGCCCTTCTGATTTGAGATCGCGATGGTCCGCGCCAATGGCTCCCCCAGTTTAAGAGCGAACGGAAATTTACAGAAAGTCGCGAGCGGATGCAATATGTTTCACGTGAAACAAATGCGAGAGTCGTGATTTTTCGAGACCACGTTCCACGTGGAACTGTTTCTGGCCTATATATCAAGCTGCGGTGAACCAACCAAGATGGCTCGACGCTCTGCGCCAGGGATTTTCACTTGAGTTCCCCACTTGAAGCGAGGATCAGCGGACAGTTTTGTAGCGTCCTCTTGCCCCAACCATAAAAATAGTGAGCCGCTAGGCCCCAGTTGATGTTGAGACCATCTAATTAGTTTATCGAATTGACCCAGAGCCCGAGCCGTAACGACGTCTAGGGGTTCCTTTTCGTGCTGAAAATCAGCCATGCGCCCCCGAAAGGGGACTGCATTCGAAATATCGAGGTTCCGAACTACTTCGCTGAGAAAGGAAAATTTCTTGACGTTGGGTTCGATCAGGGTGACCTGAAGGGCTGGCCGCGCCATCGCGAGTGGAATTCCGGGAAAGCCGGCTCCCGAGCCAACGTCGGCGAGCCGACTTTTTTCCACAGGTAGCATCGGCAAGGCGAACAAACTTTCGCCAAAATGGAATGAAAGAACCTCGTCTACGTCGGTCACGGTGGTTAGCGAAACGGTCCTATTCCACTTCAGCAGTAGCTCGACGTATTCCCGTATGCGGGCCCTCAGATCCGTCGTCGCTAGCACGCCATAGGGCTTGAGAGCCTCGTCGATATGCTTGTCAGCTAGAGAAACCATCAGCTAGCTTCCGTGACTGAGACTTTTCCTTCATTTTCCTGAAGGTTTGCGCGTTTCCGCATTGCTTCTTGGATGTGACGTGGAGCGAGGAGGCCAATTGATAGATCGGCGATGAAATGTGCGACGATTGTTGGCACGAGGCTCCCGCTCCAAGCGCGGACTCCGGAAAACACCAGACCTACCGCGCAGGTCGAGACCAAGCCTCGTTTACCCTGATAGAGATGAGCAAATGAGAAGAGCAAAGCTGAGCCTAGGATTCCAAGCCATAAGAATCTCGACCAATCTTGAAAAACATGCTGGGCAAAGCCTCGGTATACGAATTCCTCGCAAACCGCCACTGTGGCGACCAGGGCCAGAAACGCGAGTCGCTCAATACCGTCGCGAGGGAATATTTTGAGAGCCAGCTGAACCGTTTCGGAGCGCAACGCGTTGGCATCCAACGCGATCCGACGAACGCTAACAATCTGATTCAGCAGAAAGATAACGCCAAGTACTACTACTACAGTAATAATTAGCAAGCCATGACCTAGATTAATCCCGAGTTGCGCGGGCGTAATGCCATGGAGCGTCGCGCGCCAAAATATCAAGACGGCGGCGAACCATTGAAAGGCAATAGTCGACGCGTAAATAGAGAGACGATCCAGTTTCGTTGTGTCGTGGAGCGCAAGCAGAGCGCGGACGCGCCTCCGCCCCGCCACCGGCACCACTACGGCGAGCACAACAAGAATGACAGCAAAATCCCAGTGCAAGATGAGCCACCTTCATTCTGTCCACTATGAATCGAGTTCTGAAACGATATCGGTGGTGTGCTGCAAGTGGCAGCGAACGATTGTACAGCGGACCGCATGAGAGATGCCGAGAAGTTGAGAGTTTTCCGGCGCGCTGCCACAAATCAATTTTGGACTGCGTGTTGACACTGACGGAGCGAACGCCGTATGGTTCTGGTTCGGAAATTTTCTCGGTGACTGGCGCGACGGACTGAATGAAAATTCTTATTATCGGTAGCGGCGGGCGCGAGCATGCACTCGTGTGGAAGCTTGTGCAATCGCCGCAGGTCGAGAAAATTTGGTGTGCGCCGGGAAACGGCGGGATCGCGAACGATGCGGAATGCTTCCCACTCGAGTTAGGCGACGTGCGCGCGGCGGCCGATCTTGCTGCGAAGCTGGACGCCGACTTGACCGTTGTGGGGCCGGAGCTGCCGTTGGTTCGGGGCATTGCAGACGAATTTCAGTTGCGCGAGCTTGCGCTTCTGGGGCCTTCGAAGGCAGCCGCGCAGCTGGAAGGCAGCAAGATTTTTGCGAAGAAATTCATGGAGCGGCACGGCGTTCCGACGGCTGCCGTGTACGGAATTTATGATCAGGCTGTTGATGCATACACCGATCTTTGCTCCGTCGATTGGCCGTTGGTAATCAAGGCGGACGGACTGGCAGCCGGCAAAGGCGTCCTGGTGACATCGTCGCCGGATGAAGCGACTGCTTTTATCGATCGAGTGGTAGAGCACAAGGAATTTGGTGAAGCCGGCCGACGAGTGCTGCTGGAAGAAGGGCTGCAAGGCGAAGAACTCTCCTTCATTATTCTGACGGATGGCAAGAATTTTGTGCGCATGGCGCCGACACGTGATTACAAACGTGCGTATGACGGGGACCGAGGCCCTAACACCGGAGGCATGGGAGCGTATTCGACGGATGACCTGTTGCCGCCAGAGCTTGAGAAAACGATTGTCGACACAATCGTTAAGCCCACTTTGTCTGGGCTTGAAAAAGACGGGATGCCCTACCGCGGATTTTTGTATTTCGGGCTGATGATCACCTCGCAGGGGCCGAAAGTGCTTGAGTTCAATTGCCGGCTCGGCGATCCCGAAACGCAGGCAATCATGATGCGCGCCGATTTTGATTTCGCAAAGGCTTGCTTGGCGGCTGCGCGGGGCGACCTTGCTGGGATTCAGGCGACGTGGGCGCCTGCAGCTAGCGTTTGTGTAGTGCTGGCTTCGAGAGGCTATCCGGAGAAGCCAGAAGTCGGGCAAGAAATCTTGGGACTTGACTCTCGCGGTCAGGTTGGATCAGTGGTCACCGTCTTCCATGCCGGTGTGCGTCGTGAGCGCTCCATATACTACACAAGTGGCGGAAGGGTTCTGGCCATAGCAGTAGCGGGGCGGGACTTGGGTCTTTGTCGCTTCAGTCTTTACGCTTTATGTAGTAGTGTTCAATTTGATGGCCGTCAATTCAGACAGGACGTGGCATTGATAAGTCAGCCAGACTCATTGCAGGCTGAAGGAGCTGTGGGGGCCTAGAATGCCTGAGGTTACGAACCTTTTCCTATGTCTGGTTCACCGCTTTCCGATGAAAGAAGTCGAGGAAGCAGAGGCCCTCCAAAACAAGGGATTCAAGGGATGTGTTCACGGGCGGCCTAATAGCAAGCGGCAAGTCTCGCTTATGGACCTGGAGACGTTGCAGAAGTTGGTCGTTTTGCCAGGTGCTGTGAAGGAGAACGTGACGACCCGCGGGTTGGATTTTCAGCGGTTGGAGCCAGGCCAGCATTTGCGAATTGGCGACAGCTTACTAGAGATAACGGTGCCGTGCCATCCGTGCTCGAGGATGGATGTAATCCGTCAAGGGCTGCAGGAAGAGTTGCGTGGGCAGCGTGGTTGGTTGTGCCGGGTGGTGGAGGGCGGGAGAATTCGGCGTGGCGAGCGGATCGAAGTTCTGGCTGTTGTTCCGCAAGCTGCGCAGCAGGAGATTTCAGGGTGACGGCTAGGGAGGGGGCTCAAGGCGTGGTGGTGGGAATCTTGATGGGGTCGGATACGGACTTACCAGTGATGGGCGAAGCAGGTAAGACGCTCGAGAAATTTGGCATCCGATACGAGATGGAAGTGATGTCCGCGCATCGGACGCCCGAGCGCGCGCACGAATATGCAACGTCAGCAGCGGGGCGCGGGGTAAAGGTGCTAATCGTTGGCGCGGGAGCCGCGGCACACCTTGCGGGCGTGATTGCGGCGAACACGACGTTGCCGGTGATTGGAGTTCCACTAGCGACAAGTGCGCTGAATGGCCTCGACGCGCTACTTGCCACCGTGCAGATGCCGGGCGGAATTCCGGTGGCGACGATGGCGATAGACAAAGCGGGAGCCGTCAACGCGGCGATTTTTGCCGCCGAGATACTCGGTTTGACCGACAAGGAAATTGCGCGGCGCCTGGTGGCTCACAAGGAAGATCTAGTGCGGGGAGTGACGGAAAAGAACGCAAAACTGCAGGAACAGCTGCGGTCAAAGAAATAATCGCGATACCCGCCTTCGCCTTTCCCCTCAAATACCAGTCAGCGATCCGGCTTCCATCAATTTCCGGATGGCTTAAGCAGCGTTGGCGCATCCGCGGGGCGTTCCTTTTGCTGAAGAGCGGGTTTGGGCTCGTTGGGCGGGGGCAGTATCCAGGCGAAGCCGGTTTGAAAGCCAATCGCGGCCACTGTCTCGCGACCGTTCGGTGGGGAGATGGCGCCGACTGCAGCGCGGAGAAACTGCGTAGCATCGGCGGTCGCGATTTTGTTGCTGATGCCTTTGAGAAGCATGGCAGCCACGGTACTCATCACGGGATCGGAATTGGAAAGTTTTTCAAGCCGGGGATCCTTCTGCCGCAGCATCTCAAGCATTGTGGGTGTCGTTACGCCGGGCGGATAGTCGAATTCGATCAGGGTGTGCGGCTGGTCTTTTTCGGGAGGCCAATCCTGAAGGAAACGCGGGCGCGGGACGCGCGTTTCCCAATAATCCCCGCGCTGGGGCAGTTGCTCAATCGAATAATCGACGTGCCAGACTTCGGGACCGTATCCGGGGACGACGTCAGTTATCACCAGTTGAGCGAGCGGCTCTCCTTGAGGCAGCTCCATCTTGGCGTGAAGATTTTTCACAACTTCGTTTAGCCGGTCGCCCAGGCCCTCGCCGACGAACTCGATGTCTGTCGCTTCAGCGCCCTCCAGGCCTGCCTGCAGCTTAGGCCCCTGCGCTTTGACGTGTCCGTGAACATGCGGAAGATCGTGGTCAAGTCGAGCAATCTGAACTTTGGATGATGGCGAAAACCAGTCGACGGCGCCCAGAATTACGCCCGCGCGGTCGCCGGAGAGTGGAACCGGAATGGGAGGATGTGTCTGAGCTTCAAAAGGATTTTCGACAGTGGCGATTAAGATGGCGTCTTTGACAACTGCTACCACGACACGCCCGGCAGCGAGGTTAGCGATTACTTCTTCGCCCGGCTGATCGGATGGGTTTTGGGCCAGAACTCGGGGGTCCTGGGAAAACGAGAGAAGCGATGCTACACCTGCGAGAAGTGCGAGCGCGAATATTCGGTGTAGCAAAGGGATAGCCGCGCGACGGTAAAGAAGCGACACGAAAATTAATCTCCGGAGACGGATGCGATTTCCTTGCGCGCGATGGCTTGCACGGCGGTGATGGCGATGACCTTTGCGATATCTTCCGAGGAGCAGCCACGCGACAGATCGTTCGCTGGCCGCGCAAGACCCTGGAGAATCGGACCGAGAGCTTCGGCGCCGGCCAGGCGCTCGACAAGTTTGTAGGCGATGTTACCGGAGTCGAGGTCCGGGAAGATCAAGACATTCGCGCGGCCAGCCACGGGTGAGCCGGGGGCTTTGTTTGCGCCTATCGCCGCGACCAGAGCGGCGTCGGCCTGGAGTTCGCCGTCAATGGCGAGTTCCGGTTGACGGGCTTTGGCGATGCGCAAAGCTTCACGGACCTTTTCGATATGGGAGTGTGCCGCGGAACCTTTGGTTGAAAAGGAAAGCAGGGCGATGCGTGGTTCCGTTTCGAGAAAAGCGCGCGCATTTTCGGCTGTGGCCAGCGCAATTTCGGCGAGCTCCTGTGGGGCGGGATCGGGGACCACAGCGCAATCTGCAAAAAGCAGCGCTCCTTTTTCACCGAAGGCGGCGCGATTACGCTCAGCCGCCAACATTAAGAAAAAACTTGAGACAATGCGCGCATCGCGGGCCAAGCCGATCGAATGCAGCGCCGCACGAACGGTGTCCGATGTGGAGTTTGCGGCGCCTCCAACAGTCGAGTCGGCATGCCCAGCGGCAACACTGAGCGCCGCAAAATAAAGCGGCTTGCGAGCAAATTCCTGAGCTTCTTCGTGGGTGATGCCGCGAGCGTGACGGCGCTCAAAATAGATTTCTGCGTACGCGCTGACACGCGGACTCGATAAGGGATCGAGAACCTCGATGCCATCGAGCTTTAGGCCCGCTCTATCGGCGGCTGCGCGAATGATCTGTGTGCGCCCCAACAGCGTGATTTCAGCATAGCGCTCGGCCGTTACCTGGGCCGCAGCGCGGATGACGCGCTCGTCTTCGCCCTCCGGCAGGACGACCCGTTTCGGATAAGCCCGCGCTTTGCTCTTGAGCCTGTCAAGCAATTCCATTTCAGTGAACTTATCACAGATTGGACGGCGATAGGGCGCGCGATGAGCCTGCCGGGTCACCATGTGAACGAGCTTCGCTGCCCTATTTGCGATAAGTTCTAGTAAAATTGACCAGCCTCGAAAGGTCTAATGGAAATGAGTATCCTTAAAGCCATTACTGGCGGATGGAGATCTCCTGATCGGATCCGGCACAGCGGAAAGCGGCTATCAGAGATTCTCGATGCGCATGCGAAGTTTGTGCGCGGCGACGAGACAGGCATCCGCGCCAATCTCGCTGGCGCGGATTTGTCGCGTGCGGACCTGCACAAAATGAATCTCGCCTACGTAAATCTGCAAAATGCGAATTTGACCGGCGCCAATCTTCGCGAGGCCAGGCTTGTATCAGTGGATTTCAGCAAGGCGAGGCTGTACCGGGCAGACCTTCGGAAGGCAGACCTCACGGAAGCGAATCTCAGCGGAGCAGATCTTTCGGAAGCGCAAGCGGGCGGCGCTGAGCTGTTTCGCGCGGATTTGCGCAATGCGAATCTGCGTCGCGCGAATTTTGGAGCCACGAATTTCCGCCAGGCGGAAGTAAGCGGCGCGAATTTCGAAGGCGCAATTCTACAAACCACGATTTTGCGCGAAACGAACCTCGACGGCGTCGATCTTTCGGGCGTTGATCTCACGACGACGCTTCTCCCTCCTGGTTATAAGCGCTCGAGCGCAGCGAGCGGCTAGGGATTGCGACGCCGTGCAGCTGAATCGAACCGGTACAACGCGGACTCCCTGGATTGAAGTGGAAGATTACCGTTTGCCCGGCGGCTGGATTGGACGGGAGCAAGTGGCTTCTCGCGCGCGCGGATACTGCGCGTCCCTGGAGAAAGGCCAGATCGTTTTTGTTAGAGCGCTCCCTTTTTATTTCCCGGTTGAAGACCAGGAATTTCTTCTCACACAGCAGTGGACCGAGCTGCGGCTGCACAAGAACGTGTCGTACCGCCCCTCGGAAGATATCCTGCGCGGCGTTTCAGGCGACGCGCGGACGATCGAGCGAATCCACGTGATCATGCGCAATTACAGCGCGCAGGTGATCGAGTTTCTTACGAAATTCCTGGCACCCTACGCCACAAAATGGATCCTGGATTTCTCCAGCTTCCGCCCAATCGAGGAGGAGGGTCGGGACCTCCCGGTTCACAAGCGAAACGACCTGCTTCATGTCGATGCCTTTCCCAGCCGGCCGACGCGCGGCGGCAGAATTCTGCGGGTTTTTACAAATCTCAACCCCAAGCGAGCGCGTGTTTGGAATACGACAGAAGACTTCGAATCGCTGGCGCGTCAGTTTGCGAACGATGCGGGGTTGCGGCAAATTGCCGAGGGCGACACCGTTATCAGCCGCACGGTGCAAACATGGGGTGAGAAACTCGGGTTTCGCAGGATGGGCAGAACGCCTTATGACATGTTCATGTTGCGCTTCCACGATTATTTGAAGGAGAACGCGGATTTTCAGAAGACCTGCCCGAAATTCCGGCTGGAATTTCCGCCGCTCGCCACCTGGCTCGTGTTTACGGATTGTGTTGCGCACGCGGTAATTTCCGGGCAGTACGCGATCGAACAGACCCTTCTAATTCCTCCACAGGCCCTGGTTGCTCCAAACGCAGCACCGTACCGGATTCTGGAGAATCTGGCCGGACATCCGCTCATAACATAGCTATGTTCGCCCGGATCTGCACCTGGGCTCCCTTTCTTTTTTGGTTTTATTTGCCGGCTGCAAAATCTGCCGAATCAGCGCCGTAGCCGTAACCGCCCCGGGGCGGATTGGCGCGGCGGCGCGTTTCGATGCCGAGGCGTTTGATTTTCTGGTTCAACGTCGAGAGCGGAATTTGGAAGCGCTCGGCCGCCTCGGTCTGATTCCAGTTGGTGCGCTCGAGCATGTCGACGATGATGCGCCGCTCTACTTCTTCGAGAATTTCAAAAAGTGACGGAGCAGGTGCGGTGGTGCGCGCGCCCACTTCGCCCGGTAGCGGCGGCAGAAACTCAGCGAGTTGTAGGCGCACACCTTTTACGATCTCGCGCGTGCGAACATTTTCAGGCAACAGGTCAATATCAAGCCCTTCTTGCGTGGAAAGCACCACTGCGCGCTCGACGACGTTTTCGAGTTCGCGGACATTACCGGGCCAGTTGTAATCCATCAACAGCTTCATCGCGCCGTGTGAGAACTGGCGCGGCGGTTTGCCGTTCTCATGGCAGAACTGCTCAAGAAAGCGGTCGATCAGGAGCGGAATATCTTCCTTGCGATCGCGCAAGGGCGGAAGCTGTACAGAGATCACGTTCAAACGGTGATACAGGTCGTCGCGGAAACGTCCTTCGCGGACGAGCTTGGTCAGGTCTTCATTGGATGCCGTGAGGATGCGCACATCGACCTTGATCGTTTCTGTGCCGCCCAGGCGCATGAATTCGCGCTCTTGAATCACGCGCAATAGCTTGGCCTGCGTCTCGGGGCCGATCGTCGAAATTTCGTCGAAGAAAATCGTGCCCTGATCGGCAACTTCGAAGAGACCCTTCTTGGAGACAACGGCGCTGGTAAACGCGCCCTTCACGTGGCCGAAAAGCTGCGACTCGAGCAAGTCGACAGGAATCGAACCGGTGTTGACAGGAATAAAAGCCTTATCCGCGCGAGTGGACGCAGAATGGATGGCCTTGGCAATTAATTCTTTACCGGTGCCGCTTTCGCCGTAGATCAGAACGGTGGAGCGCGACGGGGCGACCTGGGTGATTAAATCGAAGACGGCGAGCATTTTTTCGCTCTTGCCGACAATGCTGGGGAAATTGTAGCGCTGCTTCAGCGCACGCTTCAGCTGGACGTTCTCTTCTCGCAGCCGGCGGCCTTCGATCGCCACGGAAACTTGCGCAATCAGCTCGTCATTCGACCACGGCTTGGTGATGAAGTCCTGCGCGCCGCCCTTGAAGGCTGCGCGAGCCATGTCGATCGAGCCAAACGCGGTGATGAGGATGATCGAGAGATTCGGATCGCGGCGGCGAATCTCGCGAAGCAGTTCGAGGCCGTTGCGATCGGGTAGACTCACATCGAGCAACATCAAGTCAAATGGGCGATCTTCGAGCCTCTGCAATCCAGCTTCGCCCGTATCCGCGGGCGTGACTTCAAAACCTTCGGATGTGAGAAGGGCTTCGAGACCCTCTCGAATTTCGATTTCGTCGTCTACGACGAGTATGGAACCTTTAGGCATGGACAGGTTTTCTTGCTACGGGAAATTCGAGCCGGAAAGATGTTCCCTTGCCTGGCGTGGAGCGCACGTCAACTTTTCCCGCATGCTCCTTTATGATGCCGTAGCTCACCGAAAGACCCAATCCGGTGCCCCTGCCGGAGGCCTTTGTTGTGAAAAATGGATCGAAAATGCGATGGAGGTGCTCTGGAGGGATGCCCGCTCCGGTGTCGGTGACCTCAATTTCCACCGAACCGTTGTGGGCCCCCGTACGGACTTCCAACATGCCGCCGCCTGGCATCGCATCGCGCGCGTTCATAAAGAGATTCAAAAACACCTGCTGTAAGCGCGTGATGGAACCCAGGACCGCCGGCAATTCCTGTGTGTAGTTCTTGATTACTTTCACTTGCGCTGTCTTGAACGGATGCTGCACCAGCGTAAGAGTTTCCTCAAGGACGTTATTCACATCCACTTCAACGAACTCGGCTGCGCCGGTGCGCGAGAAATTGAGCAAGTTGTTGACGATTTCGCTGGCGCGGAAGGTCTGTTTGACGATGCGTTCGATCGTTTTCTGGCGCGGGTCGTCAGACGGGATCTGCTTTGCGAGCATCTGGATGTAGTTTGAAATCACCGCGAGTGGTGTATTTACTTCATGCGCCACGCCGGCCGCGAGCAATCCGAGTGAAGTAAGCTTCTCGGTTTGCACCATCTGCTCCTCGAGGCGCACGCGCTGTGTGATGTCGTCCAGCAAAATCAGCCGCCCGAGCCTTGCGCCATTCTTGCCGACAAGCGGGGCGATCGAAGCGTTGACCACCAATCGGCTTCCCGCTCGTGTGTTCAGGTGGAATTTGTAGATTCCGGAGACGTGGTCTCCGGCTGCACGCGCGGCAATTTCAGCGGCCAGATCCGAAGGCAGCACTTCCTGCAGGCGCTTGCGAATCGCGTCCTGCCGCGGTACCCCTAGCAAACCTTCCAGTTGCGGATTCCATGATTCGATGCGGTCTTCCAGATCGACCGTCAGCACTCCGATGTTGAGCGACTCGACGATATTCTCGCTGAAGTCCTTGAGCCTCTCGACCTGCATGGCTTTTTGTTCGAGCGATTGATAGAGACGCGCGTTTTCGATGGCGATGGCGATATAGCCGGCAATCGTGGAGAGAAGTTCGAGGTCATCCGTCGATAGATAGTCGCCATCCACCGTCTTTCCCAGGCCGAGCACTGCGACAGTACGTTCGCGGAAGCGGCAAGCGATGAAATAATTCAGTTCCAACTCCTCGAGCGCGCGGCGAACCGATTCAGACTCCTGGACGGCAGCGCGGGCCGATTCGAAGAAGAGACAGCCTCGCTCGAGACCCGGCCGCGAGGGGTTAAGGAAGCTGAGATCGAGCAAGCCCTCGGGTCGCACGCCCATGCTGCGCGAAAGAACGAATTTCGACGGATTCGCCGGGTCCTCGAGAAAAATGGCCAGCCGGTCGACGAGCAGCGTTTGAGACACGCGGTCGAGCACAGACCCAACCAATGGCTCGAGCCGGACTTCATTGGTGAGCGCGGTGCCAAATTCGATTAAGGTACGGCGATAATCCAGGCGGTCGCGGTAGAAGAAGCGATCGAGGCGCGCTTGCACCCAATCTCTGAGAGGCTGGAACAAAAATGCGGCGACCACAATCGCGATTACGCTTCCCGCCGGGCCCGCCGTCAGAGTGGTATGGAACGCCTCACCGATGAATGCCACCGCCGCAAAATAAATAGCCACCACACCGGCGGTTGCGAACGTATACGCGAGTCCGCGCTTGAAAATTATGTCCACGTCCATCAGGCGGTAGCGAATGATGGCGTAGCCGAAACACAAAGGAATCAGCGCCAGCGAGCATGCCGACGCCTTCATCCACGAAGCTGGGACGATGCTTAAAACATACGGCACGATGTACAGCAGCAAGAATGGGATTGTGCCGGCAAAGGTTCCTCCCGTCACCCACTTCAGCTGTTGCCGGAGGATAGCGGTGGGCGCGCGGCGGTAACTCATCAAGAAAATCACCGCGGCGACCAGGAAATAAATTCCCAGATTGGCTTGCTCCACTTTATCGAGCCAGTAGCGTGTGCTCACGGCAGGCAGGAAATCGAGTGTGCCGCTGGCGATGAAAACGTGCAGAGTCAGAAGCGCTGCGGGAATCGCATAGGTGACAGCGAGCTTCGGCCAAATCCAGCCGCGACGCTCCGGAAACACGAGCGCGAAATGGACGAGAAGAGCCGGCTGGAGAAGTAAAGCGACGACGTTACTCCAGTAAATTACCCAATCGAAGGAATTCAGTTTGCCGCTGTAGTGAAAGCTGTAAAGAATGAACGAAACAAGGCAGAAGATGTAAAAGTGGATCGCGCGGGGCGCATTCCAACGCCGGGCGAAAATAAACAAGCCGATGAAGAGATACAGCAGCGCTGTGAATCGTAGATAATTCTCGATCGAAGAAGGATTTTCCTGCGGCGCAGTCACAACCGGCGTTTCAAAAGTCGCGCCGTCGCGCCGCATTCCGTATCGAACTTCAGCCCACGGGCCCGCCTTGAACAAGACGCGGGTCACATCCGTTGCTCGATGAATCGGGAAGCCTCGGACGCTCTCGACGTGATCGCCCTGTTTGATCCCGGCTCTCGAAGCGGGCGAATCTGCCACCACGTGCCACGCTACGACGCCTTGCGGGCTGTCCATCCAGGTGACACCGTCATCCGGCAGGACATAGCGGGAGCGCTGCTGATAGTTAAGAACGGCAAAAATGACGGCCGCAAGCGTAAGGATGGCTAGCACTACCGCACCGAGCCGCATTCGAAGGCCGTCGTTCACGCACCTACACCCTTACCCTTCTGAGATTTATGCGAGCACGTCGATTTCCACAAATCACAGAATTAGTATACGGGAAGTGCCTATTTTTGTTCATATTAGGAGGCACTAAGACAGCCCATACGACGAACTTTCTGTTTTTGGGATACGCCTTCCCAATTCCGGTAGGGCAGGATCAGAGCCTAGAACTGAACGCTCAGCCCTCCACGGAAGTAGCGATATGAGGGCACAAGGACCACGTGACCATCTCCCGTTGAGACGGGGACGTATCCTTGGGCTAGGAGATTTCCGAAGTCCGCCAATGCTTCCATGTGACCTGGAAAGAAGCTGGGAAGTTGCTGGCGTATTTCCATGTTGAGATACGGATCGAGATGGAACAACGACTCGCCGTATGGATCGAGGTGAGAGACAGCCTGTCCGCCGATCCATTTGTAACCGACGGAAACCTTCGTTCCAACGTGCGGTACGCTCATGGAAACTCGTCCCGCGAGGCTTTGGCGATACCGAGTTACGAGTTGATCGCGTAAGGGGCCTTCAAAAGCCTCGTCATCCGGCGCGAGAACTCCAGCGTAGTCATAGACGATTGTGGCGTCGAGATTGTCATTCCAACGATGATGGAATGCAGCGCGCACACCCGTCGAGCTGGTTCTTCCGCCGTCGTAGGCGAATACGTCCGAAAAATAATCTTGAAGGTAATCGGGACCCGAAACAGGTCCGCGTCCGAACACCGCTGTATGGCTCGAGTTGTCGTGGAACACTGCGGCGCTGACATTTGAACCATTTCCCAGCGCATGCTCGACCGCGATCTCCGCATGCAAATTGTTCTCAAACACTGGCCGGCCGTTGCGAAGCAGCAATGTCGGAAAAGCGTCGAGAGAATTCATAGCCGACTGCAGTCCGGCTTGGGAGCCGTCCGACGTCTGCTGCCAGGTGCTCATCGCAGCGAGTGCAGCCAGTTGCCAAGAAGGCGAAAGTTGAAAAGCAATCTCGCCTCGCGGGCGCACGGCCATTGTGGATTCTCGGAAACCAGCAGCAACGTAGTCACTGCCATAACGAAGGCTCATGCGGTCGCCCAACGCCAACTGATTATCGTGAGACATTCGAATGCCACGAAAAATGGGGCCGCTGGCGCCTAGTTCGGATTCTCGAACTACCACGCTTGTAACGGGTCCATCTCCGAGTTTCCCCGAAGGAACCCATTCCGCGACCAATCCTCCGGCAGGTGAGCCGCCCTCGTAGCTGAACTGGCCAGCCACGTAAAGCCGGCCGCGCTCGCCGACGGCGACGTCATAAGCGAAAGCGGTCGCCGGAGAGCTCGCAAGATTCGAAACTGAGCCTGGGTGGTCGGAGCCAGAAGTCACATCCAAGCGTCCGTGAATCGCCTGCGCTTGCTCAACCTCACTTTGATTCGGAACTCCTTCGACGATGACGGTTCCATCCTGCCAGCGCAAAATCGACCGCGTGGCCGATGAACTTCGAAGTACCCAGATCCATTCGTCCGAAGCTAATTGCTCGGCAGGCTGCTTTCGCAGTTTCTCGAATGAGGTCAGCACCGATCCAAGAACGATTTCAAGCAGAGTGGTTTGTTGGTCGCTTACCTGGATATGCTGCTGAATTGACGGCAAGAAACCAGCGAGGGTGACCTTTACCGAATACATTCCCGGCGCCAGGGTGGCGGTGGAGAAACGGCCGCGATCGTTGGTGAGAAGCTCAGTGGGCGAGAAACTCAGAAGGTTTTCCGCCGAAATCGAGACGGTGGCGCCCATCTGGGGCGTTCCTGAAGGATCCATCACAATGCCCGAGATTTTGCCGGAGTTTGGCGCAGCCGCCAAAGGCAACGCGCACAGCGCGAGCAATCCGAACCCCAGGCCCAACACGCGAATCAATCTGAGATTCACGAACACCTCACTTCCCCTGAGGGCCCGCCGGATAGGCAGCGGCCTTCACGGTGAATTCAGAAACCGGTGTGATCGTTTGTTTCGCGAGATTATCAGTAACCGCCACTTCTAGCTTGTATTTGCCAGGACCGAACGAACCTAGCGTGACCACGTTCTGGAGCGTCAATTCCTCGCCGTGCTCGGGAATCTGGTCGGCGGTCAAATCGAACTTCTTCAGCGGCTCTGTGTCTTTGTCTTTCAATACCCGGAATTGGACCGAAACGTCCGCCTTGTGTGTTTTCTCGTCCACCTTCAGATTGTAGATTTGCAGGAAAACACCCATCGTTTCCGACGGTAGAAATGCGGAATCCATTTTAGGGCGAACCTTCACATCGCCCAACACAAACTGGCCAAGACCTATATCCTTGGCGGAAACCCGCTGAATCTGATCGGCAATGATAAGCGAACTGGCTGAAAGCTTGTCGTCCTCAAATCGGGGCACGGCCAGGCGAGTATTGACCACGCCGACGTTGTTGCTGTTCACGTCCTTCAGCACGATATCCAGACGGTAAAGACCCGGGCGGAGAGGAACCGCCTTCTGATAGATCGAGGAAGTGCTCAAAGACTGTTGCAACAGCGCAGCCGGCACATCCCGATGCACCGTATCTTCAAATGTCTGGACGGGACGTCCGCTGAGCGTCGTGATCCGGGCGAATAGATTCACTGTTGCCGAGTCCACACCCTCTTTTTCCGCGAAGCTCAATTGCCTGGTCGGGATCTGCACCGTGATGGGCACCAACACAGTGTCCGAGGTAATTCGCAGGAAGTCGAACCGGTAATCAAACTTTACCTGGTCTCTAACCACCCGCGATGTAACCACCGCTTCCAAGTCTTTGAACTTGACGGGCGGAGCCTGCTGAATTTTGGCGTTCAGCTCAAGGCGCGTGAATTCATTTTGGCGCTCAGTCGGCCCCCCGGGCCCGTATGCACTATGAGTGCCGTCCGTATTGTTGAAGCGATCGGCCTTGCTTGCCAGACCCATGGATTCCATTTGCGTCAAGCCAGCGCCAGGGACATAGGTAAGGGCGTCTTTCTCGCTTGGATCCATGGTTAGGTGAAATTCGCCTGTCATCGTGGGATCAACGAATTCGATGTTGACGTCCTCGCCGATGCCTTCCAGGTAGCGGTAGCGCCAGTCTTCGAACGGGAACGTGGAGGTGCTGCCTCCGCCCTCGTTTGCCGGACGATCGTAGCTACCACCGCTCGGATGGGAATCAATTTCATCCGGCGGACCCCACATGATGTAAATCCGTCCCCGGTCCGTTTTCCAACCCGGGATGCCGGAGGCGTAGTGCTCGTTGGCGTATGCGATGCGCCGGTAGTGTTCTTCTTTGAAAGTGTTCTCTGCCGAATCGGGATCGGGGTTGCGGCGCTGCCAGAATTGCTCGATGAATTGCTCGCGCTCCTCGTTGGTCGTAAGGTGCACGAAAGCGCTGCGCTCTTCCGGGGAGATGATGTAGACCACGTCTTCGTTAAGCCACTTCTTATACTGTGAGTCGAGTTCCTTGAAGAGGTCTTTGTCGCTTTTTGCCTTCTGCTTGGCGGCCTGCTTCGCCGATCTCTGGTCGCTTTGATTCTTGGTGGAATCCTGCGCGAAAACGCCTGGCACACACACCAGGCTTCCGGCTAAGATCCCGAAAAGAAATGGTTTGATCCCCCGGCCCATCAGAACCTCTTAAACGCCAATAAGCCCCAAAAGTCTAACCTGTCCCCAGGTACAGGTCAACGACGGAAGGCCCGTTAATGAGTTGGAATGGCACTCCGTGCCATGGGTTGCCCGGCGTTCTAATTAAACCTAGCGTTCCCTAACGCTAGCCGCGCCATGAGGAGATTCCCAATGGTCTCTATTGGCCCAGGGAAACGGCCCGCGGTTTCCTTCGGAGCCATTTGGATTTAAAATGGGTGTTCCTGGTTGTAAGGAGTTAGGTGCAGGGAACTCAAAATCAGAGTGCCTGCCTGTCCTAATCCGCGCCCCGACGTCTAAAACAGGAAACATTCCAAACCGCCGGGGCGTAGTATGAATGAGAGGTTTGTAAGCGGCTTCCGTTTCGCCTCGCGGGTCATACTCATTAGTTCATAGAGGTTGCTCTCATGAAGGCGTGGAAGAAAGTGACGATTGGTGCGGGCCTCCTTGTCGCCGTCGGGACCGGGTACGGAATTGTCTCGTACGAATTAAATAAGGGCGTTGTGACGGTGCAAAGCGGCCGGGTTGTCCGGCAGGACCTGACGTCCATCGTCACCGCCTCGGGCGAGATTCGCCCAAAGAACTACACGAACGTGATGGGCGAAGGATTCGGAAAAATCACGGAAATCAACGTGCGGGAAGGCGACCACGTCAAGAAGGGTGACGTTCTATTGCATCTCGAGAATATTCAGCCAGGCGCCGACGTACAAGCCCAGATTGCAAGTATCAGCGCCGCTGAGGCGGGAATGAAGGTGGCCGACGCGAACTACCAATCGGCGATTGCGACGCTGGCACAACGCACCTCCGACCTCGAAAAAGCCAAATTCGATTGGGAGCGGTCGCAACAACTCTATAAAGAACAGCTCATTTCCAAACAGGATTATGATGCGACCAAGGCCGGTTACAACGGCGCGACCGCTGCACTGAATGCCAGCCAGGCGCAAGTAGAGCAAACGCGCGCAGCTCGTGAGCAGGCGCGCTCGACCGCGGAACAAAGCCGCGCGGTGCTGACCCATACGAAGGACGTGCTGCGCAAAACAACCTATACGGCGCCTATCGACGGCATCGTGAGCTATATCGCGGTGCGCGTGGGCGAAAACGTCGTGCCCGGCATTCAGAATGCCGAGGGCAGCTTTCTCATGACGATTTCAGACATGAGCATTGTCACCTCCGAAGTGAAAGTGGATGAGACGGACATCACCAATGTACGCGAGGGCCAGGTGGCGGAGGTTACAATCGACGCTGTGCCAGGCAAAGTATTCAAAGGCCGTGTGAGTCAGGTGGGTGAGCTGGCGATTCTGCGGACGTCCGGCCAGGCGGCCACCACTCAGACGACCGCCAATACGCAGGAGGCGCGCGATTTCAAGGTAGTGGTAACGATTGACGACGCGCCGGCTTCGATCCGTCCGGGGCTTTCGACTACGGCGAAGATTCAGACCGCGCAAAAGCAGGCGGTGCTGACGATTCCGATTCAGGCAATTGCAGTGCGCTCACAGAAGGAACTCGACGAGCAAAAACATGGCAAGAGTAATAACGTCACCCTTGCGGCTTCCAAGCCGGCAGGCAAAGCCTCGCCAGAAGATATCACTGGAGTTTTCGTCTTGCGTGGCAAGAAGGCGGAATTCGTCCAGGTAAAGACAGGAATTAGCGGCATCACGGACATCGAAGTAACCAGCGGCTTGCAGGAAGGCGAAGAAATTGTGATTGGCAGCTACAAAGCCCTGCGAACTCTAAAGCCGGGAGCGAGCATCAAAGTGGATAACACAGTGCCGAAGCGCGAAGAGTTGACGAGTTAGAGCGCCGGTTCAAATCCAAGGAGCTCGTAAGAAATGGCTGTCGAACAAGCCGGCGTCCTGCAAAGTTACCGGGAAGATCTGATCACCTCAGGAATCGTCATTCAGGTGGAAGACCTCTGGAAAACCTATGAAATGGGCGCGGAGAAGTTGCATGCCCTGCGCGGCGTAAGCATGCAGATTAAGAAGGGCGGGTACGTCGCGATCATGGGGCCTTCCGGCTCAGGCAAGTCCACGCTGATGAATCTGATTGGATGTCTTGATTCGCCAACGAAGGGAAAATACTGGCTGGCCGGCAAACTCGTTAGTGAACTCAACGACGACGAACTGGCTTACATCCGGAATAAGGAAATCGGTTTCGTTTTTCAGACTTTCAATCTTCTGCCGCGCGCTACGGCGCTTCATAACGTTGAACTACCGATGATTTATAACGGTACGCCCGCTGAGGAGCGGATGGAGCGGGCAAAAGCCGCGCTGAAGCAAGTCGATCTAACGGACCGTATGATGCACAAGCCCAACGAACTATCCGGCGGACAACGCCAGCGGGTTGCAATCGCCCGCGCGCTCGTCAATTCGCCCTCAATTCTACTCGCGGACGAGCCGACCGGAAATCTGGATTCCGCCACCGGCGAGGAAATCATGGCGCTTTTCGCTCGCCTGCATCAGCAAGGCAATACCATTATTCTAGTTACGCACGAGCAGGATATCGCTGCCCACGCTCACCGCGTGATCCGCCTCCGCGACGGAAAGATTGAGCGCGACGAACGCACCCGCTAGTATCCCTTAAGCCATCAATTTATCGCAGCCGGTGATTGCAACGCGATGATTCCCGTCTGCGTGCGAACGGTGTCCGTGCCCATCAGCAGCGCCGTGTTTTTGTCCACGATGTAATAGGAGATGTTGAACGTCACCGCCGGATTGGTTCCTACAAGTTTGGCTGTTCCGCGGCCGAAAGTGCCGTCAGGAGCTGCAATCGTGCTGTTCGTTGTGTCCAACGGATCGCCTTGGAACACCGAATTGAACGTATTGATGTCGAGATTTCCTACTCCCACTGACGTGCCTGACAATGTGATCTGTCCGCTCGCATCTGGCTGATAGAACGAAACACCGTTGTGAAAGACCCCCTGACCGCCCAAGCCTAGTGCGAAAATTCCTGTGGCCGAGGGTGCCAAAGTCCCCTGCGGAATTGCCATACCATTTGCCGTAACCGCAGAATCGAGCTCTAGCATCACGGCGGAACCGGTTGAGGTAAGGTACGTTGAAAATTCAGAAGCGCTTGCGCCCGATGGACACAGCTTCAAATCGACCCGGCCGGTCGTTTGGTCCACTGTGTAGGCACACGATCCAAGCATAGTCCCCGACTGAATCGTTCCGGCGTTATTGACGTCAACAATACCGCTCTTGATGTTTCCAGCGCCATCCGACGCGAATACTCCCCCGCTCGCATACGCTCCAGTGCTCGAAGTGCCGCCATTTGTGAATGGATGATTTCCTACGGTCAATTCGCTTACGGAAAACGAATTTCCCGCAGGTGCTGCAAACATGTCTCCCGCAAGGAAGGCAGTCCTATCCGTTTCGACCAGGTGAAGGTGGGCACTATCAATGATGTAGAAAGCATATTGCTGTGAACCTGTGCTGTTGGACGTTAGCGTGATGGTCCCGCGGCCCGTGCCGGATCTCGCGGGGTCAAAGGAATAAGAACCGGTGAGACTGGTGTCGTTGGTTTTTGCTACGCCGCTGATTTTGGCGTCGAGGATGGTGGGCGCCGCCAAGCCGCCGCCACCGTTTGCGGAGAATTTGCCTGCTACGCCCATGGGAGAAAAACTTGGATCCGCACCCGAAAGACTGAAGACATATGGTCCATTGACGATGGTGGGCGAAATCGAAAGGTCGTTCAGGTTTTGCTGGTCAAAAGTCCCGCTTCCGGTGACGTTCTTATCGAATCGGATCAGCAAGCCATGCTGATTCGTCGTGAGAACAAATGCGAACGTCCCCGCGGACTGAAGGCCTGAATTCAGGCTCATCGTTCCACGCCCGTCCGGTCCCACCAGATATGTGCCGTTGACCGCAAGTGGCCCTGATACGCCGGTCAAAAAACTGTCGCTGTCCTCTACGCCGCTCACGACCGTGCCGTTTCCATCAGCGACGAAGCTTCCCGCAACTGCGAAGTATCCGGACGAATTATCGCCGGAATAGGAAAAAGCAAACGGTCCTTTCAACGAAGCGTCGGAATAAACGATTGTGACGGTGCCCGATGCTGTTGCTGCGCCGTCGGTTGCGGTGACCGTAATCGTGGCTCCGTGTGGAGGAAAGGATGGCGCATTGTAAAGACCTGTTGTCGGATTGATCGAACCGATGTCGCCCCCCTGAGTGGAACTGATCGTCCATGCAGCATTGGGGTCGTCTACGCTGTTCAGAGTCGCGGTGAACTGGTGGCTGCCTCCCGCCGGCACAGTAGTCGTAGTGGGCGTGATGGCTAGCCCTGTGCCCGCGCCGATGGTCACCACTGCAGTATTCGACGTGACGGTTGTCGTTGTCGTGCTCATTCCGGTATTGATCTGAGTCGCGACAGCAGTGACGTCAACTTGTCCATTGTCCGTTCCGCCGGGAGCTACCGCCGGGGCGGTGTAGATGCCTACCTGAACGTCCGTGGTGGATGGAACAATCGTGCCGGTCTTTGAGTTTCCCCCCGCCACTCCGTTCACGTTCCAAGTTACGGTTGTATTTGTGGTAGTCGAAGAATTAGACAGGTTCACAGTGGCTACGAATTGAGTGGTCGTATTGACGGGCACCGTCACTGCTGTGGGAGTGATGGCAACCGAGGTAATTTTTGTGGCGCCACTGCTACCGCCTCCGCAAGCTGAAAGCATGCATAGAAAAATTCCCATCACCGCCAATGCACAAACGAGCTGAGCGTTCCTTAGCATCAGATGATTTATCTCCAAACTCACAGGCTTGGGCCCAATGAGTATCAAATTGAGAACAAAATAGTGCTGATTCAGCTAGATTCCGTCTAACGACTCGGCGAGTTCCATTTCTTTTCAGACATGCCTCAGCAAAATATTTTGAGCAAAATTGGCAGATGTGCGCCGGATATGATGCGGCGATCAGGGCACAGGCTACATTGGTTTGACGGGATTTCGACGCGTGGAGCCGGTTCCCCGTTTCGCGCGTCGTCTATTCCATTATGAAATCCACGGTTCGAACCGGCGAGGAAGCGCCGCCTGCTTCAGCGGCTTGCAGTTCGATGCGGTATGCGCCTGGGGCGAACGTGTCCGTCGGAATCATGAGAGCCAAGGGCACCATAGGACTTCCCTTTTCCACGAAAGGTGACGCATCAATGGTTCCGGTGGCAAATATCGGTTTCCCGGTTTTCTGATCGACCACTTGATAGGCAACGCGGAGCGCCGGGGGGCTCAGGTTGGCCACACCTGGATCGTACACCTGCGCATAAAGAGCTACTTTGTCGGACTTTTTGAACCGATTGCTGCCAGACGGAATTACCTCCATTTGGTGCACCACGAGTGGCGTGTGATCCGCGAGGAGATCCTCGTCCAAGGCTCCGCCCAGATCAGACACGCGTTCGAGATGTTTTGTGAGAGCAATACCGCTGAGGCTGAATGCCTTGCCATCATAGGCGTCGATGCTAAGCGGCGTTTCGTATTTTCCGAAATTTTGCCCGCCGCCGGACAAGACCACAGTCAAACGATATTGACCTGGAGCGATTACGAACTCATTTTGATAGTGAATGGGAGATTTGGTGATTTCCTTCCAAGCGTCTTTTTCGAGATCAAACGTTTGCTGGTCGCTGAAGCGCGCGGCTACTGAACCGTCCGGACGGTAGGCTATGCCGAGGACATTCACGTCGGCGTGATACTTGCCCTTTACTTTATTAAACTCCACCGAAGACGGCGGAATTTCCATCGCCAGGTTAACTCGCGCTTCGTTGGAAGCAGTATAGAAATAGGGCGCCGCAAGAGAGCCCGCATCGGAGCCCGCCGCTGCACCGGATGCATGCGCCTCCAACTCCTTCTCTATCGGTTTTCCGGCCAGGGCGTCCGCCGGTTTCACGTTGCAATATCCGCTACGCGCGCGCACGTTAGTCCCGCTTCGCTCCACCTTGACCTTCAAGGTGTGGCAACTTCCCTCTGCCGAGTCTGACGGCGCAAAACCAAGGAGATAGTATTCATTTTGCTCGGCGGCGATTTTTTGCAAGCCATTCAGTAGATCGTTTGTGTTGAATATTGGAAAACCACCTGTGCCTGCCGCCAGCGCATACAGCACCTGCTGGTTCGTCGCCGCCGATGGCGGAAACGGCGGCACGATGGCTCGCGGCTGCGTGAAATTCGAATTCGCGAAGGGCTGACCGATCCCGCCACGCGGAGCTCCGCCTCCACTTCCTCCCGTTCCGCCGCCCCCTTTTCCCCCAGTGCCCCCTGTCCCGCCTGACCCGCCTTTGCCGCCGCCTCCGCCAGTGC
>DATFSH010000041.1:0-13923 GCA_035262725.1 Candidatus Acidiferrales bacterium | reverse complement strand
TTCGTTTGCGCAGCGGCGTTGAATGCTGCTATCGCAAGAAACACGGATACTGCGATCACTTTCATCGAAGGCTCCTGCATGCTCGGGATTTTAACTTCACGAGAGATGTTGGGCCGCGAAAAACGATTCCGGATTTCACTTCCCGCTGGCTTGATAAATCATGAGCCGCGCCACCGGGATACCATCCTGCTCCTGCAGGGGAGCATAGACGCGGTGCGTTTCGGTATCAACCGCGATACTGTGCACCGCGTGGGCCACAGCCACATCTCCCAGCTTGCGATAGTGCTGCGCATCTTTCTGCTCAAACACGGAAATTACCCCGCTGTAGCACGCCACGTAGATTCTGTTGAGCGCCGGATCGAATTTCACCACGTCCGCGCCGCCCGGCAATGGAAAGTAAGCGATGGGCTCGAACTTATCGAGGTCCAGCACGGTTAGGAGGGAATTCTCCTCGCAGGCAAGAAATGCGCGGCGATGCTCGGGATCGAGGGCCATCCCGTGGTTGCCTTTGCATTTGCTCACCGGATGCATTCCCGCTATCTGATCGTTTTCCGGATCGATTACCGCAAACACATTCAAATCCTGCAGATTCACGTAAATCTTTTTGGCCACCGGATCGTACTGCGGCATCCCTATTTCGCTATCGAAGCGCAGCATCCGCAAGCCTTCGTCGCGCGTGGTGTCAACCACCGCTACCGCCTTGGCTCTCTCGTCCGAGACATACAGCTTGTGAAAGGGCGCAGCGTACGCGCTGCCGTCGGGCTTTGATTCGGTTGGAATTTTCTTGATGATTTCCAAAGTCTTCACATCGATTACGCCGATCTGGTCCTCGTGCCAGTTCGACGTATAAACTTTTTTCACGTCGGGCGCATACTCCACGCCTTCAATCCCGGGTAGGTCCGAAATTGTCTTCACCACTTTGTCCGTCCGCAAATCCACCACGTAGAGTTTTCCCGGGCCAAGATGTGCGCAGAAAAGATAATGATCGTCGTAGTCGATCGTAAGGTAGTCGAACCGCAATCCGGAGGGGCCCGGCAGCTCAATCGCCGCCAGTTTCTTCAATTCGGCCGCTGCCAAATCCGCCACAAACATCAAAACGGCAGAAGCGATCAGCGCCACTGCGCAAGCGGCATGAAAATTTTGGCGCGGAGTCGACATGCTTAGCCCTTCACCACGCCGGTGGCCACAAGATCGTCACCGCGACGCTCGAGAGTGATTTTAGGCAGGGGCCGCGGCGGCGGACCCGCTAGCACCGACCCGTCAACAACCGAATAAGCGCCGCCGTGGCACTGGCAGACGATGAGATTCTGTTCCGGCCGGAAGAAGACAGGGCACGACGTGTGCGTGCAGATCCGGCTATACGCCAAATACGTATTCTCCTCTGGCCGCAGCAGAATGCATGGGTTCACGTCAGCGGGATAAGAAAAAATCTTCCAGCCGCCAACGGGAATATCGCCTGCATGGGCAACCACAATTGTCGAATACGTCTTCGCGCAGCCGTCTGTCAATGTCCCAGCGGCCCCCACAACAGCCGCGAGACTGCCCAGCGTCAGGAACTTATTGAAGCCGCGGCGTGAAAGCCGTTCAGCAGCGTCGATATCGAAAAACTCTTCTTCGAGAGCGTCGCGTTCGTCAATCATCATTATTTGTGCGTCACGGTTTCCTATTGGCTGGCGAGGTGGCCGAGTTGCATTCGCGTGTGCAGCACTCGCAGGATGTCGTCGAGTCCCACCATGCCGACAATGTTGCCCTCGGAAATCACCGGCATCTGGCTGATGCTGTTGCTGCGCATTCTCTGCAACACGACCAGAACGGGTTCATCCATTTCGGCCGAATGCATGCGGTCGAGAGGCAGCATCACCGCTTGGATCGAGGTATTCGTCCATTCATCGCGCGGCACCGTGCGAGCTGCGTCCAGCGAAATAAGTCCGACCGGCTTTCCCGCGCCTAGAACAATGTGAAACCGCGCTCCCGTGCGCAGCACCTCGTGAACGTATTCCTCGATGGACATGTCACGAGTGACCGTGGGAATGTCGTGCGTCATCACGTCACCCGCGCGCACGCCTGTCAACGAATTCTGCACCGCCACCTGTGCGTAGCTTTCCTGCGCCGCGCTCAGCAGAAACCATCCGATGAATGCGGTCCACAGGCCGCCCACCCAGTTTCCGTTGAGCGCCTGCCCGGCTCCGAGGATGATCATCAGGTACGCAAAGATTTTGCCGGTCGTCGAAGCAATCTGCGTAGCGCGCTGGAAATTCTTCGTGATGCCCCAGGCGATTCCCCGCAGGACACGCCCGCCATCCAGCGGAAATCCCGGGACGAGATTGAACACTGCGAGCGCCACATTGATTTCCCAGAGCCATTTCGTGGAAGCGGCTACCAGGTCGTCGCCATGAAAGAAGCGCCCCGCAAGATAGAAGCAGCCGGCCAGGAACAGGCTCGCGAGCGGCCCGGCGATGGCGATGTTGACCTCTTGCCTCGGTTTGTCTGGCTCGCGGCTGATACTCGAAAGCCCTCCGAAAACGAACAACGTGATCGATTGCACAGGAATTTTGTAACTCTTCGCCACAATGCTGTGACTGACTTCGTGGAAAACCACCGAACCAAAGAATAGTGCGCTGGTCACGATCCCGAGAATCCAGTGTTGTTGCGAAGTCCAGCTGGGGTGCTCCGCGGTGAATTGGGTGCGCAGCGTGTAGGTGATCAGCGCAAAAATGATGAACCAGCTCGGATGCAGGTAAATCGGAATGCCAAAGATTCGCCCCAGCCGCACGCCCGGCGAAGGCGGCGGCGCCGAGGGTGCCGAAGTCTCGGCGGCCCGAATGTTCGCTGAATTTGGGTTGTCCGCTGCCATGGCGTCCTCGGAATCCGGTCGCTCGTCACATTATCGTAGAATTTGCCGCCGCCGTCTTGCAAATCGCGATTTGGAAGCGCGCCGGCAAAGCAATTCTCGCGGTCGAAGATGAAAATTGTGAACGCCGCGTACGCCGCAACACGCCCGTGTTTGCAGCCACACGCACTTTGCCCGCATCCTCTTCGCTAAGTATCGTGTTTGCATACACATCCGCATTGGCCTGGCCCCTGCATTACTTCGGGCAGCAGGCCGATAGATGTCGCGGGAGGGAATCATGGAAGCTCTGATCGATTTCGCAGCCGTAAGTGGAGCAATCGTTTTCTCACTGGGCGTCGCACTTTCGCTCGAATGGTTTGCGCTGAATACTCTGATGAAGATGATGCCGGTGCAGCAGCCAGCGATGATGGCGGAGGAAGTCACGCCCGATAGGCCCGCGGCTGGCCCGACGCTTGTGCTCGCCACGTTTGCTGGCAGCAAGCGCGCGGCCTGAGCGGAGCGGCGGCAATCGCAGCCGGCCGAAGCTATTCCGCGAGCGATTCGCTCGCAGATGGAAGCAAGAAAAAAGGAGGACGCCATGTTGTTCCTCAAAGTGTTGCTGTCGATTCTGAGCTTCGGGTTTCTGGCAGGCGCTATTGGGACTGTTGCTTACGATATTTATCTCTCCTTTCAGCTGGACCGAATTTTGCGCCGCAATGACCGTGAAAATGACCGCGAGCCTGATTCCGAAACGAGTGGCGCCACAGGACCTCTTCCGTCTTCCGGCACATCTTCTTCAGGTACGTCTCCGGGCGCATCTTCCATTTCTCCTCGTTCGCCCAATCCGCCTCGGCGGATTCGCTGGGTGATTGCAGCGAAGCTGCTCGCGCTTGCCGCGGTCACATCGCTCGCGAGCAAGAGTCTTGTCGTCGTACCTGACGGGCACGCGGGCGTGCGCGTGAGCCAGCTATCCGGCGTCCGCGCCGGAACTCTCTATCCCGGAACGCACCTGATTTTCCCTCTCACCGAGCGCGTTGCGCTGTATGACGTGCGCGACCAGGTTTTCTCGACGGCCGCCGGTGCGGCGCCGAAGGAAAAACTGGAGGTGCTCAACGTCGAGTCGCGCGAAGGTTTGTCCGTGGGGCTCGCGCTCACAGTGCGCTACCGAATCGATCCCGCGCACCTCGCGTACATTCAGGCAAATCTGCCTCAGCCGATTGACCAGGAGATTGTCGAGCCGGTGGTGGCCAGCACGTTTCGCGATTTGAGCCCGAATTACATTGTGCGCGACCTTTTCTCCGTGAAGCGCGGCGAATACCGCGAGAAAGCCACGCAGGCAATCACGTCGCGGCTGGCGGAGGACGGAATCGTGGTGAAGGAAGTGCTGCTGCGAAAAGTGGAGCTGCCTCAGGAATACGCGCGGGGGCTCGAAGGGCTGCTGGAAAAAGAACAGGAAGACGATCGCACCAGCGTCGATGCGCAGATCGAGCAGAAGAAAGTGAAGATCGCTGAATCGCAGGCGGAAGCCGCGAAAATCCGGCAGGTCAAGCACGCCGAGGCCGACGCGCAATCGCGCGTGCTGATGGCCAAGTCCGAATCCGATTCGATGCAGTACACGTTGCCGCTGAAGAAGAAGCAGATCGAGCAGTCGCGCCTTGAAGCCGAAGCACGCAAGGAGGCGACGATCAAGAACGCCGAAGCCGAAGCTGCCGCACAGGTGAAGTCGGCCGAAGCCGCGGGACAGGCAAGAGTGATCGGAACAAAGGCCGACACGGAAAGAAACCGCCTTCTCTCGGAATCGCAGAACGTGCTGGTGGTGAAAAATGCGGAAGCAGCGGCGCAGGCCAAAATAATCGATTCGAAAGCCGAACTCGAGCACCGCAACCTGCTGGCCGATGCCGAAGCGCACAACATTCGCGTCACATCGCAGGCCGAAGCCGAGCAACTGCAGCTCGAAGCGTCGGCGCTGAAAACAAATCCGCTGCTCGTGCAGTACACGGTGGCGCAGCGCCTCTCCGACCGCGTGCAGATCATGATGGTGCCCACCGACGGCAAATTTTTCTTCACCAACGACGTGCTGAAATCGGTCTCCGCGGCGACGGATGGGCCGGTGAAGCTTGGCGCGAAGTAGCGAGTTCGAGCTGCGATCGCAGGGCATGAAAAAAAAGAGCGGTATATACGCGAACGAAATTCCCGCCCGGTCTTTTTCGACTCCGCCATGTCCGAGTCCGATGTGGCGGAGCGGAAAAGAAATTCAACCGGACGGGAGGTAGTGCCGGTAAGACCCTTGCGGGTGGCTTGGCCCTGCGCGAGAGGGAGACGAGGATTTGATACCGCCGCATCGAATCCCGCGCCGCGAGCGCAGAGCGAAGCCACCAAGCCGGCGACTTGGATGGCCGGGCTGAAACCAGTTTCCATGATGATTCTTGAAGGCGTTATGTCGCGGCTAATGCCGTGACCCACAAGGCAAAGGCAGGAGCCAATCTCAAATTTCAAATTGGAAATTTAAAATGAAAAACAAAAGCAATTGGAAATTTGAAATGAAAGGCAAAGGCGAGAGAGCCGGTGGGACCCCGTTCGCTTCGCTCGGGACAAGCCAGCGTTACGAAGTGGGAGGTTCGGCGTCAGCTTGTGAGTTTGCGGTTGTGCTAAGATGACGAATCACGAACAGAATGCGCGACAGATCGTGGCTCGGCGCCTCTCGAAGAAACGCCTCTCTCCCGGTTGTAGTTCTGATTCTTTCCTTTATGGTTGCGGGAAGTGCGCACGGGCAGGCCCCGAGCGCGGCGTCCCCGCAATCCGATCAGCAAATAACTTCGGCGGCATTGCCTGCGGCCCGGAATGATGGCGTAAAGACGCTGGCAGACAAAATCGCGGCGGCGGTGAAGCCCTCCCGAATGGTTTCGCTTGCGGTCAAAAATATTTCGTCGCTGAGTGCGAGTGACGTGGAAGCGATTCGCGTGACGCTCGAAAAGGAACTAGCTGAGGGCGGATTACGGATTGGATCGGACGGAGCTCGGGTAAAAGTGACGCTATCCGAGAATGTGGAAGGACTGATATGGATAGCGGAGATTGCCGAGGAGAAGAATCCGCGCGTAGGAATCATTTCGATTGCAAGAACGTCAGCTCCCATCGAAAAGCCGGCGAAGGCATCCGTGGCGCTTTCCCGAGAATTGATTTGGCAGCAACCCGCTAGGATTCTGGACTTCTCGTTTTTCTATGGAATTCCGGGTGCGACATATTCGATGCTCGCCATTCTTGAAGCGGATCGATTGAACTACTACGAATCGCGTAATGCGAACTGGAGTGCGTTGCGCTCGGTGAGCTTTCCGAATGTGGAGCCGAAACAGCGCGACCCGAAAGGCGCAATCGCGAATGCGGAAAATATAGTGTACGCCCCTGGGATTCGATGCACAGGCGAAGTTGAAAACCCCGCGAAACTCGAATGTGCGTTATGGAAAGATCGGGTGATGAGAGGGGCGACAATTCAGTTTCGGATTCCGGGGCACGACGACAACGATGAGAAGGCGGTTATTACAGACAGGTGCGAAAACAGGATGGTGGCTGTAGCAAGCGGGAATGCTGACTGGACACAGCCCGATTCGCTACAGGCATATTTTGTGAGGGATTTTCGCGAAGACGCAGAGCCTTCGGGGAACGCAGTAACGTTTGATGGCCCGGTGGTTGCATTGAATGAAGGGGGGCAAAACACGGTGCGCGCGATCGTCCACAACCTGAAGACTGGGAACTACGAGGGATATGTTGTTACAGCGACTTGCAATCACTAGCGCGGGGCTGGCGGTGTTGTTGGCCGCGCTGCCTGGGGAGACGGCGCGGAGGCCGAGGTATGGGGGTGTGCTGCGAGTGGAGATTGGGGCGGCGGTCAGGTCGCTGGATTCGGCGGTGGCGGCTGCGAACGATGAGGAGGACGCCGCGAAATGGGAGATTGAGTCGCTGATCTACGATACGCGGGCGGCGGACGGCCAATTTCACGGAGCGGGGCCATTTCAGGTGACGGCGTTTGAGGCTGGGAAGCAGGCGGTGCTGGCGGCGACGGAGGATTACCGGCTGGGGCGGCCGTTTGTGGACTCGATTGAGATTGCGATGGGGCGGGTGACGCGGGAGCGGATTCTCGATCTCGAGTTGAACAAGACAGATTTTGCCGAGATTCCGGCGGAGGATGCGCGGCGGGCGGCGGAGCGCGGTGTAAGAGTAAGCCAGTCGCAGCCGGATGAACTGCTGGCGCTGATTTTTCTTGCCGCGTCTGAACCCAAGAGGACGCGGGCAGTTGATTTGCGGACTCGGCAGGCGGTTGCGCTCTCGATCGACCGCGGGGCGATCGTGAATTTCATTTTGCAGAAAGAGGGGGAGCCGGCGGGAGGGCTTTTGCCACAGTGGTCGAGCGGGACGGCATTTCTATTTTCGACCGTGGCCGATGTAGTGCATGCGAAGGAACTTTCGGCGCAAATCGTGCCCGCCCCGAAAATCGTGTTGGGATATGATTCTGGCGATCCTCTGGAACAAGCGGTGGCGGAACGAATCGCGGTGGACGCGCGGGAAGCACGAGTACAGTTGAAGGCGCAGGCGGTGCGGCCGGGACCTGAAAATGCAATGGATGCGCGCCTGGTGCGGCTGCGCATGCAATCAAAATCGCCAGGGCCGGCGCTGGAAAGTTTCATCGATACTCTGGGCGGGATCACGAAGATCGAGGGGAAAGCCGCGCCCGATCCGGTGTCACCAGAAGGTATTTACAATCGCGAGCGGGCGATTGTGAACAGCTATCGGGTGGTGCCGCTGGTTTGGTTGCCGCGCGTGTATGGGTTGAGTGCGCGGGTGAGGGATTGGACGCCACCGGGGCCGGGTGAATCGTGGCCGCTGGCGGATGTCTGGTTGGACGGGCCAGTGGAAGCGGCGATGGAAGAAGGCAAAAAGTGACGTTTCGCACCAAACTTTTCTTGATTTTCACGCTGGCGCTCGTGGTGTCGGTGGGATTGGTGGCGGCGGCGGTTACGGAAGTTACGCGGCGGGCGTTCGATCAGATGAATGCACAGCATTCGGACGCGCTGGTGGCCCAGTTCCAGAGGGAGTTCGCGCAGCGCAGCGAGGACGTGGTGCATCGGGTGCAGGGGATTGCCGACGCGGAAGGAACCGTGCGGATGGCGATTGATTTGAGCCGGCCGAAGGGCGATGTGTCAACGTACGTGAACGATGCGACGGGCGTGGCGAGAGCGCACCAGCTCGATTTTCTGGATTTCATCAGCAACGACGGGTCGATTATCTCGTCGGCGGAGTGGCCGGCGCGGTTCGGTTACAAGATTGAATGGGTGCTGCAGCCCGAAGACTGGGCGGCGCGCGGGTCGTTTCTGATCAAAGCGGATACGCAAGAGGGGCCGGCTCTGGCGCTGCTATCGGTGTCGCGCGTGCGCGTGGGCGATAGGGACCTTTATATTGTCGGCGGCGAACGGATGGGGCGCGAATTTCTGGCGTCGCTCGTGCTTCCGGCGGGAATGCGGGCGCTGCTTTATCGGAATCTCGATTCGACATTTCAGGCCGCAAATTTAATCGATTCGACCGGATCGGCGACCCAGGCGGACCAATTTTCAGCAATCGTCCAGAAGGAACAACAGGAGCCCGGGGAGCAGATCGCGAAAATCAACTGGACCACGGACGCGGCCAACGCCGAAATGTTTCATGCGATGCCGTTGCTGGGGCGCCAGAAGGAATTGTTGGGAATCCTGCTGATCGGCAGCTCGCAACATGACGTGGTGACGCTTGAGCGGCAAATCATGTTGTTGTCCTTTGGCGTTGTGGCCATCGGACTTTTGGTGGGGGCGCTTTTGGGATGGTGGGGTGCCGCGCGGGTGACGCGCCCGGTGCGTCAACTGGCGGAAGGCGCGCGGGAAGTGGCGGGCGGAAACTGGAATGCGCGAGTGAATGTGCGCGGACGAAATGAAATCGGCCAGCTGGCCAAGGCGTTCAATCAGATGACGGAACAGCTGGTGGACCAGCGCGAGCGATTGTTGCAGGCCGAGCGCGTGGCGGCATGGCGCGAATTGGCGCGGCGGTTGGCACACGAATTGAAGAACCCGCTCTTCCCATTGCAAACGACGGTGGAGAATCTGCAGCGGGCGAAGGAACGGGGTTACGGGGAATTCGAAGAAGTGTTCCACGAATCGACAGGAATTCTGCTGGCGGAAATCGAGAACCTGAAAAATATCGTCGTGCGGTTCAGCGAATTTTCGAAGATGCCGCACCCGGAGCTGGGTTCGGTGCAGTTGAATGAGGTGGTGCGCAGCGTGGTGAAATTATTCGAGGCGCAATTTGGAGCGGTGGGCCGGCCGCCGATCACGCCGGAGCTGCACCTGGATGAACATCTACCGCTGATCCAGGCGGACGCTACGCTATTGCATCGCGCGCTGGAGAATCTGATTTTGAATGCGATGGATGCGATGCCGTCGGGAGGGGTGCTGATGCTGCGCACGTCGCCTGAGGCCGACAGCGGTGTCCACCTGGAAATTTCCGACACCGGTACGGGACTCACGTCTGAGGAGTGCGAGCGGCTGTTCACGCCGTACTACACGACGAAGCAACACGGCACCGGGCTGGGCCTCGCGATCGTACAGTCCGTAGTGAGCGATCACGGCGGACGCGTCTGGGTGGAGAGCGAGGCGGGCGTCGGCACGTCATTCCATATCGAACTTCCCAAACATCCACCGCGGCGGTCGGTGAGCTTTCCGATTTCCTTCGATTACGAAAAAGAGAAAGAGAAGGAAGTGGAACCCGAAAAGCACAAGCAAGAGGCGTAGCCGCCGTGGCGCCGAAAGCCAACATCCTTATTATTGATGATGACGCGAACACGCTTGCGTCGCTCGCCCGCGCATTCCGACTGGCTAACCACGAAGCGACCGTTTGCGACAATGCTGCGCGTGCGCTGGAGCTGGCGAAAGCAGAGCGCTTTGATTTGATTCTTTCCGACGTGGTGATGCCGGGGAAAGACGGGATCGCGCTGCTTGAGGAATTGAAAGGCGCGGGGGTGAGTGCGCCGGTGGTGATGATGTCTGGCCAGGCGACGATTGAAATGGCGGTGAAGGCGACGCGGCTGGGCGCGATTGATTTTCTCGAGAAGCCGGTGACGACGGATAAACTGCTGTTGACGGTGGAGAATGCGCTGCGGTTACGGCACCTGGAGGATGAGAACCGCGATTTGAAGCGGCGGCTGGGGCGGCATTACAGCGTGTGGTCGAGCGAGGCGATGCGCGAGGTGATGGCGCAAGTGGAGACGGTGACGGCGAGCGAGACGCGCGTTTGCATTCGCGGAGAGACGGGGACGGGGAAGGAATTGATTGCGCGAACGCTGCATGAAAAGAGCGCGCGGCGGGATGGGCCGTTTGTGTCGCTGAATTGCGCGGCGATTCCGTCGGAATTGATGGAGTCGGAAATATTCGGGCATGAGAAAGGGTCGTTCACAGGAGCAGCGGGACGGCACATCGGGAAATTCGAGCAGGCTGACGGCGGAACGCTGTTTCTGGATGAGATTGGCGACATGCCGATTGCGATGCAGGCGAAGCTATTGCGCGTGCTGGAAGAGGGCGAGGTAGAGCGCGTGGGCGGGGATAAGCCGATTCATGTGGACGTGCGCGTGATTGTGGCGACGCATCGCAATCTGGAAGAGCAGGTGAGGCAGGGGGCGTTTCGCGAGGATTTGTATCACCGGATTTTTGTGTTTCCGATTGTGCTGCCCCCGCTCAGGGAGCGGCGCGAGGACGTTCGCGTGCTGGCGGAGCATTTTGCGCGGCAATTAAGCGAGCAGAATAACTGGAGGCAGAAAAAGTTTTCGGGCGAGGCAATCGAGTCGCTCGAGCAGTACGGGTGGCCGGGAAATGTGCGCGAGTTGCGCAATGTGGTGGAGCGGGTGCTGCTGTTGACGCCGGGCGATACGGTGGATGCGGCGGCGGTGCAGCGGGCTTTGCCGCAACTGAGCGCGGGTGCTGCGGGTGCGGGGAATGGTTTGATGGCGTCGGGACCGCTGGCGCAGCGCGTGGAGGCGTTTGAGCGGGAGACGCTGCTGGCGGAGTTGAAGCGAAATCACAATCACATGACGAACACGGCGAAGGCGCTGGGGCTCGAGCGCAGTCACCTTTATAAGAAGTGCCAGCAGCTGGGGATTGATTTGCAGGCGGTGCGGCAAACGGAGTGAGATTTCGAATTAGGGGACTTTGAGCGAAGCCGTGGTGGAGCCTACCTGAGCAGACAAGTTGTCACGAATTACGAAACGCACTGAATATTCCCCAGAGGGAAGTTCAATTGAGGCGGGAAACGAGAGACCCCGGGAGTGGAGCGCGGTCACTCCTTCCGCGTTGATGTGGCCGTCGAGAGCCTGCGAGAGACCGCCTTCCAATAGAGTTCCGTCCGGCTTCTGCGCCAAGGCGGCAAAATCGAGGCTTACATGGTTGTTATCGGACTCATCGATGGTGACAGCGCCGGGTGGAATGAGAAACGTGAATCCGACGCTCTTCTTGCCGTTCACATCGTTGATACCGGTTACCCGCACGGTGAAAGGTACCGAGGTGAAATCGAGAGGAGAGGCAAGTGCAAGCTGGATGTCTTCTTTCCGGGTGGCACCTTCGTCCTGAGGAGGGCGAAGGTAATAGCCCGACCGCGAGCGAACCCGGACGTCTGGTCGACTGACCTTCACACTGAGTTTTCGCCATCCAGGATTGGAGTGACCGGAAGATTGATAGAACCCGATGAGGTAGTAATCGCTTGAATCGTCAACCGTCGCATTGAAGCAGCCGAGAGCAGTTGTCTGACGATCGCATAGTTTTCCGCCGGTGGATTCGGCAAAAGATTCCAGCTTGCCTACATCGGACGTGATGCCGATGTGTTGAGGCAGTGGTTGGCCGTTATTAGGGCCTGCAAAAGCGGGATTAACCAAATCTTCTACATCGAGCGGATAGACGGCAATATTGCCGCGCGTTAAGGTGCGCCAAGCATCTTCATAGGCGGGCAAGAGAGCCCGCTCGTACATCCCGAAGTGCGAAGCGTCTCCCATTTCGAAAGGAAAGCCGCCAGTGGCCCAGATCAAGGATTTACGACCTGGGATCCCCGAGTAGGCTTCACCGATTTCGCGCAGAGCCTCGAGCGTGAGCCAGGTGCGCTCTCCCAAGTTCGCGGCTTGATTTTCTGCAAAATAGCGAAGCATGGTGTCACGCCCCTGCCGCGCCGCGGTGCTGCGATTTAGTGAGCGGCTATTCCATCCTCCAACCCCTCGAAAAGTAGACTCAAGCGGGTTCGCGTTCGTGGGAGTATCCTTCGACGAGCGATGGCCTTTAGTATTTTTCAAAGCTTCGGCCAGCAACGCCGGGTTCTTCGTGAAATCGTGAAGCAGGCTAATCCCGTAGGCGTCAAAGGCGAGGAGGCAAACCGGTTCTCCGAGTTCCGAGGATTCTGAAAGGAACTTCGTCAGCTCATCGCGGGCGTTCGACTGTTCCGTGATCGAACTGTTGAGAAGATCGAAAACCAGGATGGCCGAACGTTCCGACCGCGACTGGGTCTTATTTGTGAATTCGCCGGGTGGCGGGGGTTTGGGAGACGACGGAGACGCTGCCTCATCGGGTCCGGCATTTGCCTGGATATGGTGGAAGAATGCGATTTTTTGCTGCTGCCCATTCTCGAGAACGGTGAAGTCAGCTCGCGTTAAGCCAGACACGTGTGCGCCGGAATGGTCGGTGACAATAACAGGGATTAGCACAACTTCGCTGCGAACCGCAATCGCCGGCTTTTTGTTCTTTTGAGCTTGCGCTTGTCCCGAGGTGGCGTGCGCAGCCAAAAGGAGCACACACAAGACAGATCGGTTGACGGCTGGCGGGGAAATAGCCATGAGTTGTCGGTAGTGATGATATTTGCCTGGATTGGGGTTGCATGACCCTTTGCATGTGAATGTTAATTCAAAGAGAATTTTGGATTCAGTCTTAGGGTTGAATGTTTGCTGTAGGCTGTCCAAAAGGGAGAGGTGAGCCCTGCGGATGCGGGATGGCAAGTCCTAGTAAGCTGGCGATAGTGGGCGCAATATCGATCATGCGGGCGTTGGCGAGTTTGCCGGCGCCGATGGAGGGGCCGTAGAAGAGCAGGGAGGAGCGCATTTCGGGGCGATCGGGGAAATAGCCGTGCGTGCCGCCGATGGGCGCGGGGGTGGAGAGCTCTCCCGTGTAGTCAGCGGAGATCACGGTGTTGTCCGCGGCTTCGAGCGCGAGGAAAGCGGCGGGATCGCCGCCCATGTCGGCGATTTCATCGTGATTGGCGATGCGGCGTATGCCGCTTCCGGGGGCGCCGGCGAGGGGTTTGAAAATGTCGATGAGCGCGCGGCGGGTGGCGTCGTCATTCGGGTCGTTGACGTAGATGTAGGCGGAGCCGCCATCGGTGATAAGGCATGCCTTCCAAGCAGTGATGCGGCCTTTTTCATTGAGCGTAATCAGGCCGTGATCGGCGAGAAGCGTGCCGGGGCGCAAGGTGACGGAAATGGGGACGAAGCCGTGGTCGGAGAGGACGACGAGGACGGTGGAGTCCCAGGTTCCCGCTTTTTTTGCTTCGGCAATTACGCGAGCCACTTGTGCGTCGGCCGTTTCGGTGGCGGCGTTGGCTTCGGGGCTGAAGGGACCGTGCAGGTGTTCTTCGTGGTCGACCATCGCCAGGTGGAGGAGGAGCAGATTCGGCTGGATTTTTTTGATCGCGTAGCAGGCGATGTTGGTGAAAGCGGAGTCGGATGGTACCGGCGGGAGGATGCCTGCGTTGAAGTCGGGATATTCCTTGGCGACCTCTTCGAGAATGCCACGGGTGGAAAGCGCGCGCAGGAGCTTGAGATCCTCGGGAATATTGGCGCGCCAAACTTCGGGGACGATGATATCGGCTTGCGCGCCGACAGTAACGGGCCAGTGAATAAGCGCGGTGCGAAGGCCGCGCTGGCGGGCGAGCTGCCAGAGAGTGGGGACGCGGATGTCTTCTTCGTACCAGCGGTAGCCGTTGTAATTCTGCCCGAAGGGATCCCAGGCGGGATTGGCGACGATGCCGTGGGTGCCGGGATTTACGCCGGTCAT
>DATFSH010000040.1:0-30288 GCA_035262725.1 Candidatus Acidiferrales bacterium | reverse complement strand
GGGCTGGCCAGTCCGGGGATCGGATTCAGCAATGTGGAGTTGATCCAGCTGAAGATCGTGCTGTTCGCGCCAATGCCCAGCGCGAGCGTGAGGATAGCGATCGCCGCGTACCCCGGCGCTTTCGCGATCATGCGAAAACTGTATCGAACGTCCTGCCAGAACGAGCTCATCCGCGCCACCTCAGGGACAGTTTGGAGTGATTCAATGCATGTTCCCGCCCATCGCTGGGTACCTTCTAAATGAATGCTGGAGCGTCATTTAAGAGCTGAGCGGGAGCCACAGAGGGACGGCTTCCGTTCGCTTGTGGGACGCGCATCAGCAAGAGCGACCATCCTTCCGTCACGCCACTTCAGCGAAAACCGCTCGAAAGCGAAAGAGAAGTACGTTCGTACTGGCACCAACTGAACCGAGGGTCTATCGACGCCGCCGCCATCCCCGCGCACAATCACTGTGGATTCGGGGACTGTACTGCGGCCGGCAAACGCTCACCCCCCATGAGCGCTGGCAGCTGGATGGCCTCCTCGAGTTTCTGCTCCTCCAACACCCCAATGCCCCGAGCGGCCGGCTCCCCCACCGGCCGCTTCCTCTTTTAGAACTCAAATTGACCTCAAGTCGGTGAGAAAAATTTTGATGTGGGCCATCGCGGCGAAGGGTCTTGACTTCGAGCTTGCCCAGTTCTATAGAAGCGTGCATTGAACCAAGGGTGCGGTCGTGGGGTTAACACATATCCTGAATCAGAACTAGGGCATCGGGGCGGGAAGTCGCATCTTCACCGCTCTTTCTTCACGGGGGAATCCATGTTTCAACGGGTGCTTCACGCATCAGCATTTGTGCTCCTCTTTGCCTTGGGGTTTGCAGCTCCAGCCGCGGCACAATCGAACGATGGCCGGATTCTAGGGACAGTCACCGACTCGCAGGGAAAGGTGGTCGTCGGCGCAAAAATAGCAATCACCAATACCGGCACCGGCGCGACGCGCAATTTAGACTCGAACGGCGCAGGGGACTACACAGCGCCCGCACTTCAGCCTGGGCTGTACACAGTCACAGCGGAATCGCGCGGATTCAAAAAGGTGGAACACTCGAATATCCGGCTGGAAGTGGGAAAAGATGTGCGCGTCGATATTCAACTGGTTCCTGGCGCGGTGGACGAAACAGTACAGGTAACCGCCGAAGCGCCGCTGATTACGACAACGAACGACACCATCGGCGGCTCGCTCTCGAACAAGGAAATCAATGACCTGCCTCTGAACGGACGCGACTACCAAAATCTTATTGTCCTGCGCCCTGGCGTCTTTCGATTTCCTGGCGGGGGCTTTGAATCCATCGTCGCCAACGGCATGCGACCCGAGGACAACAATTTTGTAATTGAGGGCGGCGACGACAACGATCCGTACTATTCCGGGAACATTATCAATGCCGAAGGCGTGCAAGGCACTCCGGGATCGATCCTGCCGATTGACGCAATTCAGGAATTCAACACCGAAGAAAATCCGCCGCCGGATACAGGCTGGAAGCCCGGTGTTACAGTAAACATCGGAATCAAATCGGGAACGAATAGTTTGCACGGCACAGCGTATGGTTTCGAACGCAACAACGCTCTCGACGCGCGGAACTGGTTCAACGCCAAACCCGATCCGCAAACGGCGCTTCGCCAGCATCAGTTCGGAGGAACCGTCGGCGGCCCCATCAAACACGATAAAGTGTTCTTTTTCCTCGGCTATGAAGGGGTACGCGGATTCATTTCCAACGCGAGTACGTCGAGTTCGCCGGTCACCGTGCCGCTTCCGTCCTCTGCTGGCGCTGGTTGCACATTCATTACCACGGGTGACTGCACCAACAGCATCCCGGATGCGCTTGCCGATCTGAAGGCTGCGGGTATTGCGCCAAATCCCCTCAGCCTGAATCTGATCGGCATGGGAACATTCACGGGGAACGGGCCGTATCCCGGTCTTTTTCCCGTCAATACCGCGCCAGACCCGAGCAATCCGACAATCGTCAACACAAATTTCCCCAACGTGAATCGCTCCGATACGGGCGTCGCCAAAGTGGATTATCACTTCACGAACAAACAGACCATTTCAGGACACTACCTGATTGGCGACAGCAAACAGATCGAACAAGACGCGACCATTCTTCAGCCGGAGTGGCGGTCGCAATCCACGCTGCGCGCGCAAGTCTTCGGTGTAAATTGGGCCTGGACCCCGAAAAGCACTGTGGTGAACGAAGCTCGCTTCGCCTTCAACAATTTCTGGTAAAAAATTCAGTCTGTCGATAACGCTGCCGATCCGCTGACAACCTATGGCCTCAATACAGGAGTGACGAATCCGATCAACTTTGGCCTGCCCCGGATCGACATCGGGGACTTCACGCAGTTGGGTAATTTAAGCGGTTGGCCTTTGTTCACAACTCCCAACCGGACCTACCAAATTGCCGACAACGTCTCCGTAACTGACGGACCGCACAAATTTCGATTTGGAGGCGAGGTCCGTCGTGGTTCGACCGACAACGTCCGTAACCGCAGAGGGCAAGGGCGCATCCAGTTCTTTGGCGGCTTCACGCCCGGCTTTCCCATCATCGATACCTTCGGCGACACTTCGAGCACCGCGCTCGAGGATTTTCTCGCGGGAAATCCCGGTGGGGGCCAAATCTTTGTCGGGGATTCCGAGCGGCATGTTCACTTTTGGTCCTTCGCATGGTTCGTGGCGGATGACTGGCGCATCACGCCTCGCCTAACAGTGAATCTGGGCCTGCGCTATGAGCTCAATACGGTCATCAAAGAAGATCACAATCTCCTCGGAAATTTCGACCCCAACGTAGGTCTCGAACAGGTGGGCATCAATATCAAATCCCCATACAACGGAGATCACAACAATTTCGCGCCGCGTATCGGAATCGCTTGGGACCCCTGGGGCACGAGCAAGACAGTGTTTCGCGCCGGTGCCGGAATTAACTATGAGATCCCGCACATTTCACTTTTCATCGGACAAAACGGCGTGTACAACGGCACCACTCCTGGCCTGAATGACATCCCAACTGGCGCTATCGGTTCGAATATTCCCGGCAATATCGTCGCGACGGGTGTCAACATTTCTCCAAACTGGGTGGATACATCCACCCCGATCTTTCCGGTAGCCACCGCCACCCTGAATTGCGATCCAAACAGCGGCGGCACGCCCTGCGACATCATGGGTGTGAAGCGTAACATCCGAACGCCATACGTCGTCTCGTGGAATCTGAACATCCAACAAGCCATCACGAGCACAACGTCTCTGCAAGTGGCGTACGTGGGCAATCATGGAACTAAGTTGTATAGCGTGCGCGACATCAACCAGGCCGATCCGGCGCAATCGTTAGCGAATGGTTGTGCCCAGTTTGACACAGCCTGTGAACAAATGGGCCGGCCCTTCAATGCGCAATTCCTCTTCCTCGAGTTCATTAATATGCTCGAAAACGGTTACACCTCGAGTTACAACGGTCTGCAGATCACCGCGACACAACGCTTATGGCATGGCTTGAACTTTCTGGCCGGCTACACGTGGGCACATTCAATCGACGACGCAAGCTATAACCGCGCCGTCCAGCCGCAGAACAGTTTTGCCCCGAACCTCGAGCGTGGCTCGAGCGACTTTGATGTTCGCAACCGCTTCACGCTGGCCCTTACGTATGCACTCCCACCCGTAAAATCCTTTTGGCAACTTCTAGAAGGATGGCAAATCAATTCGATCGTGACTTCGCAGGGCGGCACGCCGTGGACAGTCATAGATGGTTTTCAGATCGGCAACGACATGAGCCTGACCAGCGAATTCGCCGACCGATGGAATCTTTTTGGAAGCCCGTCGCACTTCACGCCTTCGCCCACCGGGCCGATTCCGTTTTTTGATCCAACAACCTTTGGCACCGACGGTAGCGGAAATCCAATTGGCAACCCCGATTGTATTGCTCACGCGGCGCTTGCAGACCTCGAGACATTCGGATGCTACGAAAAAAAGGGGACTGTATTAGTGCCACCGGGTTTAGGGCATTTTGGAACCATGGGCCGCAACCTATTTCGCGGGCCACGTCTCGACAACTGGGACTTTTCGCTTGTGAAGAACACACACCTTGGAGAACGAGTAACCCTGCAGTTTCGGGCCGAATTCTTCAACGTAACGAACCATCCGCACTTCGCAAGTCCGCAGGCCACGACGCTGTTCAATGTGGACCCGTCTGTCTCGTCCACTTTTGGATTTGCCGGAGCCACTTCGGACGTTGCCGCTGCGAATCCCGTGATCGGAACCGGAGGCCCGCGAAACATTCAGCTTGGCAAAGGGGAAGCCCAGCCCTGCGGAAGGAAAAAGCCCGGGTCTGCGCAAATCGGACTCGGGCTTTTTCATGCGCGGAGAGCCTGCTGGACAATCAGGCTGGGCAAACTCGCCGCGCAGTGACGCACCCGCAAACCCAAGAAAAGCAGCCGTTGCCGGGAGACGATGCGGGGACGACGCCGTTTCCGGCGATTGCTTTGCTGCAACGGTCGAATCTAGCGCGGGCGTCCGAACGGGCGACGGCTCGCCAGCGAACGCGGCCGCATCCGGAAGCGCGGTGCCAGGGGCGGCGGGACGTTGTGAAGCGGTCCCCCGCAATTGCTGCAACGATCCTGAGGCGCGCTTTCCACGCGCAGCCAGTGGCCGCGCGCCGGACAATCCGGATTCAAACACTGCACCGTCCAACCGGGCAGATATTGCATTCGTTTGCCTCGCAAAACCCGCGGCTCCCTCGGCGGAAGGAAGAGCAATGCTGCCGAAGCGCCCCGACTGCAAAAACGCGAAGAACTGGCGGGATTGTGCGCCGGAGGCTCTAGTGAGTCAAGGCAAATCTATACAATTAGTAGTGGTGCTGTTGCAAAGCTGTGGAAAACACTAGAAACGTAAGAGCGGCCTAACGCCAAGAGGTTCGTGCCCGGCCTGGAATTGCGGTCCCACGAGGCTAGCGCGCGTTGGAAAGCTTCGCTTCGAGCTGATCCACTTTCATCTGAGCGTCGGCCAGTTGCTGCTGCTTGGTTTCAACCTCGGCTTTTTCGGCGTCGATGTTGGCGGCGCCGTCTTTATCGGCGGAGTAGTTGGGTTTGCTGTAGTAGCTTTGGGAATCGAGATTGAATTTGCGCTGCGCGATATCCAGGTCAGCCTTTGCGGTTTGCAGTTGCGACTTGGCGGCAGCGAGATCCGCTTGAATGGCCGCGATTTCAGCCGCGAGCTTCTCGCCATCTTTCTTTTCGGACGGCTCTCCGGCATCGCCGGTTCCCGAGCTGGAAGCGGCTTCATGCGCGCCTGGCGCGTCCGCCCCATCCGCTCCGGGGGTTGCTGCTTTCGCGGTTGCGTCCGCATCCTTTGCACCCGCGCCCGCAGAATCATCGCCCTCGGCCGCAGCTGGAGTCTGGCCGACGACGTTGACCTCGTTCGGCGTTTTCGGAATCGTGTCGTTGTCCCATACTTTTGCGGGTTTGGGTTGTTGTTCTTTCTTCTGTTCGCGCGCCCGGCGAGCGGCATCGGCAACGTTCGAAGGATCTTCCTCGTGATATTGCTGCTGCGGCGGCGGACATGCCGAAACCGAATTCACCGGCAAAAGCAGCAGAATCGCGAGTCCTGGCCACGCGCTCTTCATCGCAGTTCTCCCGAAAGCAAGTTTTGCTCGTCTATGATAATCGCGCTGCCGCGGTTTCGGAAAAGGGCGTTCAAAGACGCGCCCAAAAAGGCACCCTGTCCCGCGTGACAGGCCTTACGCCAATGAGACTGGGACGATGCTGCGTTGCATCGTATTGAAAATGAATGCCATACTCTCGTGCATTGACGCTCTTAGCGATTGGCCTCGAATCTCGATGAAACTTGCGCGAGTCGCTCTTCTAATCACGCTTGCAGTCACTCCCTTTGCATCTGCAAACGCCTCTTGCTTTAGCCAGGTGCAATCGCCTTCCGGGCAGGAATCTCAAGCCGCGCAATCTCCCGGCGTCGCGACGCGGCCGGTCGAAAAGAAAATTAACGCCTACACGCTTCCGCCCGATCTCTACAAGAAAGCCAAAGCCCTTAGCCGCACACGGTTCCACTTCAACATCATCAGGTTTTTCTACGGCCTCCTGATTCTCTGGGTCATCTTGCACTGGAAGCTGGGCGCAAAATTCCGAGACACAGCGGAGAAAATTTCCTCCAATCGTTTCGTTCAGGCTCTCGTTTTTGCGCCGCTTCTGGTCTTGATAATCGCGATCCTGCAATTGCCCGCCGACGCTTACGAGCACTGGGTGTCGCTCTCCTATGGCATCTCGGTCGAGCGTTGGGGGGCTTGGTCTCTAGATTATGCGAAGGCGCAACTACTTCTGGTCGTAGGCGGAATTTTTGTTGTGTGGATTCTGTACGCGGTGATTCGACGCAGTCCGCGGCGCTGGTGGTTTTATTTCTGGCTGATCTCGCTGCCGGTAATCGTTTTCCTCAGTTTTATCGAGCCGTTTGTGATTGAACCGATGTTTTTCACGTTCGCCCCGCTCAGCCAGAAAGACCCCGAACTCGTCGCGCAAATTGAAAAAGTGGTTCAGCGCGCCGGGCTCACGATTCCACCAGAGCGCATGTTCTGGATGAAGGCCAGTGAAAAAACGAATGCTATGAACGCCTACGTCAGCGGCCTGGGAGCTTCGAAGCGGGTTGTGGTCTGGGATACGAACATCGCCAAGGAATCCATTCCGGAAATCCTGTCGGATTTCGGACACGAGATGGGCCACTACGTCTTGAATCATATCTGGAAGGGCCTGGCTTTTACGGCGGGCTTGCTCTTCGTGCTCTTTTATCTCGGATTCCGATGTCTCAGCTGGATGCTGAAGCGTTGGGGCAGCGGCTGGGGAATTCGCAGCCCGGGTGATTTGGCGTCGCTCCCGGCGCTGCTCTTACTGCTCTCGATTTTTAATTTTGCGGCAGACCCGATCTCAAATGCCTTCAGCCGCTACGTGGAGAATCAGGCCGATGTATATGGCTTGGAAGTGACTCACGGCGTGATTCCGGACGCGGGTCAAGCCGCCGCCGATTCGTTTCAAGTGGAAGGCGAATCGTTTCTTGCCGATCCCGACCCGAATCCCGTAGATGTTTTTATGTTCTACGATCATCCGCCGATTTCTGATCGGGTAAGGCTGTGCCTTTCCTACGATCCATGGTCGAAAGGCGAGCAACCGCAGTTTGTGAAGTAGGAGGCCGCGCGTTTTTGCGTTCGCGTGAAGCTTTCAGTGGAACAAGCAAGGCGCGTGTTCTCTTTCACCGCGCATGAATCGTCATCCGGATTCCATTCTTCGGCCGCAGCGTAACCAGCGGCTCCGGCACCACCCGCGTGCCGGGCACCAGTTCAAAACGAAAACGCTGTGCCAGCGCGCCAATCACCAGCGCCGATTCGAGCAGTGCGAATCCTTGTCCAATGCAACGCCGCGGGCCATCGCCAAACGGAAAATAAGCTCCCGCGGGCAGCCGGTCAGCCAGTCCATCGAGCCAGCGCTCCGGGCGAAACGAATCCGGATCATCGTAGTAGCGCGCATCCCGGTGCATCACCCACTGTGAAACCATGATCGTGGAGCCTGTCGGGAAATCGTAGCCGCCGAAGCTCGATGGTGCGATCGACGTGCGCGCCATGATGTAAGCGGGCGGATACATTCGCAGCACTTCGCTGATCACTGCATTCAAATAGGGCAATCGCTCGAGATCGGCCACGCCCGGAGCACGTTCACCGAGAACGCCCCTGAGCTCTTCATGCAGCCGCGCTTCGGCGGCTGGATTCTGGCTCAGCAAATACCATGTCCAGGAAAGGGTCAGCGCGGTGGTTTCGTGGCCGGCGAGAAACAGCGTCATGGTCTCATCGCGCAATTGCCGCGGCGTCATCTGCGTGCCGTCTTCGTCCATGGCACCCATCAACATCGAGAGCAGATCGCCGTGCCGGTGACCGTTTAGCTGCGCTTTGCGTTCCTCGATGATTCGATACACCAGCGAATCGAGGAAATCGAACTCTTTCGTAGCACGCTGGTTTTTCGGCGTCGGCCAGCCGGCCGGAATTCGAAATGGCGCGCGTGCCCGGCGCAGGGAATACCGCATCAGAAACGACACCGCGCGGCCCACCTGCTGTGCCTCGCCCGGAAGCGTGGTGCCGAAGAGCGTTCGCACGGCGGCTTCGAGTGTCAGCTCCATCATTTCTTCGGCCATGTTGCGAACTTCGCCGTCGCGCCAGTCCCGCGCCCTCGTCTCCGCGCACTCCAGCATTGTGGGCGCGTATTCGTTGACTCGGTGGCGGTGAAACGCAGGCTGCGCGAGCCGCCGCTGGCGCCGCCAGAAATCTCCTTCGCTGATCAGCAGACCTTGTCCCAGCAGGCGCTCGGTGGTTTCTTTCGTCAGAGTGCTCTTGTGAAATTTGCCCTGCTGGAAAAGCAGCAACTGTTGAATGTAATCCGGATGATTCAGCAGGATGCGGCTTTGCAGGATCACCGGGATGCGGACGATATCGCCGTACTCCCGCGTCACGCGGCGCATCAATTCCAGCGGGTCTTGTAGCAGATTGAACGACACACCTACCAGCGGAAGGCCTTTCGGTCCCGGCGGCAGGCGGTTTCCGTTGACGCTCATGCCTTTGAGTTCATGCGTTTGCGCTGTTCCGTTTGCATTCATGAAGATGCTCTGCGCTGATTGGATGCAGCCGAACGTAAAAATGTACGGTGACCTTCTTTCCGACTCAGCGAATTAGTTTACTTCAAGGTGCCCATCCAGCAGTTGGAAGTTGCGAAGTGGAAGGATGCCGGAGAGCCGCCCCAGCTTTGTGGCTTTCCGGCAGATTGGGTAAGATGAACGTTCACGCCGAGTGCGGGTGTGCGGGGGTGTCCTTGGAATTTGAACAGCCCGAATGGCTCGAACAAATGGCGGGCATTCTCGAGACGCTCAACGAAGGAGTCGTCATCGTTGACGACTGCGAGCACGTGATTTTCGTCAATGCGTGTTTTGAAGAGATGACCGGCGTCTCTCGCGACGACCTTTTGGGCAAGGATCCGCTTCTGCTCTACTACGGGCCGGAAGATGCGGAGTTCATTCGAGAACGGCGCCGGGAAGTTCGCGCCTTCGGACGCACGCGCCACGAGTTTTTTCTTCCCACCAAAGACGGCACCAAGCTACCGGTCGTCTCCAGCGCGCGGAATATGGAAGACCCGGACGGGCGCACTTTCACGATAGTCAGCTTCACGGATATCTCCGAGCAGAAAAGCGCCGAGGAACAGCTGCGCGCCGCCAACAAACTTCTGGAAGAGCGGCAAAAAGAAATCGAAGAGGACCTCACGCTCGCAGCCCGCGTGCAGCAGAGCCTTGCGCCGAAATCGCTCACCTGGGGCAGTCTGGATGTGGAAGCTTTTTATCATCCGGTGCGTACGATTGGCGGCGACTTCGGCCTGGTCAGCGCGTTTGACAGCAATCATCTGAATCTTCTTGTGTGCGACGTTTCCGGCCACGGCATCGGTTCCGCTCTCGTGGCGAACCGCATCTACTCCGAGACGATTTCGCACTTGCGCAGCGGCGTCCCTCTTGGCGATATGCTCACGCAGCTGAACCGCTTCGTGATGAGCAATCTGGGCAGCTCGGTCTTCTTTTTCACCGTCGCTGCAGCGCGCGTGGAACGCGGCGCGCGAAGAATGGTATTTGCCGGCGCTGGCCATCCTCCAGCGATGATCGTTCAGCCCGGCGAAGAGCCTCGCCTTCTCGAATCGCGCAGCATGGTGCTGGGCGCGCTGCCGAATGCCGTGGATGGCGAAGCCACTCTCGACGTCGACTTGCTGCCCGGCGATCGTATCGTGCTCTACACCGACGGCATCACCGACGTTTTCGATTCGCGCGGTGAGATGCTGGGCGTCGAAGGTGTGCAGAAATTCGTTCGAGAGGCGGCTCTGCTGCCCTTCAGGCACATGAAGCAGGGGATTCTCGATCGCGTGGCGGCGTGGCGCGAGGGTCCGGCATCGGACGATGTTTCGCTCGTGCTCGTTGATGTGCACTGACGGGCAGTGCTTGAATCGCCTGTTTTATAAAATAGTTTCCCTTCGCTGATGGCACACCTCGAATTCTCGCGGGATTTTTCCGTTGCGCCTAACGAAGTCTTCGTTTTCTTCGTCCCCCTGCGCATGCCGCTCTGGTACGGCACGGAAATGGATTCTCATTTCGAGGTGCAGGGCGGCGCTTCCGATTTTGCCGTCGGCCAGAAAGTGCAAATCACCGGAAAACTCGGCAAGCGCGAGGTTTCTCTTACGGTGGTGATCACTGCCTACCGCTGGGAGAAGCTGCTCGAGTGGCAGTTTCAGGATTCTTACGGAGTGCGAGGATTGCAGCGCTGGGAACTGGAAAGCTTGCCGTCCGGCACGCGCCTGCACATGCGCGACTCCTACAAGATGCCCGGACTCTCCGGCCGCCTCATCGACGCGGCCTTCACGCGTTTCGCCGTCGCACAACGTGACCGCACATGGCTCGATCGCCTCGAGCGCCTGGCCGAACGCAAGTAAGCTATTTCACGAGCAGGTAGAAGGGTGGTTTCTTCCCGATGCGCACGAGAAATTTACTGGCTGGCAAGAGATCAATTTCGTGAGCCACATCGCTGATCGGCTTCCCGTCAATTTCCACAGCGCCCTGCTTGATCAGGCGGTCGGCCTCCGCTCGCGAAGGCACCCCGCCGTCGCGCTGAAGAATCTTTGCCAGCTTAATCCTGCCTTCCGCCGCCACCGGATGCTCGCGGATTTCTGATGGCAGCTTCCTCTCGCTGAACACGCGCTGAAATTCATCCTTCGCTTTTCTCGCCGCATCTTCGCCATGAAAACCAGAAACGACGATGTGCGCGAGCTGCATCTTCGCTTCCTTCGGATGTAGCACGCCGGTCCGCACCTCTTCCTTCAATCGCACGATCACGGGCGACTCCAGATCCGTCAGCAACTCGTAGTAAGTCCACATCGATTCGTCGCTGATGGACATGATCTTCCCAAAAATTTCGCCCGGCGCCTCCGTGATGCCCACATAATTCCCCAGGCTCTTCGACATCTTTCGCTCGCCGTCGAGTCCCACAAGAATCGGCATCGTCAGCACCACTTCGCCGGCCAGGCCGTATTCGCGTTGAATGTCGCGGTGCACCAGCAAGTTGAATTTCTGCTCGGTGGCGCCCAATTCGATGTCGGACTTCAACGCCACCGCGTCGTAGGCAGTCAAAAGCGGGTAGAGTAACTCGTGCACCGAAATCGGCAAATTCTTTTCGAGCCGCGAGCGGAAATCCTCGCGCTCCAGCATTCTCGCCAGCCGGTATTTTCCGCATAGCTGCACGATCTCGAACGGCGATAGTTTTCCCAGCCACTCGCTGTTGTAGCGAACCTCCGTCTTTTCCCGATCGAGAATCTTGTACACCTGCGCGAGATACGTTTGCGCGTTCGCGTACACATGCTCGTGGGAAAGTGGCGGTCGGGTTTCCGATTGGCCGGTGGGGTCACCGATCATCGCGGAAAAATCGCCGATAAGGAATATCGCGGTGTGCCCCATGTCCTGAAACTGCTTCAGCTTCCGCAGCACCACGGTATGGCCCAGGTGAATATCCGGGGCCGTGGGATCCACGCCGAGATAGACGCGCAGCGGCTTTTCTTCTTTCGCGGATTTTTCGAGCTTCGCTTTCAACTCGTCCTCGCGAATAATTTCCGCCACGCCTTTTCGCAGATACGCGAGCTGCTCGTCCACCGGCTTGAACTTCGCTGATGCCACTATTTTTTCTCCGCACTCGCCGCTAAATTTGTCAGCAGCACACGCCGCCCGACCATCCGGTACCGCCCTTCGAGAACGATGCGCACCGCTTCGGTATAAATTCGATGCTCTTCCTTCAACACGCGCTCGGAAAGCGTTTCCGGCGTATCGTCATCGCGAATCGGCACAGCCGCCTGCAGAATGATCGGCCCGGCGTCGAGATTCTCGTCCACAAAATGAACCGTGCATCCCGAAAATTTTGCGCCGTGCTCAATCGCCTGCCGCTGCGATTCGAGTCCCGGAAACGCGGGTAACAGCGACGGGTGAATGTTCAGGATGCGCCCGCGAAAAGCCGCGACAAAAGCAGGGCTGAGCAGCCGCATGTAGCCCGCGAGGCAGACAAGATCAACTTTCTTCTCTTCGAGCGCGGCGATCACCAGCTTGTCGTATGGCTCGCGCTCGAGCCCGCGTGATGGAATCACCTGCGCCGGAATCTCGCGCGCTCGCGCCTTTTCAATCCCTGGCGCATTCTCGCGATTGCTGATGACGATCGCAATTTCCGCATTTGGAATACGTCCTGCGGCCACGCTATCCGCGAGCGCTTCAAAATTCGAACCGCGCCCCGAGAGCAGCACTCCGATGCGTTTCTTCGTCACCGCAGAAAATTAGCACAGTTCCGGAATCGCTCAAAACTCGCCATCCGTATTTTCGCTAGAGATTTCTCGATGTTTTCTTGACACTGCGGCGCTGGCAAGGCATCTTCTCGGTTAACTTTCGCAGTCCTAGGAGGTGTTCCATGCGTTCGATGCTGCGCTCACGTTCCTTGCTGGCTCTTTCTGTTTCGCTTTTCGCGATTCTCATTACCGCTGCGTGCTCCGAACAAACGGCGCAAAAGCCCGCTCCGCCGCCCGACACGCGCAAAGCCGACGAAGCCGCCATCCGCGCCGCTTCCGCCGACTGGAGCAAAGCCTCGCAGGCGAAAGATCTCGACAAGGCCACGTCGTATTACGCGGATGAGGCCGTCTTTTTCGTCAACAACGGCGCGCGCGTGAAAGGCAAAGACGCCATCAAAATGGCATGGAAGCCAATGCTGGAAACGCCCGGTCCGGGCCTCACCTTCGAAACCACCTACGTCGAAGTCGCGCGCTCCGGCGATCTCGCCTACGAATACGGCACCTACGACTTGAAAACCGAAGCGAAAAAGGGAAAGGTAGCCGACGAGAAGGGCAAATACGTAGTCGTCTGGAAGAAGCAGGCCGACGGCTCATGGAAAGCCGTAGCCGACATAGACAACATCGGCGAATAAACCCGAAGAGCACAGGAGCAAAGCCGGGCGCCGGTTTCGGTGCCACAGGCACTCCAGCCTGTGGTCTTACGAGGTTACTGAGGCCACCAGCAAAATCCCGATCGGACCGGCCAGTGCGGGCACGAGAATCGTCATCCTGAGCGCACTCGAAGGATCTCACTTCGCTCTTCTTACAACCCCAACTCCCCCGAATAAATCACGCGCGACTTCCCTCGCGCCGCCGGCTCAATCCGCCCAATCAAATAAAATTTCTCGCGCCGCCGCTTCAATTCCCATTCCACGCGCGCCACAAATTTCGCCGGCACAACTAGAATCATCCCGACGCCCAGGTTGAACGTCTGCAGCAATTCTTCCCGGTCTATCTTTCCTAGTTTCGCCAGGTACTGAAAAATCGGCAGCACCGGCCATGACCCAAGCTCCACCACCGCCTGCACGTTCTTCGGCAGCGCTCTCGGCAGATTCCCGGTGATCCCTCCGCCGGTGATATGCGCCATGGACGTCACCCAGCCGCGCGCCAGCACGCCCTTCAACAGCGGCCAGTAAGGACGGTGCGGCTTCAGCAGCTCGGCGCCAATTTTGTTCCCGATTTCCGGCACGTACGTATCCGGTGTGAGCTTCGCCACGCCAAACGCCAGCTTGCGTACCAGCGAGTAGCCGTTGGTATGCAGCCCGCTCGATGGCAACGCAATCAGCAAATCTCCCGGCCGCACTCGCCGCCGATCGAGTTGCTTATTCCGCTCTACCGCGCCCACGATGAACCCCGCCAGGTCATATTCGCCTGGAGGATAAAAGTCCGGCATCTCCGCCGTTTCCCCGCCGATCAATGAGCAATGCGCTTTCTTGGCGGCTCGGCTCATTCCTTCGATCACCTGCTCCACCACATGCGCGTCGAGTTTTCCCATCGCGAGATAGTCGAGAAAAAAAAGCGGCTCGGCGCCCTGCGTCAGAATATCGTTCACGCAGTGGTTCAGGATATCCGCGCCCACGGTCGAGTGAATTCCGGTAGCGAATGCGATCTTGAGTTTGGTGCCGACTCCGTCCGCGCTCGCCACGAGAACCGGCTCGCGCCAGCGCTTGCGGTCTAGCTGAAAAAGTGAGCCGAAGCCGCCGATGGGCGCAAGCACACCACGCAGAAATGTCTTCTTGGCCATCGCGGCAATTCGCCGTTTGGCTTCGTCGGCAACCGAAACATTCACGCCGGCATCGGCGTAACGCATGAAGAGGTTCCGTTTCTGGAAGGGACCGGTGGAATCTGAAACCTAGAAAACGATTCGCCAGAAAGCCCGCAGCTCAGGTCCCGTTCTCCAGTCTCTAGCCGGAACTGAGCTGAGGCCTGCGAATCAAAACGTATGGAACAAACGTCTCCAGCGCACTTCGCGCGGGTGGATCAAAGCACTGAAATAAGTTTCAAATCGCTCCGCCACATGGCCCGGCTCCCACACTTCCTCCGGCGCGTCGATTGACATGTAGATGATCTCGGGCGTACCAATGATATTCGCTCGCGGCACGAAGCCCCAATAGCGGCTGTCGTAGGAATTCTCGCGATTGTCGCCCATCATGAAATAGTTGTCCGGTGGAATGGTAATTGCCGGGCGATTTTCCATCGGATTTGGCGGCTGATTGCGGTACGGCTCGTCGAGCGCCGTCCCGTTCACATACACCACACCTTGCTTGATCTCAATCGTGTCGCCGGGCAGGCCAATCGTGCGCTTGATGAAATCAGGATTTCCCGGCAGCGGAGCTCGAAACACGATGATCTGCTGCCTCTTCGGATTCCGCCACAACGGCACGTGCAGATCGGTAAACGGAATGCCCATGTCGTAGCCAAATCGGCTTACGATCAGGTGATCGCCGATCAGGACGGTCCGCTCCATCGAGCCGCTGGGAATCACGCGCGCCTGGACGAATCCGCCTTCGATCACCAGGAAGGCGAGAATCACCCAGAACCACGACAGCACCTCGCGCCACACACGGTCGCTCACCGTATCCGCGCGCTTCGGCTGCACTTTGTCTACGATTACCGCTTCTCCCACCTCAGCTGCCACGATGAGCCTCCACTTCGAGTTGCACCAGCTCCGTCGGGTAGCTGCCGGTGTAGCACGACGTGCAGAATTTTCGTTCCGTATCTTCCACCGCTTCGCGCAACGATTCGAGCGAAAGATATCCGAGCGAATCCGCGCATAAAAACTTGCGTATCTCTTCCATGGACTGGTTGGCTGCGATCAATTCCTCGCTTCGCGGCGTGTCTACGCCGTAATAACAGGGCGAAATTGTCGGCGGACAGCTGACGCGCACGTGCACTTCGGTTGCCCCCGCTTCGCGCACCAGCCGCACGATTTTCCGGCTGGTCGTCCCGCGTACGATCGAATCGTCCACCAGCACCACGCGCTGCCCCTCCAGCATTCGACGCACCGGGTTCAGTTTTAGCTTCACGCCAAAATCGCGAATGGCCTGCGACGGCTCGATAAATGTGCGCCCGATGTAGTGGTTGCGAATCAAGCCCATGCGAAACGGGATGCCCGATTCCCCCGCATATCCGATCGCTGCCGGCACTCCCGAATCCGGCACCGGCGTCACGATATCCGCCGCCACGGGATGCTCGCGCGCCAGCAAACGTCCCAGCCGCTCGCGGCTCTGGTTCACCGGCCGGCCAAACACCAGGCTATCCGGCCGCGAAAAGTAGACGTGCTCGAAAATGCAGTATTGGTGCGGTTTTTCCTGCGTGAATCGAATCGATTCCACGCCACTGCGCGAAATCCGCACCATCTCGGCCGGCTCCACTTCGCGCACATATTCCGCGTCGATCAGATCGAACGCGCACGTTTCCGAGCCCACCACCCAGGTTCCGTCGATCCGGCCCAGATTCAGCGGCCGGAAGCCGCGCGGATCGCGTATCGCAAAAATCTCATCGCGCGTCAGCAGCACCAGCGAGTACGCGCCTTCCACTTGGTTCAGCGCATCGGCAATCGCGCCCGAAAGGTTTCGCGCCGCGCTGCGCGCAATCAGATGGACGATCACTTCCGTGTCGCTCGTCGTCTGAAAAATCGACCCGCGATGCTCGAGCCGCCGCCGCACTTCCATCGCGTTCGTCAGGTTCCCATTGTGCGCCAGAGCGATTTTGCCCTTGTTGCAATCGATCACCACCGGCTGCGCGTTTGTCAGCGTCGTGTCGCCTGCCGTCGAATAGCGCGTGTGCGCGATCGCCGCCGCGCCGGGCAGCGAAGCAATTACCTGTGGCGTGAAAATTTCCTGCACGTGTCCGAGCGCCTTGTGCACGTGCACGTCCGTGCCATCGGTCGAGGCAACCCCGGCCGCTTCCTGTCCCCGATGCTGCAGTGCGTAGATTCCGAGATATGCCAGTTTCGCCGCTTCGTCATTCCCGAAGACGCCGAACACTCCGCAGTGATCGTGGAACCGATCCTCGTCGAGTTGGATTTGCTTACAGGTCATTTGTTGTCGACGGCTGCCGCCAGGGACTCAGACCAAACCTTCCGGAGGGAACTCACATCTCCTCTTATAACAGCCGTGCCATTTAATTGGATGCGAAATTCGCTGCGGGTGACGGTTCCGATCCGATTTGCGGCCACTCCATATTGTGCCGCAACCGCGTCGAGGCGGGCAAGCGAAGCTGCCGAAAGCGAAACAACGGCCCGCGCTCCCCGTTCGCCGAAAAGTGCCACTTCTGCCGGTTCCTGCGCCGCCGAGACCTTGGCCTCTCCGGCAAACGCTTGACCGGCTTCGATTTCCTTTGCATAACAAGGCGCCGAGCCTCCCTTAGGTTCTTCTTCCTCCGCCAGATTCACGTCCGCCGAAAGCCCGTCGCTCGCAAAACACGATTCCGCAATCGTCACAGCCAGCCCGCCATCGCTCACGTCGTGCGCAGAAAGAATCAAGCCCGCGCTCGCCAGGCTCACCAGGCACTCAATCAGCCGCTTCTCCGCCACCAGATCAATCGCCGGTGGCACGCCTCCAATGATTCCTTGCGTCGTCTTCGCATACTCCGACGACGAAAACTCCGCGCACAGATCGTTCGTCCGCCCAGCTGCCGTACCCGTGCCATCGAGGAGCACAATCGCGTCGCCTTCTTTATCGAAGCCCGAGCCCACCGCGTAATCCGCATCTTCCAGCACGCCCAGCACGCCCAGAATCGGCGTGGGATAAATCGGCTTGCCCAGCGTCTCGTTGTAGAAGCTGACGTTCCCGCCTGTGATCGGAATCTCCAGCGCGCGGCACGCTTCAGCGATCCCGTCCACCGCCTCGCTAAACTGCCACATCACTTCCGGTTTTTCCGGATTGCCGAAATTCAGGCAGTTCGTTGCCGCCACAGGACGGGCCCCGCTGCATGCCACATTGCGCGCCGCCTCTGCCACGGCGTGCATCGCTCCCAACCGCGGCGACAGAAAACACCAGCGCCCGTTGCCGTCCGTCGAAAGCGCCAGCCCGCGCTCGGTCTCCTTCAATCGCAGCACCGCTGCGTCGCTCGCGCCCGGCCCGAATCGCGTATTCGTGCGCACCATCGAATCGTACTGCTCGGTGATCCAGTATTTCGACGCAATTGCCGGCAACGCCAGCAGTTCGCGAAAACCCTCCGTCAGGTCCGCGCCCGCAGCAGCGAATTCCACGCGAGGCCCGGCTGCTGCCGCCGAAAGCGCTGCGATCGGGCGTTCGTACCGCGGCCCTTCCTCGGCGATCGCATGAGCCGGAATCTCCGCCACCACGCGCCCGTGATCGAGGACTCGCAGCTTCCCGTCATCGGTCACCTTTCCAATTTCGACAGCATCGAGTCCCCATTTGCTGAACACGCCGAAAACTTCGCGCTCCCGCCCGCGCTCCGCCACCAGCAGCATCCGCTCCTGCGATTCCGAAAGCATGATCTCGTATGGCGTCATGCCCGTTTCGCGCTGCGGTACGCGCGCTAGATCAATCTCAATCCCCATTCCGCCGCGCGACGCCATCTCCGAACTCGAACTCGTGAGCCCCGCCGCTCCCATATCCTGAATCGCCACCACCGCGCCGGTGCGCATCGCTTCGAGACACGCCTCGAGCAGCAGCTTTTCCATGAACGGATCGCCTACCTGCACGTTGGGCCGCTTCTGCTGCGATTCCTCGCTGAATTCCGCCGATGCCAGCAGCGACGCGCCATGAATTCCGTCGCGCCCCGTCTTTGCGCCTACGCAAATCACGGAATTGCCCGCGCCGCGTGCACGCGCGAAGAAGAGTTCTTCGCGCCGCGCAATTCCCAACGCCAGCGCGTTCACCAGCGGATTATTCGCGTAGCACGATTCGAACTGCACCTCGCCGCCCACCGTCGGCACGCCGAAGCAATTCCCATAGAATCCAATCCCGCGGATCACGCCCTCCAGAATGTGCCGGTTCCGCGCGATTTCTTCCGGCGTCGAGCTGCCAGCGCCTGATCCCGGCTCGATTTCCCCGAACCGCAGCGAATCCATCACCGCAATCGGCCGCGCGCCCATGGTGAAAATATCGCGCAAAATTCCGCCCACGCCGGTGGCCGCGCCCTGAAACGGCTCCACAAAACTCGGATGATTATGCGATTCGATTTTGAAAACCGCGCAGATCCCGTTGCCGATGTCCACCACTCCTGCATTCTCTCCGGGCCCCTGCACCACGCGCGCCCCGGTGGTCGGCAACCTCTTCAAATGCACGCGCGAAGATTTATACGAGCAGTGCTCGCTCCACATCACACTGAAAATTCCCAGCTCCGTGTAATTCGGATCGCGCCCCAGAATCTTCTCAATGCGAGCGTATTCCTCCGCCGTCAGGCCATGCTCGGCCGCAATTTCCGGCGTAACTTTGATTTCAGTTTGTATCGCCTTCTGCATTTCTTTTGCCAAGGCACGGGGTTAGCCGTGCCATTGAATGAACAAAAGCCGTCGGCTTTAGACGCTGAGGACCCTTGTCTCCTACTGTTGATACGTCACAGTCGTGCGCGATGTTTCGCGCAGACGAAATTGTCGCAGCAATCAATTGCACACGCAACGACAAGTCTGAGGAAAAGCACGCAGAAAAAAGGGGTTTCGCTGAAAAAATCTAAGCGCTTACCGCAACTTGATTGCTCGCCTGTTTGCTCTGCGCCCGCGTCAAATACTCGACTATCGACTTGAATATCACCAGCCCATCCGATGAACCCAGCGGCGATTCCATCGCCCGCTCCGGATGCGGCATCAACCCCAGCACGTTGCGCTCGCGGCTGCAGATCCCCGCAATCGCGCGCAGCGACCCGTTCGGATTGTTCTCGCGGTCGAACTCAGCGCCTCCGCCATCGGCTCGCGTCGCCTCCACGCAATCCGCGCCGTCCGGGTGCACGTAGCGGAAGATAATCCGGTTTTCGCGCTCCAGCTCCGCCAACGTAGCTGGATCGCAGAAATAATTGCCTTCATTGTGCGCGATCGGAATTTTCAGCACGTCGCCGCGATGCCCCGCTCCGGTGAACGGCGTATCCGTCCGCTCCACGCGAATATGCACGTGCCGGCACAAATATCGCAGCCCCTTGTTCCGCAGCATCGCTCCGGGCAGCAATCCTGCCTCGAGCAGAATCTGAAACCCGTTGCAGATTCCCAGCACCAGCCCGCCGCCGCGCGCAAACCGATCCACAGCTTTCATCACCGGCGAAAAGCGCGCAATCGCCCCCGTGCGCAAATAGTCGCCGTAAGCAAATCCGCCCGGCAGAATAATCGCGTCAAATCCCGCAAGATTCTCAGACTGGTGCCATATAAATTCAACGGGCTGCTCGATCACCGACGCGATCGCATGGCACGCGTCATCATCGCAATTCGATCCCGGGAACTGCACCACTCCAAATTTCATAAGTCCTTCCTCATCTCCTAAGCCATTCTAACATACGCCTTAATGCCCGTTGGTTCCGTAGCATTCCAACCAGTTCGCGGCCATTTCGCGCACGGTCTTTCGGAAAGCATCGTCAATCGAGAAACTTCCGATCGGCCTGACAGTGTGTCCAGGAGAATCGTCATCCTGCCTGCCCTGAGGAATGAAGGAGCGGAACGAAGCCTGCCTCCTGCAGGCAGGGATCTCAGCGCTGCCGGCGTGATCGCCCGCGCAAACGGCGTTTCGTTCTCGTGGGCGGCTTCGCCGACTTTCTTCGCGGCCTGCGTTTCGAACGCGTGCGCGTTTTCTCATCGCGCTTCATTTCCAGCCGCCGCTTTCGCGCCCAATCTGGCTTGTTCACCTGCCGCCCTCGCGCCAATGCCAGCGCCTCCGCCGGCACATTTTCGGTCAGCGTCGAGCCGGCCGCCACATATGCGCCATCCCCCACGCGAATCGGTGCCACCAGCGCCGTATCGCTCCCAATAAAGACGCGCTCGCCGATGCTCGTCTGATATTTCGCAACGCCATCGTAGTTGCATGTGATCGTCCCCGCGCCGATGTTCGAGCCGCGCCCCACCGAGGCATCGCCCAGGTACGTCAAATGCATCGCCTTCGCGCCCTCGTGCACCACGGATTTCTTTACCTCAACGAAATTTCCAATGTGCGCGCCCGAACGAATATCAGCACCCGGCCGCAAGCGCGAAAAGGGCCCGATCGACGACTTCGCATGCAACCGGCTCGCTGTCGCCACGCAGTGCGCCCCAACCGTAACGTCGTCATCGACGCGCACATCATGCAGCACGCTACCCGTCTGAATCGTGCACCGCGCGCCCACCCGCGTCTCGCCAAGCAGTTGTACGCCAGGCTCGATCACCGTATCCGGCCCCACGCTCACGTCCGGATCGATCACCACCGTCTCCGGCAGGTAAATCGTCGCACCCGCTTCCATCAATTCGGCCGCTTTGCGCGCGCGTAGTATCCGGTCCACTTCCGCCAGGCTCGCGCGCGTGTTGCAACCAAGAATCTCCTCCGCGTCTGACGCCACTTGTGCGAGCACTCGTTCGTTCCGCTGCCGCAGCAGAGCAATCGCGTCCGTAAGATACAGCTCGCGGTGGGCATTGTTCGGCCGCAGCGAAGCGAGCGCCGGCCACAATTTTTCCAGCGTGAAACAATAAATGCTCGAATTCACTTCCCGAATCAACTGCTGCTCAGGCGTCGCCGCCTTTTCTTCTACGATCGCCTCGACGCGCCCTTCCGCATCACGAACGATCCGGCCGTAGTCAGTCGGATCCTCGAGCTCCGCGCTCAACACGGTCGCAGCCGCTTCGCCTCGCCGGTGCGAATCGAGAAGCGCAGCCAGCGAATCGCTTCGCAGCAGCGGCGCGTCACCCGGAACCACCAGCGCCACTTTCGTGCTTTTGCGAATCGCGCGACGCGCCACCTGCATGGCGTGCCCCGTGCCGTGCTGCGGTTTCTGCAGAATCACTTGCGCACCAGGATTTTCGGCAACCGCGCCCACCTCGTCCGCCTGATGCCCCACCACAACCAAAAGCTGCGCAGCCTTCAGCGGCAGGCAGGCGCGGATCACATGCTCGATAAGCGTGCGACCACCGGCGCGGTGCAGCACTTTCGCAAGTTCGGAACGCATCCGCGTCCCCTTGCCCGCGGCAAGGATCACGATAGTTGTGTCGGAATGGTTTGGCATCGCTCGTTATTGTGGCGTGCACTACCGCCTTTGGCAATCACCAAGGCATCCTGCGCCGGCGTTTTGCAAAACACAAGATTGACATCTGCGCCGGGAAACGATAACCACAGTCCTGATTTCAACCGCTTTTAGGGGGGGCGAACGATCTTTTGCAACCGGTGCGGTGCGGCGGCCGCTGACGGAGCGCAATTCTGCAGCAAATGTGGAGCGGCTCTCAGTGGCGTTCCAGCGTCGGCGAATCCCGCCCCCGCAGTCCCGGGCGCGACAGAATCTGCCGTCTGTCCGGCTCAGTCGAGCGGAAAATCGCTCGCCAGCCTTATCTTCGGCCTGTTCTTCCTCGTGTTTCCGGCGGTCGTCGTTGACATCGTCTTTGGGCATCTGTCCCTGTCGGAAATTCGAAAATCAGCCGGCCGCATGACGGGACCTCGGCTACATCTGAGTGGCAATGATTCCTTTTATCCTGATCGTGGCCATAGCAATTCCGAATCTGTTGCGCGCGAGAATGGCTGCGAATCAAGCAAGCGCCGTTGGCTCGCTTCGAACCATCATAGCCGCCGACCTCACCTACAGTTCGACCTACGGAAACGGATTCGCGACAAGCCTCGATCAGCTCGACGGATCCCGCCGCGGCGCCGCCAGCTGCGAACACGCTTTGCTGATAAATCACGCTCTGGCCAACGGCGAGAAGAACTGCAACATCTTCACCAACAGTGCAAAGCCGTCTTCCGACTTGGCGGGTAAGGGATGCGCGGAGTCGGGCGCAAGCGGATTCACAGTGAATGCGGATCCCGTGAATCGTAATACCACCGGCGTGCAGAGTTACTACACGGATGAAACGGGAGTGATTCGCGTCAGAAAATCTGGTCCCGCCTCGGCTGATAGCGATGAGCTGCAATAGCGCTTCGCCGCCCTCTCGCTTACTGTGAGTCCAGAAGAACTCAGCATGGCAATCCCGGGGTAGGTCTACGAAGAAGCTGGAACGGTATCCGGAACCGATCTGCAAGAGGATTTCGTTTCGGTCGAATGCCCATTGGATGTTTCTGTCCACAGCGAGCGATCCGCCAGCAGCCGTGTAACCAGTTGCGTGTGCGTCGCATGACCGGCCTTGTGCGCTTCGATCCGCGCCAGCAGCGGCCGCCCCACCAGCGCCAAATCTCCAATCAAATCAAGCGCCTTGTGCCGCCCGAATTCATCCGGAAAACGCAGCGGCCCGTTCGTAACATTTTTGTCGTCGATCACGATCGCATTGTCGAGCGACCCGCCGCGAATCAATCCCATTGCTTGAAGCCCGGGAAAATCCTTCGTGAAACCGAACGTGCGCGCCGGCGCCAGCTCGCGGCTGAATGTTTCCCGGTTGACACTCAACTCGATTCCCTGCGGAGGCACCGCCGGATGCCGGAAATCCACATAACAATGCACGCGGAACTCATCGGCCGGATAAATCCCCAGCAGCCGGTCGCCATCGGTAAATTCGAGCGGCTTGATCACTTTGATGTAACGCCGCTGCCGCCGTAGTTGTTTTATTCCCGCCTGCGCCAGCAGGTCGATGAACGGTTTCGCCGAGCCGTCCAGAATCGGCAGTTCCAGCGCATCGACTTCCACAAACACATTGTCAACGCCGCAAGAGTAAAGCGCGGCCAGCACGTGCTCGGTGGTGGAAAGCAGCACGCCCTGCTTCATCAGGCTCGTCGCGTAACTCACACGCGCCACGTTGCGAACGTGCGCTTCGATTTCGAAATTGTCGAGATCCACGCGCCGGAACACGATACCCGTGTTGGCCGGTGCCGGCAAAAATCGAACCCGGCTTCGCACTGCAGTATGAAGCCCGATTCCTTCCGTTTCGACGGGACGTTGGATCGTGACTTGAGAGGACATTCGCCGGGGCCCTCCCAAGCAGTTGGGTGGCCTCTACCTCTAAATATTAACCATTTAGAATCAACACGATAGTAAGACAAGCTAGACAAAGCAATATTTCACTGTGGCAATAATACAACACAACGCTCGGTCAATATGTGGCGATTTAGGATGGGCCGTGCAACCTGGTCAGACTCGAATGCTCAGTGACGGCGTGCGAGTCGCGTCTGTACCAGCTGTGTTGAAGTTTTGAGCGTTCCTGGCGTCCTGGAAGACAGCCCACAGCTCCTGGAACTGCGCAGCCGCAATGCTGGACAGAACCGCTTGATCAGCGGTGGAAGACGCCGCGCTGCCAGTCGCCGGAGGAATCGACTCGAATCCGGACCTCGCCGCTCTTGAGCTTTGAAGCGGAGCAGTCGGAAAATTGATGGCGCTCATGGTGATAGGCCCACAATCAACTCAAAGCCTGTTCCCACATTGGGCTTGCAACATCGGCGAACGCCAATCCTTCAGATTCTCAATGTTTCAAATTGTCTCTCGCCGTCCCAGCAGGAACTTTGGCTTACCTGCGGTATCGGCAAGCGAAGCGGAAACTTGAGCAATTTCTGCCGTCAAATTGCTTGCCGAAATGTGGCGGAATCGCCGCGTCAATACGCTCGGACGGTTGTGCCCGCGCTGCCGTACGCGTAAAATACATGATTCGAGACCACGCGAATGGCTTCGCCCTTTCACATCATCTCGAACTCGTTGCCTGGCGCGCCGCCACCAACGGCTGCGCATCCGCGTCCACCCTGGCTTCGCGTGAAATTTTTCGGCGGCCCAAACTATCAGGAACTCAAAAAAATCATGCGCACGCTCGATTTGCATACCGTCTGCGAAAGCGCGCGCTGCCCCAACATGGGCGAATGCTGGGAGCATCGCACCGCCACCTTCATGATCCTCGGCAATATCTGCACGCGCGCATGCGGCTTTTGCGCGGTGCCCAGCGGCAAGCCCCTCGGGCCGCCGGAAGAAGACGAGCCTGAGCGCGTCGCCGAAGCCGTTGAGCGCATGGGCTTGCGCTATGCCGTCGTCACCTCTGTGAATCGCGACGACCAGCCCGACGGCGGCGCCGCAATTTTCGCCCGCACGATCGGCAAGATTCGCGAACGCGTCCCCGGCTGCAAAGTCGAAGTCCTCATCCCCGATTTTCGCGGCGAGTGGTCCGCGCTCGAAACCGTCATGGCCGCAAAGCCCGACGTGCTGAATCACAATATGGAAACCGTCCCGCGCCTCTACCGCCGCGTTCGCAAAGGCGCGGTCTATGAGCGCTCGCTCGGATTGCTGCATCGCGCCGCCGAAATGGCGCCAGGCCTGCTCACAAAAACCGGAATGATGCTCGGCCTCGGCGAAACGCGCGACGAAGTGCTCGCCGCGATGGAAGAAATCGCCGCGCAGGGCACGCACATCCTCACCCTCGGCCAATATCTGCAGCCAACTCCAGAGCATCTGCCCGTCGAGCGCTTCGTCCACCCCGACGAATTCGCAGAATTCAAGCGCCTTGGCGAGTCAATGACCTTCAAGCACGTAGAAGCCGGCCCCCTCGTCCGCTCCTCCTACCACGCCTTCGAGCAAGAAGAATCCGCCCGCCACTAGGTAAGGGAGGATCGCCAATTGAAAGATCCCATTGGTTTGGCAGACGGCGCTTTTGAGTTGCCTGACTTGTTTCTTGACTTCTCGCAACCCCGTTCTACCTTGAGCGAATGAATCCCTGGCGCGGCCTCAAAGGCCTGCCCCGCGAAGTGTGGCTCCTATCCGCCGCCACGCTCGTCAACCGCGCCGGCACCATGGTGCTGCCTTTCCTCGTGCTCTATCTCACGCGCACCCTCGGCATCACGCCCGCTCACGCCGCCCTCTCCCTCACCGTCTACGGCATCGCCGCCCTCATCACCATGCCTATCGCCGGCCGCCTCACTGACGTCGTCGGCCCCATCGCAGTCATCAAGACGTCGCTGTTCCTCTCCGGCGTCCTCCTGTTTCTTTTCCCCCTCGCGCACAGTTTCCCCACCATCCTCGCCATCACATTCCTGTTCGCCATTCTCAACGAATCTGTCCGCCCGCCAAGCCTCTCCATGATTTCCGATCTCGTTCGCCCGCCGCAGCGCAAAGCAGCCTTCGCGCTCAGCCGGCTCGCCGTGAATCTGGGGATGAGCGTAGGTCCCGCCATCGGAGGCGTCCTCGCCCTGTTTTCCTTTCGGTGGCTTTTCTTCGTCGACGGCGCCACTTCGATTCTCGCGGGCGTGGTAATCACCATGGCCCGCTGGGACTCAGCTCGCCTGAACCTCTCTCACGATCCCGACTGGGCCGACCCCGAAGAACTCGGCCGCGAGATCGAAGCCGATTCCGTGGTCCCGCTCGCCGCCGCGCATCCCGCCCATCACTTGCGCGCCTTCCGCAATCCGCGCATGCTCTATTTCCTCGCGGCGATGATTCCCGCGCAGCTCGTTTTTTTCCAGCTCACCTCTTCGCTCCCGCTTTTCCTGGTGCGCAATCTGCGCCTGCCCGAATCGCTTTACGGCACCGTCTTCACCTTGAACACGCTGTTGATCGTCGCTCTGGAAGTGCCGCTCAATACCGCCATGGCCCACTGGTCGCACCGCCGCACGCTCACGCTCGGCGCCCTCCTCTACGCCATCGGCTTCGGCGCCTTCGCTTTCGTCGCCCGCCCCGCGCAGATTTTCGCCGCCGTCGTCATCTGGACCTTCGGCGAAATGATTCTCCTGCCCGGGAGTTCGGCCTACGCCGCCGAAATCGCCCCGCCAGGACGCCGCGGCGAATACATGGGCCTCTACACCATGTCGTTCAGCATCGCCTTCTCGCTAGGCCCGATCCTCGGCGCGGAACTCCTCCAGCGCTGGGGCCCGCACGGACTTTGGGGCACAGCTTTCGTCTCCGGCTGCATTTCAGCCCTGATGATGAGCCGCATCGGCACGAAGGACACTAACCGCGAAGCAGCGGCCGCTTAGCCGGGAGCTTATGGGTCAAACGCTTTGTGGGTCGCCCCATTAGGGACGACATAAACGAGAAAGAAAATCGGGGCTTTAGCCCCTGAAGTTCACAGTTAGATAGGTTCTAATCCCAGGGGACATCAATGGATTGAGCTAAGAAATTCCTGCGCAAGATTCCGCACATGCGCCGCGCATGCATCGCAATTCGCGCACCCGGCACAACAACCATTCGCCGATGCCGCCGCCAGCAGTTTCAGCACGGCATTAAAATATTCCGTCGCCTTCGCCTTCCGCCCCAGCTCCAAATTCAGGTTCCCAAGCAAAAGGAGAAACATCGGATTTTGCGGATAGCGCGCCAAGAGCGGCTCGGCAATGTCGAGCGCTTCGGCATATTTCTGGTCGTACTGCCGCAGTGCCCGCGCCAGGATGAACCGGACATCAACATTCAGCACCACGCCGTGCTCCATCCCGGTTTTCATTTGTGACACGCCCAGTTCTTTGTTGCCTCCCGGAATCCCCATGAAGAAGCGCAGGACTTTCACGACGGGTGAAAGCGTGTCCACATAATAGTTGTAGAGGCCGAGCGCGGCGGTCGCGTCGGCCATCTGCGGGTCGAGCCCAAGGGCGCGCGTCATCTCCGAGCGCGCATTCACAGCGGCGCGTGCTGCGGCGCGATTTTCATTGCGCAGGCCGAGCACCCTTACCTTCAGCGCGTTGCCCATCCCAGCGTAAAAATGCATTTCCGCCGTGTCAGATTTGGCAACCTGCGCCTGCGCCAGCTGGATGGCGCGGTCCGCGAGCGCGAAGTAGGCTTCGTCGGCGCTATCCTTCGTATGCGACCAGGATTCAATCATCCCGTATTTGATCTCGAGCGCGAGGCAATAGCGCTTCCACCACAGCGCCTCGCCCTCCAGCAGCAGCCCGAGCGGCTGATCCGGGTGCTCCTTTTGAAAGTCGCGCGCCATAGCAATGGAGCCGTCCGCATCCCCGCTGTACAGCATGTCGAGCGCGGCACGGGCGTCCGGTGGGATGGATAAACCCTGCGCACGGACAGAAGAGGCCGCCGGCAGTATTGCCGCGGCAACAACCACAAGAACTCCGGCAACGAACGCGCAGGAAAGAGGATGGCGGCGGCGCTTGATTTTCATTTCACTCGTTTCACCCAGCCCAGAACCCACGCCGCACTAACGTACATGCTGAAGCACTCCAGCGCAAAGGGCAGAAATCCCAGATAGCCGGGCGTCGGCATCTCGAAAATCTTCATGCTCTGAAACATCGGAAACGTGTAATGCCATTTCGCCGCCGCCCAGTAGTTCCAGAATTCCCACAGCCATCCGCAAATGAACCCCGCAGCCAGAAAACCATAAGCACGCCGCCGGAATCCCTCGGAAAGATCGCCCAGAAACGACGGAAGCCCCAGCCTTCGATTTATCGGGTCAAGCAACAGCAGAAAACCCACCCACACCAGCGCAAAAAGATGCGCCGCAACCGCGCGCGGCACCACCAGCGGAATCGCCAGGCAAGCCGCGCCAAAAATTATCAACAAAGTTTCTGCGCCGTGCGAAATTTTCCACGGCTCGCCGCCCACCGTCGGCAGCATCGCCTGCACCAGATCGGAAGTTTCGAAAATCGCCGGCGTGATCGTCGCGAACGACCAACCGTAACCGATCATCGCCGCCGCCCAAGGCAACGGCACACCCACATACTCCCAATTTTCAAGCCGCAAATTGTAGGCTTCGAAAATCAGCCAGAGAGGAATGGAAAGCAGCGCCATGCGCGCAAGCGAAAGCGGCGCATCATTCAAGCGCGAACGGCCGGTAATGGCAAACGTCGCCGCGTCGGCAATCAGGATGTACGCGCTCCATGCAATCGGCGTGAAATAAGTAGCAACGGGCTCTACGCGCTGAAAAAGCAGCCACTCCGCTCCAGCCAGCGCCACGAATCCCAGCCATCCGTGCGCGGGAAAGCGTCGGCGTCGCCGCACCCGAAAATATCCCAGCACCAGCCCCGCACCAATCGCCGCTGTGATCCCAATTCCAAGCTTCACCATCTACCTCATCCTAACGCACATCCAATGCACCAGTGGTACACGCACTCTTTGCCTGTGCTCTTACGACGGTGAATCAGCCACCAGCGACAACCTGATCGGACCGTGCGCGAAGACGAAGACAACGGCGCTCACTACTCGGCTGTTTTTAAACCCCAGCCAAGCAGCCCTTTCTTGCTATGCTTTCCGTTCTTTTGCAGCACCGCATCGCCACGAAATGTCCGAACCCGAAAAACTCGAACGCGGCCTCAACCTCCTCGAAGCCACCTCCCTCAATATGACCTTCATGATCGGCATCGGCCCCTTCGTCGTCATCCCTTTCATCATTCGCGCCATGAACGGCCCGCAATGCATCCTCGCTTGGGTCGTCGGCGCCGCGCTTGCCCTTGTTGACGGCTGCGTCTGGGCGGAACTCGGCGCCGCAATGCCGCAAGCGGGAGGCAGCTATGTTTTTCTGCGCGAAGCCTACGGGCCAAACCGCCTCGGCCGCCTCATGTCGTTCCTCTTCATCTGGCAAACGCTTTTCCAAGGGCCCTTGAGCGTTTCCTCCGGCGCCCTCGGATTCGCAGACTATTCGCTCTACCTCGCGACAAAGTTGGCGGCGGTAAACGCCTGGCTCGGCGCGCACCCGCGCCAGTTCATGTTCGTGCTCGCAAATTACACTCGCCTCGTCGCGATCCTTCTGATCGCTATCGCCGTCGTGCTCCTCTACCGTCGCATCACCGCCATCGGCAAAATTTCCACGATTCTCTGGATGATCGCCGCGGCCACGATCGCCTGGCTCATCTACGGCGGCACAACACATTTTCACAAAGACCTCGTCTTCACCTATCCACCCGGCGCCTGGGGCCTCTCCTGGATTTTCTTCGCCGGCCTCGGCCACGCTTCCGTGCAGGCAATCTACAGCTACCTCGGTTACTACAACGTCTGCAACCTCGGCGGCGAACTGAAAAATCCCGAGCGCAATATCCCACGCGCGATTTTTCTCTCGATTTTCGGCATAGCCGCGCTCTACTTCGCGATGCAGACGTGCATTCTCGCCGTCGTTCCCTGGCAGGAAGCGCAGAAATCGCCCTACGTCGTCAGTCTCTTCGTCGAACGCACCTTCGGCCCGCACTGGGCCTCTCTCGCCACCGCGCTGATTCTCGTCACTGCCTTCGGCTCCGTTTTCTCGGCTACTCTTGGCTATTCGCGTGTGCCCTACGCCGCCGCGCTCGACGGAAATTTCTTCTTTATCTTCGCGCGCATGCATCCCACCAAACGCTTCCCCAGCGTCTCGCTCATCGCTCTGGGCCTTGCCTCGATTTTTGTCTGTATCTTCATTGGCCTCTTTTCCGTCATACGCTCCATCCTGGCCATGCGCTGCCTCATCCAATTTGTGGCGCAGGCGGTCGGTTTGATGAGGCTGCACCGGCGATGGAAGGAGGACCGCTGGCCCTTTCACATGTGGCTCTATCCTGTCCCGGTGTTTCTTTCCATCGCCGGCTGGATCGCAATTTTTATTTCTACAGGACGGCGCCCGATGCTCGCCTCGCTCGCCGCAATGCTGGCAGGCATTCTCGTCTACTTCACCCGCGCCCGCCTGCTCCATCAATGGCCATTCGAGGAGGCCGCCTGATGCGTCGTGTACGAAACGTGCAGGGTCGTGCAACAAAATCGAAAGCTAACCCGCCCAAGACCTCGCGTCTCCCAATGGCGTCGCCGCCATTCCGTAACGCCGGCGTCCCGCCGGCTCTTTTGACTTTCTCTCCAGCCATCCTCAAAACCGCCCTAACCCTGATGATGCTCGCCGCCGCTCTCACCGCCCC
>DATFSH010000039.1:0-2590 GCA_035262725.1 Candidatus Acidiferrales bacterium | reverse complement strand
GGCGGTGGGTTCGGCGGCGGATCCGGCGGCTGGGGCGGGGGGGGATTTGGCGGGTTTGGCGGCGGGAGCAGCGGGGGCGGGGGAGCGTCAGGGGGCTGGTAAGACCAGGCCCGAGCTTGAAGAACGAGGCGAAAATGCTTTCGACGGACGCAAAACTGACAGAACTCGTGAAGCGCTTAAAGGAATTTGCTGCCAACAACCTGGAGTGCGTCATTTTGTTCGGCTCAGCGGCACGCGGGGATTTTCGCGGAGGGCACTCCGATCTGAACGTCGTGTGCATCTTGCGTTCCCTGACGGTGGAAGAGCTTGGCCGGCTGGCAGGCGCGGTGAAATGGTGGTGCGTCGAACAGAAAGAACCGGCACCGCTGTTTTTCACGCACGAGGAATTGCGGCAAGCCGCGGACGTGTTCGCGATCGAGATTCTGGACATGAAGCAGGGGCGCCGCGTGCTGTACGGCGAGGACGTGGTTGCCAAGATCGAAGTGCCCACGAATTTGCATCGTCTGGAGATTGAACGTGACCTACGAACCATTTTGTTGAAACTCCGGCAGCATTATTTGCGTGCGCCGGGACATCTCGGCGATTTAGCGCCGGTGCTGCGAAAATCCTTTTCCGGCGTGTTGACGCTGCTTCGCCACACGGTGATGGCGTTTGGAGAAACGCCGCCGGTCGCCGCGCACGAAATCGTCGCCCGGGCCGCGGCGTTGACCGATGCGGACGCATCGGCTTTCGACGCACTTTTGAAACTGCGGGAAAGCGGCGAATTTCACGGAGATATTGTTCCGGCGTATGGTGCGTACCTAAAGGCGCTGGAAAAAGTGTTGCACGCGTTGGAACATCATTTTCCCAAGCGGGAATGGCAGCGCGTCAAGAAAACAAGCAGCTGAAATCGAAAGGCCGAGGTGGTGGATATGAAGAGCGTTCTGATTGTTCTGGTCGTTTTAGTAATCATCGCGCTGATTTTCGGAAGCTCGTTCATCAGCCGAAGAAACCAAATGGCCATCAAGAAGGAGGCGGTGAACGCCGCGTGGTCGCAGGTGGACGTGGTGCTGCAGCGGAGGGCGGACCTGATTCCCAACCTGGTGGAGACCGTAAAGGGGTTTGCCGTGCAGGAGCAGATTGTTTTTGGTGACATCGCCAAAGCACGTTCCGCGCTGTTGGGCGCCCACACGCCCGCCGAGAAGATTGCCGCGAACGGACAGCTCGATGGTGCGCTCGGAAGGCTGCTGTTGGTCGTGGAAAATTATCCGCAGCTGAAGTCCAACGAGAACTTCCTTCGCCTGCAGGATGAGCTGGCCGGAACGGAAAACCGCATCGCCGTCGAACGCCGCCGCTACAACGAATCGCTGCAGGACTACAACACGTTTCTCTCGCTCTTCCCCAACAATCTCGTGGCAAGCATGAGCGGATTCACCCGCAACGATGCGTACTTCAAGACGGAGGAAGGAGCGAGGCAGGCGCCCAAAGTGAATTTCAATTACGGAAGGACTCCGACGGCGCCGAGTTCGCAGCCGGCGCCATCCCCGGCAAAGCCGTAGGAGCGTCTAACGGCTGAAGAAAGGCGGAAGCCTCCGGGGCGGTATCTTTGCGTCATCGGTTACAAGCCCAGTTGCTCTCGGATTTCGGCGACGATTTGCTCCGGGGACTTAGACACGTCGATGGTGATCGCGTCGGTTGGTTCTTCAAGGTCGGCAAGCTGGCTCGAGAGAAGCCCCTCGGTCGCGTAGTGACCCTTTCGGGCGCGCAAGCGTTCGAGCAAAAGATCGTAGCTGCCTTTAAGATAGACCAACTTGATGTCCCTGGAGTTTCGGTGAACTCCCAGTTGCTCGCGGTAGGTGCGTTTCAGCGCGGAGCAACCCAGAACGACACTGCGTTGCCCGGCCAGCCATTGATCCATCGCGTTGCGGATGGCTTGTAGCCATGGAATGCGATCTTCGTCACTCAGCCCGAGACCGCGAGACATTTTCTCCTTGTTCGCCGGCGAATGGAAATCGTCGGCGTCGGCAAATTCCCAGGAGAGCTGTTTCGCGAGCAGTATGCCGATTGTCATCTTTCCCGATCCGGCAGGACCCATCAAAAGCACAATCACGACATCCGTGGGTGGCTAAGGTCGAGCGAGGAACTCGTCGAGCAGCAGGTGGAAGTGGTGCACACCGTTTTCACGTTTCACCGAGTACCGCCCGCGGTCGTAGGTCGAGGAACCCAGGCCTTTTTGCACATTGGCGCAAAGCAGAATGTCTTCCCGTTGCACTTCGTCGCTGAAGGACACGGCTCGCTCGATGCGCTCGCGGCTTTTCTGTGAAGCCACATCGTGAAAAAACCATTCAAAGATGGTGAGCGTTTTTTCGTGCGAGAGCGGCACGATCAGGTTCGTCGAAATGTTATCCGGGTAAATGTTGAGCATCAGATTTGGGAAAATCCAGAAGTACAGTGCCTGCTCGAAGCCGGTGCCGGGTGCGTAGAGGCGTTCTCGAGCGTCGTCCGGTTTCATCGCGCGAATCGGCGCGAACTGCTGCGAACCATAGCGAAACGTGTCCGTGCGGTACTGCGCGTAATCAATTTCCTTCATCAAGCCGGGATGGGCGATGGG
>DATFSH010000038.1:0-17359 GCA_035262725.1 Candidatus Acidiferrales bacterium | reverse complement strand
TGGGGTGTTGGAGGAGCAGAAACTCGAGGAGGCCATCCAGCTGCCAGCGCTCATGGGGGGTGAGCGTTTGCCGGCCGACGTACAGTCCCCGAATCCACAGTGATTGTGCGCTGGGATGGCGGCGGCGGCGATAGACCCTCGGTTCAGTTGGTGCCAGTACGAACGTACTTCCCTTTCGCTTTCGAGCGCTTTTCGCCGAAGTGGCGTGGCGGCAGGATGTTCGCTCTTGCTGATGCGCGTCCCACAAGCGAACGGATGCCGTCCCTCCATGGCTCCCGCTCGACTCTTAAATGGCGCTCCAGCATTCACTTAGAAGGTACCAGCGATGGGCGGAGACATGCTTTGAATCATTCCAAATTGTCCTTGAGGTGGCGCGGATGAGCTCCTTCTGGCAGGACGTTCGATACAGTTTGCGCATGATCGCGAAAGCGCCGGGGTACGCGGCGATCGCTATCCTCACGCTCGCGCTGGGCATTGGCGCGAACAGCACGATCTTCAGCTGGATCAACTCCACATTGCTGAATCCGATCCCCGGACTGGCCAGCCCGAACGAGGTAGTGGCGATGGCCCTCGGGCGAGGCACGGATAATGCTTTCCCGCTCACCTATCCGGATTTTGAAGCCATGCGCGATGGACAGCAGAGTTTCGTCGGCCTCACTGCCTCCAATATCGCTCCTATGAGTTTGACGGGAAAAGGCAAACCGGAACGCGTGTGGGGCGCGGTGGCGTCCGCGAACTATTTCGATCTGCTGGGGGTCCGGCCGATTCTGGGGCGCGGTTTTCTTCCGGAGGAGGACATTAAGCCGGGCGGCGCGCCGGTGACAGTGATCAGTTACCGGCTGTGGCAGACGCACTTTGGCGCGAGCCTAGATGTGGTGGGGCAAACGCTCGAAATCAATCAGCACCCCTACACGATTGTCGGCGTGGCGCCGCCCGTATTTCAGGGAAGCCAGACCGGGCTGCGAATGGAACTTTGGATCCCGATCATGATGGAAGAGCAATTGATGCCGCAGGGCGACCTGCTTCACGACCATCACTATTTCTGGCTCTCGGCGCTCGGGCGGCTGAAGCCCGGCGTCAGCCCGGAACAGGCGCAGGAGGCGATGACGCTGCGGCTGAAGCGGGAGGCAAAGAATTATCCGGAGGAGCACAAAGGTCACGACAGCGTGAGCGTGTATCCCCTGTGGCGAAATCCAATGGGCGGGAACCAGCTTTTTTCCACGCTGCTCCCGATGTTGATGACCATCGCGGGCCTGGTGCTGCTGCTGGCCTGCGCGAACGTGGCGAATTTGATGCTGGTGCGGTCGGTGGGCCGCCGGCGCGAGATCGCGATTCGTATGTCGCTCGGCGCGAACCGGTGGAGACTGGTGCGGCAGCTGTTGGTGGAAAGTCTGATCCTGGCTCTGGCGGGCGGGCTGATCGCGTTTTTGTTCACGTTCTGGTCTGCAGGCACATTCATGCGGTTCGTCCCCAAGACGGATTTCCCGATCTCGCTGGGAATGCGCGTGGACCACACGGTGCTGCTGGCGACGCTGGTGATCTCGGTGCTCACCGGAGTGATCTTCGGAATTCTTCCGGCGTTGCGAGCCTCTGGCGAAGCGCCGGTAGCGGTGCTGAAGGAAGACACAGGCAGTGCGTCAGGAGGAATGCGCAAAGCGCGCCTTGCGAGCGCGCTGGTGGTGGCGCAGATTTCTCTTTCGCTGCTGCTCTTGATTTGCGCGGGATTATTCATTCGCAGTTTCATGAGCGCGCAGCAAATCAAGACCGGATTTAACCCGCACAATGTGCTAATCGCCACCTACGATCTTTTTACCGGCGGATATTCGGAAGCGAGCGGCGTCGAATTCGATCGCCAGCTGGTGACGAAACTCGAAACACAGCCCGGCATCCAGTCGGTGGCCCTTTCAAGCCGCGTGCCACTGGCATTTGGCGGCGGCTCGACGGCCGTGAACCCCGAAGGCTACGTTTCGCAGGCGAATGAATCGATGGAAACGCAGGTAGCCATCGTCACTCCCAACTATTTCCAGACTTTGCAGATTCCGATTGTAAAGGGGCGCGACTTCACGCCCCAGGATGCGAAGAGTTCGCAGCGCGTGGTGATCGTCAGCGAAACATTCGTGAATCGCTACTGGCCGAATCAGGAAGCATTGGGCAAGCAGCTCAATTCAGACCTGACCCACGAGTGGTTCACCGTGGTCGGCGTGGCGCGCGACAGCAAAGTAAACGCCCTGAATGAAAAGCCGAGGCCATTCCTGTATTTGCCGCTATACCAGGTCTACCGCTCGACGTTGATCGTCCTCGCGCGAACGAATGGCGATCCGCTGGCCGCCGGCACGACCGTGGAAAAAACGATCCACGAGCTGAACGCCGATCTCGTGGTGTTCGACGTCACCACGCTCGAATTGCGCGAACAGATTGCGAGCTTCCCCCAGCGCGTGGCTGGAACTTTCGTAGGCGCCTTCGGCTTGCTTTCGCTGTTGCTTGCCGCAGTGGGAATTTATGGCGTCACGTCCTACACCACCCGGCAGCGCACGCATGAAATCGGCATCCGCATGACGCTGGGCGCCAGCAAACGTGACGTGCTGCGGCTGGTGATCGGCAATGGGTTGCGATTGACGCTCATCGGCGTGCTGTTGGGTCTGTCAGCATCGTTCGCGTTGACGCGCTTTTTAACCAGCATGCTGCTCGGGGTGACCAGTACGGACGCGCTTACCTTTTCGAGCGTTGCGCTCTTGCTCTGCGCAGTGGCGCTCTTGGCCTGCTTCCTGCCGGCGCGACGCGCGATGCGCGTGGACCCGATGGTGGCGCTGCGTTACGAGTGAAGCTCGGTCTAAATTGCAAGGAGCCGCGAGAAAAACGAGCGGTATCTTCGCAATGCCACGCGAAGATTCTCGGTGGAGACGTTCTCGTTGCGCGCCCATTGCTGTTCGAGGTTCTGGCGCTCGCTCGCGAATACTTCGCTCAACCGCTTGATCGTGTCGGAGACGAGCGCGTCGGCCTCCTGCACTGCTTTGCGCGGCTCGTCGACGAAGCCCACCTGAATGCTGTCCCATCGCGCACGCAGATCATTCGCTTCATTGCCTGCAAACAGGGCCGCTCGCTCCTCCTCCGGTGCGCGCGCCGCTGCGGTTGCGGCAGCCGGACCGCTCCCGCTCGCAACACTCGCGCCCCGTACATCGCCGGGAGGCGGCGTGACCAGGGGGCGTGAGTCGGTATCGTTCGCCACCTGCCGCTCCGGAACCGGCAGCTTTGGGTCGCTGGTAGCGGATCGATCAGGGTTGAGGCTTGGATCTCTGCGAAGATGCTCTGTCATTGGTGACTCCCTCTTTCGTCGATTTTGTTAAAAGTCGAGTCTCTTGAAAAGCCGAGTGCAAATGTGTTCGTTCGCTGCTAACTTTGGCCCGCAGCGCGCGCGCGTATCGACGCCGGCTCTTCTCGCATCAATTCGTCGAATAATGCGCGGTAGTGAACCATGCCCCGGCGCAGGTCCTCGGTGGAGGCCTGTTTTTGCGACTGGCGAATGACGATTTCGTGTCCTGCTCGATACTCTTCGACAACCCTGCCGTGGTCGACGGAAATTTCCGTGGCGCGATTATCGAAATCGGTGGGCGGATAGCCTCGAGTCGCCATCACGGCTCCCAGGAGTTGATCCGCTTCCATGAACGCACCGGCCGGATCGTCCACGAATTTCGCTTGGATCGCGCGCCACGACTGCTGAAACCGGTCGCGATCTGCCGCGGTAAGCGGCCGCAGGTCATAACGCTTTACCCGCTTTTCAACCTTCTCGAGTTGATTCTCAGCCTTGAATTTATTTCCGGTTTCGGCCAAGGCGCGGTCATATTCCGGCCCGAAGCGGGCGCGAAGTTTCTTGGTGCGATTCTGCAAGATGAGAACTGCGGCCACAGCGACTACAGCAATCACCACAACCATAAGAACTGCGATTTGCGTTGAAGTCATTCCGCTAGCCTCGCTGTTACACACTTACCAGATTTTGGCAGCGTGGGAATCAGGCAGGGGCTGTAAAGCCGGAGTGATAAAGCGTGTAGGTAGCAATGCAACGGTGAAAACTGCTGAATCTACGAAAGGTGAGTGTCCGTCCTTCGTGCTGGTTGAGCCACTTCGCGTATTTCGTTTTTGATGAAAGGCGGTGGAGCGGCGAAACCGGAAACAGGATTGGGTTGTGGCGGCCAGATGATTTGTGTTCCAACTCCTGGAGGAGTCTTTGGCTGGCGTTCGTGCTTGGCTTCGGTTTTCGCGAAAATCTTCGCGGTCGCCAGCATCCCCGCAAACGTTGCGGCCAAGAGCCCGAATTGCCGCCAGCCGTTCAGCATGGACGCGTTGCCCATCAGCGTGAGCCCGCCAAAACAAAAAAGCAGGTGGACGCAGAACACCTGCAGCGAAGATTGGCCCATCAGCACCAGCGGCCGCACTGCCAGGGGTTTTAACCAGCGTTGTCCAACAATCAGCACCGCGCCCACGGCCGCGAAATCGAGAAGGCGCATCGGTCCCAGGTGCCATTTGTCGAAGAGCCACTCGGTCCCGTCAAGCTGAAACCCATGGGCAATCAAGCGCCGCATTAGGAAGAACGCGACGGCGATCACCGTTGCCGGGATAATCACCTTCCGTGCGCTGGCCTCGATCGGCAAATCGCCCTGAGCCCAGCGCACGCCCAGCCAGATTCCGACCACCCAAAGAAATTGCCAGGCCCACAAATCGAATGCGCCCATTTCGTGGATCGGAATTCGGGTGGGGATGTAATGCATCATGAAAGTATGCTCAGCCGTGCGAAAGCCGAATTGCGCCAGCACCCAGAACGCGAAGGACCCCCACAGAATCGGTTTCCACCCGAACCGGCGCGCCAGCAAAATCAAAATGGACGACATTGCGAGAAAAATAATGTAAAGCGGCAAAATATCGAGGAGGGGCGGCCGGTAAATTAGCAGCGCCGCTTCGGTGATGGCCTGCTCGGGTCCCGCCATGAAATAGAAATCGAGGAGGTTATGAAGTCCCGGCCGGTTCCCGCGCGAAGCGATCGGCACAGCCACCAGAAACGCAAAAGCCAGCAGAAGGGCGTGATAGCCGTACAGGCGCAGCGTGCGGCCCCAGATCTTCCGCGTCATGGCCCGATAGCCGTCGTGCTCGGCAAGACGGAAGTAGACGCGCCCGGTAAACAGCGCCGAAAGAAAAATAAATCCTTCCGCGGCGGAGACAAAGCCGAACGGCTGGTTTACATAGGCGCTCGCGGACGTGGGCAGGTGCGTGAGCGTGATCCAAACGAGCATCAGCCCGCGCATGGCGTCCAATTCCAACCGGCGTCCGGTGGTCGCGCTCACACTTAAGTAGACGCCACCTCATTGCCAGGGGTTTCCAGATGAGACCGCTTCCTCGGCACTCTAGAAATTAATTTTCGGAAACTACAGGATTACACCTAGGCGAGAAGGCGAGAATAGTCATGCTAGAGTAAAGAGGGGGGAATTGAGTGCACGTTTCGCCGCGAAGATTGCTTCCATTCCTGATCATGATGTTATCGCCCCTGGTTGCCGCTCCCGCCTACGCAAAAAAGCACGAAACGGGATTCCTCGATCGCACAATCACGGTAAAGGGCATCACCTACAAATATCAGGTGTTTGTGCCGGAGAATTGGAACTCTCACCAGAAGTGGCCGGTGATCCTGTTCCTTCACGGCGCCGGCGAGCGCGGGGACGACGGCTTGCTGGAAACAGACGTGGGCATCGGCTCCGCCATTCGCAACGATCGCAGCAGGATTCCGGCCATCGTGGTGATTCCGCAGTGCGCCAAGAACTTTTGGTGGCTCCATCCGCCGATGCAGGATCTGGCCATGGCCACTCTGGACGCCGCCACAAAAGAATTCGATGGCGATATGCAGCGCACGTATCTCACCGGACTTTCGATGGGCGGCTATGGTTGCTGGCGGCTGGCTGAAAATAATCCGGGGCGGTTTGCGGCCCTGATTGTGATTTGCGGAGGAATCCGTCCGCCGGCCGCCGCGCTGAAAGCCTATCCCGACCTCGCCAAGTTGACGCCGCTGGACGACCCGAAGAGCTATTCGGAGGCAGCCGCGAAAGTCGGTAATGTTCCGGTGTGGATTTTTCACGGCGCCGCCGACGATATCGTGCCGGTAACAGAATCGCAGCGCATGTATGCCGCCATGAAGCAGGTGAGCAGCGACGCTCATTTCACCGAGTACCCCGGCGTTGGGCACCTCTCCTGGATCAAAGCCTACGACGAACCGAAATTATTCCCGTGGCTCTTCTCGAAGTCCTTGGCCACCAACCCGAAGTAATTCTCGTCTGAAACTACGTTCGCGGCCCGACCGGGCCCTGCGCAGCGTTGCGACTTCTTGTGAGCATTATCTCGAGCCCTATGAGGTCGTCGCGCATCTCGACCCCGTGAAATTTTGTCTCCGCAATTAACTCTTCGAATTCCTGCTTCGTATAGGCACGTTTCAGCAACATGAAACGGAACGTCATCTTGGTTATCACCCGGTTCACCGCGTCAAGGTTCATCGCATTTACGGCGTGCATGATCGATTCCCTGGACGCATCTCTGCGCAGATCGATGATCAGAGCTTGGCCGCCGGGCTTCAGCACGCGATACATCTCCTGCAGGGCGCGTTTTGGCTCCGTGAAATTCTTGAATGCGGCGCGGCAAAGAACAAAGTCGAAAGTCTCGTCAGCAAAAGGCATCTCGGAGACGTTGCCTCTGCGAAAGTCCACTCGAACCCCTGCCCTCGCGGCATTCTCGCGGGCAATTTCGACGAAGGTTTTGCTGATGTCCAGTCCCACGATTTCGTAATTTCCTAGCTTGGCCAAATCGATCGCGCAATAACCCGGGCCGGGAGCGACCTCGAGGACATTACTATTCCCTGGAGTCTGTGCGGCAATTCGGCGCGCCAGCGCTTTGAAGTCCTCGAGCGATTTTTTAGTCAGGGACGCGTACCATTTCGCAACTGCGCCTTCCATTCCCAACCCCTTGTAGGGTTTTGTGCCTGCAGACGAAGTAAGAACGGACATGGGATCCTCCTTGTCTCCAGCAATTCTTAGTTGAATCAGGCGCAATCCCAACATCAGTTCGACAAATGTGAGGCGAAGACCGGCGAATGCACCATTTCGACCGGCCGACAGCGGACTTGGTTCATTTGCAAATTTCCAGGCCAGAGGAATCTTTCGAAAAAGATTCTGCGCGAACGAAATACGACGACGGGTCAGTACCGGAACTTGAACCACCGATATTCGGGTGGTAGGCTCGCCTCATCGGGCTATTTTGCGGGGGTATTTGTGGGGCTTTTGTGATCGCACGCTGGGCGATGCCGCCCTGACCATTCCTGTGGGCGCTGCCAAAATACAATTCGATCGCAAGGCCATCGTCGAGGCAGAGGCGCTTGGCACCGTCCGGCAGCTCCTCGTTGAGCTTGGCGGATTGCGCGGGCTCGAAGAGCTCGGCGCGCGCGGCGCGCAAGCGCACCTCGAACGCGAACTGGGGCTTGGCAGCCTCGAGCGCGTCGAGCTGATGCTGAGGCTCGGCAACACGTGCGGCGTGCGGCTGCCGGACCGCGTGGTGGCGGAAGCGGACACAGTGCAGGACCTGATTGATGCAATCCTGCGCGACGATCCTTCAGCGAACGGTACGAATAGCGGCGCAGGAACGGGCGCTCCCCGCATCGGCACTGGCTCCGGCGCTTCCACCGGCATGCAGCCGGTCACTCGCCATGTAACTCCGCCCGACCTCGAAGATCAGATCCGCAAAGCGGAAACGCTCACAGAAGTAATCCGCCTTCGCGGCCGCGCCGAGCCGAACCGCGATCACATCTTTTTATACGAAGAAGATGAAAAGCCGCGCACCATCACTTTCGGTGAGCTTTACGAGCGATCGTCGGCCGTCGCGGACGAGCTGCGCCGCCGCGGGCTCGAACCCGGCCAGACCGTCGCGATCATGCTGCCCACCTGCGCCGAATTTTTCTGCACGTTCGCGGGCATTCTGCTCGCGGGCGGCATTCCCGTCCCGATTTATCCGCCCTTTCGCGCCGACCGCATCGGAGAATATGCCGCGCGGCAATCGAACATCCTGCGCAACGCCGAAGCGCAATTTCTGGTCACCTGGCGACAGGCCGAAGGGCTTGCTCGCACGCTGCAGCCGCGCGTTCCTTCTCTGCGCGAAGTCCTCAACGCGCAGCGGCTGGCGAACGGACAACCGGCCGACGCCGCGCCTTCCACCGAATGGCGTCCCGTGGAACATCTTTCGCATCGCGCCAGCAGCGACGACATCGCTTTCCTGCAATACACGTCCGGATCAACCGGCGATCCCAAAGGCGTGATTCTCACGCACGCGAATCTTCTCGCGAATATTCAGGCGATCGTCGGCGGCATTCACATAGAGGCGGACGATGTGGCCGTGAGCTGGTTGCCGCTGTATCACGACATGGGATTGATTGGCGCGTGGTTCGTTCCGATTGTCACCGGCATTCCGCTGGTGGTGATGTCGCCTCTTGCGTTCCTCAGCCGTCCCGATCGCTGGCTGTGGGCGATTCACAATCACCGCGGAACCATCAGCCCGGCTCCCAATTTCGCCTACGAGCTGTGCGTGCGAAAAGTGGCGGACAAAGATATCGAGGGGCTCGACCTGAGTTCTTGGCGCGCGGCGACGAACGGCGCGGAGCCGGTGGCTGCAGCCACGCTCGAAAGATTCGCGGCGCGCTTCACCCGCCACGGTTTCCGTCGCGAAGCGTTGATGCCCGTGTATGGACTCGCCGAGGCGTGTCTTGGCGTTTCCGCGCCGCCGCTGGGCTCCGGCTACAAGGTGGACCGCATCGAACGCGCCGCGCTCGAATCGAACGGCCAGGCGATACCGGCAAAGTCGGATGACAAGGCGACGCTTGAATTCGTCGGCGCCGGGAAGCCGATGCCGGGCGTCGAAGTCCGCATCGTTGACAAAGAAAAAAAGGAGCGCGTACTCGGCGAGCGCGCCGAAGGCCAGCTCCAGTTCCGCGGCCGATCGGCCACGAGCGGTTACTACAGAAATCCCGCGGCCACGCGCGAATTGATTCAGGAAGGCGGCTGGCTCGATTCCGGCGATCTCGCCTATTGGGCGAACGGCGAAATTTACATCACCGGCCGCGCCAAAGACGTAATCATCAAAGCCGGCCGCAACATCTACCCGCACGAAGTGGAGGAAATTGCGGGACGCGTCGCGGGAGTTCGCACCGGTTGCGTAGTGGCGTTCGGCGCGCCTGATGAGCGCACCGGCACCGAAAAGCTGATCGTCGCGGCGGAAGTGCGCGACATGTCCGCCGCGAAACGCATCGCCGCCGAAATCGCCCAGTCGGTGAGCGAGGCGATGGGCGTGCCGCCGGACACGGTCGAGCCGCTTCGGCCGCAGTCCATTCCGAAAACTTCGAGCGGCAAGCTTCGCCGCAGTGAAACGCGGCGCCTCTACCTCGAAGGCAATCTCGGCAAGAAACAGCCAGCCGTGTGGATGCAGGTGGCGTGCCTGGCAGCGATAGGCGCCGTTCCGCGCGCGTGGGCGTGGACGAAGTCCGGGTCGAAGCGCGCCCTCGAGTCTCTGTACGGCGCGTACGCGCTGTCGGCCTTTGGAGTCATAGTCACCGGGCTGTGGATCGGCGTCTCACTCACTTCAGACCGTGAGCGGGCGGCGCGAATCGCGCACTCGGGATCGCGGCTGATCCTGCGCGCCGCCAGAATCCCTCTGGAGGTTGAGCACGGCGAACTATTGAACGAGCTCGCAAGCTCTGGCCCCTGGATTTTCGCGCCCAATCATTCGAGCTACGTGGATATTTTTGTGGCACTCGCTTCGCTTCCGCTCGGCGTGCGCTTCGTCGCCAAAGGCGAAGCGCTCGATATGCCGCTGGTCGGCAAGATCATCCGCCGCTCGGGCCACCTCGCATTTGATCGCAGCGATCCGCAAGCTCGCGTGCGCCAAACCGAAGATGTGGAAGAAGCGCTCGGCCACCGTGAGTCCGTGGCAATCTACCCGGAAGGAACCTTCACTTCGATGACGGGCATTCGCCCGTTTCAGTTGGGCGCTTTCAAAGCCGCCGTGGATATGCAGCGGCCGATTTGCCCGATGGCGGTGCGTGGCGCTCGCCAGATTCTTCGCGATAAGACGCGCCTGCCGCGCCCCGGCCGCGTGACGGTTTCCTTCGGCCCGCTCGTTGTGCCCGACCCATCCGCGGGCAACGACTGGCATGAAATTGTTCGCCTCCGCGACGCCACTAGGGAAATCATTGCCAATGGCACGGGAGAACCTCTACTATAGAAGCCGCAAAAGAACTCTTTTATCCGTAACTATTTAGGGCCATGCAGCATCCAAGTTTTGACTCCAGCGGATGGTAGGTGCTTCACCCTCTCTCCCGGAGAGGGGAAGGGCGAAAGCCAGGCTGGCACTTGAAAAGACCGCGCCGCCCGATTGGGCGTGCGGCGGGTCTGAATCCCAATATTTCTGAGGAGGAAGTTCCATGGTTCGAAAGCTTTCGTTTTTGCTGGGCCTGCTATTTTTCGTGCCGTTCACGGCGCACGCGCAACTGGGGGGACTTTCAGACAAGGTGGAACTATTTGGTGGCTACACGTTCATGCACAACGAGAACCGCCCCGACGCGAACCTGAACGGATGGGAACTCTCGGGACAATACAAATTTACGAACTGGCTCGGAATAGTGGCGGATTTTGACGGGCACTACGGTTCGAGCACGTCAAAGTACAACTACCTTTTTGGGCCACAAATATCGTTTCCGGCTCGCGTCTCGCCGTTTATCCACCTCCTCATAGGCGGCTCTCACGAGCACGTGAATGGCGTCGGCAGCGATTCGTCATTTGCTGCAGCATTGGGCGCCGGAATTGATACAAAGCTCAGCGGACCGCTTTACTGGCGCATCATTCAGGGCGCCTGGATTCACACCAGTCAATTCGGAGGCAGCCAGAATAATGGCCGGCTTTCGACGGGAATTGTGATCAAGTTCTAGCCGTGATTCAGCTTTGAAGGCGGTGCGAAATTTCGCGGCGCCCGGCATTCATTCCGGCGTGCCGGGCACGCTCAATTCAACACGAAGTTCACAGTGATGTACGTTTCCACTTCCATCGTTCAACCTCGTTGGCCGGTAGCGCCGGTTCTGGACTAGCTTTTGCCGCCTGCGCCAGCAGCGGATTTCCGTCCACCACTTCGAGCTCGCGAACGCTCCCGTCCTTCGCGATGATGGCGCGCAAATGCACGGTGCCGGAAATGTGCGCCACGATAGCAAAGCGCGGAACGCGCGACCTCTAGAAGGAATAGACACCGAAGCGCCGCGGCAGTTCCGGAAATCCGGGCATAAGTGCGAACGTGCGCCTAACTATTGTTAGTATTCTTCTAAGTTATTCAATTCTTTCCCATTACGATTTTGGCGCTGCGAATGCACCATTTTCGGCTTTCTCGCGTCTAATCATTTGTTCCTAGCCCCCTCTTGGGGATTGAGAGGTCATCTTAATGAAGAATTCTCTAGAGACGATTGGAGTGAGATACACCGGATGGGCTGCGCTCAACCGCGATCCGCTCGAGGACCGCGTTGAGTTTACCTGTCCGCATTGCGGCCTTCCCGGCGTGAAAAACGCGCGGCGACCGCGCTCGGCGTATCACTTCACCGACGGATTCGTGCAGGACATGCAGGGCGAAGCGACTACCTGCCGCGAGTGCAAGCAGTCGGTACGCGTGACGCCGGTGGTGCTGGTTCACGACAAGCACGAGAAGCAGCGCTTCGAAGCGATGTTTGGCACTGCGTTCGAGGCGGATCTGGAAGTTTCGAGGAACTAATCGACGAGAACAAACGCTTCCCTCTGACGGTGAACATGAAAGAGCGGGGATGGGGCATGGGCTTCATCCCCGATTTTTTTTCTGCTTACAGCTCGTCCTCGAGCGAGAGGTGATGTTCTTCCATTTCCGCGCGCACGCGCTCGAATGCGTCGTCCACGTTGTCGGAGAACTGGAGTAGCTTGTACTCGCGCTCGTTGATCGTTCCGTAGCGCAGCATGTGGCGCCAGTTGAACACCTTGTCCCAGTATTTCCTGCCGTAGATCAGAATCATGTGGCGCGAGGAGAGTTTTCCCGTTTGCAACAGGGTGAGCATTTCAAAAAGCTCGTCCATGGTGCCGAATCCGCCGGGAAAGACGATCAGCGCTTTGGCCATCTGCGCGAACCAGAGCTTGCGCATGAAAAAATAATGGAAGCAGAAATTCAGGTCTTCCGTGATGTAGGGATTGGGGCTCTGCTCGTGCGGAAGCTGGATGCTGAGGCCGATGGACGAGCCGCCTGCTTCAAAAGCGCCTTGATTCGCTGCTTCCATGATTCCAGGACCGCCGCCCGAACAGATCACGAAGCGCTTGGGGTGCATACCCAGAGTCATGGACCAGCTCGTGATACGGCGCGAGAGTTCCCGCGCTTCTTCGTAGTAGCGCGACATCTCCACGTGGAACTTGGCGTGGCGAATTCGCTCGGCCCATAGGGCGCTGCGGCGGCCGCGCGAGCGCGCGCGAACTTCTTTCAGCTCGCGTTGCGCCTGCTCGCGCGAATGGATGCGCGCCGAGCCGAACATCACGATCGTGTCCGCCACTTTTTCGCGGCGCAGCCGGGCCAGCGGATCGAGATACTCGGCCAGAATGCGCAGCGGGCGCGCGCCCAGGCTCTCCATGAACCTGGGATCCTGATAAGCGAGCTTCGCCATCGGCAGGTGGCTGGGACGTCTCATCAATTCCCTCACTGAGTTACGTGCGCGCGGCCATGAGAGCAGCAAACACGCAAACGAACATGCAAATAGCTATTTTAATACCGTTGGGCAAAATGCGTCCGGGGCGTAGTGAACGCGATTTCCATCGCGTACAGTGGCGCCCGGCGGATGCAACGCCCTGACGTAAATCCGGAATCAGATAAAATGGCTCTATGGGTCTTGGCTTATTGAGAATAGCGGGCCTGGCCGCGATAATCGCGCTGCGTGCGGCGCTTCTGGCGCTCGCGCCGCCAGCGTGCGCCCAGGCGCCTCCCGGACCGCTCCACACCAAGCCCGGCATCGAGCCGGAAAAGCAGCCGACCCCGGAAGAGGCGAAGCGCACGATTCACGTGCGCGTGAACGAAGTGACCGCGCCGGTGACCGTGCGCAACGCGAACGGCGAGATGCTGCTCGACATCCCCAAAGAGAGCTTTCATATCTTCGACAACGGTGTGGAGCAGAAGATCGAACACTTCGATCTTGGCGCGAGCTCTCTTTCGATTGTACTGGTCGTGGAAACCAGCTCGCACATCGATCCGATGTTTAAATCGGTGAAGCAGATGGGCATAGTATTCACGGAAACCGTGATGGCACAGACGTCGGAAGTGGCCGTGGTGGGCTATGACGACGACGTGAGCCTGCTGAAGAAATTCACCACCGATCCGGAACGCATCGGAGAGGTGATCAACAATCTCACCACGGGAAATTCCGGGTCGCATCTCTACGATGCGATCGCGCGCGGGATTTCACTGCTCGAAAAGCGGCCGCTGCCGCAGAGGCGGATTCTGGTTGTGCTCGGCGAAGCGCAGGACACGGGAAGCGAAAACAGGCTCGGCGAAGTGCTGCGCAGCGCACAGCTCGCAAATGTGACGATCTATTCGATTGGGTTGAGCACGGCAATGGCGGATTTGCGCGCGAAAAAAGAACCTGTGGACCATTCACTTGGGCCTCCGGGAACATATCCGATTCCGACGCCGCCGGGAAAGCCTCCGACTCCCGATCTCGAACAGCAGATGGCGAATCCTCCCATCGATTACATGGCGCTGGCGATCTGGCTAGTGAAGACCGGTAAGAATGCGTTGGGGCCGAATTCACTGGAGATTGCGAGCAAGGCGACGGGCGGGATGTTTTTGAACGCGAAGAAAGACAGCACAATTCAGAAAGCGGTGGATGCGATCGGCGGCGAAATTCACGCGCAGTACTCGCTAGGATACCGTCCGCCGCCGAATGTCGAGTCGGGCTACCACGAGATCAAAGTCACCGTGGACCGGGAAGGCGTGAGCGTGCGGACGCGCCCGGGATATTATTTACCGCCGCCACCCGCAGATTGAACTGGCGCGGATTTTTCCGGCCATCCTCCGCTGACGCTATAGTGAGCACCTTCTGAATCCACAAACTGCGCCAGGTACGCTCCGTATTCCTGTTTGGCAGGCGACATCGAAAATTTCAGACCCTGAGCGACCATCCCCTCGTGGAAATTTCGTAGATCGTCCACCTGAAGACCCAACTCCACCTTCCCGGCGGGGTTTTTCTCAGAGGCTGGATGGAGAGCCAGAGTCGTTTCTCCCGTCATGAATTCGCTCCAGCCCGGAGATTGAAACTTCAATGGCAGACCGAGCGTATCGCGATGAAAGCGAATGGCGCGGTCCATATCGGCAACAAACTTGATCGCGTAGGTGAGTTTCGGCGGCATATGCTCTCCTTCACGGCGGATAGGGTAGCTCAACCGGAAGCTACTCTACTAGGGCGTAAGTTTGCGTAGCCTTGCGTGGCCGGGCGCCGGGCACGGCATGCCGTGCCCCGACTGACGGCGCTTTGTTCCGAAGCGGTAATCCAGGCACATTTTCTTGCGCGACACGCTGGAATCTATCGCGGTGGTTACTTTTTTCCCGGCTCCGGCGGCGCGACAACGGCGTCTTCTTCTTCGAGAATCGCGGCGGCGGCGGCGACCTCATCGCCTTCATCGAGGCGCAGCAGGCGGACGCCTTGCGTTGAGCGGCCGGCTTCGCGGATTTCGCCGGCGTGGACGCGGATTACTTTGCCCTGGCCGGTGATGATCATCACGTCAGAATCTTCGCGGACTTGCAGGGCCGCGACCACCGGGCCATTGCGATCGGTGGACTTCAGGTTGATGACGCCTTTGCCGCCGCGCGAGGTGACGCGATATTCGGCGAGCGGGGTGCGCTTTCCGTAACCTTTTTCGGCGACGGTGAGCATGAGCGAAGTGAGCGATTCGCGAATCTGATCGCTTTCGAGTTCGTCGAGATTCTGCGTGTCTTTCTTGTATTCCTTGCGGATGATTTCGAAGTCGGGCTGGACAGCGTCCATGCTGACGACGTAGTCATCTTTTGCGAGATCCATCCCGTTGACGCCGCCAGCGCCGCGGCCCATGGAGCGAACTTCCGTTTCGCGGAAAAGAATGGCCTGGCCATCGCGGCTGGCGAGGAAAATCATCTGCTTGCCGTCAGTGAGTTTTGCGCCGATCAGCTCGTCTTTTTCATCGAGGCTAATGGCGATGATGCCGGAGGGGCGCGGATTGGAGAATTCGGCGAGCTCGGTTTTCTTCACCGTGCCGTTTTTCGTGGCGAGGAAGACGTAACGGCCCGCTTCCTCGAGATTGCGCGTAGGGACGACGGCCGTGAGCGTCTCGCCTTCCTGCAAGCGGACTAGATTGGTGATGGCTTTGCCGCGCGTGGCTGCCGCGGCTTCGGGAATTTCGTAGACCTTCAGCCAGTAAATGCGGCCCTTGGACGTGAACAGCAGAATATAGCTATGGGCCGAAGCGGTGAAGAAATGCTCGACGAAATCGTCTTCGCGCGTCTTGGCGCCGATACGTCCTTTGCCGCCGCGCGACTGGTGGCGATAGACGTCCACCGAAGTGCGCTTGACGTAGCCGGCGTGGCTAACGGTGATGGCCATCTCTTCGTCTTTGATCAGGTCTTCTAGCTTGATTTCTTCCACACGGTCCACGATCTGCGTGCGGCGCTCGTCGCCATAGGATTTGGCCACTTCGCGCAGCTCGGCGATGATGACGGATTTCAGTTTTTTCTCGCTGGCGAGAATTTCCTCCAGTTCCTCGATGCGCCTGCGAATCTCGGTGAGTTCTTTGAGGATTTCATCCACGGAGAGCTGCGTGAGGCGGTGCAACTGCAGCTCAAGGATGGCGTCGATCTGGGTGTAGGTGAGGCCTTCGCCTTCGGCCGGACCAATCACGGCGTCGGTGAGCGCCACGATGCCGTACTTCCTGCGGTCAACTTTGATGCCTTCGAGGGTGCGCTCCTTGCCGGCCACCATCACGCGCACGCTCTTATTGGAGAAGAAGTCGTGCAAATTCTCGCGGGCGTTCGAGCGGCTGGATGATCCGCGGATGATCTTGATCACGTCGTCGATATTGTCGAGCGCGATGCGGTAGCCGAGCAGGATGTGCTCGCGCTCGCGGGCTTTGCGCAAGTCGTACTGCGTGCGGCGGCGGACCACGTCAATGCGGTGCGCGATGAAGAGATTCAGCAGCTGAATCAGGCCCATTTCGCGCGGCTGGCCGCCGACGATGGCCAGCAGGATCATGCCGAAGGATTCCTGCATCTGGGTCATCTTGAAAAGCTTGTTGAGGATGATTTCCGGCTCCTCGTCGCGCTTCACTTCGATCACGATGCGCATGCCTTCACGGTCGCTTTCGTCGCGAATGTCGGAGATGCCTTCGATTTTCTTGTTGTTGATGAGCTCGGCTATGTGCTGGATGAGATTTTTCTTGTTTACCTGATAGGGCAATTCGGTGACGACGATGTCCTGGCGGTCTTTACCGCGCTGTTCGATGGCGGCTTTGGCGCGCACCTGGAAGCTGCCGCGGCCGTTCTTGTAGGCTTGCTCGATGCCTTCGCGGCCGTAAATGTAGCCGGCGGTTGGAAAGTCGGGGCCGGGAATGATTTTCATCACATGCTTGAGCGTGGCTTCCGGATTTTCCACGAGCAAAATCGCGGCTTCGATGGTTTCCTTCAAATTGTGCGGCGGAATATTGGTGGCCATGCCGACGGCGATGCCGGAAGAGCCGTTGACGAGAAGGCTGGGAATGCGCGTGGGCAGAACGACCGGCTCTTTTTCGCTTTCATCGAAATTGGGGATGAAATCGACGGTTTCCTTTTCGATGTCCGCGAGCATTTCTTCCGCGATCTTCGAAAGGCGCGCTTCGGTGTACCGCATCGCGGCGGGAGGATCGCCGTCCACGGAGCCGAAATTTCCCTGCCCGTCAATGAGCGGGTAGCGCATGTTGAAATCCTGGGCCATGCGCACGAGCGCGTCGTACACGGGCGAATCGCCGTGCGGGTGGAATTTGCCGAGGACTTCGCCGACGATTTTCGCGCATTTGCGATAGGGCTTCGTGGAAGTGAGGCCGAGCTCGTACATGCCGTAGAGAATGCGGCGGTGGACGGGCTTCAGTCCGTCGCGTACGTCGGGCAGGGCGCGCCCGATGATTACGCTCATGGCGTAATCGAGATACGATTTTTTCATCTCCGATTCGATATCCACCGGAGTGAGGATGGATTGATTCAGCTCGTCAGCCATTTAGACCCCTTCGTGACTTGTGATTCGTAA
>DATFSH010000037.1:0-31008 GCA_035262725.1 Candidatus Acidiferrales bacterium | reverse complement strand
CTCACGCGTACTCTTCAACTTCCCGTACCACGCTTGCGTGTCCGCTTGCCCGGCTAGCAACCAGTCTTCCAATCCGGGCTTTCCCATAGCTGCTGAAGCGAACCGCTCCATCTGCGCCGCATCCCCGTTCAAAAAAGCCAGAAGATAGCGGTTCTCGAGCAGGCTCTCTTGCTCCAGCTTGCGGTCACCCGCCTGCTTGTACACCGCCTCTGCTTCATCCAGCCGGTTGAGAGCCATGTAGACGTTACCCAGGTTGGAATAGTTGTTCACGTTATTCGGTCCCAGGCGCAGTGATTCGCGGGCTTCGCTCAACGCTTTTTCGTAGTTCCCCAGAATGCTGGAAATAACTCCCAGGTTCCCGTAAGGCTGAGCGTTCCTGGGGTAGGTCTGCTGCCACAGTTCGTAGGTCTGCGCCGCCTTCTCCAGTTCTCCCGTCACGTAGAGGTAGTAGAAAGCCTCGATACCGAACCGCTCCCGCTCGCCCACCTTCTCCCGCAGCTCGTACGCCTTGCGGGAATACTCCGCGCCCAGGCCCGCTTCGTTGAGGTTTGAGTAGCAAGCCGCCAGGGCGAGGTACGCCTCCGCAAAATTTGGGTCGAGTTCTACTGCCCTTTTGAAGAAGGGCAATGCAGCGGTCTCGCCTTTAGCAAAGCGCGTCTTTTGCCCCAAGCTGAAGGCCTTCAGTGCTTCGAGCGACGAGGTGGTCGCGTCCGCGAGCGGAGTGGCGTATTCCTGCACTGTGCTGAGCGACTCGCCCAGCTTGCTCCTCAAACGAATGGCAGCAGCGTCCAAGGCCTTGAGCACCCCTTCCTTCCCCGCAGCCTGTTCTTGCGCTTCCGCCAGCACGTCCCCGCTCTGGCAGTTCACCGCTTTCAATCCAATCACGTACTGGCTGCCCAGCCCCAAAATAGAGCCGGTCAGCATCGCCTTGCTGCCCGTTCGTTGGCAAACTTCTCGTGTCACCTCTGGTGTCAACCGGTCTCCCGCAGGACGGCCCATCAGCTTCAAAGTCTGATTCACCTTGCTGTCGGAAATCATGGAGAGAAACGGGGATAGCTCCAGTTGCACCGAAAGTCCTTGCCGTAGCGCGTCGTCGAACACCGCATCCCCGGTCTTGTTCTCGAAATCAGAGAGAACAATCGTGTCCTTGTTCGTGAGCGCCCGTGCCCGGCGTGCAAAATAGAGCCATCCCGCCAAGGCGAGAACGACAACTACCGCAGCGCCTGCAATCACCGCCCATTTCAGCGTCCGAGTCGGCGCCGAAACAGTCGGAACAGAAGGAGTCTGCACAGCGGACGGCGCTACGGCAGAAGCTGCTGAGACGGAGCCTGTCGCCTGTGGCTCGCTGCTCACAACCGCAGTTCGTCCTGTTTCGTTATCGCGCTTCAGCCGCTGCAAGTCAGTCCGCATGTCCGCAGCAGACTGGTAGCGAAGCTTTTTGTCCTTCTCCAGTGCTTTGTTGATGACATCTTCGAGTTTCGCTGGAATGTCCGGATTCAACCGTACAGGCGGCACAGGAGCGCGGTTTAGAATCGCCTCTGTGATGACTGCTGAACTTTCCCCACGAAAGGGCAATGTGCCAGTCGCCATCTCATAGAGCACCACCCCAAATGAAAATAAATCCGTGCGCGCATCCAACTCCTTGGCGCGCAATTGTTCGGGAGACATATAGGCAACTGTTCCGACAGCGGTGCCGGGGCTGGTGAGATGTTCTTCGCTGACTCCCGCGGCCGCATTGGTGGCGAGCGTGGCCTCTTTTTCCGCTTCACCCTTCTGAGTCAGTTTGGCCAAGCCAAAGTCGAGAATCTTGGCGTGGCCGCGTTTGGTCACAAAAATATTCGCAGGCTTGATGTCTCGATGAACTATCCCCTCAACGTGGGCAGCGTCGAGTCCGTCGGCAATCTCAATCGCCAGTTCCAGCGTCTCGTCAAGCGGCAGAGGCTTGCCGGAAATGCGATGCTTCAGCGTCTGCCCATCGAGAAATTCCATCGCGATGAAGGCCTGACCGTTCTCCTCGCCAATCTCATGGATGGTGCAGATATTGGGATGGTTTAGCGCCGAAGCCGCCTTGGCTTCACGCCGGAAACGCTCGAGTGCTTGCGGGTCTCGGGCGATTTCTTCGGGAAGGAACTTCAATGCGACGAACCGGTCGAGCAGTGTATCTTGGGCCTTATAGACCACACCCATGCCACCGCCACCGAGTTTTTCAAGGATGCGAAAGTGCGAGATTGTGCGACCGATTAAAGGCTGGGCATCTGCCATGAAGCCGGCATCTTAGGTCGCGCGGGAAGGCAAGTCAACGAGTGGAATCTTATCGCTCTTCCTACCGTCAGTGGCAAAAGCACAATTGCTATTCATTGCTGCGGCTCGGTGTGCGAGGCAGGTATCCAGCCGCGTTCCCCTTTGTGGTTACGCACGAGCAGCCAGTCGTGTCGGGCCTCCTCGACAACAACATCTTCCCCAATCTGAACCGCCAACTCACGCGCTGAATAGTCCTGCAGGACAACTGCCTCAGGCCCTTCATTTCCAAGTAGCTCACCCGGAACCTACCCTTCCCGGCCATCGCGTGCTTTGCACCATCTCCAATGGGGAAACTCCTTATCCTCACGCCCGACGCTTACCTTCTCACCCGCACGAACTTGCAGCGGGTTGGAGTATTGCACCTTGTATTCACGCGCTATGCGAACCGTTCCTCCACTGCGAAAATGTGCGCTAAGCATCATCTGGTTTCGGCAATGTGCCAAACTCTCCTGGATGCTGGGATACATAAGCAAACAGCAAGTCTGTGAGGTTATCGGGATATGCAAAGAATTTTTGGTCCAGATGCTCTAGCTTTTCAAGAATCTCTTCTGAGAAATCTTCCGCCATCGAGCGGATACTTTGGGTCGTGCGAGGTAATCCTTTTGGAAATGCAGTGGTGATGGCGGGAGTGCAGATATCCGCAGTTCTGCGAGGCCAATGGTTTCGAAGGCTTCCACTACAAATGACGCCGATTCGGCGCTACTGTTTGAGAAATATTGCGAAAAGCCGCCATTGTTAACCTCTGATTCGACCTCCCAAATGGCGGAGAAGACTTGTTGTGGGAGAGACTGCCGAGCAAATTCTTTCTTCCCTACTCTTGTTGTCTTAGACTCAGATAAGTCGATGAGTATCTTGTTTTTGTTCATCGTTGAATGCCGCCCTCATCGCATTCTCATTTCCAACGCTCCTGCGCCCAGTTCGACCACTTTTGCGTTCTCCACCAGTACTTGCCGCCAAACCTCAATTGGCTTGCTCGAATGAAGATTCCATTTTGCTGCGTGGATTATACCTACGGTTTAAGCGTCGAGCGGGTTGAAGGCGCACACCGATTTGCCACCTCGAGGGGGTGGATTTTCGTTTCCTAGCAGCACGATAGTGAACGATTAAAGGATTTTACGGAAGCCGTACTACTTGAAGGAGGTTTAGTAAGCATCGAACGTCAACTCCAAAGATGGTAACATCCGCGTATGGCAGGAACAAAAAAAGTACGAGTGTCGAAGCGACGAACCCTTAACACTTACGCAGAGCTTTGGGTGGGGTCCGAGCTTCTACACCGTCGCGCACTAGACAAGAAGGCAGGAGCGTATTGGGATGCGATGGCCAGCTTGATACTAGCTGCGTTCACTTTCGAAGCATATCTGAATCACCTAGGCCCTAAGATTTTCGATACGTGGAACGAGCGGCGTTCATATGACAGCAAGTGGGTTACAATCTGTAAGAAGCTCAGGTTATCCTTCCCGCGTGGTGAACGACCTGCTCTGTCTATTGTTGAACTTTTCGGATTTCGAAACGCACTTGCACACGGACAAAGCCAAATACTCGAGCCCATCCCCGAAATCGAGAACGCCGACCGATTTGAAAGCCAGACCACAGAGCGGAGACCACAAGCTCCGTGGGAGAAGTTTTGCTCAGAAGTTGAAATCGTACGACGCGTCCGGGCAGATGTGAGCGACATTATTCGGAAGATTCACGCGACCGCAGAGAATCGCGGATACATAGAAAATGAACCGGTTTTCTCGCCTGGATTCACTTCGTCCGACGCTACTTTATTGTAGGTGGACCGCACAAAAAACCGCGTCGCCGTAAAGTAGAAACATTTCAGCCGCAGAATGCTCCGTGGAAAGCGAGGGATACGATTGCGTTTCGACTCCATGTTCAGCCCCAGTTAACTGCCATAACGCCTAGACAATTCGAGCTAGCCGAGTTTTACCCTATTCGGCGCCGATGGAAAGAGTTTGTGGTCGGCTCCGTGACGTTAGGGTGGGTTTGCGCCGAGAATGGAGAATCCAAAAAAATTCGGAAAATTTTGGCGGGCGGTTAATACAGATTTGAATTGTACCCCGGTCGATTTTGCTCCCTCGACCCTGAAAAGCATAATGCTGGCCAAGCGAGAACACTGTGCCCAATTTTGTGCCCACCCTGTGGCTAGCAGCAGCGAGCAAGGGAAGCGCGGAGGCAGGACAAAGCCAACAGATTCATATCACCTACTACATTCTGCATTGTGCTGCTCAGTTCAGCTAACTTATTGATTCTTCGTGCGAGAAGAATCCGGAGGCACACGCTCTATCCATCTGAGCTACGGGCGCGCAGGTTGCGCCGCGAAGGCCTTCGCGAACGCAAATGGGAAGCTGACTCGCTGATTTTACTCCGCTTCCTGCGCTGTGGCAAAATCAATCGCGATTCATGCCGGCAAGGAAAGAAGTTCGCCAGGATCAGCATAGAGACTCAACATAGAGACGGGTTAAAGTAATTCGCAGCCGAGAGGATTCAGGCATGCCTGAGACGTTGCAGGAATACCTCCAGAGATTAGAAAGCTACCTGGGCGATCGTGATCCGCTGAAGGTGCAGGCTGCGACGGCGAAGAAACTCGCGCAATTGATCAAGCGCGTGCCGCGACGGAAGCTGATGCGGCGGCCGGCTCCCGGAAAATGGTCGATCGGCGAAATCGTCGCGCACCTTGCCGATGACGAACTCGTGGGCGCCTATCGCATCCGCAAGATATTGGAAGAGCCGGGCACAGCGATTCAATCGTTTGACCAGACCAAATGGGCGGCGACCGGCAAATACGCTCAATCCGATCCGGCGCAATCTTTAGCGCTATTTCGCACGCTGCGCGAAGCGAACCTCGCGCTTCTGAAGTCGCTCGAAAAGAAGCAGTGGAATCAGCACGGCGTCCACGCCGAACGAGGCGTCGAAAGTATCGCGGCGATTACGAAACATTTCGCCTGCCACGACCTTAACCACTTGAAGCAGATTGAAACAATACTCGCCAGATCTTCCCGTTCATAAATATTCGCGAGGATCCGATGCCTTCTGACAAATTCAAAGTTCTCATCGCGGAAGGGAAGAGCAGCGCCTACAAAGTCGCTTTCAAGGAACTCAGCAACGACGAACTTCCCGGGGAAGATGTCCTGATTGAAGTGCAATATTCATCGCTCAATTACAAAGACGGCCTGGCCGTCACCGGCCGTGGCAAAATCATCCGGAAATTTCCCATGGTGCTGGGGATCGACATGGCGGGCCGCGTCGTCGAATCGAATTCGCCCGAATTCCGCGCAGGCGATCAAGTGCTTGCTGCGGGCAACGGATTCAGCGAAACGCGCTGGGGCGGCTATTCTCAGCGCCAGCGCGTCCCTTCCGCAGCGCTGGTTCACATCCCCAAAGGTCTCACCCTTCAGCAAACGATGGCCATCGGCAGCGCCGGTTTCACCTCGATGCTCTGCCTCATCGCTCTCGAGCACGCCGGCATAAAGCCTGGCGAAAAAGAAATCATCATCACCGGTGCGGGCGGTGGCGTCGGCTCCACGGCGGTGGCCCTCTTCGTTGCGAAGGGATACAAAGTGGCGGCGTCCACCGGGCGGCCGGAATTGCACGCGTTCCTTCGCGAACTTGGCGCCACCACCATCGTCGAGCGTGCCGAACTCGCGCAAAAAACCGCTCCGCTCGCATCCGAACGCTGGGCCGGCGGCGTGGATACGGTCGGCGGGCAAACTCTCGCTTCGCTGCTCGCAGCCACTCAGTCTTACGGCGTGATCGCAGCCTGCGGCCTGGCCGGCGGCGCGGAATTTTCCACCACGGTTTTTCCGTTCATCCTGCGCAACGTCGCGCTTCTCGGCATCAATTCCGTGCTCACTCCCAGGGCGCTGAGCATTCAGACCTGGGAACGCCTCGCTCGCGAATTGCCGCTCGACAAGCTCGATTCGCTTACAAGCACCGAGCCGCTCTCCGCCATCTTTGATCTAGCCGAGAAGATCCTGGCGGGCAAAATCCGCGGCCGCGTGGTGATCAACGTCAACGCGTAGCCTTAGTACAAAGAGTATGGAGTGCGCTTGGCCTGAGCGGAGCCGAAGGGCGGCTCGCCGCACTTTCTGACAACGGAGCTTGCTCCGTCGGATCCGGTGGAACGAACTTGTCAAGTCGTTGCTTGAGTAGCGCTCATTCCTAATGTTTACATCACCGCACACACACGGTCGGCCACCCAAATGAAGAAAAACTCTGTGCTACAGTAATTTACAACTTAGAAGAAGCGGGCAAGGAGCTCATGGCGATTCTCGTGACCGGTGGCGCCGGTTACATCGGCAGCGTCACTGTAGAGCGGTTAACACGTAAAAATGAAAGCGTCGTCATTCTCGACGATCTTACCCACGGCCACCGCGAAGCCTTTGACGCCGCCATCCCGTTCTATCAAGGCTCCGCCGGTGATCGCGCCCTCGTCGCGCGGATTATCAAAGAACACGCCGTCGAATCCTGTATCCATTTCGCTTCGCTCATCAGCGTCGGCGAATCCGAAAAAAATCCCGCTGAATATTTCGAGAACAATGTGGGCCAGGGAATTTCTCTCCTGGGCGCTTTGCTGCGCGCCGGCGTCCGCTGTTTTGTGCTCTCCTCCACCGCGGCGGTCTACGGCGAACCCGAGAAAATGCCGATTAGGGAAGACTCGCCGCAGTGGCCAAAAAATCCCTATGGCTGGACGAAGTTTGCTCTCGAGCGCCTTCTTGAAACCTATGACGCAGCCTACGGCCTGAAATCCATGTGCCTCCGCTATTTCAACGCCTCCGGCGCCACGGAACGCTGCGGCGAAGATCATGATCCTGAAACCCACCTGATCCCCAACGTTCTCGCCGCGGCCGCCGATCCTCATAAAGAAGTCCGCATATTCGGCAACCAGTATCCGACGCCCGACGGCACTCCCATTCGCGATTACATTCACGTGGCCGATCTGGCCGATGCGCACATTCGCGCTCTCGAGCATCTCGGCCGCAGCGCCCAATCCCAGGCGCTCAATCTTGGTACCGGCCGCGGACATTCCGTCCTCGAGGTCGTCGAAACCGTGCGTCGCATCACTGGCCTGCCCGTACGCACGCGAATCGAAGCTCCGCGGGCGGGCGATCCTCCGCGTCTCGTCGCCGATCCCTCGCGCGCAAAATCCATCCTCGGTTGGTCTCCGGTCCAGTCCGATTTATCCTCGATCATCCAATCGGCCTGGGACTGGCGAAGAAAATTTCCTCACGGCTACAAATCGCTCGCTACTACGAGATAAGTCTTCACTTCAAAAACAAAAAGCCCCGGCGGTGAAGCCGGGGCCTTTCTCCGTTCGCTTGTGCAATCGGCCTTACTGCCGGCGGCCGTTGTGCTTCTTGTTGTAGATGTTGCGTGACGCGCGATTTTGCTGCTGGTTCAATGCTTTCTTGTCCGCGCCCGTCAACTTGCCGTCGTTGGCCTCGCGCATTCCTGCCTCTTCGCGGTTGATGCCCTGTTGCTGCTTTTCGAGCTTGGCGGTTTCTCCCGGCGTCAGCTGGCCGCTCTTGATTCCTTGCGCGATGCGGTCCTGCTGATTTTCTTTGCGCTGGCCCACTTCGCCCGGCCCATCATGTTGCACGGCGCCATTGTGCTTGTCGTCGTAGATCTGGTTCGACAGGCGATTCTGCTGGTTGTTCAGCTTCGCTCGGTCAGCAGCGGTGAGATGACCGCCGTCTTCCGAGCGCATCGTGCGCTCTTCCTTGTTCAAGCCTGCTTCCTTGGTTTCCAGATTCTTCGTTTCTCCAGCCGTGAGTTGACCGCTCTGCACGCCCTGCGCGATCCGGTCCTGCTGGTTTTCCTTGCGCTGCTGGATGGTTTGCGGCGGATCGTTCGTCGTTGCCGATTGCGCGAACATGGCTGGCGTCGAAAGAACGAAGAGCGCTGCACCGGTTAAAACTGCATTCATCACTTTCATCTCATCCTCCCCGTGTATAAGTGCGTTATTTGGCTTTGGTCTTCTACCTTCGCCATCAACGCCGTATGCGGATGAAACACCGTCTTGCCGGCAAAGTTGCGCGGGCTGAAACGGGGGTTGCCGTAAGCCCCATGGAGGCAGTGCCTTGCAGGGGAATAGAAACGTTCCAAGTGGCCTGAAATGCGCATCCAATCTCTGTAGCGAATGCGTACTCACAATGTCTCGATATAGAATGCAGTCAGGAATCTTTCATGCCGAATAAGAAAGCCCAGGATTTGACCTATGCCGATGTGACGCCGAAGGGCGTTTACATGGGGCGGCGCAATTTCCTACTGGGACTGATAGCCACGGCTGGTGTCGTGGAAGGCTACAAAAAGTTGTCTCATCTTCCTTCTGCGTCCGCGGCCGGAAATACCCCGGTGAAATTGACGGGCTTCACAAAGTGGCCGGGCAGCACCTCCGAAGAGCAGACGCCGATCGAAAAAACCACTCACTACAACAACTACTACGAATTCGGCACCGGCAAAGGCGATCCCGCCGATAACTCGAAGAATTTCCTCACCATGCCGTGGACGGTCTCGGTGGAAGGCGAAGTGAAAAAGCCGCGCAAGTTTTCGATGGACGAAATCATGAAACTCGCGCCGCTCGAAGAACGCATCTATCGCCACCGTTGCGTGGAAGCGTGGTCGATTGTGGTTCCGTGGATTGGATATTCCTTCAGCGCGCTCGCCAAGCTGGTCGAGCCTACCGCCGCCGCGAAATACGTCGGGTTCCAGAGTTACTACGACGTGAAGCAGATGCCCGAAGGCCCCATGGCAGGCATCCAATTGCCCTATGTCGAAGGCTTGCGAATCGACGAAGCGATGAATCCGCTCACTCTCCTCACCGTCGGCATGTACGGCGAAACCCTTCCGAATCAGGACGGCGCGCCGGTGCGCATGGTGATCCCCTGGAAGTACGGTTTTAAGAGCATCAAGTCGCTGGTGAAAATCCGCTTCGTGAAAGATCAGCCCCCCACCACCTGGAACATCGCCAATCCGCGCGAATACGGTTTCTACTCCAACGTGAACCCGACCGTAGATCATCCGCGCTGGAGCCAAGCCCACGAGCACCGATTGAAGGGCGGTCTCGGATTATTCGATAAGCCGATCCCCACTCTGATGTTTAACGGCTACGGCGATCAGGTCGCCAGCCTGTACACCGGCATGGAACTGCGCAAGTACTACTAGGGCGCTGCAGTTCAGCGGGATCCTATTGCTGGAGACTTTGCAGTTCGCTTAGTTTTTTCCCGTAGCTCAGGCCCCATTCCGGCGCTTTTCAGCCGGAATTGACCTGAGGCCTTGAACTCCATCCGCGGGAGCGTTTTTTGAATTCGATTCTCACAAGCAAGTGGACAAAGGTCGTCGTATTTCTGCTCTGCCTTCTGCCGCTCGCAATTCTCATCTGGCGTGGGCTGCACAATAATCTCTCCGCCAACGCCGTTGAATTCGTCGAGCACTGGACCGGCGACTGGACGCTGCGCTTTTTGATTTTCACCCTCGCCGTCACGCCGCTTCGCCAGATCCTCAAGCTCCCGCAACTGATTCGCTTTCGCCGCATGCTCGGCCTTTTCGCCTTTTTCTACGCCTGCCTCCACTTCACCACCTGGCTCTGGTTGGATCGCTACTTCAATTGGCCCGAAATGCTCAAGGACATTGGCAAGCGCCCCTTCATCACCGTCGGCTTTACTGGTTTTGTCCTGATGATTCCGCTGGCCATCACCTCAACGGCTGGCTGGATTCGCCGTCTCGGCGGCCGCCGCTGGCAATTGCTCCATCGCGCCATCTACCTCAGCGCCATCGCGGGCGTGGTTCACTACTACTGGCTCGTGAAATCCGACGTTCGCAAACCGCTGCAATACGCGGCCGTAGTTGCCGTCCTGCTCGCGTGGCGAATCGGCTCCTGGTTCAACGACCGCCGCCACGGCGCTGGCGCAACAAGTACCATCCACCGCGAAGAACCGGCCACCGCCGAAAACGCCTTTCAGTAGCAATAGGCATTCGGCTTGGCCTGTTGTTTGTGAATTTAATTTTCCAATCCTCGTTAGGCTTTCGCCGCTAAAATGTTGGCTGGCCAGCAACTAGTCTTATGTGCAGGTTTGCTGCGAGCGCCTTTCCTCTACAATAGATGCCAGACGGTCAATCATCTCAAGCTCACGACAAAACTTGACGCGGGACCGCATCGCAGAGCTTTTGCTCTTCAAGCCTCCATCCGCAGCCGCCAGCAAATACGGTCTAATCGCAACAGTCGATTTACAGAAACTTGCGTAAGTCCCTGGGAACAAGCCAGGGCCAACGGAATCGTTTGGGCCGTGCAGAACGGCGGAACAGCGGTGCTGCACGCCTACGATGCAGGAAATCTCGCCACTGAACTCTACAGCAGCAATCAGGCGGCCAGCGGACGTGACCATTTTGCTGGCAACAAATTCATCACCCCGATGATCGCCAATGGCAAAGTCTTCGTGGGCACTCCCACGCGCGTGATCGTTCTTGGTCAACTGCCGTAAATTCCGCGCCGTTTCGGAGCGCTCAGTTCTGCGGATGTACTCCGAGCCGGTCGTTTAATTCGCCGACTGCGAGTGGGCGAATACACAGCTTGGTCCAATCTTCGCTGCACTGGTAGATCTGGTAAGCTGGCAAATCCTCAGGCTGCACCTGGTAGTCTCCCGCCTCCATGGAGGCCACATCTTCGAAGTCCGTCATCGCGTAGCTGTTTCCCGGCAGCGCATGAATTCGAAACAGGGTCGAAGCCGGTTCATAGTTTCCGTAGCTGAAGCAGTGGCCGATGCATTCGCGATCCACGATGTGTTGCATCAAGACGCGCGATTCGTCGGGCTTGAGAATCGTTGCGAGCACTCGCTGATCCGGCGGCAGAGTTTTCACCAGAGCTGCGACTTCCGCTTCCATGCGATTGATCCTCGCCGTGTCCTGGTAGAGGAACACAAAAAAAACGAGCGCGATGGTTGCGAGAGCGATGAGGTGCCATTTGCGCGGCAGCATCGCCCCCAGCACGCAGCAGGCGAGGACGGCCGAAATGGAGGTAAGCCGCTCCGTGATCAACGCGAGCGCTGCGGGCTGGCCCTGCGCGCGCACACCGTCGGGCAGCAGGAACACGGCGAATTCTGCGATCACGTAAAGCTCGAGAGGAATCAGGTAGGCGTGCCAGAAATTGCGCTCGCGCCGGCGCGCGATCACGTCGATTGCAAGTGCGGCCGCGACAAAAATTCCGCACAGTGCCTCGACAATTTTGTAACGGTCGCCGAACAGCACGAGTTGGTCGCCGCCGTTGAACAGTTGCGAGGGATCAAACGCCGCCCCAACCACGAAATGACGCGAAAGATACAAGCTCACCATGTACAAGGTGGCGGCCGCGGCGGCTGCCAGCAGCAGCTGAACCCGCGGCGAAATCAAGGACGCTACGCGAACATACGCCGCTGCGGCCATCAGCCAAGGGACCCCGAGCGGATGCGCCACATAGATAAATGGGATTAGAACGATTGCCACTGTACATTCCCACAGTGTCCCCCGCCAAAGAATCGCAAGGGCGAAGAAGGAAAGCCCTAGCGAGATGTAATAGTTGAAGAAACCCATCTCGAAGGTCCAGCCGTAGGCCACCATGGCGATGGCCGGTGCAAGAAAACACGGCGCGCGCTTTGTTGCCGCCGCAACGAGGGCAAAAGCTCCCCAGAAAAAAATCAGAACTGCGATTGCCACCGAAATTCTCTCGGCGGCATACAGGCCAAACATTCGCGCGAGCCCGCTGAGCAGCGAGTCGAACAGAATATTGGTGGACGGGTACTTGATCCGCAATCCGGGCGCCTGCCCGTGCTCAATCAATTGAGCGAGCCAGGCGCTATAGACGTGGCTGCCAAGATCGCCGGCTTCGATGTGGCGATGCCAGAAGCAGGGAACCAGAATCAGCGCCGAGATCGCGAGCAGGGGCATCCAGAAGCCGGCTAGAAACCTGCCGGCCGCCGGCAAGACACGATTTCCCAGCGGGACTTCGACCAATGATTCCTGTGGTTTATGAGGAGTCGAGCTGAGCACGTGGGAGCGAATCAAATCAAGCCGTTTGCAAGCCTTTCGTTCAATAAACATACCATGCCATCGCGCCTGGGGGTGTGGAGCGATCGGAAGTTGTGACACAGGTCACATCACCAGGTGATGCCGGGTACCGCGAGCGCCAGAGGCCAGGTTTACATATGAAACAGGAAGGAAAAGGAGGTGGGCCGTGAAAGCACTTGAAACTGTCGCCCGCATTTCTCTCAAGAATATTCTCTACACAACCGATTTTTCACCGAGTGCGGAAGCGGCCGCCCCGTACGCTTGGGAGCTCGCCAAACGGTACGGCGCGAAAGTAATGGCACTGCACGTTCGACATGTGGAATCGAACGGGATGGTTCCACCGGAGGCATGGGCAGCCCTTCACGAGGCCAATGAATTGCAAGCGAAGCAGCAAGCCGCGCACCTGAAGACACTCTTTCGGGGAGTCGAAAATGAGGTGGAAGTTACCCAGGGCGCGATCTGGGATGTGATTTCCAGAACCATCGAAGAAAAGGAAGCAGATCTAGTGGTGACCGGAACGCATGGCCGCGAAGGGTTGGGAAAAATGGTAATGGGATCCCACGCGGAAAATATTCTGCGCCACTCAACCGTGCCGGTTCTGGTGGTGGGACCGCACGTCCGGATCGGGCCGGAGAAGGCGACGCGCATGAAGCGCATTCTTTTCGCCACGGATTTTTCGGAATCGTCTCTCGCCGCCCTTCCTTACGCCATCTCGCTGGCAGAAGAGAATCCGGCGGAGCTGGATATTTTGCGGGTAGTCCCGCCGCATAAGAATGGAGAGCTGGTTAGCCCGAGCGAGCTCACGGCCGCGGCGGTGAGGCTGATGAAGCAGCTTGTTCCTATCGAAGCGGAAGCGTGGTGCAAGCCCCATTTTCTGACCGAGGTGGGGGAGCCGGCGCAGAAAATCCTGCAGGTGGCCGAACGGAGCAAAGCTGACTTACTTGTGCTGGGAGTGAAGCGGGTTTACAGAGCACTGGGAGTGACGCACATTCCGTGGACGATTGCGCACAAGGTCATCGCGCAAGCGTGTTGCCCGGTCTTCACGGTTCGAAGCTGACGGCGGCTGCACGAATCCTGTCGAAAGTGGGAGGCGCGACCCATGGCGTACGGCGAGACAAGCTATCCGTTTCGCCAGTACCAAGACACGGCCCAAGGGCCTTGCCTCCCTCTGCCCGTTGCAGCCACTCGAAAGCCGAGCATAAGGGAATGGTTGAGAGACGAGACGTGGATAGCGCTTATCGCTCTTTTCGGAATCGGGCTCCATATGCTGTTGCGGTTTGGGCTGGATGTATCTTCAAACCTGACTCTCGCGCCGCTCTGGCTCGCGCTTCTGGCGGGCGGCGTTCCATTGTTGCTTACACTCGCTCGCAAGCTCTTGCGCGGTGAATTCGGTTCGGACCTTCTTGCCGGAATTTCGATCGTCACAGCGGTGCTTCTGGGCGAATTTCTCGTGGGCGTGATCGTCGTGCTCATGTTGTCGGGCGGCACTGCACTCGAGAAATATGCCACCCGGCGCGCTTCATCCGCGCTCGAAGCACTGGCCAAAAGGGTTCCGAGCAGCTCGCACCGCAAATCGGAAAATCGTCTCGAAGACATCCCTCTTTCCGAAATTGCAGTGGGGGACTCGCTGGTGATACTCCCGCACGAGATCTGCGCGGTGGATGGAATCGTGGTGGAAGGCCACGGGAAGATGAATGAAGCGTATTTGACCGGCGAGCCGTTTGAAATTTCCAAGACTCCCGGTTCAGCGGTGCTTTCCGGCGCCATCAACGGTGAAACAGCGCTCACCATACGAACGGAAAGGCTGCCGGTGGATTCCCGTTACGCTCGCGTTATGCAAGTAATGCGGGAAACCGAGCAGCGCCGGCCCCAACTGCGGCGCCTGGGGGACACGCTTGGCGCCTGGTACACACCTCTCGCGGTTGGCATCGCCATTCTTGCCGCCGTCTGTAGCGGACAGTCCGGGCGCTTTTTGGCAGTACTGGTTATTGCCACGCCGTGTCCGCTGCTCCTGGCGATTCCCGTCGCCGTCATCGGCGCCATTTCTCTGGCCGCGCGCAGGGGCATCATCATTAAAAATCCAGCGGTGCTCGAGCAGATCGACCGCTGCCGCGCCCTCATCTTCGACAAAACCGGCACGCTTACCTACGGCAAGCCCACCCTCACTGAGATTGTCTGTTCGCCTGCATTTCAGCAAAAAGAGGTCTTAATGCTGGCGGCCAGCCTCGAACTCTATTCCAAGCACCCTCTGGCCGGGGCGGTGATTGAGGCTGCGCAGAAGGCTTTTCTGCCGATGGAAGCGGCTTCGGAAATCAGCGAGCGGTCTGGCGAAGGACTACAAGGCATCATCGCCGGCAGAAACGTCTTCCTCACCGGCCGGGGCAAGGTGAACGAGAAGCAGTGGAACCTGCCACCTGCAGTGGGGGGTCTCGAATGCCTGGTTTTTATCGACAGCGTATTCGCTGCGGCCATCCGATTTCATGACGCGCCTCGAATTGACAGCCGCCTGTTTCTCGCACATTTGGCCCCACGCCATGCGGTACGCAAGCTGATGCTTGTCTCTGGCGACCGCGAATCAGAAGTCCGCTACATCGCCAGGGAGGTTGGAATCAACGACCTGCACTTCAGCAAGAGTCCGGAAGAAAAGGTGGAGATTGTCCGTTCCGAAACGAAACAGCAAAAGACGCTCTTCCTCGGGGATGGAATCAACGACGCACCGGCCATGCAGGCTGCCACAGTGGGCGTGGCGTTTGGGCAGGCAAACGACATCGCGGCAGAAGCGGCTGACGCTGTGATTCTCCAGCCCTCCCTCAGCAAGGTGGACGAGCTCATTCACATTGGCCGGCGAATGAGATCGATTGCGCTGGAGAGCGCGGTGGGCGGGATGGCTTTGAGCATTCTGGGCATGGCCGCGGCAGCTTTCGGGCACTTGCCACCGATAGGAGGAGCGATCGCGCAAGAAATTATCGATCTTGTCGCAGTGCTCAACGCGGTGCGCGTGGCGCTTCCCACCAAGAAGCTCACCGACTTCTAGGTGGCGCAGGCGCTGCGCTGCCCGTAGAATCCTCAGCAAGCCGATTCAGATGCCGATGCAGATGATATGAGCCGAAGATCCGCGTTCGAGTGCATGTTCGTGCCGCAATCCGTGGCGGTAATCGGAGCGACGGATCGCGAATCCAGTGTGGGGCGGACGCTGCTGGCGAATCTATTGAATGGCTTGTATCAAGGAGAGGTGTTCGCGATAAATCCGAAGCGCGATGAAGTTCTCGGCCTGCGTTGCTACAAGGACATCGGCAGCGTTCCTGAAAAAATTGACCTAGCGGTGATTATCACGCCGGCGCCCACTGTTCCGGCAGTGGTGGGCGAGTGCGTGGCGGCAGGGGTGCGAGCTGCGATCGTGATTTCCGCCGGATTCAGGGAGATGGGCGCAGCGGGCGCGAAACTGGAAATGGAGATTCAAGAGCAGTTGAGCCGGGGAACGATGCGGCTCATCGGCCCGAATTGCCTGGGAATTATGAATCCCCTGGCAGGGCTCAACGCAACCTTCGCTCACGACATAGCGCGCCCCGGAAATGTAGCCTTTCTGAGCCAGAGCGGCGCGCTCGAAACAGCAATCCTGGATTGGAGCATCGAGGAACAGGTGGGTTTCTCCGCGATTATTTCGACAGGCTCCATGCTGAATGTGGGGTGGGGAGACCTGATCGACTATTACGGAGAAGATCCGGATACGCACAGCATTTTGATTTACATGGAGTCGGTGGGCGAGGCGCGATCGTTTTTATCCGCGGCGCGGGAAGTGGCGCTCAGGAAGCCAATCATCGTGATCAAAGCAGGACGTTCCGAGGAGGCTTCCAAAGCAGCCACCTCTCACACCGGCGCGATGACGGGCAGCGATGAAGTTTTTGACGCCGCGCTGCGCCGTTGCGGAGTGTTGCGCGTGCAGAATATTGCCGACCTTTTTTATATGGCGGAGACGCTGGCGCGCCAGCCCAGGCCGCACGGACCGAGGCTGACAATCATTACGAATGCTGGCGGGCCGGGTGTCTTGGCGACAGACGCCCTGATTGCGCACGGCGGCGAGCTGGCGCCTCTATCCGCAGTGACGATGGACGCTTTGAGCCAATTCCTTTCGCCGCATTGGAGCCATTCCAATCCGATCGACATTCTGGGCGATTCGGGTCCCGATGAGTTTGCGCGAACGGTGGAAATTGCGATTCGCGACCCCCAGAGCGACGGCTTGCTGGTCATTTTGGCTCCGCAAGGAATGACGGACCCTGCGCGCGTGGCGGAACGGCTGAAGCCTTACGCGCGCGGATATGGAAAGCCGGTATTGGCGAGCTGGATGGGCGGGAAAACGGTTGCGGCCGGGATCGAGGCGCTGAATGCAGCCAGAATTCCTACTTATTCTTATCCCGATACGGCTGCCCGCGTATTCGACTACATGTGGCGATATACCTACAACCTGCGCGGCCTATATGAAACGCCGAGCCTGGTGATGGAAGTGGAGGAAGGCTACAGCGCGCGCGCGAAGGTCGAGGAGATTCTGGCCGGTGCGCGACGAAGCGGGCGCACGCTCTTGAACGAAGTGGAGTCGAAGCAGGTTCTCGCCGGCTATGGAATTCCGGTAGTAGAAACGCGCGTGGCTTCCTCGGAAAGAGAGGCGACTGAGATCGCGCGAGTTCTCGGTTTCCCGGTGGTGCTAAAAGTATTCAGCGACACGATCACGCACAAAACAGACGTCGGCGGAGTGGTTCTAAACCTGGCCGGCGCAGAAGCCGTTGCGGAAGCGTATCGAAAAATAGACGCGGCGGTGCGGGAAAATGCGGGCGAAGGAAAGTTCCGGGGAGTGACGGTGCAGCCGATGGTGAGCAGGGAGGGATACGAGCTGATCCTCGGCAGCAGCGTGGACGCGCAGTTCGGGCCGGTGATTTTATTTGGTTCGGGCGGCCAACTGGTGGAGGTTTACAGAGATCGCGCACTCGCCCTGCCGCCGCTCAATGCCACGCTTGCGGAGCGGTTGATGGAGCAAACCAAGATTTTTGCGGCGTTGAAAGGGGTGCGAGGACGCGCCGCTATTGATATCGCGGAGTTACAGCGAATTTTAGTGCGCTTCAGCCAATTGGTGGTTGACCAGCCATGGATCAAAGAGATTGACATCAATCCGTTGCTGGCCGCGCCGGGAAAGATGGTTGCGCTGGATGCGCGGGTGGTGACGTATCCCCGCGACACGGACGCTGCAAAGCTACCCAGGCCTGCCATTCGTCCCTATCCGGCTCGATATATCGGCCGGTGGACGAGCAAGGACGATACGCCAGTGACGATTCGTCCGATCAGGCCGGAAGACGAGCCTTTGATGGTGAAATTTCATGGAACGCTGTCCGAGCAGTCCGTATATCTGCGATATTTCCACATGGAGAAACTGGATTCCCGAGTGGCGCACGATCGGCTGCTGCGCAAGTGTTTCATTGACTATGAGCGCGAGATGGCTCTGGTAGCCGACCGCCAAAATCCCTCGACTGGCGAGCACGAAATACTGGCGGTAGGACGGCTTACGAAAGAACGCGGTTCACCCGAGGCGGAGGTCGCAGTCCTGGTGAGCGATAAAGTGCAGAAGCAGGGCTTGGGTGTGTCGTTGCTTGGGCGCCTGATTGAAGTGGCGCGGGACGAAAAGCTGGAACGAATCGTCGCTGTGATTCTGCCCGAAAACTACGGAATGATGGCGTTGGCCAGGCGCTACCAATTCACTATCCGCCCGAACCCCGACGCGAGCGTGATTGTCGCAGTGCTAAACCTCGAGCACACACGTCGAGCGCTGCTAACTTTCTGTGACGAAGGTCACGAGGTGCGGTGACGGCGGCTACAGCTTTCATGTTTTGTTTCAGGGAGCATATTCACCAGCGGATGCATCCGCTCGCAGGCCTGCATATGTCTCCTAAATCCTTTTGGTACACGCAACGGCGCGAGAAGGCTATAATCCTCGGAAAGCCAATGCGTGCGCCGTACGGACTCGAGATTATCGAGAGCTGCATGAACTGCCCCCATCGGGAAGAGCGACTCTTCTGCAATCTTCCTGCGGCATCCGTGCAGAAATTATCGGCGATTACGTCTCCCGCCAGTTATCCAAAGGGCGCCATGTTGTTCGTGGAAGGGCAGTCGCCGCGAGGCGTTTTTATTCTATGCAGCGGCAAGGTGAAGCTCTCCACCTCGTCGTCAGACGGAAAGACTTTGATCCTGCGCATATCCGAACTCGGAGAAGTGCTGGGATTAGCGGGGGTGGTTTCCGGCAAGGCCTATCAGGCGACGGCCGAAGTGATCGAGCCGACGCAGGCCAACTTCATCAGTCGCAATGAGTTTCTTCAGTTTCTGCGCGAGCATGGGGAAGCGGCAGTGCGCGTGGCGCAACATTTGGCAGAAAACTACCATCACGCCCTCAGTGAAATGCGGACGATTGGCCTCTCGCATTCGGCCGGCGAGAAACTGGCGCGATTCCTGCTGGACTGGATTGCGGAGCATCACACTGGAAACGGCGAGATCAAAGTGAAGCTCACTTTGACCCATGAAGAAATCGCGCAGATGATCGGCGCGTCGCGCGAGACAGTGACCCGCCTGCTTACGGACTTCAAGAAAAAGCAGCTGCTGCAGATTAAAGGTTCGACGCTTCTGATCCGCGACCGAACCGGCCTCGAAAGAATTCTCGAAAGCTGAATCCGCACACGCGTACCTTCACGCCAGGGTCAGCACTTTCGCGGGAGTTTGCTTTGTTTCGCTCTTGGAAATGAATCTGGCAGAGCTAGCGGAGGGATTTCGGTTCGCGCGCAGACAAAAAAAGAGCGGGCCAGCGTGAACTGACCCGCCCTTTTCGACTAGAGGCTCGTGACGTTGGCTGCCTGCAGACCCTTGGGGCCGCGGGTAACTTCGAATTCAACCGCCTGGCCTTCGTTCAGCGACTTGTAACCTTCCGCCTGGATGGCCGAAAAGTGGACGAAAACGTCCTCGCCGGACTGGCGCTGGATGAACCCGAAACCCTTGCTGGCATTAAACCACTTCACTGTTCCTTGTTCTCTCACTGATGTACTTCCTTTTTCTTAAGCTATTTGTGCTTCTCGACCGCCTCCAGCCGTAAAGCAAAAGAGGCCGCAAGTGTGAACTTGCAGCCCCTTCAATCGAATCTAAAGGTGTTACAAGAGCAACAAACGCAGGCTCAACATAGCATGTTTTGGCTTGTTCGCCTAGCAAAATCTGAGTCCGAGTGACGCAGGGAGCCTGGCGACGCGGTTGTGACGCAGGCGCGCGTCGTTCCGCTTCGCCCACTCTTTCAACGAGTAATTCCCCCTGAAATGTGATACTTCTTCTCTTTCGAGCAGCGACCCGCCTCGCAGCTCGCGGTCCCCCTCGGAGGCACGCAATGAACAAGAAGATTCTCACTATTGTTGGCGTTATTGTCGCCATTCTGCTCCTCGTGATTCTGATTCTTCCGTCGTTGATCGACGCGAACCGTTACAAGCCGGAGATCCAGGCAAAGCTGGGAACCGCTCTCGGGCGCAACGTGCAGATCGGCAACATCAAACTATCCATTTTTTCCGGCGGCGTGGTGGTGGACGACGTGGCGATTTCCGACGATCCCGCCTTCAGCCACTCGCAGTTTCTGGCCGCGAAAGAGCTCACCGTTGGCGTTCACCTGATTCCTCTGATCTTTTCGAAGCAGCTTGAGATCGAGTCGCTCACCATCAAGGATCCGCAGGTGACGCTGCTCCGCAATAATGCCGGCGTATGGAACTATTCGAGCATGGGCGGCGGCGCCTCGAAGACAGAGGCAAAAACGCCCAGCTCTCCGTCGAGCGCCAAATCTCTTTCCGTCGGAGAGATCGAAATCACCAACGGAAAAATTTCCGTGGGCAACGTGGGCTCGAAAGCGAAGCCCCTCATCTATCAAGACGTGAACCTCACCGTCACAGACCTTTCCTACACGTCGCAATTTCCCTTCAAGCTTTCGGCCAAGGATCCGGGCAATGGCGCATTGAAGGTAGAGGGCAAAGCCGGACCGATCGATCAGAACGATGCGTCGCTTACGCCGCTGAATGCCACCATCGACGTGCAGCATCTCGATATCGCCACTTTCGGAGGTTTTGCCAGTCCGTCCGCCGGAATCGCAGGCCTGGTTGATTTCAATGGCTCGCTCACGTCGGACGGGAAGCAGATGAGCTCGAAGGGCATGGTGAAGACCACCAAGCTCAAGCTGTCCACATCAGGAAGCCCTTCCACGGTTCCGGTGAACGTGGACTACGACACGGATTATCAATTGAAATCGCAATCAGGCGTGCTGAAGCAGGGCGATATTCACGTGGGCAAGGCGCTGGCGAGATTGACCGGAACTTACAACATCGCGGGTGAAACGCCGACGTTGCAATTGAAACTCAACGGGCAGGCGATGTCTGTGCCGGACCTCGAAGGCGTGTTGCCCGCCGTGGGCGTCACGCTGCCATCCGGCTCGGCGCTGACCACCGGAACGCTCGATGCCAATCTGGCGATTGCAGGTCCGTCGGACAAGCTGGTGATTACGGGCCCGATCAAGCTGGCCAATGGCACGATTAAGGGTTTTAGCGTGAGCTCAAAGCTGGGAGCGCTCGGTTCTTTCGCGGGCTTGGGTGGAAACAAGAGTTCGGACACCGTGATTGAAAGCCTGACGACAAACGTGCGCGTGGAACCCGCCGGCACGCACGCGCAGGATCTCAACGTCGCGATTCAAGGAATCGGGTCGATTACCGGCGATGCCAATGTTGACGCTGCGGGAAAACTCGATTGCAAAATGGTGGCTCACGTGAGCGGCGGGGCGCTCGGAGGCGTATCGCAGGTGGCCTCGGTGGCCTCACTGGCAGGCGGAGGCCAGGGTGGCAGCAGCGGTGGCGGAATTCCGTTCCGCGTCACCGGCACCACTTCGAATCCAGTGTTCGTTCCGGACGTTGCCGGAGTAGCCGGAGGGCTGGCGAAAGGCGGAGTGGGCGCGGCGCTCGGCGGCGGTAAGGCACTTGGCGGAGCGGCAGGCGGCGCTACGGGTGGCGCGACGGGAGCGCTGGGCGGCTTGCTAGGCAAGAAGAAATAAGAGCTCCGAAAATGTGGAGTGCGAGAGCTTGCCCTCGCTTTCATGGGGCGCGGCCGCGCCTGGTTTTTGCGCACGCAGCGTGAAGAAAGCGGCGCGTCGGCGCCGCGCCCGGCAAGCCGGACATAACAAAGCGGCGGCGAGCCGCCCTTTCGGCTCGGCCCAGAACGAGCCGCACTCCAAATAACACCTAAGAAGTAAGCACTCGCTCGGTTTCCGCGAATAGGTTCCGCAATGCGCGCACGACCACGCGAATCATGAATATGATTACGACCGTCGCGATGAGGACCATGGTGGCTGCGGCGTAAGGATGCTTGGTCGCAAACCAGATCAGGAACACGACCGCGGCATCTTCGCTGAGACTTAACGCGGCATTCGAAATCGGTTCGGGCGAATGGAGCACGGCCGCACGAGCTGCCGTCTTCCCGCCGTGCGCGGCGAGCGCGATCAGCGATCCAGCCAGTGTTGCAAGCAGTTGCTGCCATTGCGGTAGCTGCGATGTGGCGGCGAAAGTGATCAGCGCCGCCACTGGCACGCGAACGAAGGTCTGCAACGCGTTCCACAGCAAATCGAAAACCGGAATTTTATCGCCGATAAACTCTACGAGAAACAAAACCACGCATGCGCCAATCACGTACCAGGTTGCGACGATTCCGAGTGACGACGGAAGTATTGCGACATGAAAGCGTGATAGCAGACCCAGCATTGCGACCGTGGCGTACACGTTTAAACCCGCCGAAAAGCAGACCACGACCAGCAGGGCGGTGAGAGTGTGACCGTCGGGGATGAATGGCGAGGCCAGAGAGGCCGCCATGATGGATCGAATTCCTCCCTTCGCTTGCAGCTTCCGCCTGGTATCAGGCTCGCACGGAGCGGCGCGCCGCCCGCGTGCGCGTTGTGCCTTTAACTCTTGCGGCACGCCCTACCGCGCAGCAGAGAATTATGCACTATAATCGAAGCCGTATTCAGGCATGCGGATCATTGCCCGACGATCGGGCTTCCGCGAAAACCCCTCTCCTTACATCCATCCCCTTCTGATTTGTGATTGGCATTTTATTGCGAGGGCGCTATTGCATTTGTGGCGCGATGTCTTTGCTGGCTTGTGCGTCTGCATAAAGCCTCGCGCATTTCGAAATTAGAAAGATTCTAGAGCATCTGGCGAAGGACGTACTGCAGGATCCCGCCGTGCTGGTAGTACGCGACTTCAAACGGCGTATCGATGCGCGCGATGGCGGTGAAGTGCTTCTCTTTCCCTGAGGCGTCGCGAGCGCGAACTTTCATTTTTTTGCGGGGCTCGAAATTGCTGGCTAGGCCTTCAATTTCGAAAGTTTCAAGGCCGGTGAGACCGAGCGTCTTGGGAGTTTCGCCCGGCAGGAATTCGAGCGGGAGGACGCCCATGCCGACCAGGTTCGAGCGGTGGATGCGTTCGAAACTTTCCGCGAGAACAGCGCGGACGCCGAGCAGGATCGTTCCTTTGGCGGCCCAATCGCGAGAGGAGCCCGAGCCGTATTCCTTGCCTGCGATGATGATCAGCGGAACATTCTCATCGCGATATTTCATAGCGGCGTCGTAGATGCTCATTTTTTCGGCGCTGGGCTGATGAATCGTCCAGCCGCCCTCGGTGCCGGGGGCGAGCATATTCTTCAGGCGGATGTTCGCGAAGGTGCCGCGCATCATCACTTCATGGTTGCCGCGCCGCGCGCCGTAGGAATTGAAATCTTTCGGTTGCACGCCGTGCGCGATCAGATGCTTTCCAGCCGGCGTATCGGAGGGAATCGAGCCGGCGGGAGAAATGTGGTCGGTGGTAACGCTATCGCCGAGAACTGCGAGCGCGCGAAAGCCGTGTAGATCGCTGAGCGATCCCGGCTTCTTGGGCATGCCTTCAAAATACGGCGGATTCTTGATGTAGGTGGATTTTTCGTCCCAGGCATAGAGATCGCCTTCGGGAAGCGGCAGCGAGCGCCAGTTTTCATCACCGGTGAAAACGTCGGCATATTCCTTGCGGAACATTTCGCTGGTGACGGAATCGCGCATGGTGGTTTCGACTTCCTGCGGCGTGGGCCAGATATCGCGGAGATATACGGGCTTGCCGGACTTGTCGTTGCCGAGCGAATCGTTGACGATGTCGATGTCCATGCGGCCGGCGAGCGCGTAGGCCACAACGAGCGGCGGCGAGGCTAGATAATTGGCGCGGCAGAGAGCGTTGATACGGCCTTCAAAATTGCGATTGCCACTGAGGACGGAAACGGCGACGAGATTATTGTCCTTGATCGCTTTGCCAATGGGCTCGGGCAGCGGGCCGCTATTGCCGATGCAAGTGGTGCAGCCGTAGCCGACGAGGTGGAAGCGGAGCTTTTCGAGATACGGCCAGAGGCCGGCTTTTTCGATGTAGTCGGTGACGACTTTCGATCCGGGGGCAAAACTGGTTTTTACCCAGGGCTTGGAGCTGAGGCCGCGTTCGACGGCTTTTTTCGCGAGCAGGCCGGCGCCGAGCATGAGCGACGGGTTCGAGGTGTTTGTGCAGCTAGTGATGGCGGCGATGACCACGGAGCCGTCGGCGAGATCGAAATTGTCGCCGTTGTTTTTCACGCTGATGTGCTTGGGCGCGGCGCCCGCCAGGGATTCTTCGAAGGAGGTCTTGGCCTGTGTGAGCGGAACGCTGTCCTGCGGGCGTTTCGGGCCGGCCATGGTGGGAACCACTTTGGCGAGGTCGAGTTCAATGCGGTCGGAGAAAACCGGGTCGGGAGTCTGGTCGGTGCGGAAGAGGCCTTGTTCTTTCGAGTAGGCTTCGACGAGCCGGACTTGCTCTTCGCTGCGGCTGGTGAAGCGGAGATAGGCGAGCGTTTCGGCATCGACGGGGAAGAAGCCCATCGTGGCGCCATATTCCGGAGCCATATTGGCGATCGTGGCGCGGTCGGGAAGAGTAAGGTTCGAGAGGCCGGTGCCATAGAACTCCACGAATTTTCCGACGACGCCTTTTTTGCGCAGCATTTCGGTGACGGTGAGGACGAGGTCGGTCGCCGTGGCGCCTTCGGGCAAATGCCCGTGAAGTTTGAATCCGACAACCGCCGGAATCAGCATCGAGAGCGGCTGGCCGAGCATGGCCGCTTCTGCTTCGATGCCCCCGACGCCCCAGCCGAAAACTCCGAGGCCATTGACCATCGTGGTATGCGAATCGGTGCCGACGAGCGAATCGGGGAAGGCGAGCCAGGCGCCGTTTTCCTGTTTTTTGAAAACGACGCGGGCGAGATATTCGAGATTCACTTGGTGGCAGATGCCGGTGTCCGGCGGAACGACTTTAAAATTCTGAAAACCTTTTTGGCCCCAGCGCAGGAAGGCGTAACGCTCGAGATTGCGTTTCATTTCGAGATCGGCGTTGAAGAGGAAAGCACCGGCCGCGCCGAACTGGTCCACTTGCACGGAATGATCGATTACGAGTTCGGCGGGAAGCAGTGGATTAATTTTCTTGGGATCGCCGCCGAGCTGGCGCATCGCATCACGCATGGCGGCAAGATCGACCACCGCCGGAACGCCCGTGAAATCCTGTAGCAGGACGCGCGCGGGCATGAAGGAGATTTCTTTTTCGCTGGCGCCTTCGGCGCTGGTGGGATCCCAGGTGGCAAGCGCGCGAATGTCTTCGGCATGAACGAAGCGGCCGTCTTCGTGGCGCAGAAGATTTTCGAGGAGAACTTTCAGAGAAAAGGGAAGCCGCGAAGGCTTGCCGACGCCGGAGCGCTCGAGCGCATCGAGTCGGTAGATTTCGAAGGATTCGCTGCCCACTTTGAGGGCGGCGCGGGTGTCGAAAGACTCTTTGTGCGAGGGGCTCATACCGGGTTGGAATCTCCTGTGTGAATAGCAGGATATTGTATCGCACGGGCCGCGGGAAGGTAACAGTGACGGGAGAGGGAGGTTATTGCAAAACGGATCGGGGAAAAGTGCGTTTTGTTACGATTAGAAGATTCGAAGTTATTGAAAACTAGCACCAGATGTTAACATAAGGATTACGGGTTGAAAAGTAACAAAGTGTTATGGTCGATTGTGCGGGGGGCGTGAGAGCTCGCAGGGCAGGGCCTCAGCGGCTCAAGCCGCTTTATTTTGCGTGACTTACGGCATGATTGCCCCTCGCATCTCAGGATAAGAAGTCGTGCCCAGGCGGAAGGTGGGTGCTTACACGCTGCGGCGGATAATGTTGAGGAGAGGTGTGGGCTGCGCGGACGGGTCCGCCACGGCGGACGCAAAATGCGCGTCTTAGACCCGCTGGGGGTTACAGGTGCGGCGGGTTACGAGGTAGGGTTACGCGTGGCGACATTGTTGCGGGTTACGGGCGGCGATATTGTCGCGGGTTACCAGCGCGGGTTGCAGGGCTTCGTATTGTCGGTGGATATAGGCGTGGGATAATTTCAGGTTGATGAGAATTGTCCTGATTTCGACGTATGAGCTTGGGCGGCAGCCGTTTGGGCTGGCGTCGCCGGCGGCTTGGCTGCGCGCTACGGGCGCGAGCGTGAGCTGCGTTGATTTGTCGCGCGAGCCTTTGCCTGAGGATGTAGTCAGGGCGGCGGATCTGGTGGCGTTTTATGTGCCGATGCATACGGCGACGCGGTTGGCGGTGGCGGCTTTGCCTGCGGTGCGCGGGCTGAATGCGAAAGCGCATCTTTGTTCTTACGGTTTGTATGCGCCGGTGAACGAAACATATCTGCGCGGATTGGGTGTGGAGACGATTCTTGGTGGGGAGTTCGAGGAGGGGTTGCGTTCGCTGGCGGAGAGGCTGAGCGGGAATCCTGGGGCAGGAAAAAACGGACAGCACGAACCCTTCGACGCGCTATCCGCGTCTCAGGGCAAGCTCACAATTTCGCTGGCGCGGCAGACGTTCATTACGCCGGATCGCGCGGGAATGGTGGCCCTGGATAAGTATGCGCGGGTGGTGATGCCTTCGGGTGAGATGCGGACGGCGGGATATACGGAGGCGAGTCGCGGGTGCAAGCATTTGTGCCGGCACTGCCCGATCGTGCCGGTTTATAACGGGGTGTTTCGGATTGTGGATCGCGAAGTGGTGATGGCGGATATACGGCAGCAAGTGGCGGCGGGGGCGCGGCACATCACGCTGGGCGATCCGGATTTTTTCAACGGCATCGGGCACGCGATTCCGCTGGTCGAGGAGCTGCATCGGGAATTTCCGGGCGTGACCTATGACGTGACGATCAAGGTGGAGCATTTGCTGAAGCATTCGGACTGCCTTGCGACGCTGCGTGATACGGGATGTTTGTTCGTGACGAGCGCGGTGGAAAGCGTGGATGATGCTGTGCTGGAGCGCCTCGCGAAGAATCACACACGCGCGGATTTTCTGCGGGTGGTTGCAATGTTTCGGGAGATGGGCCTGACGCTCCAGCCGACGTTTGTGCCGTTTACACCATGGACGACGCTCGAAGGCTATTGCGACCTGCTGGAAGTGTTGCGCGAGGAGGAGCTGGTAGAGAACGTGGCGCCGATTCAGCTGGCGATTCGATTGTTGATTCCCGCGGGGTCGCGGCTGCTGGAGCTGGATCAGATTCGGCGGGGCGTGGGCGATTTTGATGAAGCCGGGCTGCTGTATCCGTGGAAGCATTCTGATCCGCGAGTGGATCGGCTGTGCGAGCAGATTCAGGGAATCGTTCATGCGGGCGAGCAGATGAAGCGGAGCCGCGCGCAAATTTTCGAGCGCATCGAGGATGGGGCGTTTGCGGTTGCCGGCGGGGGAATTACTCGAAGCGCGTTGCCGGTGCTGGCGCCGTGGGCGGCGGTGCCTTACTTGAATGAGCCCTGGTACTGTTGAGCGGAGCCGACGGGGGACCAGTTGGTTCCCATCGTGGAGGAGAGAAAGAGGACGCGGCAGGCGGATACGTTTGTGTGAGAAGAGGAGGCAGGGAAGCAGGAATATGACAGCTGCCAGAAGCTGGAGAGTTCGCGGATTGATGATGCGAATCGCTGTGAATCGCTTGGTCTCAGCGCTATCAGGCTGTTTTTTTGCTCGCTGTTACACTGTGGCAATCGTATCTTCAAAGTTTCGGGTTCTATGAAGAGCACTACCTTTGGCCCAAAGAGAAATACGGAGTTGTGAGCCCGCTCTGTTGGCAGGACACATTGTTCCTCGTTATATTTTGGCCGGTTGCTGTTGGTCTTTTCTACTTATCCTATCGCCTTCTCAAAAACGCCATTCGTCACGATTCCCTGGCCACCAGATGACGCCACCATCTCATAAGACGGTGCTGATACTGGCGAGCAAGCTGGGTTATCAGACGCGTGGATTTGCGGAGGCGGCTGAGAGGCTGAGAGTCGAAGTGCGGTTTGGGACGGACCGTTGCCACAAATTGGATGATCCGTGGGGAGATGATGCGCTGGCGCTGCATTTTGAGAATCCGCGGGAGGCGGCGCAAGAAATCGCGAGAACTCTTGGTGGGGTTGCGGCGAGCGGAAAAGCGATTAATGCGGTGATTGCGCTGGGCGACCGGCCGACGGTGACGGCGGCTTATGCGGCCGAGGCGTTAAGGATTGCGGGGAATCCGCCGGCAGCGGTGGAAATTTGCCGGAGCAAATTGCGACAGCGAGAAACGCTGCGAGCGGCGGGCGTGCGGGTGCCGGATTTTTTTTCGTTTGCGGGTGAGAGCGACTTGGCGGGCGTGTTGCGGCAGGTGAAATTTCCTTGCGTGGTGAAACCGCTCTCGCTTTCCGCGAGCCAAGGCGTGATACGGGCAAACAATCGCGAGGAATTTGCCGAAGCAGTGCGGCGGATACGGTTGCTGATGGAGTCGCCCGAGATTCAAGTGCTGCGCGAGCCGGAACGCGACCGGTTGCTGGTGGAAGGGTATGTTCCTGGGCGCGAGGTGGCGGTGGAAGGTTTGATTGAAGGCGGACGGCTGCGCGTTCTGGCGATCTTCGACAAGCCCGATCCGCTCGAAGGGCCGTATTTCGAAGAGGCGATTTACGTGACGCCGTCGCGGCTGCCGGCGGAGATGCAGAAGGCGATTGAGGAATGCGCAAGGAACGCGGTTCGTGCGCTGGGACTGACGACCGGTCCGGTGCACGCAGAATTTCGAGTGACCGAAAGCGGGCCTTGGGTGCTGGAAATTGCGCCGCGACCGATTGGCGGCTTGTGCGCGCGGGCGTTGCGATTTGGCGCGGACAAAATTTCACTGGAAGAGTTGCTGCTGCGCGATGCGCTGGGGATGCCCGGCGGCGATGCGGAGCGCGAGGCGGCGGCGAGCGGGGTGATGATGATTCCGGTGCCGCAGAGCGGAATTTTTGACGGGGTGGACGGAATCGAGGCGGCCGCCAGCGTGGCGGGGGTGACGGAGATTGAGATGACGACGCGACTGCGTGATTACGTCGCAGCGTGGCCGGAGGGTTCGAGTTACCTGGGATTTATTTTTGCGCGGGGGGATTCGGCGCCTGACGTGGAGCGAGCGTTGCGAGCTGCTCACGAGCGGATGAATTTTCGGTTTTCTGAGAGATTGCCTGTGCAGCATCCGGCGACCGGGAAGATTGCGAGCTGAGTTGGAGCGAAGGAATAAAGTCAAGAGAGCCGGCGGGACGCCCTTCGTTGCTCAGGGCAAGCCGGCATTACGGAATGGCAAGGGTGCTGGTGGATGCTGCTCGGTCTTGTCGACGGTGTGCCGTTTGCGCGGCTTGCGGCGAGAGGCGGTTAACCTTTGCCGCGTTGGGGGACGTAGCCTTCGGGGAGTTTGGCGCCTTCGCCGAAGAAAAATTGCTCCATTTGTTCTTCCATGATTTTCTGAGAATTGGGGTCGAGCGGGTTCAGGCGGTATTCGTTCATGATCATTTTGGAGTGCTCGAGCCACATTTTCCAGGCGTCTTTGGAGACATTTTCGTAGACGCGCTTGCCGATTTCGCCTTTCCAGGGGATGCGGTCGAGGCCGGGGAGATCGCGTCCGAATTTGACGCAGTGCACCATGCGGACATTACCCGCGGATTGCTGCGGAGCTGGCGCCGGAATGTTGTCCGCGCATTTATCGTCGGCCACGAATCCCTCCTGAAGCTGGCAGCGAAAGTTACGTTGCGCAGCGAAGAATTACTTTTCAGCGTTACTTGTCAAAGATACTGCATTCACCTGCGGAATTCCAGCCGTCGCCGCGTGAAGCTGCGGAGCGACCGGCAACATCCGATGAGATGTGATAGCTACTGCGATCCTTGCGGTCTGGACACGCTGTGGAGAGAAAAGATAGACTCGTTTCTCCACGCAACCTCGGCTTCCGGAGACCATGAATGAATACCCGCACGACAGTGTCGGCAGATGCGCCGCAAACGGATGCTTATTATTGCGAAGTTCCCAATGATCCTTGCACGATCGTGATGTTTGGCGCGTCAGGCGATTTGGCGCGTCGAAAACTGCTGCCTGCGCTCTACGACCTTGCCGTGCATGCGTGCCTGGCGCCGCGATTCCGTTTGCTGGGTTATGCCCGGACGGAAATGAGCGATGACGACTTCCGGAAGAAAGCCGGAGAATTTTTGCCCAAGACACCAGGGGGCGACGGCGGAGGCGCTACGGGAGGCGAAGCGAAGATCGATGATTTTCTGAAGCACTTGCACTATTTCAGCGGCAACTATGACGATCCCGCTGCGTTTCAAAAGCTGACCGAGCGCCTGGAAGAAATCGATCGCGAAGCGGACCTGCGCGGGAACCGGTTGTTTTATCTGGCGACGCCGCCGGATGTTTATCTGATAATCATCGAGCAGATTGGAAAGGCGGGGCTGGCGAAACCGAAGAGCGAAAAATCGTGGACGCGCGTGATCATCGAGAAGCCGTTTGGACATGACAAAGCGTCGGCGGAGGATTTGAATGTGAAGGTGCTGAGCGTGTTCAACGAAAGCCAGGTCTACCGGATCGATCACTACCTGGGCAAAGAGACCGTGCAGAACATGCTGGTCTTCCGGTTCGGCAACGGGATTTTCGAGCCGCTGTGGAACCGGAACTACATCGACAACATTCAGATTACGGCGGCGGAATCACTGGGAGTGGAGCGGCGCGGCGGATTTTACGAGAACACGGGCGCGCTGCGAGACATGATTCAGAGCCACGTGCTGCAATTGACGTCGCTGGTGGCGATGGAGGCGCCGGCGACGTTTGACGCGACGGCGGTGCGAAACGAGAAGATCAAAGTGCTGCAGTCGGTGCGGCCGTTTTCCGCCGAATCGATATGGAAGACGGTGATACGCGGGCAGTACGGACCTGGTAGCGTGGGCGGTAAACAGGTGCCGGGCTACCGGCAAGAGCCGGGCGTGAATCCGAACTCGGCGACGGAGACGTTTGTTGCGCTGAAACTTTTCGTGGACAACTGGCGATGGAGCGGCGTGCCTTTCTATTTGCGGACGGGAAAGCGGCTGGCGCGGCCGACCACGGAAGTGGCGATTCAGTTCAAGAAAGCGCCGCACATGGTTTTTCAAGGCGAAAACGTGGAATCGAATTCGCTGGTGCTGAACATACAGCCCGATGAGGGGATTTCGCTTTCGTTCGGGGCCAAGGCGCCGGGTGGCCACATGCAAATACGCCCGGTGGAAATGGACTTCCGGTATAAGCAGGC
>DATFSH010000036.1:0-3856 GCA_035262725.1 Candidatus Acidiferrales bacterium | reverse complement strand
GAATCCAGGCTTCGACCCGCATAACGTTCTAGCGGCAGACGTGGATTTGCCTGACCAGAAATACACCAATGCGAAGCAGGATCAGTTTGCGCGCGAATTGATGCCGAAGCTGGCGGCACTGAGGGGCGCGGAATCCGTCGCAGGCGTCTTCCCCCTCCCCATGACAGGCGCCGAAATGCAAACGAGCGTCCAGATCGAGGGGCTTCCGGTGGCGGAAAGCGATGAAGCAAACGCTGCGATCTTCTCTATCACGCCGGGTTATTTTCGGACGCTGAAGATTGCTTTGCGGCAAGGCCGCGACTTCACCGCGCAGGACGATCTGAACACCACGCCCGTCGTTATCGTCAATGAATCACTCGCTCGCCAATTTTTCCCCGGCGAAAATCCAATCGGCAAGCGCATTCGCCCGGGTATTTCGGTGGACGAGAAGCCTTCACGCATGCGGGAAATCATTGGTGTGGTGACGGACGTGAAGTTCAAAGACCTCACTTCCGAATGGATGCCCACCACCTATGTCCCCCAGTCGCAGATTCCCATCGGCCGCTTGACCCTGATCGTCCGCGCTGCCGGCGACCCTTCTTCCCTAGCTCGACCGGTGGCGGAAATGGTGCGCTCCATCGATCCGGATCTCCCGGCTTACAACGTCAGGACCGTGGAGGAGTACCTGGACGGGACCATCGCAATCCCGCGCTTCAATACAATGCTGCTCGGAATTTTTGCGGGACTCGCGCTTGTGCTTACGGCCATCGGGCTCTATGGCGTGATCTCGTACTCCGTCGCACAGCGAACGCACGAGATCGGTATTCGCATCGCGCTGGGCGCCCAGCCCAGCGAGATGATGCGTCTGGTTATCGAACAAGGGCTCCGCCTGGCGCTCTTCGGTGTAGGATTAGGGCTGATTGCGGCGTTCGCTTTCACGCATTTTCTCTCGAATTTGCTGTTCGGAGTGACGGCTACGGATCCGGTTTCTTTCGCCGCGGTAGTTGTCACCCTGCTCGCGGTCGTCCTGCTTGCTTGTTATATTCCAGCCAGGCGCGCAATGCGCGTAGACCCGATGGTAGCGTTGAGGTATGAATAGAGAGAGCGGCAACAGGCCTTAAGCTGGGTGTCCGAATTCGCGACGGGCATTCCCGCAACTGGTCAAAAGGACCGCCTGCGAAGCCCGGAATTGCTCATAACTATTTGAATGGTCTAGCCTTATAATCCTTGGCAGCTGGAAGCTGACCTGCCCATATTTGGGAGACTCCGATTCGCTTAGACCTCGAGTTTGAGGTCGGGAGTCGCGACCCATGGCTACGATGACGCTTGCAATCAATAACGGGACCGATGCGCGACTGCCGCGAATTCTGATAGCCGACGACCAGCCGGACGTGCTCGAAGCTTTGAGGCTCCTGCTAAAGGGCCACGGTTACTCCACCGAATCGGTAACATCCCCTTCCGCCCTGATCGAGTCCCTCGCGAAAAAAGAATTCGATCTCATCCTCATGGATTTGAACTACGCCCGCGATACGACATCCGGCCGCGAAGGGCTTGATTTGCTCACGCAGTTACAGGCCAACGAAAGCACACCCCCGATTGTGGTGATGACCGGCTGGGCCAGCGTGGGACTCGCGGTGGAGGCGATGCAGCGCGGCGTGGGCGACTTCGTCGAAAAGCCGTGGGCCAACGTGCGCCTGCTGGAAATCCTGAAAAAACAGATCGAAGCCGGAGAGAAGAAGCGGCAAGCAAAAAAACATGCGCTGGAAAAGAGCCACGCGCTCGACGAGGCCGCGCAGAAGTTGCAACGCCGCGAACGCGAAGTGGAAGAAGCGCGCGCGATTCAGCAGGGATTTTTGCCCCAGGAAATTCCGCAGATTCCGGGCTATCAAATTTCCGGCGCCTGGCAGCCTGCGAGGATCGTCGGCGGAGATTACTACGACATTCTGCCGTTTGAAGATGACTCCGTGGGGCTATGCATCGCGGATGTAGCGGACAAAGGAATGCCGGCGGCAATGTTGATGTCAAATTTTCAGGCCAGCGTGCGCGGATTTGCTTCGCCTTCCCTGTCGCCCGATGCGCTCTGCGAAAAGCTGAATCAGTTGGTGTGCAAGAATATCGCCGCGGATCGCTTTATAACCTTCGTCTACGCCCATCTCGACGGACCGTCTCGCCGGCTCTCTTATGCGAATGCCGGTCACAACGCTCCAATCGTGCTCCATCGCGATGGCTCGCATGAGCGGCTGGATACGGGCGGCGGCGTGCTGGGCATTTTCAAACAGCAATTTTTCGAAGCGGGGAGCTTCCAACTCGCGCCCGGAGACCGCATTGTGCTTTTCACCGACGGCGTCACGGAAGCGCACGACGGCGCAGGCACCGAGTTTGGAGATTCGCGGCTGATCGAGGTTCTGCAGGATTGCCGTGATGCCGATTCGCAGATCGCGCAGGAGAAAATATTCAGCACCGTGGAACAATTCTGCGGCGGCAATTGGGAAGACGACGCGACCCTGATCGTGCTGAGCGTCGAATAGGCGCGCGGCCCAAAATTGAAAGAGAGCGAGGCAACGTGATCAAGTTAGCGAATGTAGAAAAAGCCTACGAATCCGGGGCGGGGAAGACGTGGGTGCTCCGACGGATCAATCTCGATATTGCCGAGGGCGACTTCGTCACCATCATGGGCCCATCGGGCGCGGGCAAGTCAACACTCATGGGCATCGTGGGGATGCTGGATGGCGCCTGGAAGGGCGAATATCACCTTCTCGATAATCCCGTGCATAAACTCGACAATCGCCGCCGCGTCGAACTGCACAAAAAATACATCGGCTTCGTCTTCCAGCAGTATCACCTTCTCGATAATCTCACCGTCGCGGAAAATCTCGATCTCCCGCTCTCTTACCGCGACATCAAGAAAGCCGAGCGCGAAGGAATGGTGGCGGACATTCTCGACCGCTTCCAGATCGTGGGCAAAAAGTCTCTCTACCCGAACCAACTTTCCGGCGGACAGCAGCAGCTCGTCGCCGTGGCCCGTGCCGTGATCGGCAAGCCCAAGCTGATTCTCGCCGACGAGCCCACGGGCAGCCTGCACTCGAGCCAGGGAAAAATGATCATGGACCTGCTTAAGCGCCTCAACGACGACGGCACCACGATTATTCAGGTGACGCACAACGACGCCTGGGCTGCCTACGGCAATCGCATCATTCAGCTGGCCGACGGCTGGATCGTCGACGGGCAAACGCAAGCGGGCGCCGCTTAGTCGGGCGCATCAGTTTCGCGGGAAGTTGGCAAATTCTGGCAAGGCGAGGTCCAGAAAATATCTTGGCGTATGCGAAGCAATCGAGATTAGCCGGGTTCCTGCGTTCGGGAGAAGTACGAAAAATAGTAACTATCGAACCGGACACGCTGTTGTCGCCGGATTCGCGTCTAAGTTTTCAGGGATGTGTCTGTGTGCCACGCGATGGTTACCGCGCGGGCGCGCATCAACTTTCCAAAAATTCATCGGCGCGCGGCACCGTCTTCGCGCTCAACTGGCAAGGGGCACTGGTGGTAAGCAAAATGGAGGAGTCCAGCCGGCATTCCGAAGAGCCGGTTCCCGCTGGAGTGCCGGCTCTGGCCAAGGAAATTGACGAGAGGCTCTCGAATCTTGCCGGCCACGCGGCCACCGCGGAGCTGCGTGAAGTTCGCCGCGAATTCACTCATCGCCTGAAGGACGCGGCTCCCCACGTGGTGATTGAACTCGCCAGTCTCCTGATCGATGTTCCGCAAAGCGCCTATCGCTTCATCGCCTACGAACTGATCCACTATCATCCAGCTGCGCTTTCTCACTTGAACGCCTGGCAACTCGAACAGCTGGGGCGCGGCATCGCCAGCTGGGGAGCGGTGG
>DATFSH010000035.1:0-3739 GCA_035262725.1 Candidatus Acidiferrales bacterium | reverse complement strand
ACACCACACGCGCGAGATATTCAATATTCACTTGATGGCAGATGCCGGTGTCCGGCGGCACCACCTTGAAATTCCGAAACGCGTTCTGGCCCCAGCGCAAGAATTGGTAGCGCTCGATGTTGCGCTGAAACTCCAGTTCGGCATTCAGGCCGAAGGCATCAGCGTTGCCGAAACTGTCGACTTGCACAGAGTGGTCGATCACCAGTTCAGCCGGGAAGAGCGGATTGATCCTCTTAGGATTGCCGCCAAGTTTCTGCATCGCTTCGCGCATTGTGGCCAGGTCCACTACCGCCGGAACGCCGGTGAAATCCTGCAGCAATACGCGCGCCGGCATAAATGCCGTTTCTTTCTGAGGGATTGCCGGTTTCCAGTTGGCCAGCGCGCGAATGTCGTCGGCTTTTACGAAGCGTCCGTCTTCAAATCGCAACAAGTTCTCGAGGAGGATAAGCAAAGAGAAAGGTAAGTGTGCAAGAGAACCAACGCCTTGCGTTTGGAGCTTTTCGAGTCGGTGGATTTCGAATGACTGAGCGCCAACACTCAAGGTATCGCGGGTTTGGAAGGAATTTGCTGCGGAGATGGGCATTCTCAACTTCCTTTCGACGGATGGTAAGTGTCTATGATAACCGAAATCGCGGTGGCTCGCGGGGACGGCTATAATTGGGACTGTGAAGATTGCGCTGCTCTCAACGTACGAATTGGGACGGCAGCCGTTTGGACTGGCATCGCCAGCCGCGTGGCTGCGCCGACGCGGATTCGCCGTGACCTGCATGGATCTGTCACGCGAATCCCTGCACGAGGCCGCGTTGCGCGAAGCGGGCCTGATCGCGTTGTACGTGCCGATGCACACGGCCACGCGGCTGACGGTCGAGTTGATCGACCCCATCCATCGCCTCAATCCCCACGCGCATTTGTGTGTTTATGGGTTGTACGCCTCGCTTTCTGCCGACATCTTTCGCGCGCATGGCATTGGCAGCATTCTGGGCGGCGAATTCGAACAGGCGCTGCTGGACCTCGCAGAGCATCTCTCCGGACTATCCGCGTTGCCACAGATTCACCCCTTGGATTCGAGTGTTTCCGTCGCACGCCTGAAGTTTCAGGTGCCTGATCGCTCCGGCTTGCCGCCCTTGCGCTCCTACGCGCATTTGGTGTTGCCGTCAGGCGAACACCGCACCGTCGGCTACACGGAAGCGAGCCGCGGTTGCAAGCACCATTGCCGCCACTGCCCGATTGTGCCCGTGTATGAGGGCGTTTTTCGCGTGGTTGATCGTGAGGTCGTGCTGGCGGATATACGCCAGCAAATCGCGGCTGGCGCCCAGCACATCACGTTTGGCGATCCCGACTTCTTCAATGGCGTAGGTCACGCGATCCCGGTAGTCGAGGCCTTCCATCGCGAATTTCCCGGAATCACGTACGACGTGACCATCAAAGTCGAGCATCTGCTGCAAAGCGCCGACCTGTTGCGGACCCTCAGAGATACCGGCTGCCTCCTTATCGTGTCGGCGGTGGAGTCGCTCGACGACGCGGTCCTCGAGCGGCTGGAAAAACATCACACCCGTGCCGATTTTTTTCGCGTCGTGGAGCTTTGCCGCCACGCCGGAATAACGCTGCAGCCGACGTTTGTCCCCTTCACGCCCTGGACCACGCTCAGCCAAATCGCTGATTTATTCGAACAAATCCAACGCCTCGAACTCACCGAAGCCGTTGCACCGATTCAACTCGCGATTCGCCTGCTGATTACCCAGGGTTCGCGGTTGCTGGAACTGGATGAAGTTCGCCAAATGATCGGCCCGTTTGATGCGCCCGCTCTCGTATATCCGTGGAAGAATCCAAATCCTGCGGTGGACGAGCTCTGCGAGGAACTGCAGCAGCTCGTCGCGTCTGGCGAAAAATTGAAGCGCACCCGCACCGGCACATTCGAAAAAATGTGGCACGCCGTGAGCCTCGCAGTGCGCCGCGATTTGACGGCCCAAGCAAGTAAACCGCTCGCTGCCCGTGCCACGGTCCCGTACCTCAATGAGCCTTGGTACTGTTGAGCCGAACCCACGCGGGACCAGTTGGTCCCCATCGCCAAAGCCAAGGAAGCAGTCCGCCTGGCGGAAACATTTTTGTAGGAATCACCAATGGCCGAAAGCAAGCGCATTCTTTTATTCGCCAGCAAACTCGGCTATCAGACCCGATCGTTTCAGGCTGCCGCCGAGAAACTGGACGTCCACCTCGCCTACGTGACGGATCGTTGCGGCCGCCTCGATGATCCGTGGAACGACCATGCCCTCGCAGTGCGTTTCGATCTGCCCGAAGGCGCCGCAGACAGCGTCCTCGAACATGAGCGCACCCTTGCCGTGGATGGCGTGCTGGCGGTGGGCGATCGCCCGACAGTGGCCGCTGCCTATGTGGCGCGCGGATTGGGTCTGACGCATAACCATCCTGCCAGTGTTGAAGCGTGCCGCAGCAAAGTAAGGATGCGCCAAGCGTTGCGCGATGCGGGAATGCCGGTTCCGTGGTTCCACGCTGTGCCGTTCGAACCGGATCCGGAACCGGCGCTGCTCGGCATCCGTTATCCCTGCGTGCTCAAACCGATTTCGTTGTCGGCGAGCCAGGGGGTTGTGCGCGTGAATAATCGTGATGAATTTGCGGCCGGTGCCGCGCGGCTGAAACGCCTGCTCCATTCTCCAGAAATTCGCGCAACGCGCGAGCCGCATCTTGATCAGATGCTCGTGGAGGGCTATCTCGAGGGCCAGGAGGTTGCCGTCGAAGGTCTGCTCACCGCAGGCGTCCTGCGTGTGCTGGCCATTTTCGATAAGCCCGATCCGCTCGAGGGTCCATATTTCGAGGAGAGCATTTATGTAACGCCTTCGCGGCTTACGGCAGCAGCGCAGCGCGCCATTGGGCACTCGTTTGCCGCTTCTGTCCGCGCGCTGGGGCTGACGCACGGCCCGGTACACGGAGAATTCCGCTTGCATAAGGATGCCGTTTGGCCGATCGAAGTGGCTGCGCGCCCGATCGGCGGACTGTGTGCGCGGGCGCTTCGCTTCGTGCCGGAAGCGGCGGAAGAACCGATCGGCTTGGAAGAACTGATCCTGCGCCACGAGTTGGGTTTCTCCGGCAGCTATGCGCCACGCGAATCGCAGGCCTCGGGAGTGATGATGATTCCCGTTCCGCACAGCGGAATATTCGAAAAGGTGGAAGGACGGGAGCAGGCGCAGGCCACGCACGGAATCAGCAGCCTGGAAATCACCGCCAGGCTGCACGATTTCATCGCCGCCTGGCCGGAAGGCTCGAGCTACCTGGGCTTTCTATTTGCCCGCGCGAAGGAACCGGCGGCGGTGGAAGCGGCATTACGCGAAGCCCACGAGAAATTGCGCTTCACGCTCACTCCGCGCCTGCCGGTGGAACATCCGGTCAGCCGCACGGTTCCCCCCGCGGGATGACCGGTTCTTACTTTAGGACGTTACGTCGGTTTTCACCGAAACCAATGGACAAGGGAACGGGTTACGAAGGGGATTTGGGTTTGTGACGGAAAACGGATTACTGACAGCCTGAAAACTTATCTCAGCCTTTCGCCTTCGGGGGCACGTACCCTTCCGGCAGCTTGGCGCCGTCGCCAAAGAAAAACTGCTCCATCTGCTCTTCCATGATTTTTTGCGAATTGGGATCGAGGGGATTCAGGCGGTATTCGTTCATCACCATCTTGGAGTATTCGACCCAGAGCTTCCACGCATCCTTCGACACATTCTCGTAG
>DATFSH010000034.1:0-9102 GCA_035262725.1 Candidatus Acidiferrales bacterium | reverse complement strand
TGCGTCGTAAAAATAGAGTCCGGTCACCGCCCATTCGATTTCGGCTGCTTTGGCTTCTCTTCAATACAAACTGGTCGATTTTCTCCATCGAACTCGAGGATGCCTCATCGGCTTGTCAAAGATCGGCAACAACTGCTTGGTGCTGACGACCGTGAGCGGCCACAATCTCGTTCCCGCGCCACCGGCGAGAATGATACCCTTTTGGGGAATTACTCATCGCGTGCTCTCAAGCGCCACAGTCGTTCGGTCTTCGGTAAACGACTGCGCTTCAGCCAACGCATAGAGTCGCTTTTTTCGCGACATCAGTTCGTTCCACGAGCCGGTCTCGACGACTCGGCCAGTGTCGAACACGCAAATGACGTCCGCGGTCCTCGCCGCGGCAAGCCTGTGCGCTACCAGCAATATTCCCATCTGGCCGCGCAATTCCTCAAGAGCGCGCAAAACTTCCGTCTCGGATTGGCCGTCCAGCGCGCTCATAGCCTCGTCCAATAAGAGCAAAACGGGATTACCCAGGAGCGCGCGCGCAATGCCGAGGCGCTGTCGTTGACCGCCCGAGAGCTTCACGCCCTGATCACCAATGATTGTGTCGAATCCCTTAGGTAAAGCCTGAATGAAATCGTAAGCGTGGGCTCGCTGGGCTGCGATCTTGATTTCCGCGTCGGAAACGGACGGGTGCACCAGTGTCAAATTCTCTCTGATGGAAGCGTGAAACAGAATTGTTTCCTGCGGCACATAGCCGATCGCCCGGCGCCATGCGGAAAGCGGAGCTGCAGCCAAGTCGTGCGCACCGAGTCGGATCGTTCCCTCACTCGGCTCCGCCAGACCAAGCAAAGCGTGCACAAGCGTCGATTTGCCAGCGCCCGACCTACCCACGATGGCAAGAAGACCCGGAATAGGGAGCGTCAGATTCACTCCATCGAGAGCGACGCGCTCGCCCAATTTGACCCGGAGATCGTGGATCGTGAGAACGGTGGGTCGGTCAACCCGCAGCCTTTCACTCGAGTCATCCTGCCGTTCTCCTTCGGCTTCCGCGGCGGCCTGCAATTCTCCGATAATCCCAACAGCAGGGACGTTCCAATTAAGATGATGCAGTTGAGCCTGTATGTTGGTTATGCGCGGAAACAAACGTCCGAAAAGCGCTAGCACCACCACAATGTTGGCCGCTGCAGCGCCGGTCCAACTGCTGCTGAGGACAAGTACTCCCGCGAGCGCGACTAACGCAAAAAATTCAAGAAGGCTACGAACTGTTCCCGGCAAGGAATTGGCGATAGCTGTCGTCTTCTCGAGTTTATGCACCAGAAATTCGATACGCGCTGTGGCGCGATCAATTCCTGCGCTCGCTTTGATAAATTTCGCGCCCATAAAGTACTCGCCAAGCCGAGATTGAAATTCAGCGTTAAGTGGAGCCAGGTTCTGACCACCTGCGTAGGTTTTTTCGTAGAGACGCACCATGACCAAACCGGCGGCGAGGGCGAACCCAATGAGACTTAGCGTAACTTGCCAAGCGATGACCAGTGCCAGGGCAAAATAGACGACCGTAACGACCAGGCTGGCAAGTAACGAGAGGCAAATCGTAAGAGCCCCGCCCAGTCGTTCGCTCTCGGTCACTATCGCACTTGTAAGCTCGCCCGACTTCTTCTCTGTGATGAAGTTCCACTTGGCGCGCATAAAAGCGCGGAACATTTCAAGCTGACGCTGGCTCTGATAGCGTCGCGCAAGAAGTGCCGTCCACCAGATCAAGGCGATCGCCAGACCGGTTTGTACGGTCGCGATTGCCGTAATGACAACGAGGATCCGCAAGGGCGTAGTCGCACCAGCGATTGCCAGCCCCTTGTTGAGCAATCTTATGATGATGCCCTGGCCGTTCGCATTGGCGACTCCAACTAGGTTCAATAGTGGCAACAGCAGAACTACCGAAATGCCCTCGCCGAGGCCGACCAGCGCCGTCCAGGCGATAAGCAGCGGGAACCGCCAGCGCAGGCGCTTTATCAGATCGCGAAATAACAGGAGATAGATTGATATCATACTCGAGTCGGATTGCGATTTCCGAATCCGATCATCGGCAATAAACCCGTGTATCGGCTGGAATGAGCCGGCGCCTTAGAGCCACTCGCCATTAAGGTCCGAACGTCCTACCGACAGAAACGGCGCCTGCCGCAAACGCCTTTGCTGACAAGGCGGATTGAGGGGAGGCGCCGGACTTCAGACATAGAGCCACTCCCGGCCGCCCTGCGCCTTCACGAGCGGCAGGAGCGGCGCCGCGTATTCGGCGAAAGCTTCTGGCGACAATGCGCGTTCGACGGTTGCAAGGTCTTCGCGAACGTGCCGTATATCTTCGGCGCTCGCACCAGCTTTCCTCAGTCGGGAATACAGCTCTGCGCGCTCGCGCCAGACGGAAATACGGGGACGCGTTTGCACGGTCTTCACAAGCCGCGGCCATTTCTGGCGAATCATGCCCTTAATCCGGGCCGGCGCTCCGTAGATGACTGACAAATAGCCACTATAATAGTTTTCAAGTATCGCTCTTACATCCTCTGCGGTCGCGGCAGCACTCGCGGCGCCGGTCCCCGCCGTCGAAGCAAGACACCTGATCATGGCCTGCGCGTCCGTCGTGAATCGGCTGCGCAGCAAATGGCTGGCCCAGTTGCGCGTGAGCTCGTGACTGATGCCGGTATGAGTCTGGGGATATTTACTCACCGTTTTTTTGTCCATATGAACTTTGCCAAGCGTCAGGGCCCGCAGGGCAACGAAGTTCTCGTGCAACATCAAATCGGAAAAATTGATCTCCGCGATTTCCCGCCAGATCAGGGCTGCCGCCCCTGTCCTGAAAACCGCGCTATAGAGCGCGTGACATACTCCGCCTTCCCGCAGCCGTTCCGCCGGAGTAGCGGCTGTTACGTCCCTATAATTGTGATTCGTGGCAAGCCGGTTGAATTTTCCGCAAAGGCCGCCATAAGCACCGCCGCTCCATGAAAACACGGAAAAATCCACGGAACGGCCGCGCGAGCATATGAAATCCGGATTAGCATCGAGGAAATCTAGCGCGCGTTCGATGCCCCGGCGCCCGGCGAAATCATCATTGTCCATATTCATGACATAGGGCGTGCGAACACGCACATATGCGCCGGCCATCTTTGCCCAGAACCGCGAGTAGTCGGTATCATCCGGATAGCGCACATATTCGATATCAAGATGCGGGAAAATGGACCGGCTGTCCTCTAAACGCCTCGACACCTCCTCATGCACCAGCCCATCGGCCAGCAGGAAACGGTAGGGCAGCCGCAACTCGTTGGCGTGCCAAAGGCATCGGAATGTGAAGAGGCGCCGTCCCTTCAGCGGCATGACGATGGTAAGACGCGGATTCATCTACTGGGATGCTTTCTCGAGGGAATGTCTTGGCTCACAGAAATGGTTTGCCAAGCGCCACCGTCATTGAGTGCTCTAAATTTTTACTCCCCTTAATCTCGCGGCCCGGATAAGCGGGAACGCCAGAGGATGAATCATCCTGGCCAGTTGCCGGAATCCTGGCCTGAACCATATCCTTCGATTCTTGCCAGCAATGTCCTTCCATTCTTCGTTGCTCACGCGTGTTCGATTCCGGGTCGCCACCGTGGCCGTTATCGAATCGCGGATTTTGCCGAGAAGAAGTTCCACGGCTGAGGCTGTTGGAATCACTGGCGGTTGATGCGCCAGCACACGCAGGGCCGCCTCAATCCGGCCATCGGCGAGCGCGCTCTGGAACACCGAAACTACCTGATCGCACACTGAGGTTACGTCAAATGAGTCGAACTCGTAGTACCGGTCAAACTTCCGGATATCGCTGAAATCGACGGATACGCCGCCAATCTCCCGGGCGAGTACGCTGCCGGTGGAGGCGCGATAATCTGCGTCGTCGTGAACTTTGTCTATGTCGAGAGCCAAATCCGAGTAGCAAACGGCAGCCAGGTTTCCCAAAACCCAGGTGAACATGTGCCAGCGAAACAAATCCCCGACACCTTCCGGCTGCGGCGAGGCGAAGGCGGCGTGATACCGCATGCGCGAGGCCCAGAACTGCGCACGGCTCCCGGTGCGCCAAGGCAAAACCGGCGGCCGCCATGTTTCCGGCACAAGATTAATGAGGGGGTGCCCGCTGCTCGTGTTCAGCTCCACTATGGGCCCAACAAGAAAATCCCAGGTACGCCCTTCGATCAGGCCCCGAAGGTACGAGCCGAACTGACTGATAGGGTTGCGGTATTGTGCGATATGAAAACCTCCGAATACGCCGCGCAAGGCGCCGGCGCGGCCGCGAGAGCCCACCTCGCAAATTACCGGGCGGCGTTCGCGCGATCGCGCGAATTTCATCAGGGCCGCGAGATATTTGAGAAGGTCATCCGGAAGTTTGCCGTGCAGCGTGAAATAGTCCTGCATTTCCAGGTTAGCCGGGCAAAGATGCATGACGGCGTCCCATACCTCGAAAAATTCTTGAGCATCATCGCGATCGAGAAACAAATGATTGACGTTCCAGGTATCGGCTTTCCCGGAACGGGCAACCTTGCGCTGGCGGAATTCCCTGAACCACGCCAGGTCTCTCTTCGCATCGTCAATCGCCTCGTTGAAACACATCAGCGACTCATTGCGCCGGAGTACATTGAATAAATAGGTGCTTCCGCCGCGCGCCGACGCGTGGATGAATACCGGATCAAACTCCAGAGACGCGGACATTTCGTTATTCCTTTTGCGGGTCAGGTTGAATTAATCACGTATGAGCGCCCTTGCGAGCGAGAGTCCGCTACGGCTCTTCCCTACGCGGCGAGAATTAATGATGTTGAATTTCTTGCTTCAGACTAATTTGTGTACAAATTATCGCTGGCATGCCTCGCTTGGCAATTGAGCCATTAGAAAGGTCCCCGATAGTGAAGAGCGCGTCGCGCCCCCAACCCCCAGTATTCGTTCACGCATCGCCCCGCAGCGGTAGCACCTATTTTTTTAACGTGCTGAGACGCAATACGTCGCTGATGTGTTTCAATGAAGCACTCATGGATGGCAAGAATGACGCTTGCCGTTCCGCAAAATCTGGTGAACGGAGATCTCCTTCCGCCAACAAACCCGCTTCGTGGAACGTCAATCATCATTTTCTTGACCGCCCGGACGATGAGGAATTTATTGAGGCATGGGACGCGGTTATGCATCTGTTCCCCGCCGCCCCCGCATTCCGCGATTACCTACCCGCAGATGGCGTGCTTAACGCCGATGTGAAAGCCTATTTTTTCGGCCTTAACAATTACGCGAATGCCCAAAACAAACGCGCCGCCTTCTGCGAAATAAATTCCCGCGGGCGCGCGGGCGCTCTGCGCGGCGCATTCGGCGGATTCCACGCCGCCCAGATTCGCGATCCCATCAGCCAGTTCGGATCTTTTTACCGCCCTCTCGAAGAGGCGGGCGAATGGGGGTTTCTGCTCCACCCGCTGAAGGAGCTTGGGATCAACGGTCATCACCCGCTTTATGAAATAGTACCGGAGGAGTGGCGGCCGCCGGTGCTCCCCTGGCCCGCGGCCGAGCACGCCCGGCGTTGGGCGAGTGAAGTGGAATATGTCCTTTTGCTCGCGGACGGGCGGCCGGAAGCGCTGGAGAACGCTTTCCGCTGGCACATGTTTGCGTGGTTTCTCAGCAATCTCGCTGCAGCCGTCTATTCGGATTTCGTTCTGGATATTGATAGGGCGCATGACGATGCCGTTTACCGCACCGAGGTCACGAAGGTTTTCACTTCCGAAACAGGAATGGACGTTGACTTCTCTGACATCACAAAATTCTCAAGATACTATCAATTTGAGGCGTTTGACGCCGCCGCCGTGGCGTCGCAGGTTATTAGCGCGGTGAACGGAGCGCTTGCGAACGGACAGATGGAAAAGGCATTGTCGCTGCTGGCGCGCTCATCCGTGAAAATTCCCGCAAAGGAGTCAGCTCAACTGCTTTTTGCAAAAATCGAAAATTCAGTGGCGAGCTTTGGGATGAGTTCCAATCGCCGTTTGGTAAGCAATGAAGACTGGGCGCAGCTAGTGACGAAACATGCGATGCCCTGGTGGCTTGCAAGAAACCGGACGCTGAGAGAGACCGCCCGCGTTGTCTATCCGTTTCTCGCTCCGGTGGTTCGCGCCGTCCGCCGGATACTACAAGAAGCTAACCCCAGTCACAGGCTGGATCGCAAGATCAGCGACAAGGGATAGGCCGCAACCTTCGCCAATCGCGATTTATGACACAGTTGCGTCCGTATGATGCACGAGGAAGTCGCGGAATTCCCTGCCATTCAAGGCTTCCTCCATACGCGCCAGTTCGGACTGGAACTCAGCAAGATAGCCAGCCCGCGCCCCATTCCTTCGCAGCCGGTCACGAACCCCCCGTTTCTCAAGAATAACCGAGGGCCTGTAACGCGTCTTAAGCCACTCGCTAACACTTGGCGCATAATGGCGCAGACTCTGCAGCGTCCGGGCCGTCAGGCCATAATTATTGCGAATGATTTGATCCACAAATGGTTCGGCGAACAGGCGCAGTTGCTCGGCGATCTCCTCAGCATCGCTGCCATCCGCCTCGGCCACCGCGCGGGAAACCCGTTCAATCATCGCGGAACAATCAGCGCTGAATCGGCTGCGCAATAAGTGATAAACGAAGCTCGCTGACGGCGCCGCCTCGCTTGTCGCCCAATGCCATCCCACGGCAGTGTCGGATTGCTTGAAATAGCTCGTGACGGTCTGATCCTGACGCGCCTTGCCCAGGGTGAGAGTCCGTAGCGTGCCGTACAACTCCCCCACATGAAAATTGGAGAAGTCCATCTCCATGATTTCCTTCCAGACAAGTTCGAGCGCCCGCGGTCTGTACACCGAGTAAAAGAACCAATAGCAATGAAATCCCGACTGCACCCGGGCGCGCATATCATCCGAACGGACCCCCTCCGGACTTGAGTCCGGGGTATAGCTGCAGGTCATCCTGTTGATCGGTCCCAAAAGTTTGCCCGACGGCGCACTGAGAGGCGCGTATACGGAGAAACCGGCGATACCGCCGGCGCAACAGACGTAGTCGGGGCGCGGGTCGAGAAATTCCATGCAACTTTCAATTCCGGCCGGCGCCAGGAAGTCATCATTGTCGGCCAGCATGACATAGGGCGTGCGCACGCGCTGCAAAGCATCATGCATTTTCGCGAAATAGCGGCTCCAGTTAGCGTCATCGGGATACCGGATGTACTCGATATCGAGATGTGGAAACAGCTCCCGGGAATTTTCCAACGTTTCCATGAGCGGGGGCCGCACCTGGCCATCGGCGATCAAGAATCGGAATGGCATGCGCGCACGGTTCGCATGCCAGAGAAAGCGCAAGGTGAAGAGCGGCCTGCCCTTCAGCGGGAGAACTATGGTTAGGCGGGGCTCCATTTTCCTGGTGAATGGCGCGGCGTGGCTCGTCCGACGTGGATCGGACAGCAGGTATGTGTCGAGTGGGCGGTTGCGATCTAACATGCCGAATGTGCGGGGAGCTTTCCACGCTACCGCAGTCCGGGTGAAACGCCTCACCCGAATACACTGAACTCACGCAACTGCGCCGCCGATTGGTGCTAGGCGGCAGCCACCAAATCGGCGTCCAAAACCACGCGAACTTTGCGGCCTAGTAGATCAAGCAGGATGGCAACTCGCTCGCGTTCAGCCATGCCCTCGAACAGACCGAGACAGGACGAGAACGCGCCATCAATCACGCGAATCTTCTCGCCGGTGCGGAACGGCGCTCGCGGATCGAGCTTAACGAAGCCGCTCATGTCCTCGCGTTGTCTTAAGGCGTCGACGATGCCGTCCGGCACGGGAGTCGGATCGTCCCCGTTGCAGACCAGGCGGCTCACTCCGACGGTCGAGTAGATCGAGCGCCAGCGCTGGATGTTGAGATCGATCGCGACGAACAAATAACGCGGGAACAGCGGCGCCACGACAATTTCGATCCGCCGCGCATGCCGGCGCCGTTTCAGATATCGCGGGAAATAGATTTCGAAACCTTGCCGATTTAGATGAGTCGTGGCTTTGTTTTCCGCGTGCGGGTGCGTATGAGCGACAAACCAGCGCGGCTGTAGTTCGGCTGTCATGCGACGCCCTCCACTGTTCGATCCAGACGCAGTCGAAGCAAAGCCGGGATCAATACGCGCTCCGCCTCGAGCGTGCCGCGCACCGCCTTCACCGTTTCGCGTGTTGCCCCTAGATCGGTGACCACAAGCGCGTCGAAGCCGCCGGGCACAGCGTCGATCGACGCCACTATGGGTGTGCCGACAAATCGGTCGCTATTTGTTTTGGGATCGATTACCGCAGCGATGCTGACCCCCTGTTCGAGGGCGCAGATCGTGGCGATCTCGGCCAAGTCGGACATGCCCATCAGTGCGATCCGATTCCAGCCGCGCGCGCGGGCACCCTCGAGAACCAACGAACAGTCCTCGCGGGCCTGGCGGAAAAAGGAAAACGAGCTGGACAGGTATTCGACGGTGAGCCGCGACTTCTCGGCGAATCCGTGCGGCGTCAGATAGTAGGCATAGCGGCGCGCCGGAGCCTGACCGATTTTGAGGAGCCCCTTCTTGACGCAGCGCTTGAGATAGGCGTTCACCAGCCCGAGCGCGATGCCGAGATCGGAGGCAAGCTTGCGCTGCGATTGCGCGCCGTCGCGTTCGACCGACTCTAAGAGGCCGAGCACAATCCGGGCGTTTATGGAGTCTTCACTGTCCGCGGTTTGCGGCATCCCCCACCCCTTCGGGTGAAGGAGTACCTTGTTCACGGTGTGAACGTCAACCCCAATGTTCAGATGCTGAACAAACGTAAATAATTGTAAATTAAGAAGAATTACTTCGTCTGCGGGAACAAGCTAAGTTCCACCAAGCCACAAATTGCGTGCGCGGCCACAATATGGATTTGCTGAATAAGGGCGGTTTCCGTCGCCGGCGCCGCAAAGCAATGGTTGCACAGGGATTGCATGGAGCCAGCCCCAGCGGTTCCGGTAAAAGCGATCGTCGTGAGCCCGCCCTCCCGCGCCGCTTTCAACGCCGCGATGACATTGGGGGAGCGCCCAGAGGTCGAAATTGCGATGAACACGTCGCCCGGTTGTCCC
>DATFSH010000033.1:0-2232 GCA_035262725.1 Candidatus Acidiferrales bacterium | reverse complement strand
GCGGAGCAGGGTGGCGGCGAGGTGAGCATGGCCGTACTGGCCGCGACGCTCACGACCGTTGTGGTGTTCTTTCCCGTGACGTTTCTGTATGGCGTCAGCAAGTTTCTGTTTTCGGCTCTCGCGCTCGCCGTAGTCATTTCGCTGTTTGCATCGTATTTTGTGGCGATGACGGTGATTCCATTGTTTTGCGCGCGACTCTTGAAACGCATGCACGACGTTCACGAAGCAGTGGAGCGTAGCGGAGGATTCAACGCGTGGTTCAATCGCGGCTTTCAGTCCCTGTTGAACTGCTATGAATGGGCCGTCCGCGGCGCTCTACGATATCCGGCGGTCACGGTGGTGCTGCTCTTGGGCGTGTTTGCCGCCAGCTTAGGGCTTTATCCGCGCCTGGGTGTTTCCTTTTTTCCGCGTACCGACGCCGGCCAGTTCACCATTAACCTGAAAGCCCCCACCGGCACGCGCATCGAGCAAACCGAAGAGGCCGTCGCCAAACTCGAGACGCTGATCAAGCAGACGGTGGATCCTGCGGATTTCGGGATGGTGGTCTCTAATATTGGAATTGTCCCGGATTTTTCCGCACTGTACAGCAGCAACGCAGGACCCTATACCGCCACGATTCAAACGCAACTAAAGGACTCGCACAAAACCGGCAGCTTCGAGTATATGGATCGCGTGAGGCGGGCCATCGCCGAAAAACACCCGGAGCTGCGCACGTTCTTTTCGAGCGGCTCCATGGTCGACGCGATTCTGAATTCGGGGATGGCCGCGCCCATCGACGTTCAGGTGAGCAGCCGCAACCTGGACCGCGCCTACAGCGTGGCTCAGGACCTGGCCACGCAAATACGAAAATTCCCCGGCGTTGGCGAGGTTTACATCCCGCAGGATATGAATTATCCGGCGCTGCGCTTGAATGTCGATCGCGTCCACGCCGCCGAGCTGGGATTAAGCCAGAAGGAGATCGTCGACAACGTGATTACCGCGGTGAATTCGAACACCATGATCGCGCCGAATTACTGGGTGGATCACCAAACTGGAAACGACTATTTCCTAACGGTGCAATATTACGAAAACGGCAAACCGGCGATCCACAATTTCATAGACCTCCAACAAATTCCGTTGCGTGGAGCCCCTATTAGCGGCCTTGTTGACGGCGCACGGCCGGCTTCCTTTCGAGGGGCCGATTCCAAACGCCCGATTACGGTTTTGGGCAACGTCGCCAAGCTGGAGTTCGTGCAGAGCCCCACTGAAATCGACCACTATCAGATTCAGCGGATCGCGGACGTGTTCGTCACCCCGTCGGGAGAAGATTTGGGCAAGCTTAGCGTCCGCATTAACGATTTAGTGGAGAAGCAGAACGTCCCCGGCATCCGCGTGAATCTGCGCGGCATGGTGCAGGGCATGAACGCATCTTTCACCAGCTTCGCCGAGGGTTTATCGCTGGCGGTGCTTCTGTTGTTCCTGATTCTGGTGGCGCAGTTCCGCTCGTTTAAGGATCCTTTTCTCATCATGCTGGCGATTCCGATGGGATTCATCGGTGTGCTGGTGACGTTGCCGCTCACGGGCACCACTTTGAACGTGATGTCGCTGATGGGCGTGCTGATGCTGGTAGGAATTTCGGCCTCGAACAGCATCTTGATCGTCGAATTTGCCCATCGTCTGGAGGAGCAAGGCAACTCGGTGAAAGATGCTGTGATCACCTCTTGCCGGGTCCGGTTGCGGCCTATTTTGATGACCTCGCTCGCGACAATTATCGGAATGATTCCGATGGCTCTGAAACTGGGCGCGGGAAGCGAGCAATACGCTCCTCTGGCGCGCGCCATCATCGGCGGGCTGACGTCGTCGGTGATTCTTACCGTCTTTATCGTTCCAGCCGCCTACCTTCTGGTGTATGGGAGACAAAGACGCAATGTTCCTCAGAATCAAGCCTGACCGCTCCATTGAAGACACTCTTGGAGGGCGGGCTTTAGCCCGCGCGGCGCTTCAGCGCCGCTCCGGAAGCGAGGCTAAAGCCTCGCGCGGGCTGAAGCCCGCCCGGGCCGCGTTTCCCCTCGCGGTCGTCGCATTGTTGCAGACTGCGGCGGCCCAATCTCAGCTTCCGCGGCTGACACTCCAACAGGCCGAGGCGATCGCCATTCAGAATCATCCGCAGATTGCGGCTGCGCAGAACGAAGTCAATTTCGCGAACCAGCAGATCGTCGTGAACCGCTCCGCGTATTATCCGAACGCCAGCCT
>DATFSH010000032.1:0-22279 GCA_035262725.1 Candidatus Acidiferrales bacterium | reverse complement strand
TGTGTCAATAGGAAAGAATGCTACACAGTAGCGTACAATAGCACTATACGTGAACAGAAAATTCGTAGGTGCGCTTGCGAACTTGACATAGATTTGACATTGATGAGGTGAAAAACAGTGTAACGCAGCGACACGCAGTTGATGCTAAATCTATGTCATATCAACAAAACACCAATAAAACATTGCCTAAAAACGGTTCCAGAATCTGATGTACTGCCAATTGTACGACCTCCCAGCAGGAGGCAATAAAAAAGGCCGCTTGCGCGACCTCGCTATACTTTACTGAGCGCGCCGCATTTCGTCAACCGCACGGACAGCGTAAATCGCAGGCAAAAAAGCCAATGGCCCCGGTCGCCCGGAGCCATTGGCCGTTTTCACGATCACCGTCACCGGATCGCCGAGGGAGCGGCGAACCGACCACGGGTTAGAATTGAAACTTCAACCCCCACTCAATCACTCGTGGCTGGCCGAATTGGAACAATCCGCTTCCGACACCGATCCGATCCGAGCGAACCGTTCCAGCCGAAGCTCCGCTGATTGAGTTGGCTGGCGCCGCTCCATTCGCAGCGATTTGAAGCAACCCGCTCAACGCGTTCCCCGGCGAATCGAAGTTGGCGAAGTTGAACACGTTGTAGAATCCGATGCTCGGCTGAACTGTCAGCCGCTCATGCATGAAGTGCCCAACCCAGCTCACTTCCATGTCCGTTGCTTTGAGCCAACCATAGGAGACGTTATTGGGAGCCGTGGGAGACAACGCCGGCGGCGTCGCGCCCAAAGCTATCAAGTTGGCCTCCGTGAAACCACCGCCGCCGCAAGCTAGACCGCATGCCACAAGAGCCTGCGCGGCTGGCGTGATTGTGTGACCGGCGATAGTAGCGTTGTAGTTGTCGATGGAGTTGGTCAGGCCCTTCGCACCGATTGAACGGCTGAAGGCGCCCACGTTCGCGAGTTTAAACGAACCGTCCGCATTGACGGCCAGTGGCAAAGGATCGCCCACCGTGCCATCACCCGTAAAATCCGTCTGGAAAATCTCGCTCGGACCAGCCGTCACGCTGATCGACGGAAGTGCAGCCAGAGGAGACCAGAAGTGGTTGATCATACCCAATCGGAAGCCGGCCGGCAGATCCACGTAGCCACCGATGTTGAATTGATGCGTGCGATCCAACGAAGCATCTCCCGTAAAGCGAAGAGGATTGCGGTTATCCAGAGAAGCGTTGATGAAATCCTGGTCCGCTGATGCCACTGTGCCGGCACCCGTCGCGGATCCCGAATTCTGGAACCGCGAGAGTGTGTACGCAAACTGGAAATTCGCGTACTTTACGCCCGCAAATGGATGGCTCACGTTCTGCGTCACCTTGATATCGAAAGCGTTGTACACAGAACGGCCACCAGACTCCGCCATTGATACTGGACCGACGTTTGGATTGATTCCTGCAAACGCACAAGGAGCGCCGATCCCCGTATCTGCCGGGCTGCAGTTGCTCACTCCGAGGTCGCCAGGCGAATCAAGCCCGTGAGCCGCAAAGTCGCCGATAGTTGCAGGACGGCCGAGCAGCGGGCAGTTGACGACCGCAGCACTAATCGTGCTTACACCGCAAGCCGTTAGTGTTGAAGCCACTGCACCCTGCGCCGCTGCAACGTTCAACAGCGATGCGTCTCCCGTATGGTTCTGATCAACAGCGATCAGATAATGCAACCCCACGTTCCGCAAATAGTCCGCGCTGAGAACCAGCCCCGGGCGGAGTTCGCGCTGTATACCCACGTTCATTTGTACGGCACGGGGAGTCTTGTAGTCTGGGAACAATAGGGCGGCTGTTGGAATTGCGCCATTGCCCGACAGTATGGACGGAATGTAATTGGGATTGGGGGCGCTCGTTCCCACTGCCGCTGCAGCTGCCTGGAATGAAGTCTGGAAATCAGCCAGGCAGGTTGCAAACGTCAGTCCGGCGCATGACAACAGCGGGCTGACAGCAGTCGCGGGGAGAGTTCCTCCGATTGGCGTAGAGCATGTGGCATCGCCTCCCGGAATGAATTGAGTTCCCGCTGCGCCAGCGAACGAAACGGGAGTTGCTGCACCGCCGACGCAAGCAAACGGAGTTGCGTTGAATGCTCCATTGGGCAGCCTTAGTAGCCGGTCGAAAAGGATGTCGTTAAACACCGTGTTGTCGTAGTAGAGACCAATTCCAGCACGGATTACGGTCTTTCCATCCTTCTTCGGATCCCAGGCAATACCCAGCTGCGGTGCGAGGTTCGCATTTGGCTGGTTGATCCTGTTACCCGTGCCAGGCAAGAGAGCGTTCAACTGGGGAATACCCGCAAGGTCGCTGTCCGAACGGAACGTGTCGCGAACATAGCGCAAACCAAACGTTGCCGTCAGATTCGGCTTGATCTTCCAGCTGTCGCCTAGATACGCGCTCAGACGGTGATCCGGGCCAAGCCCGCCAGATGGCTTTCCGAATGCTGATTTTTCGGTGAATGAACCCTGCCCGTTGCCAAGAATGGCCAGATCGGCCAGATAGTTTAACGGGCAATTGATGCCGCTGCTGCCGTCGGGGCACGAAAGTCCCGGAGCTCCAGCTGCAACTGCCGGATCGATCCCGCCAAAATTCCGGGCCTGCGGATTCAGACCAAAGAAGTCGGAGAACGTCCATCCGTGAATGTAGTTGTAACCAATACCGTAACGAATAATGTGCGAACCCCAGACCTTGCTGCCGTCATACTTGATCTGGTGATCGCTCTGAATCGTTGACTGCGGAGCTAGAAAGCTCGGACCGGTGAAGAAATTCTGTTGCTGGAAAAACAAGCTGATCGGAAAATCGGCAAACGGCTCGCCGCTCCCCGTAACAGCGTCACCCAGAACGTTTACAAACTTCAGATATTCGAAGCGGATGCTGTGGGTGTAACTCCCGGTATTGAAATCGGCTCCGACCACATCGTTTTTCGTCCTGGACCTGTTGTTGAAGAATGAGAACGAAGACGCGCCGCCGAAGGAATCCTGCGCGAGGTTTTGGAAATAGCTGAAGCGATAAAACATGTGCACGGCTTTCGTCACTTGCCAGTCCAGTTTTCCGATGAGATCGGTCTCGTGGAACGGCGCCGGAAAATTCCCAGAAAATTGATCGAACGGCGCCGCCGTAATCACTCCGGCCGAAGCATGCTGCAGAGTGTGCTCGCCATCAATAAAGAAGAACAGCTTGTCTTTCAGGATGGCACCGCCCACGTTTCCACCATACTGGCTGCGCTGGAAGGTGGCACCCGACGGAAACGCTGCGGCCTGCCCGCTGTCGCGGAAAAGACCGAAACCTTCACCGTGAAGATTGTTCGTCCCGGATTTCGTGGCAACGTTCACCGCGCCCGACGAGGTGAGGTCGTTCGAAAGATCCAGGCTGGACTGTGCGAGCTGAAATTCGGCGATCGCGCTCGAAGGAATGCCCGTGGTGGTGGTGCCGACGTTTTCATCGCTCACGTCGACTCCATCCACAGCAATTCGCGCGCTGCGCCCGAATCGGCCTCCGAACGAAATCGAAGAAAACCCGGTCTTGGTCGGGTCGAAGTTACCGCCGTCTTGAATCTGGACGCCGGGCTCGAGCTGGGCCAGATCGAGGAAGTTCCGTCCATTCACCGGCAGATTTTCAATTTGCTGAGTGGTCAAGCTCCCGGACACCTGCGCCTGGTCCGTATTGACGCTCACCGCTTGTCCGCTCACTTCGACCACTGTGCTGGAAGCTCCAAGCTCCAGCTTGATCGTCGCGCTGGAAACCTGGTTGATCTGCACTACGTAGGTTCCAGTTACAGTCTTAAAACTCGGTGCTTCTACTCGTACCGTGTACGTTCCCGGAACGAGTGAACCCGATGTGAAAGTTCCGGCCGACGTCGTTGTCGTGTCCAGCGTAGCGCCGGTGTCTTTGTTCGCGATCGTCACCTTCGCTTCGGGCACCACACCGCCCTGCGGATCTGTCACCACTCCTTGAATACTTCCTGCCTGCACGTTCGACTGCGCGTGCGCCGGCTGATAGCTGAGGAACAGCACGGCCAGCAGCGCAAACGTGAACGCTGTAAATCGCTTCCAATTCATACGTCCTCCCCTGAAGATTCAACTTCCAATCACTGAGTTCACCACCGCGCGCATGGGAAAAATATCGCCGTAGCCTCTAGGGCACGTTGATGCCCAGCCTTAAACGAAAAATACCATGTTTGTTTTCAGAGGTTTAGAAAGCGGGTACGGCCACAAACAATTTCTTGTCCGAGTTTTCATATTGCGGCGATGGCGGGCAGCGTATGCGGAAAAACCGAATTCAGAAAGTGCTATGACGTTTGGAATCGCATTTTTCGTATGTTTTACTTCCGTGCTGACGTTCCAGCCGCCCCGATTATCGCGGAAGTCCTGCGAAAGTCTCCTGCGCGAACACGAACGCTTCCGGTCGCACTCGCACCGGTCCCTGAAAGGGTCGGTCAATTTCTGCGATAGAAACCAGCACGAGCGACAGCGATACCGAGAGGACAGATACGTGGATGAAATGCAGCGCGGAGTTTTGGCAGCCGAAAAGGCATGCCGACCCGATCACCACAACGCAGCCAACTACCAAAACGCCCCACAAGATTCCCGGAAGTTTCGGCCGGCTTTCGATCTGGCGCTAGCGCCGGCGCTCCCACATCTGAGTGAGTGCGCCGAAAGCTTGCTCATATTTGACTGCTGAAAGCTATCCGTGCCGGCCGAAGCGGAGCGCCGACTCGAACTCGAACCCGCAGTCTCGCCTCCCGAATGCGCTTGCGCCAGGACATCCGACATCTGTTGCGTGATGCTGAAACTGTGTGAGCTCAGCCTCTCCTGTGCCATGGCCGGCCATTCTTCGTTCAACATAACCGCGGCATATTCACGGCATAAAGCTCGGATCGGTCGACTCCGACGGCTGAAGTCCGCTTGCAACGCGGTACAGATCCACAAGGTAGTTCGCTTCCATCTCCGTCGTCACACGCGCAATCTGAAAATTGTTCCGCACATTCCAGAGCATAAACGCGAGAATCACGGCGTACCTTATGCCTAGTACGCTGATCTGCCAGCCAATAATGTCGTTGTGTTCCGTCCGTCGCGTCACCGGCCATGCGCGCCGCAGCACTGCCAAAAAAACCACTGACACCGCGATCGTGCACAGGACAATGAGCACAGACTGGAACACACTTAGCATCAATTGGCCCTCCATGCAGGACGTTCTATCGCACAAAAAACGACAGCGCCGCTGGCTGGCCATCCTAGGTTGTCAGTGTAAATTGGTCAACCGCGCGCCACCCCGGCTTTCACTCCGTCCGATTCCACTCGCCGTCCCACCGCTTGCGCGATCACAGCAACCTCGCCCATAAGCTGCGCGAACTGGTCTGGGTAGAGCGATTGCGCGCCGTCGGAAAGCGCGCGTTCAGGATCGGGATGAACCTCGATGAGCAATCCATCCGCACCCGCGGCGATCGCCGCTCGCGCCATCGGTGCCACTTTGTCCCGCCGCCCAGTTCCGTGCGAAGGATCGGCGAGAACCGGCAGGTGCGAAAGCTGTTTGATCACTGGAATCGCCGCAATATCCATCGTGTTACGCATATAAGTGTCAAAGGTCCGGATGCCGCGCTCGCAGAGAACCACATTGTAGTTCCCTCCCGCCATGATGTACTCCGCGCTCAGCAACAACTCTTCAATCGTCGCGGACATTCCGCGCTTCAGCAGCACCGGCTTCGAAATTTCGCCAAGAGCGCGCAGCAAGTGGTAGTTCTGCATGTTGCGCGCGCCCACCTGCATCACGTCCACATACGGAAGCATGATTTCCACTTGCGACGGGTCCATCACTTCGCTCACCACTAGCAGGTCGTTATCATCGGCAGCGCGCCGCAGCAATTCGAGCCCGTTTTCGCCGAGCCCCTGGAACGAATAGGGCGAAGAACGCGGCTTGAACGCGCCGCCGCGAAGCAGTCTTGCCCCCGCTTGCGCCACGCGCGCGGCAACAGAGTTGATCTGAGCCGCCGATTCGACCGCGCATGGCCCCGCCGCGATCGCAATCGACGTTCCTCCCACTGTTACTCCGTTGCCGAGATCCACGATCGAGCCTTCGGGGTGGAAGTGGCGCGAGGCCAGTTTGAACGGATGGGCAACGCGAACGATTTCCTCCACGCCCGGGGCCGCCAGCAGAGCTTCCAGTTCGCTGCGATGCTCGTTGCTGTTCCCCACGATGCCGATCACCGTTCGTTCCGTTCCGCGGCTCAGATGCGCTTGGCAGCCACATTCTTTGATCCGCGTCACAATGTGGTTCACCTGCTCGTCCGTTGCTTCCGCTCCCATGATCACAATCATTGTTCGATCTCCTGTTCTTTCTCAGTTTGCCTTGGCACTGAAATTCGTTTGCTGCCTTCGGCCGAAACGTACGCGCCCAGAATCCGCAAATTCACGATCACCTTCTCCATCTCGGCGATCGCCTCTTTCACTTCCGGATCGAGCGCGGATGCCTGCAAATCTAGATAGAAACGGTACTCCCAGGGACGGCCGGGAATCGGCCGGCTCTCGATTTTCATAAGGTTGATTCCGCGGCGCGCGAACGGCCCAAGCGCGTGGAAAAGCGCCCCGGGCCGGTGAGCTGCTTGAAACACTAGCGAAAGTTTGTTAGCTGACTCGGAGGTCTTGGACGAAGAACCGAGAAGCAAAAATCGCGTGTAATTCTCACGATTGTCTTCTAGATGCTCGCGTAGCACTTTACCGCCATGAATTTCCGCAGCGCGCCGGCTGGCAATCGCAGCCCTTGTTGGGTTCCCGGCGGCAATGATGGCCCGGACGCTTCCCGCCGTATCTGCCGTAGCGATTCGTTTCAAACCCGGCCGCTCGTGGAAAAATCTTTCGCACTGCGCCAGCGCTACGGGATGCGATTCGACGGTAGTTACCTGTTCGGTCGTTCCGCCCGGCACTCCGATTAGGTTGTGCACGATGGGAATAATCTCTTCGCCGATGATGCTGAGCCGGCTCTCAATCAGCAGGTCGAATGTTCGATGGACTGAGCCCGCAAGCGTATTCTCAATGGGAGCTAGAATGTAGTCAGCCGCATTCGTGTCAATCGAATCAAACATTGCCTCGAAAGTGGGCCGCGGAACCAGCACAATCCCCTCGCCAAGAAGCTTCCCTGCAGCTTCCTCGCTAAAAGCCCCCCGCTCGCCCTGAAATGCAACCCGCGCACCCGATTCAACTCTCATCCGGCTCCTGTTCGCTGTAATATTTTCGGCAGCATCGCCCCAGACCGTTTGTCCCTTCATGCCTCACCCGCCGTTCCGTAAACGCCGGCGTCTCGCCGGCTCTTTCGCCTTTCCTCTCAGCTCGCCTGTATGCGTCTCTTGAATCCGCCGCGATTCGTCCATGACCGCTCGAAAAATCCTGGCCACCGCTTCGCCGTCAAGCGGGCCGTCATTCAAGTTTTTCATCCCAGCGATCACCTTCTGCTCACGCTCGGGAGCACATAGCGAGAGTCCCTCCTCCTCCTTCAGCCGCGCCACTTCCACCGCAAACTCCGTACGAAGATTCAGAAGCTGCAGAAGCACGGTATCGATTTCATCGATCTTTTTCCGCCAGTCGCTGATCGTCATAGGCCCTCCCGTTTATCTTCCCCCATCGGCTGCAGGCCAAAAAAAAAGGCCGCGTCCCTTTGGAGGTTGCGGCCCGGAATCTCGAAACTTTGTGCGGATTTTAGGTCGTCTTGCTCGCTCCCGCCGCACACGCTTCACCGGCCCGCTCCTCCGTATAGGAGTAGCGGTAGGTAAAACCGTACGCTCGGTAATAAAGGCGCATCTCAACCTGAATATACGGGAGGGCGCTAACTCCGTCAAGCACGTTCACGCCGATTCTTGTCGCGGTCAATGAGGGAATGCTTGGAATTAGCGAGTATAATCTCCGTTCTCGCGATCCATCGAAAGCATTCCACATGACAATACAAGGCGAATACTCTCGCATAGCTATTCTCGGAACCGGGCTGATCGGCGGTTCGTTTGGATTAGCGCTGCTGCACGAGTTCCCTGCCGCGGCCGTTGTTGGCTACGACTGGCCGGAGGTGCTCGATCGCGCGAAAGCGCGCGGAGCTATCGCGGAAGCGGCGAGCGATGTCGCCTCGGCTGTGCGCGGGGCTGATCTCGTCTATATCGCGCTGCCGATCGCAGCAACGATTGACGCGCTGCCGAAAATCGCAGCCGCGGCGGAGGCCCACGCCCTCGTCACCGACTCCGGAGGCGCCAAGGCGCTCATCTGCGAGCACGCGCGGAAACATTTCCGCGGCGGGGCGCGGTTCCTCGGCGGGCATCCGATGGCGGGCAAGGAACATTCGGGAATCGAGCATGCGGACGCCGACCTTTTTCGCGGCTCACGCTACGCTCTGATTGCGCCCGAAAGCGATCCCGACCCGCGTGTGCAGAAATTTGCGACGTTGCTGCGACGCGTCGGCGCGGAGCCCGTCTGGTGCGACGCAGGCACACACGACTGGGCGGTCAGCATCGTCTCACACTTGCCCCAACTCGCCTCCGTCGCCCTCGCCCGCGTCGTTGCCGACGAAACCGACGAAACGGGTCTTCCTCTCACCCTCGCCGGTCCGGGACTTTCAACCGCGCTGCGCTTGGCGGGCAGTCCCTATGACATCTGGCGCGATACCTGCCTCACGAACCGCGAAAACATTGCGCACGCGCTCGACCGGCTGGCCCAAGCCGTCGAATATCTCCGAACGCGCCTCGCCAGCAAAGACTTGGAGCAGGAATTCACGACCGCCAACGAGATTTACCGCGCGCTAAATCGCACGCGGTGACGCGTGATAGCCCAAAGGCGAATATAAAGAGAATATAGGAGACCTCGGCAGCTTCCAAACCGATTCTTACAGCAGTAATTTATTCGCTCTATCTTCTCCTGACGGCGCAAGAATTTCCTATTATGCATGGCTCGAATCGACGGGGACGAGCCGCCTGTTTCGCACGTAAAATTCCCTGCCGCGCCATCGAATTCTTTGCGGAAAAAAACTCGCGAGCCAGACCAGAAATGCAAACGCGTCGCGCACCGGCAGGAGTGCCAATTTCGCGCGAAGCGCACGGTCCTGTATGCCCCATACCCCCACGTTTCTCGCCATCTCGCTGCGCAGCACGACGTAGGTGGCGATGTACGCAAGAGCAATCGGCACTGACGGGGCGAGAAGCGCGCTGAGAATCGTCCATGGCAAGCCCTGCGTGAAAATCAATCCCAGATGACCGGCTGGACGCGAGTAGCGAATGCTCAAATTCCACCGCAGCTGGTGGCGGAAAGCTTCCCAAAGCGATTCGCGCGGATAGACGATGCATACGGGCAATGTACTGAGCTCAATCCGGCGTCCCTCTCTCGCGATACGGTTCCCCAGCTCGAAATCGTCGCAGAAATAATCGGCCAATACTTCGAAGCCGCCGATTTCGGCGAGGTTTTTCTTTGTGGTCGCCATAATGGCGCCGAGCATGAAATCGATTTTTCTGCCAAGCCAATTGACCAGCACACCCGCGGCGAAATCGGTGCTGTTGCCCATGGCCTCAAGACTTGCCGCGAAGGAGCCGTCGGTGAGGCCGCGATAGAGGCACGTGATGCCCCCAACTTCCGGATCGTGAAACGCGCCGGCAATCGTGCTCAAGAAACCGGGTTCGACGCGGACATCGCTATCGCTGACGATCACAGTTTCGTGGCGCGCTTCGCGCACCATGCGGCAGAGTTTATTTACTTTGTCGCTCGCGCCAAGCTGCTCAGAGCCGACGAGCAGGCGAATCGGACGCCCGGGAAAATCCGCAATGATTTTCTGAATTACTGGTACAGCAGGATCACGGTCATCGGAAACGCAAAAGAGAATTTCAAACTCCGGATAATCCTGGCGGCAGAAGCTCGCGTAGTTCTCATACGTCTCGCGGTCGAGGCCGTAGATCGGTTTGAGGATACTGACCGGCGGAGTGAAGTCACCGGGAAGCGGAACAGCGCGCTTCGAAAAAAATCGACGGGCGGCGACGATGGCAACGATGTAGTAACCAAAAGGAGCGAGTGCAACCAGCAGAAGCGCCGCGCGAATCGCTCCGTCAGCCGTCACGCAACTATCCTTCCGGACAAGCGTTTAGCCTCGACCCTTCCACACCATCGTGACGCCGACACACACGAGCAAAACACCGAGCCAGCGCTGGCGCGTTACTTTTTCCCCAAGGAGAAGCTCTCCGCCGTAGGCGCCGACCACATAGCTGAGCGCAGTAACCGGCACGACAAAACTGACATTCTCGAGTGAGAGCATTCCCAGCAAGGAGAAAAATCCCGCCGTCATCAAAAGCAGCGCAAGCCACATCCAGCCGATGCGCATCGCACGTCCAAACACATTCAACAACGCCTTGGGGTGGAAGTTGTGCACTTCTCCGATGGTTTTCATAGCTCGTGTGAGGCAGATTTCGCCTCCCGTGCCTATCACCACAATTCCGAATAGCAAGATGATTTCAGCAATCATGCGCTGCGCTCCGGCGTGATTTGCCCGGCTCCAGGCGGCATGGGGATTCCACGGCCTCCTGTGTGGTGCGCGGCGGAGTGTGCCCTACGATCAGCACGCCGCAACAGATGACCAGAATGCCCGCCCAGCGCAAGGGCGTAATTTTCTCGCCAAGCGCAAAATGGCCGAGCAGCGCAACTACCCCATAGGAAAAGGAAGAAGCCGGCTGAACAAAGCTGTAATCAGCCCAGGAGAGGACGAGCGTATAGGCGATGAAAAATCCGATGAGGGAGAGGATTCCTAGCCAGATCATGCCGGAGGTGAAAATGCCGACGAAAAGATGCGCCAATTCGGCTGGAGACCAGTTGGGAATTTCTCCGAGGTCTTTCATGCCCTTGCTGAGCAGCACGTCGCCCAAAGGGCCAAAAACGACCATGATAAAAAGGAGGGAAAAAGTTTTGAGATGCAGCCCCGAGCCGGGCGTCATGCGCTCGGGGATTCGCTCGCTACTCCCACCGACGAGCTGGGCTGCTCCGGCACATTCACGAGCACTTTCTTCTGCACGCCCTTCTTTGCCACACGCTTGCGGTCGGCGCGAAGCTTCATGAAATCTACGGCTTCGTGGAAGAGGCGCTTGCGCTCGTGGGAATCCCAGAGAGCGTCGCGAACGATTCGCCATGCGACGCGGGGGCGGAAATAGTAATCGTCGTAGAAGCGGTTGACGGAATCCACCATGTACTCGCGCGAAAGGCCGGGATACTCGAGGTGCGGAAGCTGGTGGCCGCCGGCGTCCGTAACAGCTTCGCCTTTCAGGAAACCGTCGCGATTTCCCTGCTCGTAGAGCTCCGTGCCAGGATAGGCATGGGCCATAGAGACTTGAATCGTTTCGCAGTCGAGCTCTTTGGCGTAATTAATTGTTTTTTCGATCGTTTCCCTCGTTTCGCCGGGCAGGCCGATAATAAAATCGCCGTGAACGCGGATGCCGACCTTCTTGCAATTCTGCACAAAGGTCTTGCCCATCTCGACCGTGGCGCCCTTCTTGATGTTCTTCAGGATTTGGGGATCGCCGGATTCGAATCCGACAATCAGGAGGCGCGCGCCGCTATCGGCCATCGCTTTCAACGTTTCGTAGTCGCTGTGCACCCGCGCCGTGCAGGACCACTGGAAGCCCACGGGCTTGAATTCCTTGCAGAGCGCGAGGACGCGATCCTTGCGAATGTTGAAGGTATCGTCGTCAAAGAAAAATTCCTTGGCTTGCGGAAACATCTTGTGCGCCTGCTTGAATTCGCGCGCCACCGATTCGACGCCACGCACGCGCCAGGCGTGCCCGGAAAGAGTCTGCGGCCAGAGGCAGAAGGTGCAGAGCGCCGGACAACCGCGCGCGGTATAGAAGGAAACGAACGGGTGCAGAAGGAACGGTACATTGTATTTTTCGATAGTGAGATCGCGCTGGTACGCGTCCGTCGCAAAAGGAAGCGCGTCGAGTTCTTCGGTCTGGAGCAGCGGGCGCGGAGGATTGTGGACGACCTTCCCATCTTTGATGTAGCTGACGTTGGGAATTCCGTAGATGGGCTTCCCGTTGGCGTAGTCCACAACGGCGTGGTCGAATTCTCCACGCACAACGAAATCAATATCGGGGCTGGCAAGAAGGCTTTCCGCGGGCTTGATCTGTACCTGCGGTCCTACAAAGCAGATTTTGATTCCGGGCTTCTTTTCCTTCATCGCCTTCGCCATGCGAAGATCGCTGTGAAAACCCACGGTGGAGGTGAAGAGAACGACAAACTCATAATCTTTGGAGGTTTCGACGACCTGCGCCGGAGTGATGCTGTGAGGAGGGCCATCTAGGAGACGGCTGCCGGGCAGCATGCCGGCGGGATAAGAAAGCCAGACCGGGTACCAGTAGGATTCGATTTCGCGCGTAGCGGGCCAGCGCGACCCGGCGCCGCCGTCAAAGTGCTCAAAGCTCGGCGGGTTCAACAACAATGTTTTCATTACAGACGACATTCGCAATCCCCCAGAAAGCAGACCGGCGTTTAGACGTAACTATAGCCGTATGTTTCAGCTTGATTTTACCCGATTTCGCCCACTATCCCAAGTCGGGGTTTAGAGCGAGGCGTGCCTACTGAAACACCTTGGCGAGCTGCCCGGTGGCCTGCAGCAGCGAGAGCTGCCCTTGCTGGCGGGCAAATTCAGCGTCGAGAAACGCCACCCATTTGTCGTTCTCTTCCAGGCGAGCCTGTTCGATGTCCCGGAGCGTGGCGCGCCCTTCGTCCAGTTTCGTCTGCAGGATTTGAAGTGATTCCTGGGTGAGTTGCAGATCGAGACGGGCCACTTCGTGAGCGGCGTCGAGTTCGCGGACATCGCGGGCTTTTTGCAGCACATCGGCGCGGACTTCCTGGCGCTTGTTGCCGAGGACGAGTTCGGCTTCGCTGAGCTGGCTCTTGGCGAGTTTTATGTCCGCAAAGGTCTTCGAGCTAAAAATTGGAATGTGCGCGTCAACCCCCACAGTGACGTTGTTGCGCTGAAAGTTTTTGAAGAATTGGTCATAGTTATTGTATCGACCCAGCAACTGGTACAAGCCGACGGCGCTGACGGTGGGCCAGAACTCGCCTTTCGCGCCTTTGAGCAAGTGTTGCCTGGCGTCGCGCTCTTTTTCCGCTTCGGTAACGAACGGGCTGGCCTTGAGCGCAGCGGCGATCATGTCGGCCTCTTGCTGATCCACCGCGAACGAGGCTTGCTCAGTCTCAACTTGAACTGACGAGCTGGATGTGCCGGTAAGGTTCTGGAGCTGCTGGGTGAGAATCACGTCGCGGCCTTCGAGGTGAATGATGCGCTCGCGAATGCGGGCGAGCGTCAATTGGCTTCGGGTGTTTTCGATAGGGAGTTCCTGGCCGGCTTCAGCGCGCTCGCGTGTGACGCCGGCAATCTTTTCAGCGCTGGCACCCTCGCCACGGAGCAATTCCAAGGAGGTTCGGACTTTGGCGAGTTCGAGGTAGGTGGTGGCGGTGCGGACGATGACAGCATCGCGCGTGCGGTTGAGCTCGATCTTCTGGCTTTCGGCGCGATCTTCGGCTGCGTGCAACTGGCCACGAAGGGGCAAATTAAAGATGGACTGCGTGTAGGACAAGCTGATGATGGCTGGAGCGGATCCGCCCACGGTCGCCGGGAAACCAGAGGTATACGCGGCGCCCGAGCCCGTGTAAAGATTTGGGCGAAAATCGGCGCGGTCTACGCCGACAGCGTTCAGCGCCACCGTGTATTGCATTCGCGCGAGAGCGATCTCGCGGCTGTTTTGAAGAGCGAGGGTGACCGCCTGGCGGAGAGTGAGCTTATCCGAATCCTGCGCACGAGCGAGCCGTGGAGAAAATCCAGCAGCGAGGAGCGTAAAAGCGGCGAGTATTGGGAATGACGACCATCTCTTATTGTTCATGATTTTATTCATATCGAAGCGATTCAGTGGGATGAAGGCTGGCCGCGCGACTGGCGGGCAGATAGCCAAACAAAATGCCCGTGGAACATGAAACGACGAAGGCCAAAACCACGGAAATCCATGACACCGGCATGCGAATCCCGACAGCTTCGGGAATCACACGCAAGACGAGATTGATTGCGACTGGAATCGAAACGGCAATCACAATCCCTATCACTGCTCCGGTGCCGCTGATCAGGAATGCTTCCATCAGGAACTGGTAGAGGATCGCGTCGCGCGGAGCGCCCACGGCTTTGCGAATGCCGATCTCGCGCGTGCGCTCGGTGACGGTGACGAGCATGATGTTCATGATGCCGATGCCGCTGATGGTAAGGGCTATAAGCGCGATGACAACGAGGAGAATCGTCAATGCCTGCGAAATCATGCGAGCCGATTCCAAAAGTGAGGTGAGATTCTCCACCTCATACTCAGCGCCGGGACGATGCCGGCTTTTTAGAATTTCCTTCACTTGTTTGGTCACCGCAGGGACGGCCTCCGGCGAGTCTGCCTGAACGTACAGAGTGCGAATGTACTGAGCGCCCGTATAGTAGGCGAGCAGACCGAAGGGAACGAGCACCGATTCGCGGGCGATTTCCGTCTCGCCGAAGGTGGAAATCCGCTCGCGAAATACGCCAATCACCGAGAAGCGCAGGTCGCCCACGCGAATTTCCTGACCGACCGGATCCTGATGAGGAAAGACGCGTTCGGCGAGTTCCTGAGTGAGAAGGCATACTTTGGCATGGGTCGCCATGTCGTCTGGATCGAAGTAGCGTCCTCGAAAGACCACCAGCTTGCGAATCTGCTGGAAACCGTCGGTGACGCCGACCAGTTTTACCGGCCGCTCGACGCCTGCCGCAACCACACTCATGGGGATGTCGCTGGCTCCGGCAACGATGGCAACTTGAGGGACCTGAATTTTCATCGCTTCCATATCGCCGAGCGAAATCTCATCGCCCAAGGTGAGACGCGAGGAATTGTTGGAACGCGTGACGCCGGCGTACACGAGATTGGAACCGACGCCTTCGATCTGGGCGATGATATAGCGTTTGCCGGCCAGTGCCACCGTGACCACGAGAACGATGCAGCCGCTGCCGATGATGACGCCGAGCATCGTCAACGCCGCGCGGAGCTTATTGGCGCGCAGCGCCTGGAGAGCAAGATGCCAGGTCTCGTTCCAGTATGCGGATTTGTCTCGTACGTTGGACATAGCAGCAATTGGAGATTGACTCGGACGAAAGCGCGAAGCTACTTCGATTTCTCCAGGTGTTCCAGCCGCGTCTTCGTTTCCTTGCGGCTCGGATCGAGTTGCAAGGCAGCGCGGTATTGTTCGGCCGCTTCAGCGCGTTTGCCCTGCGCTTCATAGAGGCGGCCGAGCCACTCGCGCGCGGCGGCGTGAGACGGCCAGTCACTGCGATCCGGCGTGCTGGCGAGATAGGACTTCAAGTCCTGTTCGGAATGCGCGGGATCAACTGCCGACAGCACTCCATACACGCCGCGGTAATAGGCCAGTCGGGGATCGTTGGGATTCACAGCCGACGCTCCGTCAATGGCGGCCTTGAGTTGGGCGGGCCTATTCTGCTTCACAAAATAATTGGCAGCATCGAAATAGGGATCGACTTTGTTGGGCTTGGCGGCGAGCGCCTGCTGGTATTCGTTTTCGGCGGCGTCTTGTTTTTTTGTAACCTGGGCATAGTAGAGGGCCCTGGCGAGATGCCCCTGGACCGGATCGAGCGCAGCGATGGCTTCCACTTGAGCTTTGGCTTCGTCCTTGTTGCCGCCGACCATCCAGGGAGCGTCAATATCGAATTCCTCAAGATCGCGGCGGGCCGCGATATTTGAGGGATTCGCCGCGACAGCATCTTCAAATTCCTTCTTCACTTTTTTCGCGAGGAAGAAACTGCGCTCGCGATCGGCCTTACCGCCGTAGGCGCGGCCGAGCCACATATGGTAATCGGAGTTTTTGGGATCGTTCTGGACGGACTTTTCCAAATTCGATATGGAGTTGTCGTAGTCGCGCAGTTCGTAGTAGCTGCGACCTAGCCAGTAAGTAAGTTCAGCGTTGTTGGGATTCGCGATGACCGCAACCTGCAAGGTGGAAACTGCGCCCGAATAGTTTCCGGCATTGAATTGGCGGATTGCGTTCTGGAGCGTGGCAGAAGCGTCCGGCGAGGAGCCGCATACAACGATGCGGCCGCTTGCTGCCAATTGGAACAGAAAAAGCACTGCGATAGAGACTGCCCACGACAGCTTTTTTCCGCGGTGCACTATGATTTAGCCTCCGTGGCTCGAACGTCCATGCCATCCCGCAAGACCTGCATGTCGCCCGGCAGCACAACTCTGTCTCCGAGTTGCAGACCGCTGATGACTTCGTACTTTTGCGCGCTGGCGATACCGACGGTGATGTCGCGGCGGTGAATTTTGTCGCCGCCATAAACGAAGACGAAATGCTGACCGTTGTCGTAGCGCACAGCAGCGCGCGGAACTACGAGCGCACCCTGGCGGGCGTGGACGAGGACGTGAACGTCAACGTTCACGTTGGGAAGAAGCTCGAGCTTGTCGTTGTCGATCGAGCAGAGCACTTCGCCGACGCTGCGTGCTCCTCGGGAGACAACCTGCTTGGGAACTTGCTCGGTGCGGCCGGTCCACGTCTGGCCGGGCTTGGCGTCCCAGGCGACCTGGACAACTTGATTGGGTTCGAGGGCACCGAGGTCGGGTTCGTCAACGAAGGCGCGGACGCGGACGTGGCGCAAGTCGGCCATTTCGGCGAGAGTGTCGCCGACTTTAACGTAGTCGCCTGCGTGAACGGGGAGCGAGTAGAGAGTGCCGTCGGAAGCTGCGACGACAGTGGCCGAGCGCAATTTTTCCTGGAGTGATTGGATCTGATCCTGGGCTTGCTTTGCGCGCAGGTCGGCGCCTTCGGCATCTCCCGAGGCTCGTTGCGTGAGGGCGGCTTTCTTTTGGCGGAGGGTTTCGAGCGTGGCGCGGGCTTGTGCGAGAGCCGCCTGGTTTTGCGCGACTTCGTATAATGTGGCGGCTTGCTTGGCGGAGAGTTGCTCGAGGGCTTTTTGGGTTTGTTCGAGGTTGGCAACGTTGGCTTGTGCTTTGGCCAGGTCGCCATTCAGTTGGGCGAGTTCGTCGGGCGAGCCGCCGGCGCGAGCGTTTCGTAAATCCGTCTGTGCTGCGAGCAGATTGGCGCGGGCTTGCGAGAGTTGGGCGCGAATGTCGGATGCGTCGAGGGTGAGTATCAACTGACCGCGATGAACGGATTGCCCTTCGGTGGCGGCGATTTTTTCGACGAAGGTGGGAAATTCGGCGTGCGCGATCGACGGCGAAATCGGTTCGACCTTGCCGTTACTCGAAATGGAAGCGCTCAGATCCTCTCGCTGGACAGGAACATAGTGAACGACCGGGGCCTGGCCGCGGTTAGCTAGCAGAATAACGAGGATCAGCACACCCAGCCCCGTGGCCAGGGTCGGAACGAGCCATTTTCTCTTACCGTTGTCCGCCATCTTGGGCGGCGCTTGCGCGCGCAGCCTACCCCCAGAATCTCAAAATTGTAACAGACCCTTTCAAAGCTTGCCTACGGAAAGGCCGAAGGAGTACTGCCGGGAGCAGCACCGACAAACATGCCTACACTTCAACCGTACATAAGAGAGATGCGCTACGCTAAGAATGGGATGCCGGTGGTATTCGTGATCGCGACGGACTGGAAACTGCGTGCAGCAGTTCGAGCGGAGTTGCGCGAGCGCGGAATTGACGCGCTTGGGATGGATTCGGCGGATGATGTGGGGCGGGTATTGGCTGCTGATGCGATGCCGGCGGTGATGGTGCTCGAGGCGAATGCAGAATTGGCTGGCAGTCCGGCGATTCAGAAACTCGTAGCAAGGATACCGACGGTTTTGGTGGCTTCGAGGACGGAGACAGTGCCCGTGCCGCGGGTGGCGGCGGTGTTTTACCGGCCCGTGAGGATTGGGGAGATTGTTTTGAAGGTAAGTGAACTCTTGGGGCGGGGAGAGGCTGCTTAAGTGCGCCGACTGGCAGCGGGCGTTACAGCCTCAGGTCAGTGGCGGCCACAAGTGGCCACCACGGAACTTGAGCTACGGGCGCGATGGTAGTATGTCGCAACTAATAGAGCATTGGTTGCCGCGGGGGTATGGACCGAAGTGCTGAGATTGCGCGTCGTGATAAAATTTACAGCATGAGCGAGACAACTCCACCACAAACGAAAGCGCCAGCACCGGCAACTTCTGCACCTTCCACGGGCGCGGCTGGACAGTCCGCGGGTCATCATGCCCCGACCGGCACTGGGGCGAGAATCCATCGCGTTTGCATCGGCTGCAACAACATGTTTGAAGTGACGATGGATAATTACGAAGCGAAACACTGTTCCACTTGCCATAAGGGGTAGCTCGACAGCCTGCTAGCCAGAAGACCGTCGCTACAAATGCTGACCTTCCTGATAGGCACTCGCCCGCCAAAACAACGGTGCAATCGAAGGTCGCGCGAGGTGTTCGGCCTTAGCTCGCAAATTAAGGCGGCGATGGAGAAGAGCGCGTTTCGCGACGGCATCATTCTCGTTTTTCGGCGCTTCATGCCAATGCCGCGGTGGTCGTAAATGACAAGGAACTCAGGCTGCTGGAAGATCTCGATGCATGGCTTGGCGAAGTGGCGCCAGCGCGAGATGACTTCAAGCACAGACGGCGGTTCGAGAGTAATGCCTTTTCAGAGCCTGCTGCTGCATCACCAGGTTTTCGTGTCTACGGAACGGCGGCTCGCCCTGGAGCTCCAATCAAACTGTGCTTTTTCATTGAACTTGACGGCTTACGACCGAAGCGAACCCTCGTCAAAGTAATGGATGAGTAAGAAGCCTGCGGGATTCAGCGATTTCCCGCAGGAGCCGGCGCGGGATGTGTTGTCTATGGCGTGATACGTGCCTACCTGCGCGTGGCTCCAATGTTAGAATTGTATCTACATGAGCGCTGATCCCCTTATCTACGTGCACGACCTTTGCAAAAACTTCCGCACGTTCCGGAGGCGGGAAGGGGTCTGGGGGTCGATTCAGAATCTCTTCGTTCGCGACTACCGCACGGTGGCGGCGGTGGGCCGAGTTGGCTTTTCGATCGAGCGCGGCGAAATGGTTGGGTACATCGGCCCGAACGGAGCCGGCAAATCGACGACAATCAAAATGCTCACCGGGATCTTGGTGCCGACGAGCGGAGAAATCCGCGTCAATGGTTACGTCCCCTTCCGGCAGCGACGACAGTATGTGAAAACCATCGGAGTGGTATTCGGCCAGCGAACGCAGCTCTGGTGGGACATTGCAGTGATCGAGTCGTTCAAGTTGCTGAGGCGCATCTACGATGTACCGCAGCGCGATTTCGACGCGCGCATGGAACGCTTCAACGAAATCCTGGGCATCAGCGACTATCTGCACACGCCGGTGCGGAAGCTCTCGCTTGGGGAGCGCATGCGCTGCGACCTGGCTGCCGCGCTGCTGCATAACCCGCCGCTGCTGTTTCTCGATGAGCCGACGATCGGGCTCGACGTGGTGGCGAAGGACCATATCCGACATTTTCTTCGCGCGATCAATCGCGAGTTTCACACCACGATTCTGCTTACTACTCACGACCTGGACGATATCGAGGAGCTTTGCCGCCGGATCATGATTATTGATCACGGGAGTGTTCTCTTCGACGGTCATCTCTACGATTTGAAACAGAAGCTGCTTCGCACCAAACAAATTAAATTCGCGCTGAAAGATCGAGACCAAGTGGCGTGCCTCGAGGTTTTTGCGCGCGATGGATTTGAAATCGAGACGGTGGATGAGCTTACCTATCGCATCCGATTCGACCGGCTGAAAATCGTGACTGCCGATTTGATTCGACGGATTCTCGCCGCCGTGGAAGTGCGCGACCTTTTGATCGAAGACGAGCCCATCGAGGAAATCGTGAAGCGCATCTATGCCGGCGAAGCATTGCGCGAGGTTACGGTGTGAACGGTCTGGCCTATGCGCTGGTGCCGTACGCGGAATTCGCGCGCGTCGGGTTCGTCAATATTCTGGCTTTCCGCCTTCGCTATTTCACGGGCATCATCACGTATTTTCTCAACGTGACGGTGTACTACTTCATTTGGACCGCTGTCTTTCGCTCGGCGCGATCGATCGCCGGGTTCAGCCTGCCACAGATCATTACCTACGTAAGCGTGGGGTGGATGATCCGATCGTTCTACTGGAACACGATCGATCAGGAGATGGCCTACGAGGTGATCGAAGGCAAGATCGCGATGGACTTGATCAAGCCGGTTTCGATTCAGTGGATGTGGATCTGCCGGGCGATGGGAGAATCGGCGTTTCGTCTGGGACTGCTGACGCTGCCGACGGCGATTGTCGTGGCACTCGTGTTTCCGGTGCAAGGGCCGGCGTCGAGCCAGAATTTTGCACTATTTCTTGTAAGTGTGCTGGGCAGTTTTTTTCTGATGGCGGCGATCAATTTCATGATTGGAACGTGTGCGATTCCGTTGAAGTCGATTCTGGCTCTAATTCGAGCGAAATACTGGCTGATCGAGATGCTTTCCGGACTTTTGATCCCGATTTCATTTTTTCCCGACGCCGCGCAGAAAATCATGGCTCGATTGCCATTTGAGTACATCGCTTTCGTACCCCTGCAGATATATCTTGGCAAGCTCGACCGTGCCTCGGCTCTAGGCGCCCTCGGCACACAATGGCTCTGGGTTATCGCGATGCTCACGCTGGCGCATTTCTGGTGGGAGCGGGCGTCGCGGAAGATCACCATTCATGGCGGCTAACCGATGAGTTCAATGCCGGTCGGCACTCTGGCGAAAGAAGAAAGGGGTATCGCTGCGCTTGCGGCCACGATCAGACGGCATGGGCTGCTTTTCTCGGATTATTTCACACAATATGCGAAGGTGCGGATCGGATATCGCGGCGATTTCGTCGTCAGTCTGTTAACCAGCTTTGCCGCGACGATTTTTCAGATTGCCTTCGTAGTGGTGCTCTTTGAAAAAGCGCCGCAGCTGGGCGGCTGGCGTTTCGAGGAAGTTCTGTTTCTTTACGGTTTCGCGCTGATTCCCTACGGGCTCTTCAACGTGATCAGCATGAATCTCTATGATTTCGGCAACAATTACATCATCGAAGGAAAGTTCGACCGGATTCTCCTGCGCCCGGTCTCGTCTTTATTCCAGGTCCTGTTCGAGACATTCCGGATCGAGTCGTTTCAGGAAATAGCCACCGGGATTTTCTGCATGGTGTGGACGGCGCGCAGGCTCGGGATCATCTGGACGCCCGCGAAACTTGTTATGCTGCTGTTTTTTGGTATTTGTGCAGGCATCATCTATATTTCGATTTTCCTGATGCTCAGCACCGCTTCATTCTGGTTCGAGGACCGCATCGGCGTTCATCCGCCGGTGTGGAACGTGATCGCCTTCGGCCGGTATCCCCTATCGATCTACAGCCCCGTGGTCCAATTCTTCTTATGCTGGGTAGTGCCCTTCGGATTGGCGTCATTTTATCCGAGCGTCAAGCTGCTCGGCCGTGCCGTTACACCTGAATATGCTCCGCTTGTCCCGGTCGTCGCCGCTATTTTTTTCACGCTTGCCGTCTCGCTCTGGAATTTTGGGACCCGCCACTATTCATCGACAGGCTCATAGGCCGCTTTGAAGCCTGAGATCGCGCTGCAAAAAACAAAAGAGCATAGACAGGAGTGTCTGTGCCACCAACGCGGATCAACGTTGAAGGCGAAATTCGATTGTGACGTCGTCTTGGGCCTGGGCCGGCCTGCCATTCAGGAGTGTGGGATGAAAACGCCATTGACGGACCGCGCTCACAACAGACGCAAGCAGGAAGATCGGCCCGTTTAATGGTTTGACGTCCGTCACCCGGCCGTCTGATCCGATCGTGGCGCGCACTCTTACGGTTTCCGTCGAGTTATAACCACGTCCAGGCTTCGGTTGGTGAGGCACGACGTAGGTAATCACGCCACCCGCCTGCAAGCGCGCCGTTTCGTGGTCACCTATCGCGACGCGTTCCGCGGAAGGGATAAGCACGGAGAGTTGCGAGGTGATTCCAAGTTCCGGCGAGTCGGCAATTGATTTGCGCGGAAGAATCGCGCGGACGAGTTTGCCGTTTTCGGCCGGGGGTATAACGACGTTTGCGGGAGCCGGTGCGGGACGTCGAGCCGGTCTCGGAGCTGGTGTTGTAAGTGCGGGTGGCGTTGCACTAGGCGCAGTGTGCCCTGATGGAGCTTCGGGCGCGGAGCCAGTTGCCACGGGTGCAGCCTTGGGCTCAGCTTTAGGAGGCGCTGTTCGGGCTGCGCTTTCGCCG
>DATFSH010000031.1:0-20831 GCA_035262725.1 Candidatus Acidiferrales bacterium | reverse complement strand
CGCTGCGACCACCAGAATCGCGCCGTCCATCTGCGCCGCGCCCGTGATCATGTTCTTGATGTAGTCGGCATGGCCCGGGCAATCGATGTGCGCGTAGTGCCGGTTCGGCGTCTCATACTCCACGTGCGACACCGCGATCGTAATTCCGCGCTCGCGCTCTTCCGGCGCGTTGTCAATCGAATCAAACGCCCGGAACTGCACCTTGGGGTTGTTCTTGGACAGCACTTTCGTGATTGCAGCCGTCAACGTCGTCTTGCCGTGGTCGATGTGTCCAATCGTTCCCACGTTTACGTGCGGCTTACTGCGCTCGAATTTCTCCTTCGCCATCTCGCCTCACTCGTGCTAGAGGTTCGCGGCTACTGCCGCGCTGAATCCAACTGCTTCTGCTCACTTCCGCTGCAAAATTCCGCTTCTCAGTTCCTGGAGCGGGGGACGGGACTTGAACCCGCGACCATCTGCTTGGAAGGCAGAGACTCTACCACTGAGTTACCCCCGCTCATTCCTGCCGCATTGTGCCCGCCGCGCGTTACAGCGTGGAGCCTGGGACCGGGATTGAACCGGTGACCTCGTCCTTACCAAGGACGCGCTCTACCAACTGAGCTACCCAGGCTCGAACCGGCTTCCCTAACGCCTCCCATTTCACTTTCGTCCAAAGCAACGCCGCGCAGCTGAGTTCTGTGATTTCGTTGCTGGTTCACTGAACGTTTCTGTCGCGCTCTCGCCGAGCGGTCGTGCGGTTCAACTCCTACGAGTCGCTGGTGGACGGGGGAGGATTCGAACCTCCGTAGCCCGCAAGGAGCGGCAGATTTACAGTCTGCTGGTTTTAGCCACTCACCCACCCGTCCTGCAAATTCGTTCCGGACGCTCGATCATGTCCCGCAAAAAATCTTCGGGACACAACTGCATCGTCCCGCCCAAACAACCAGAACACGACCGGACAGCTGTACGGGGAACATCGCAATGCAGAAAGGGCTCGTGTCGGAAGACACCAGCCCTAGCGCTTTTGTCGCGAGGAATCCGTCCGCAACCTTGCCGAAAATCCCTGTCCCTCAAAACCCTGCCTACCGCAGGCAGGCTCAGCTGGCGGAGGGAGTTGAACCCCCGACCCTCTGATTACAAATCAGATGCTCTACCAACTGAGCTACGCCAGCCCTGCTCAAACCGAGCAAAAATATCATAGAGGCAATCGAATTGCAAGCAGCTATCTTTGCCCAGCAAAACCATTGCCAGCAAAGCACTTATTTCCACGTGAGTACCTTTTTGTAAACTAATGCCCTGCGGCCGGTTTGGTGAATACTGCATCTTCGATTGCTTCGTTGTGCCGTATCTCCGTGAACTTGATCGTAAATGTCGAGTTCGGGCTTTCCTGGTGCACCGTATACGGCAGCTTGATTCCATCCACCTCGCGAAAATCGTTGAAGTCCTCGGTAAACGTGGCCGGACCGTCCACGGTGTGATGCTGGCCAACGATTCGCAGGACCAACCCGTTTTGCGCGTCGAAGTAGATCTTGTCCGTCCCAAGGTCCCCGGACGATGCTTCCAGAACGTACGCGTCGCGGTCATCGATTTTGTCCGTGCCGGTGACCGTAATCTTCGAATACATCTGTTTCAAATCGAGCGGATGGTAAAAGTCCGAATCGCGCTTCGTTTCCGCAAGCTCCTCACCCGATTGTTCGCGCAATCCGTTCTGCGGATCGGATGACCAGCCAATCGTTCCATCGAAGCCTTGCTGAAAAGCCGCGCCGTTGAAGTTCACCGTAAAAACGCTTCGATTCGGCGCTTTTTCCTTCACCATAACCAGCCCTGAGAGATTCATCGCCGGGACGTCAATCGTCCCCGTTGAAATTCGCGTGGTTAATTTCTTCCAGGCTTCGCGTCCCCCGATCGCCTTAATATAATTTTCGAGAATTTGATCCGCTGTGAGCGTGGGAAGGGAAGGTGACGCGCCGGTGGATGGCGCCACTTTGGGATCGGGCGATTTGCCGGTGGCCGACTGCCCAAACGCCAGCGACGTAATCGCAAGGATGAGTCCGGCCAGCACCGCGAGGCGGTTTGCGTTCCACCGGAATGACAATCTTCTCTCCCTCAATGCGCCTATCATCGGATATGAATTGGAAGTTCCCGGCACTACTTTGGTTGCGTTTCTGGAATGCGGTCCCGCACGCTATTTTACACGCAATCCGCCGCGCAAACTTTACAGCAACTGGCCCTAAACTTATACTCGCTGCTTGACTCTTTCCTCCACGAATCGAGCGCTGATTGCAGTTCTTGTTCTGATCCTTCTGATTGCCGGGGGCATTGGTCTTTACTCTTATCGTCACCGGGCCGCCGGGCCAATCGGTTCCGTTGGAACGGTCACTCCCCCACCGCCGCCGTCGCTGCCTGGAATTACTGCCGTCGCTCCCCCCGATCTTCTCAGCGAGCTTCCTGCGGACGCGCCCGCAGTAGGCTATGTCGACGCAGCGGCGTTGCGCGCGTTGAAGAATTCGCCCCTCTCGGGACTGCTCGGCCTCACCTCGCCCGGCCCAGAAGCCGATCAGGAATATAAGGAATTCATCCGCCAGACCGGATTCGATTACACGCGCGACCTGGATAAGGCTGCCATAGCTTTCTGGCCTCACAGTTTCGCAGTCGAGCCTGGAAACGGCATCGGCGAGAATCGCGTCCTCGCGATAGCCGACGGGCGCTTCGATCAACAGAAAATCAAGGCCTATGCGTTAGGTACCGGCAAGATTGTGCCGTCTACAAATCCGCCGGTATATGAGGTTCCCGGCAATCCAGCCGTTTTTTTTCAATTTCTCTCGTCCACACGAATCGCAATTGCCAGCGGGAACAACGCGCGCCGCTTGCTGGCCGACTCCTTGAGCCCATCGCCGCGCGACCCAGTGATGAAGACGCGTTTGAACCGGGTCGCAGGCGCTCCCATTTTCGCGGTAGCCCGCACGGACAACTTGCCGCAGAGTTTCTACGCGAATTTTGCCAAGGCGCCGCAGCTCGAAAAATTAGCGCGCAGCGTTCGTGGTTTGTCTCTCGCGGGAAAGCCAGCCGGGAACGACATCGCTGCCGCTCTCGACGGCGAATGCGACTCGGTAAAAAGCGCCTTCGAGATTTCCACGCTGCTTGACGGATTCCGAATGGTCGGCTCCATGGCGCTTTCCGACCCCAAGGCGCTTCAGCAAATGACCAAGGAACAAGCCGCGTTCGTGCAAGCTCTCATCCGCCAGTTGGACGTTTCGCGGCAAGACCGCTGGGTCCGCCTTCGTCTTACTATCACTCCAGAAATGCTGGGCGAGCAGCAGCACCCCTCTCCCCTTGCTCATTGACAGGAGCCGTGCTAGCCTTCCTGTCATGCACTGAGGGGAAGCGAGCCATTGAGCAAGCCGACTGACCTCGTCCAAGGCACCGTTGATCTCCTGATCCTCAAGACGGTCGCGCTCCGTCCCATGCATGGCTGGTCCATCGCCCTAAGAATTCGCCAGGTTTCCGGCAACGTTCTGCAGGTGAATCAGGGCGCACTTTACCCGGCGCTGCATCGTCTTGAGAATCAGGGATGGATTCGCTCCGAATGGGGTGAATCGGAAAATAATCGCCGCGCGAAATACTATTCGCTCACGACGGCCGGCCGCAAATACCTGCGCGAAGAGCAATCCAATTGGGAGCGCCTTTCCTCTGCAATTGGCTTGGTGCTTAGGACTTCCTGATGCAGCCCCCGGCTTATACGCGTTGGCCCGCGAAAATCGCTCATAGCCTTCGCGCTCTTTTCTTCCGCGACCGCCTGGACCAGGAACTCGCCGAAGAGTTGCGTTTCCATTTAGAACAGCAAATTGCCGAAGATATCGCCTCCGGAACAAGCCCAGAACAAGCCCGAGCCAACGCCCTAATAAATTCAGGCGGCGTCGAACAGCTTAAAGAAGAGTGCAGAGACTCCCGCGGCGTGCGCTTCATTCAAGATTTCCTCCAGGATCTCCGCTACGGCGTGCGTCTCATTACAAGAACGCCTGTCCTCTCAACCGTGATCGTTGCCATCCTCGCGATTGGAATCGGTTCCGCCACAGCCGTCTACAGCCTGATCGATGCGTGCCTGCTCTACAGCAAGTACCCGGTGACGGACCGCTGGGATGTTGTCCACGCCTATTCGCCGCGCCAGAAAATGTTTGTCAACTACCTCTCAGTTCCGGAAGTGCTCGATGTGAAGCGGCTGACCGATATATTCGAAGCCGTAGGAGCAATTCGCGGAGATAGCTTCAACCTCACGAGAGGCAACTATCCTGAACGCATTCTTGGCACCCGCGTCTCTGCCAATGGCATTACGATGACAGGCATCGCGCCAATTCTTGGCCGCAGCTTCACAGAGCAGGAGGATCGTCCGGGCGGACCACCCGTCGTTGTTCTCAGCGCAGAGCTTTGGAAACGCAGCTTAGCATCCGATCCCAACATTCTCGGCCAGCCGGTTCACCTCGACGGAGTGGCCTACACGGTAATCGGCGTCATGCCTGCGCATTTCGATCTATGGGGCGGAGAGTTATGGATTCCTCTGCAGATGAATCCTTCGGACTCAAATCGCACGGATCGGCGCAACTGGATCATCACCGTGCTTCGCAAAGGAGTCACCGAACAGGCCGCCAATGCGCGTCTGGCGGTCCTCGCAAAAGAACTCGAGCAGCAATATAGCGCCGCAATGCCGGATTATCGTGGCTGGGATCTGCGCGTCTGGAATGTCAAAGAAGCCGTCAACGGCAGCGTGAAGCCCGCCCTGCTCGTTCTCGCTTTCGCTGTGGGCTTGTTGATTCTGGTTTCCTGCGCCAACGTAGCTGTCCTTTTACTGGCGCGCGGCACGGTGCGGATGCGCGAGATCGCCGTGCGGCTTTCCCTCGGCGCAGACCAACGGCGTGTACTGCGCCAGATTCTAACCGAGAGCCTCGTGCTCTCTCTTACCGGCGGCATTTTAGGAGTTCTCGCCGCGATCGCTTGCTTGCCCGTCCTCATCCATCTGATCCCTGATGAATATCTCGATGTGGCGCCAGAACTAATTCGCATCAATCCGGCCGTGCTCGCGATTGCGGCGGCAGTCGCTGTCGCGATGGGTGCGCTTTTCGGAATTGGTCCGGCATGGCAGGCCTCCAAGCAGGATCTCGTCCTGGCATTGAAGGAGGGCAGCGGCCAGATCGGCGGTGATCGAGCAGGACGCTCTCTGCGCGACCTGATGGTAATTGCAGAAATCGCGCTTTCGCTGGTTGTGCTGGCGGGCGCGGCATTGATGATTCAGAGTTACAAGCATCTGGAAGGAATCGATCTCGGCTTTCGACCTGATCACCTGCTGAGTTTTTCGATATCACTGCCGGCAACAAAGTACCCGCGAGCCGAACAGATCGCGCAATTTTTCGATCGCGCCATTGAATCCATCCGTTCTCTTCCCGGCGTGGAAAGCGCCGCCGTTGTCTCCGGACGTCCGATGATGGATCGCACGGAAGACCTGACGTCCCGGGACTTCGTGATCGAAGGCCGCCCCCGGCAAGATGCTCGCGGCGCCCAGAACGCAAATTTGCGTGTCGTCAGTCCCGGCTATTTCCAGACCATGGGGATTCGCCTGCTTCAAGGACGCGCGCTATCGGAGCAAGATGGCGGCGATGCTCCGCGCTCGGTGGTAATCAGCGACGCGCTCGCGCGCCTGAATTGGCCAAAAGGAGACGCCGTAGGTCACCGGATCAGGATGGGTCAAATATTCGGCCGTCGCGATGCCTTTACCGGCACCGATACGCGCGACGCGCCACTCGAAATCGTCGGCGTGGTTTCGGATGTGAAGCAAACGCGAGTCCTCGAAGCCCCGGTGCGCCCGGAGATCTATCTCCCGCTCGACCAGCAGGAAACGGCCCCGCGAATCATGGCCGTCGTCGTAAGAAGCGCCACCGACCCCGCCCAACTGACGTCCGCGGTCCGAAAAGTCGTCGCTTCGGTAGATGCCGAGCAGCCGATCTACGACGTCAGCACAATGGACGAAGTCGTTGCGGACTCGTTCGGACCGAAGCGCCTCACTCTCTTTCTGCTTCTATTTCTCGGCTCCGTCGCGCTACTGCTTTCCTCGATCGGCCTCTATGCTTTGATTGCATATTCCGTGAGCGTTCGCCGCCAGGAGATCGGCATCCGCATCGCGATAGGAGCGCAACCCGCCGATATTCGCCGCTTGATATTGCTGCAGGGCCTCAAACTTACGGCCGTTGGAGTGGTGGCTGGTCTCGCCGGTTCCCTGGCGGCCACCCGGCTAATGCAGGGAGTCCTCTACGGAGTCAGCCCCACAGATCCGCTCACGTTGCTTTCCGTCGCGGTGGCTCTTTTCGGCGCGGCTCTTCTCGCCTGTTACCTTCCCGCCCGTAGCGCGGTTGGCGTCGAACCCATCACCGCGCTCCGCAACGAGTAAACACTCCGGGAATATTTCTGGAAGGCCTGCCGCGCAATCTAATTCTCATCCAGATTGATTCGATGGAAAAATCGGAGGGTGTAACTGGAACTAATCAGCAGCCGCTACCGCGGTGGGTATGTTGCGTAGATAACGCCATGGATTCACAGGCGTGTTGTAGATACGCACTTCATAATGCAGGTGCGGGCCCGTCGAACGGCCGCTCGCGCCTTCATAGCCGATCACTTCGCCGCGCTTCACGTGCGTTCCCATTTGCGTATTGAAATTCGAGAGATGGCCGTACCACGTGGTGACGCCGAAACCATGATCAATTACCACCAGTTTGCCGTAGCCCGCCCGGCGGTCGACTACCGTCACCATTCCGTCAGCCGACGCCCGCACGCCGTCGCCGTAGTGCGACGCAATGTCCATCCCGGCGTGAAACGCGCCTTCACCGCTGAACGGATCGAGCCGCTCGCCAAAATGCCCGGTGATCTCACCGACCACAGGCCACAACGTCGGCACGATTCCCAGCGCGCTAAGCTGCATCGACGGCATCAGCCGCAATCCGCCGTTCGACACCGTAACCACCGAGGCATTCTTTTCAAGATAGCTGAACTGGTCGAGCGTCTGTTGAAACTCGGCAGTCGTCCCTTCTGTCATGTCGGTCATGGCAAAAGGAGTCTGCTCGAAGCGGTTCAGCCCGTAAGCCATAGCCACTTCGCTTGCCAGTGACTGCAGCGAATTCAGGCGCTGATTGGTGTCCTTTACTTCCGTTTGCAGCTGCTTGTACTGCTGTTTCAGGCTGTCCTGCTCCCGGCGCAGCGTGTTGTAGTTCGTAGCTTTCAACAGCATCCGGGAATAGGAGCCGATACCGGCCAGAATCGTAATTCCTCCTACGATGGCCAGTACCAACAGCAGGTTCAATACGTAGAAAGGCACTCGCAAGCGCCGCATACCGCCCGAAGCGCTGGAGGCAATAAAAAACGTATATGACTTACCCTTCATCCTCAGTTTGTCCTGAATTAGCCTGCGTTAGTTGGCCGAACGCCGCAGGCCTCGCCACGGTTGGCCATTTCCCTCAGAAGTTTGAACCGCGAGCCTTGGTTCGAAACCGCACGGATTGTAGAGAGCATATCGCTTTCCGTCAACCTTAATTGTCCGCTGGCCTCGAGACTCTCGGCCTTTCGCTTTTCCATCCCGTCTTAAGTCTATAATACTCCTCGCTCTACCTTACTCTATCGTCGGACCCTGCTACAACTGTACTGAAGTTCAGGCATGCACAAAGAAGACCAGCTGGTCGAAAAAATTGCCAGAAAAGTTCCTTCCATTCTAGGAGTTCGCGTGCCGGCGGTCCGTCTCGGGATAGGCAACGATTCCGCAATTCTATCGCCCAACGGCCGCTCCGACTGGGCGTTGAGCTGCGATGCCTTTTTAGAAGGAGTCCATTTCTTGGCGAAAATCCACCCGCCAGATTCTGTCGGCTATAAATCCCTGGTCCGCGCCGCAAGCGATCTCATCGCCATGGGCGCATCGCCGCGATACTTCCTGATGACCCTCGCCTTGCCAGCGTCCCGAATCGGTACATGGCTCGACACTTTCCTCGGTGGAATGGCTCGCTCTGCTCGCTTTCTCGGAATGCGCCTGATCGGTGGAGACACCACCAAAAACCATTCTGTCTCGATCAGTATCACCGTGCTTGGCGAGGTTTCTCGAGGTTGCGCCCTCACCCGCTCGGGCGCCCGTCCCGGTGACCTTATATATGTTACCGGAAAGCTGGGCCGCGCTCAGCTCGGTTTGGAGCTTGTGAGGAGAAACCTGCCGCAGCGAACCGGCCTTCAGGATCTATTGCGTCAGCACCTATACCCTCGAATCCCGGTGAAACTTGGAGAGTGGCTCGCCAGAAACCAGATCGCAACTGCGATGATGGACATCTCTGACGGCCTCTCGACAGACCTCGCGCGCCTGTGCAGCGCAAGCCGGGTTGGCGCCCGAATCGAGGCTCGCCGGCTGCCATGCGTCGCGCCGCCTGCAAGTCTTTTCCCAGCGACGATCAGGCGAAGACCAAATCCTCTTCTCCTGGCGCTTCACGGCGGCGATGACTACGGCCTGCTTTTTACCGTTCCTCCTCAGCGGTCGAAAAGGCTTCAACGTGCTCCCGATTTTTCAACCGTTACCTGCATCGGCCAGGTAACATCGGGACGAAAAATCCTGCTTAGCGGCGATGGCGCCACGAAGCTGCTGGAAGCTCGCGGATGGGATCCGTTCAACCGCAAATAGATCTTTCGGCGTGGTAAAGTTCCGCCCGTCGTTGCCCGGAGCGTGGATCGATGCGATTTGAGAATTCCAGATGTCTGCAGCTGTTCAAAATCATTTCGGTTCTGTCATTTCTTATTCCCAGCCTCGCGCTCGCACAATCAACAGCCCGAAAGAACGCGCCCGCGCCGGTAATCGCTTCGGGATCCGTTGCCGAGCAACGCACCGCCCGCTCCCTCGATTCCGTCCGCCAGAATCCGCTCGAGCTGCGCGACTTTCTCGTACGCATGCCAAAGGGCGCCGACCTTCACAATCATCTCGCGGGCGCCGTATACGCGGAGTCGTGGATTCGCGATGGCGCCGACGACAAGCTTTGCGTCGATCTCGACACGCTCTCCCTGTTCAAGACCGAGGCGACGACGCGCAGCATCCCGCCGCAGCCCGTCTGCGGCGAAGGCAATACCGCGGTTTCGCGCTCTTTTGAGAATCAGCATCTCTACGATTCGCTGGTGGACGCATTCTCCATGCGCGCGTTCGTTCCTTCCGCCGGCACAAGCGGCCACGACCATTTCTTTGACGCATTTGCGAAATTCCAAATCGTTGACCCGCGCCACACCGGCGAATGGCTCGATGAAGTTTCTTCACGCGCCGCCGCGCAGAATGAGCAATATCTCGAATTGATGGACACGCCGCCGTTTATTCACACGATCCAGATCGCTAACGAACTCGGCTGGCAGGATGATCTCGCCAAATTCCGACAGGCCCTCCTCGACCATGGCCTGCGCGACGATGTCGCCGTCGCTCGCGCTCATTGGGATCGCGCCGAAAAGCTCCGCAACGAGGGCCAGCACTGCGGCCAGCCCGATGCGGCTCCGGGTTGCAATGTGGAAATCCGCTTCCTCTACCAGGTGCTTCGCGGTTTTCCGAAACAGCAGGTCTTCGCGCAAGTGCTGCTGGGTTTCGAAGTGGCCTCGGTCGACCCGCGCGTCCCCGGTATCAACTTCGTGATGCCCGAAGATGGCTACATCTCAATGACGGACTACGCGCTGCACATGCGCATGGTGGATTTTCTTCACGGTCTGTATCCCAAGGTTCGCATCACTCTGCATGCGGGAGAAATTGCGCCGGGACTCGTCACCTATGAAGGCCTTTGCTGCCATGTTCGTCTCGCCGTCAACGAAGGCCACGCGGAGCGCGTCGGTCACGGCGTGGACATCATGTATGAGAATCGCCCCGAGGATCTGCTGAAGGAACTGGCCGCGAAGCACGTGATGGTCGAAATCAACCTCACCAGCAACGACGTGATTCTCGGCGTCACGGGAAATTCGCATCCATTCCCGCTGTATCGCAAGGTCGGCGTTCCCGTCGCGCTCTCCACCGACGACGAAGGCGTCTCGCGCATCGACCTCACCCACGAATACGTCCGCGCCGTACAAACCTACAACCTGCGCTACGCCGACCTGAAAAAGATGGTGCGTACCGCTCTCGAACATGCCTTTTTGCCGGGGCCAAGCCTGTGGGCCACGCCGGATGATTTCTCCCGCACGAATCCAGCTTGTTCGCAGGATTCTCTCGGCGCGGCAAGCCCCGCGTCCGATTGCGCCGCATTCCTGCAATCCAGCGAACGAGCCCGCCAGCAATGGGAACTCGAGCGCCGCTTCCGCACCTTCGAATCAACTTTCTAATTAGCTCCTATGACTTCCCAATCGCCAGAGATGTGGCGCTCGGCACGCCTTTGTGGAGTGCGGAGGCCTGCCTCCGCTTTCATAAGCCCCCGCTCGCCGGGGCGGTTTGAACTCGGCGAAAGCCTTGCGTATCTGGCATGGCTGGCATGTTCCTCCGCATCTTCGAAAGGATGCTCAACCGAGCCTTTTTTGATTTTTGAGTTTTGTTCGTAGCGGCAAGTAATGCCAAACCTAATTCGGCTTGGGCGCCGAAATTTTCTCGAGCGGCTTCACCACAGCAGCCGCAGCAGCTGGAGACGTTCCTGACTGCGGCGTAGCGGGCGTTTTCGCCGGCGGTACCACCTGCGTCTGCGTCAACCCCTGCTCGGCAGCATCCGCGGGCGGCGCCGTATCCGGAGTATCCACCTTCACCTGATGCCCGCTCGCTTCCTTCTCGAGCGGCACCACATTCTGAAAATCCTGCGCCGGATGCTCCTCTACAGCCTGCTGCATAAACTCGAGCCAGATCGGCAGCGCCGCGCGCGCTCCCGTCTCTTTTTTCCCCAGCGACACGCGCTTGTCGTCGTTTCCCACCCATACGCCCGCCGTGATATGCGGAGTGAATCCGATATACCACGCATCGGTGAAATCATTCGTCGTACCGGTCTTCCCCGCCGAAACGCGCCCCAGCTCCTTCGCGCGCACACCTGTGCCGAACTGCACCACTTCCTCCAGCATTGCCGTCATCGTCCGCGCCACGTCAGGCTGCACCACGTCCTTCACATTCGGCCGCGGCTCTTCGAGCACCGCGCCGTCATAGGAAGTCACCCGCCGGATGTAGTGCGGCTCGATGCGAATCCCGTCATCGGGAAATACCGTGAATGCGGAGGTGTGCTCCATCAGCGTTAGGTCCGCCGAACCCAGCGCTAACGGCAAATATGGCGGCAGCGGGCTTGACACTCCGAATCGCCGCGCCATATCAATCGTATTTTGAACTCCGACATGCTCCAGCAATCGCACCGCCGGCACGTTGCGCGAATCGGCCAGCGCACGCCGCAACGTGATGCGTCCCTCGAATTTCAAATCGTAATTCTTCGGCGAATAATTCTGCCCTCCGCTGCGAAACGTCACCGGCTCATCCACGATCGTGTCAAATGGCGATGCCCCCTGCTCGAGCGCCGTCGCGTACACGTACACTTTGAACGAGCTGCCCGTCTGCCGCACCGCTTGCGTCGCGCGATTGAATTTCGATTGATCGAAATCGTAGCCGCCGACCATCGCCTTCACTTCACCCGTCGGATTGTCGATGGCGAGCAATGCCGCCTGCGCCACCGGCTGCTGTTCCAGCTGCACGTGCAGCGTCGAGCCGGAAACTTCCTTAATTCCAACCACAACCACATCGCCCGCCTTCAACAGCTGCGCTGGCGCTTTCTTCCCTGTCCACGCAAAATCCGTCGGCGTGAGCATCGCGTGAGACGTCCCGACCCTCACGGTTGCGAACGTCGGCTCCACCGCCATCACCAGCCCAGGAAGGTAATCCCCCTTCGCGGGCGTGCCGCGCCATTCCTCGTTTTGGTAAGCGTCGAGTTTGCTCGAAGCATTCTGCGCGCCGGAATTTTGCGCGAGGATATTCGGCAGATTTCCCCGCCACCCATGCCGCCGGTCGTAGGCGTGCAATCCATCGCGCACGGCCTGCTCCGCCGCTTTTTGCATTGCCACGTTCAGCGTCGTGTAAACCCGCAATCCCTGTTCGTGAACGGCCGCCGTTCCATACGTCCGTTCCAGGTCTTGCCGGATTTGCTCCACAAAATAGGGCGCAAAATCATTGCGCGCCAATGACACATGCAGCCCCAGCGGCTCCTTCGCCGCGGCCGCCGCTTGCGCTTGCGTAACTTTGCGGTCGTGCGCCATCAACGACAGCACCAGATTCCGCCGCGCCAGCGCCCGCTCCGGATGCGCAATCGGAGAATAAATGGGCCCGCGAATAATCGCCGCCAGCGTTGCGGCCTCCGGAAGCGTCAACTGCCCCACCGGTTTGCCGAAATAATATTCCGAGGCCGCCTCGAACCCGTAGTTCCCCGCGCCCAGGTAGATCTGGTTGCAATACATCGTGAAAATCTGTTCCTTCGTATAATGACGCTCGATCTCGATCGCCAGAATCGTCTCCTGCAACTTGCGGTGAACGCTGCGATCCGCGCGATTCAAAAAAAGTCCGCCGGCCAGCTGCATCGTCAGCGTGCTCGCCCCTTCCTTCATCCCATGATGACGAACATCGTGCCACGCCGCCTCCAGCACGCGCGGAAAATCCACACCCCAGTGCTCTTCGAAATGCTGATCCTCGGTGGTGAAGATCGCGTCCCTCAGCACCTTGGGGATCTGCCCGTACGTCAGCAAAATTCGCCGTTGCAGCGCGAATGTTCCAATGGATTGCCCATCGTCCGCATAGAGTTCCGTCACCACATCCGGCCGGTAATCCTCCAGCGCATGAATCTCAGGCAAATCGCTCGAATAAACGAACAGCACCCCGCTTGCCGCCCCGATTCCGATTGAGCACAGCACCAGAAACCCGAACGCGAGGCGTCCAAACAGCGTGCCTCCGCCGATCTTCATCGTCGCCCGGTAAAATCGCTCCATATTAACGGTCATTCTATCGCATCCACCCACATCGGGCCGGTCACTACCTTGCGGGCATGTTTCCAAAATTTATCGGACCCACCCAAAACCCCCCGCCCAAAACCCTTAGATGCCTGCCCCAACGATTGGAGTAGTATTGCCCGTTGCGAAAACCCCTCTGAGGGCAGCCTCGAGGAAATATGGAAGCAGACCCAATTCTATTTCGCGATTTGACCTACGTATTCCTCGCCGCCGTGCTGGGCGGCCTGCTCGCCTGGCGCCTGAAACTCCCTCTCATCCTCGGCTTCGTCGTCGGTGGAGTCGTCATCAGCCCCTTCACTCCCGGCCCTCAGCTTTCTGACCTGCACACCTTCGAGGTTTTCGCGGAAGTCGGCGTCGTGCTGCTGATGTTCTCCATCGGCGTCGAATTTTCGATTCCAGACCTGATGCGCGTGAAACGGGTGGCCATCGGAGGTGGAACCCTCGGCATCGCCATGTCCATCGCCCTCGCCCTCATCGCTTCCTGGCTCGCTGGATGGAGCGTGGCGCAGGGCATCGTCGTCGGCGCCACGATTTCCGTCGCCAGCACCATGGTGATGGCCCGCCTTCTCACCGATCGCGGCGCCCTCGGCACCACCTATGGCCGCGTCATGATTGGCATCACCCTTGTCGAAGATCTCGCCGTAGTTTTGATGACCGTCGTTCTCCCCGTCTTCAACGGCCCCTCGGAAGGCCGCCTTCAAAAAATCGCATGGACGCTTGGCAAAGCCGCTCTCCTGCTTGTCCCTCTTGCCTTTCTCGCAATTACCGTGGTTCCCAGGCTTCTTCGCCGCGCGCGACGCACCAAGGATGCGGAGATTTTTCTATTGGTCGCCATCGCCATCTGCCTCGCCTCCGCAGCCCTCGCGCAAACACTGGGTTTTTCCGTAGCCCTCGGCGCGTTTCTCGCCGGCGTTTCCATCAGCGGCTCGCAAGACCTGCACGAAGCCCACACCACGCTTCTTCCTTTGCGCGACGCTTTTGTCGCCATGTTTTTCGTCTCCCTCGGCACCCTCGTCGTTCCCACCGTGATCGTCCACAATCTTCCGCTCCTCGGCGTCATGCTGCTTCTGATCGTCTTCGGAAAATTCGGCATCTGGTTCGCCGTGATGAGAATCTTCCGCTATTCCAAGTGGACTGCCATCGCTGTCGCCGCAGGCCTCACCCAAATCGGCGAGCTCTCCTTCATCCTCGTCGAAGTCGCGCGCAAATCCGGAATGGTTGGCGACGAAATCTTCACCGCCACTCTCGCCGCTTCGCTGATTTCAATTTTCCTGAATGTGTTTATCGTGCGAGGTGTTCTGAAGTGGGTCGAACCTAAGCTGCCTGAATCCGAGCGCGCTACTGCTCCCTCATTAAAGGAATCGCACTCCTGAAATTGAGTCTGCAATTAAATCTGAAATTAAGCCAGAGCCGCTTCCGCATCCTTGATCGTCGGATACGTTTTGAAAAGCTGCGAGACGTGCGTCATATCCAGTAGCGCCGTCACCTGCTTGTTCATTCCCGCAAACGCAAGCTTGCGCATTCCCCTCTGCGCGCCCACGTGCGCCGCCACGAGCGCTCCAAGCCCCGCCGAATCAATAAACTCTACGCCGCTAAAGTCGAGTACCAGCGCCGGGCCCGTCTCCCCGCGCATCGCGTCCTGAAACGTGAACACTGTCTGTATATTCAAAGGGCCCTTCAAATACAACACGCGCTGGCCCTCTCGCGCACCCGCAGCCGCCATAACTTGCAGATTTTCTTTCACCATAGAGCTCGGATTCTAGCGAAAACACCTCGGCTGGATTGTGAATATTGTGTTACAACGCCGCCAGCCCTTCACAAACCCCTTATTTCGAGGCTATTTTCGCGAAGTCTTCTCCTCATCAGCCACAATCGCCTCCGCTTCAATCTCCACAAGCATCTCCGGCGAGACGAGCCCGCTCACCTGCACCATCGAGCACGCCGGACGGATCTGCCCGAAAAATTCCCCGTGCGCCCGCCCGATTTTCTCCCAATCTGCGATATTCACCACGAAGATCCGCGTTCGCACCACGTCGGAAAGTTTCGCGCCCGCCTTCGCCAGCGCCGACTCGATGTTGCGGATCGTCTGCACGGTTTGCGCGTAAGGGTCTTTCTCCCCAACCACTTTCGCGCTGGCATCCGTAGCCGTCGTCCCCGCCACATGCACATACGGTCCGATTCGCACTGCCCGCGAGTAACCAACAATCGGTTCCCAGGGCGTCCCGGACGAAATATTTTGTCGCTTCATTTTCGCTCCTGCGATGCCGCTTAAGAATTCATCGCCAAGAGAATATCACGCGCATTAGCCCGCGTTCTCCATCCCCAGGGCACAGCTGTTGAAACTGCGCTGGACAGATTTTTCCGAACTCTCTAAGCTGTGCTTTCAGCTAGCCGGAGGAAAAGACCCGCACATGAAGTGCAACAACATTCTCGAAGCCATGGGCAGCACGCCCCTCATCCGCCTCAATCGCCTCACCAAAGGCCTCGAGCCAGAAATCTACGTCAAAGCCGACTACATGAATCCCGGCGGCTCCGTAAAAGACCGCATCGGCAAATGGATGATTGACGATGCCGAGCGCCGCGGCGTCCTGAAACCGGGCGGCACGATTATCGAAGGCACCTCCGGCAATACCGGCATGGGCCTCGCTCTCGTCGCTGTCACGCGCGGCTACAAAGTCGTCTTCACCATCAACGACAAGCAATCGCGTGAAAAAATCGATCTGCTGAAAGCCTTCGGCGCCGAAGTGATCGTCTGCCCGACGGCTGTAGAACCTGAAGATCCGCGCAGCTACTACTCTGTCGCGAAAAAACTCGCGCGCGAGATTCCCAACTCCTACTACCCGAACCAGTACGAAAACCCCATGAACCCGCAGGCTCACTACGAAACCACCGGCCCGGAAATCTGGGACGACACCGAAGGCAAAATCACCCATTTCGTCTGCGGCATGGGAACCGGCGGCACCATCAGCGGCGCCGGCCGCTACTTGAAAGAAAAAAATCCCAACATCAAAATCATCGGCGTTGACCCCATCGGCTCCCTTTATTTCGACTTTGTGAAGTCCGGCAAAGTCGGCAAGGCCACCACCTACGTCGTCGAAGGAATCGGCGAAGATTTTTTCCCCGGCACCATGAATTTGAAAATCGTCGACGACGTTATCCAGGTGAATGACGAAGAGTGTTTCGTGTGGGCCCGCCGCCTCGCCAAGAAAGAAGGAATTTTCACCGGCGGCTCAGGCGGCGGCTGCGTTTCCGGCGCCCTGCGCGCCGCGAAAAGTGGCAAGAGGGGCGATTTCATCGTTGCTTTTCTTCCCGACTCCGGCACCCGCTACCTCAGCAAAATTTATAACGACGGCTGGATGCAAGAGCATGGCTACACTGACGCCGAAGTCGCCATCTCCGCCGCCGATGTGGTTCGCGTGAAACATCAAAACGGAAAATCGCGCGAACTCGTCATCGTCCGCCCGTATCAAACCGTTTTCCACGCCCTGCAAACCATGCAGAAAGAAGACATCTCCCAGCTCCCGGTCCTCGAAGACGACAACCACCCCATCGGCACCGTCTTCGAAGACCAGATCCTCAATCTCGCCCTCCAGGGCAAAGATCTGCGCAAACTCGTCATTCGCGAAGTAATGGGCGCCGCCCTCCCGCTGGTCCCCGCCAACGCCCCCGTCGAACGCGTCACTCACATCCTCAGCCACTCCAGCCCAGCCGTCTTCGTAGAAATGCCCGGCGGCAAACTAGAAGTCCTCACCAAATTCGACCTAATGGACACAATCTCAGGCCTAGTCTCCCAACCCCGCTAACCGCCTTTGCATTTAAGTGGCACAGGCACTCCTGCCTGCCCTGAGAAGCGAAGGGCTTACCCTGAGAACCGAAGGGCCTGTGCTCTGACGAGCACCGCTTGCACAACAAGCAAAACCACCCTCGGACCGAATGCGCCGTCCTCGATACCATCATCGAGCAGGCCGAAACGGTTCCGGTCACCGCCGCCGTCATCTTTCGCGCCATGCGCGCCTATTCCTGCCTCACCAAAAACGGCGATTCGGTCGATCTCCCCAGAACCAGAATCGTCCGCCGACGTTCTTCGGTCCAGCCTCAAGCTTCCAGCCTCCAGCGTCTAGAACATCCAGAACCTAATCGTAACGCCGCGATTAGAAAATCCGCTAAGCCCATGAAAACAAATGCCAAATCAAATCTCTAAGTATCAAATCGCACTTTTTGTGGGCGCGCGCTCGCCCCCGCCTCTTCTGCTTCGGCGGATGCTACAATATTCGTTTCCCTGCTCCGCGCCGCAACGCCGGAAGGGACTGACCAAAAACCCAATGCGAATTGATGATTTCAACGACCGGCTGAAACACGCCGTCATCGTCGCCGATGGCGCTATGGGCTCGCTTCTCTACGAGTCCGTCGGCCCCCTGCGCTCCGTCGACGAACTCAATTCCTCCGACGCCGAAGCCGTCTTTCGCGTCCATCAGACCTACATCGAGGCCGGCGCGCAGGTGATCGAAACGAACACCTTCGGCGCTAATCGTCACAAGCTCGCACAGCTGGGCATGTCCGATCGCGTCGCCGAACTCAACCATCGCGGCGTCAAGATCGCTCGAGAAGCGCGCGAAGCCGCCAAGCACGAAGTTCTCATCGCGGGTTCCATCGGACCGCTTGGCATCGTGCGTCAGGTTCGCGACCTTCCGCATGAACAGATTTTCGCGATTTTTAAAGAGCAGGCCGGAGCGCTCGAAGAACGCGGCGTGGATCTCTTCCTCGTCGAAACTTTCAGCGACCTCGATGAGCTCCTCACCGCCATCGACGCGATTCGCTCCTTCTCGAATCTTCCCATCGTCGCCGAAATGACCTACTCCGAAGAAGGCACCACGATGGGCGGCATGCGCCCGCAGGACGCGTGGGAGAAGCTGAAGGGAAAAAATATCCAGGCCGTCGGCGCCAACTGCACCATCGGTCCGCAATACTTGCTCCCGGTGCTGCGCGAACTGGGCGGCATCGGCATGCCGCTTTCGGCTATGCCCAACGCCGGTTTCCCAAAGCGCGTCGGCGACCGCATTGTCTATCCGAAATCTTCACCGGAATATTTCGCGCTGTTCGCCGAAGAAGCAGCCGCACTCGGCGTGCACCTGCTCGGCGGATGCTGCGGCACCACCCCGGAACATATTCGCGCCATGGCTGTCGCGGTGAAGAAATTGCGCCCGCCAAAATCAGGAGTAGACGGAAAACCGGTCAGCATCGTCGAAGGGCTCGAACCGGAAGAGCGCACCAAGCGCCTGAAAACGCGCGAGCCCGAAAGCAAGCTCTGGAAAAAATTGCAAGCGCAGCAATTCGCCGTCTCCGTCGAAATTGATCCGCCGAAGGGCGTTTCGATTGACCGCATCGTCGAGCAGGTTAGCCGCGTGATGGGCAACAGCCACGTCGACGCGATCGACATCAATAGTGGCACTCTCGCCCGCGTCGGCATGGACGCGCTGGTGCTAGCAGGTGCGCTCGAAGCCCACGGCTTCGAGACGATCCCCCATCTCACCACGCGCGATTCCAATATCATCGGCTTGCAGGCAATGCTTCTCGGCGCCTGGGCGGTCGGCGGCGTGCGCAATGTCCTCGCCATCACCGGCGATCCGCCGTCGCTCGGCGATCATCCGGAAACGAGCGGCGTCTATGAAGTCGATTCCATCGGCCTCGTCAAGGTCGTCGCGCGCCTGAACCAAGGCACAGATTGGGCCGGCAAAGCGCTCGGCGGCGCCACGAACTTCACCATCGGCGTCGCCGTGAATCCTGTCGCGGAAGATATCGACGACGAGTTGCGCCGCTTCGAATCAAAAATTCAGGCTGGCGCGCATTTCGCCATGACCCAGCCCATCTTCGATCCGGCGCACTGGCATAAATTCCTCAAACGCCTCGGCGGGAAATCGCCCGTTCCAGTGCTCGTCGGCCTGTGGCCGCTCACCAGCTACAAACAGGCTCTGCGTCTGAACAATGAAGTGCCCGGCATAGTGATTCCCGATGCCACGCTGAAAGAAATGGAATCAGCCGGTGATGGCGCCCGCGCGCGCGGTTTCCTGCTCGCCCGAAAAATGCTCGATTGGGCGCGAACAGCCCGCAGCGAAGGAATCGCTGGCGCCTATCTGATTCCGCCCTTCAAGCGCTACGAAGAAATCCTCGAATTGTTCGCCTAGAATTGCGGCGATGGGAAAAACTCAGAAAAACCAGAAGCGCTTCTTGCCGCGCGCGCCGCGCGAATCGGATTTTCCGGGGCTATCCTCGCTGATTTCCGGCACGAAAGGCAGCGGCTGCCCTTCGAACGCCGCCCGCGGATTATGCACCAGCAACGCCCGTGCCACGTCCTCGCCATGTGTTTTCGCCACCCACTCAAAAGTCTCCTTCAAGCGCAGCGGTCGCGACGTCACGTTGTGCGCGTCGCTGGCGATGAAGTGCACCGCGCCATCCGCGAGCCAGCGCTTTGAACACTCCTGCGCCGACCGCCCGAATCTGCCGAGCAGCGATTGCGCGGTCACTTGCACGTAGCAATCTTGTTCCAGCCATTTGAAGAGGCGTTCGGGTTGCGAGCGAATCAGCGGGTTGCGCTCCGGATGCGTGACGATGGGAACCAATCCCGCGAGCTGCAGGTTGTGCAGCGCCTGGTCGAGCGATGGTGGAATCGAAAAGTCGGCGAACTCCACCAGCAAATAGTTTTTCTGGTTCAGCGTATAGCGCTGCGGGTCGAAACGAATATCTTCCAGGTTTTCGTAGCTGAGATGAAAATCGCAGCCGGTGGCGAGAATCAGGCGCCCTTCAAAAAGCGCCTGCAACTCGTCGCGGCGCTCTTTGATTTTCACGGGATCGAAAACATGATCCGCGTGCGCGTGCGGCGTGCCGATCACGTGCGTGATTCCATCGGCAATCGCCATTTCCGCCATGTCAATGGACGTCTGCATCGACCCGGGGCCGTCATCCAGGCCCGGAAGGATGTGGCAATGAATGTCGATCACGGCAATCGAGAATAGCCCAGCGTGCCGGGGTTGACAATCGGACCGCTTCACGCTCGTGCGATTCGAAACTTGCCATTCCTTTCCGGCCCGTCACGACCCCTGCTATCATGGTTGTTTCGATCGACTACTTTTTTGGAATCTTCCGGCCGGCGAACAGGCACAAGGAGTTGAGGTGGAGCGGAAACCGGAGTTCTTCGCGGAGAAGGGCGTCAAGATCGGAATCATCGGGTGCGGCTACGTTGGACTTCCTCTCGCGCTCCGGTTTGCCGACGTGGGCCAGTGCGTCACGGGATTCGATCTCGATCAATCCAAGATTGACAAGCTGAACGCCGGGCAATCCTACATCCAGCACATTCCCGCGGAAAACATCAAAGCTCACGTCGACGCGAAACAATTCGATGCCACATCCGATTTCACCCGCGTGCGCGAAATGGACGCGGTGCTCATCTGCGTGCCCACACCGCTCGACGAGCGGCGCGAGCCGGACTTGAGCTACGTCGAGAATACCGCGCGCGCCATCGCGCCCAACCTGCAACGCAATCAGCTCATCGTTCTCGAAAGCACAACTTATCCGGGGACGACGGAAGAGTTGGTGCTGCCGATTCTCGAAAAAGGCGGCTTGCGCTGTCCCATCGCCAATGGCGAAGGAAGCGAAAGCATCGCTACTGATTTCTATCTCGCCTTTTCGCCGGAGCGGGAAGATCCGGGCAATAAACAGTTCGGTCTGGCACAAATTCCCAAAGTTGTGGGTGGCGTGAATCCTCCCAGCGGGCGCGCCGCCGCGGGACTTTACGCGCAGATCGTCTCGAAAGTGATTCCCGTCAGCTCCACGCGCGCCGCCGAAATGGTGAAGCTGCTTGAAAATAT
>DATFSH010000030.1:0-135655 GCA_035262725.1 Candidatus Acidiferrales bacterium | reverse complement strand
GATTTTTTGGGAGCGTGATCTTCGATTTTTTCGCGTTTTTCTTCCACTTCTTCGGCGGCCTGCCAGAAGAAAAGATAAGGAGAAATGGTGGTGCCGAGAATCGCTACCAGCACAGAGAGGAAACCGCGGGAGAATTCGAGGTGGGGCACGAAGGTAACAATCAGCGCGTGCCTCCAATCCACATGCGCGTAAAAGGAAGCAAAGACATAGGCGAACAGAACGAGAGTCATCCACTTGAAGATTTCCGTCATGAGTTTGTAGGAAGCCCAGAACATCAGGACAACGATGAGGACTGCATAGATTGGAATCCAGACCAGCGTGTGGACGCCGGTGACGAGCTGCGTTGCCTCGGCCATGCCGCCGAGGTCGGCGCCTATGTTGATGATGTTGGCTACCGCGAGAATCAAGCATGCGCCCCACAGCACCCAGCGCGGGTAGTAGAGGCGCACGGAGGCGGCGAGTCCGCGGCCGGTGACGATGCCGAGTCTCGCGCACATGAGCTGCACAGAGGTCATCAGAGGAAATGTGAGCAGCGCGACCCAGAGAGTGGCTAAGCCATAGGCAGCGCCGGTGACGGAGTAGGTGGAGATTCCGGAGGGGTCGTCATCGGCGGCGCCGGTGATCAAGCCGGGACCCAGAATCGCGAAGAAGCGACGCAGAGATTTGCCGAGCTTGTCCTGCGCCGCTCCTTTTTGGGCAAGGTCATTCTGACGCTCGCGGGGCGCTTCGGCCTGCGGGAGCGGCGCTGGGATTTTGGCCGTCATGATGAGGGGACTCGTAACGCGGGTCTACAATCGCACAGTTTAAGTCTAGCAATCGTTACAATACGGGCTTGCCTGTATCAAGGCGCATGGTCCTAGCAATTCGTAAATCAAGAGGACACCTGTGAAAGGCGGCACAGGGAATTTTGGTCTGACGGCGATGGCTGGTTTTTTGCTATTTGGCGCGACGGTGGAGGCGGTTGCCGGAATCACGCTGCTTTTTCCGAGTGGCTTTCTCGATCCGATTTGGCGGCTAAATCCTGCAGCGGGCGAACAGTTGCGTCGGGGTAGGGATTGCGTTTGGGGGGTTAACGGTGGCGATGATCGCCGCCGCGATCGGGTGGATGAGGCGCCGGTTTTGGGGCTGGGCGCTGGCGGTAATTATTGTTGCCAGTCAGGTGCTCGGTGATTTCGTCAACGCGGTTGGAGGCGAGTGGTTGAAAGGTCTGGTTGGGGCGGCGGTTGCAGGAGCGCTGCTGGTGTACCTGCTGCGGCCAAAGGTGAGGCAAGCATTTGGAGAGATGGGATGATGGCGATGCGAGCGCAACGGTAGATTGAGTTATTTGAGAGACTCCGCGACGTTCTCACGAGTTTTGTTTTTGGCAATGGTTGGATTCGCGAGCGGCAGAGGACAGGCCCTTCGCGGCTCAGGAAAAACCCCTCGTCCCTCAGGGCAGGCAGGAGTGCCTGTCCCCTAAGGCAAACCCTGCAATAATCGCACGACTCTTCAGAAAATTTTACCGTTAGGTCCAATTGGGGAGCGGTTTGTCTTTCAGCCAGACGACGAAATCCATCGGCGGCGGCGTGCCACCCAGCTGGCGGAGCCTGGTGGCGCATTGTGCGCGATGACCGTGGCTGTGTAGGCAGACTTGCAAGATCGCCAGCGCGATCGAAAAAGTCTGGCCGGGGATGAACGGCGTTTCGATTGTGCGCGCGAGGTCTTCGTTGTGAATGGCGGCGATCCAGGCGAGTTCTTCGGTGTGCGTGCTGCGATAGAGCTGGGCGATTCCTTCGAGCGAATCGGGCACGCGAGATTCCCTTTCCGCGTCAAAGGGATCGCCGTGCATCAGAGAAAACCAGAATCATGGCCAGGATTACGTGGTGCAGGAGGGTTCGGAGTTCGGCGTCACACGAGGCAGCGTCATGTTCGCCGATGGCCTGCACCAAGGCTGCGTTGGCGTGGACTTTGTGGCGGACCAGGTCCTGGAACATTGCGAGCATGGCGAACTTTAGCAGTATAGCCAGCTTCGGGAAAAGCCGTTCGCCAAGCACTTGTGGCGGGCGGGTCTTAGACCCGCCCCTACTGCCGGTTTGCGTGACAGCTGATAGGACAAGCTAAATTATTTGTACGGAGTTTCCTTTGCGTGTGTGGGGCTGCGTGTGCCTTTTACGAAGCAGGAGTCGCAAACGCGGGTGCCGTCTTTCAAGGTGAAATCGACGCGGCGGGTGGAGTCGATATCGGCGCCACATTTTCCGCAGCGGTCTTCGTTAGTGCGATTATTGCGGTCATCGTTTGGTACGGGCATTGGATTCCCTCGGATGTCCCCCGCGCATATTCAAGCATAAAAGGTGAGCGGGTGATGAATGAGGTTGGGAGGTGTTTCGATGGCGTGAAGATGCTGCGAAAAGGACGAATGGTGGCGGGTGGGGAGGAATGGTGGATTGAGAGGTGGAGGAATTTCAAATTTCAAATGAAAGAACGCGTTGTTTGATCTTGGTTGTCTAGCTTGCAGGGTGCTGCGTTTTTGCGGGGGCGCAGGCTTAAGCGTACGCTACTGGTCGCGGCGCTTTTTGGCGGCGGGGATGATATCCGTCATAACGAAGATGTCGTGGTCGTTGCCCAGGTCACGGGCGGAGGGGGTGAGGATTGTTTTGGGGCCGATGTAGAGTTTGCGATTGCGGGTGAGGGCCATGCGGACGTCGTTTTCGCTGAGGAATTCGGCGACTTCGACGGGTGGAGGGAGCGGGTGGGGGGCTGGTCCAGCGGCGCTCTGAGGCGCAGGTTTGGACTGAAGCGCTTCGGAAGCTGAAGCGCTTTTTTCTGCGTCCGATTTCGGCGCAGTTACAGCTCCGGCCTGAGGAATACTAGGAGATGCGGCCGGCGGGTTGCCTCGGCGGGGGATGCCGCGCGCGGTGAAGACTTGTTCGACGATGCGGGCAATTGTCTGGCGGTCGGGGACGGGGGCGAGTGCCGCAGCTGCGGCGACGATGGGAGAGAGAGTTGTTGCCATATGAGTGACCTGAAGGGCTAAAGCCCCCCGATTTGTGCTGGCTTTTGTCACGGCTGAAGCCGTGCCCTGACGAAAATCAGAGGCTAAAGCCCCTACATTCTTTTCAGCCGGATTGTCGGAGCTGAAGCTCCGACCCCCTATTTCGGTGGGGGTTACGCGGGCGGCTCTTAGAGCTGCCCCTACTGCGGCGGCGGATTTCTGCGCCGGGACCGGCATTGCAACGAGGCGCTGGTCGGCTGGGATGGAGCGGTGCTCGATGGGGCGGGATTCCCAGGCAACGCGCTTTACGTTCATCAGATGCTGGGGGCCGATATTGTCGGAGGTGATGTTGCCGCCGGGGGAGCCACAGCCGAGGGTCATGGCCGGGAAGAGATTTGTGGAGTAGCCGATGGAGCCGTGGACGGAGGAGGTGTTGACGGCGATGCGGAAGGCGGGGACGGCGAGGCCGTATTGCTTTACGGCGGCTTCGCTTTGCGAGTGGATGGACGCGGTGTGGCCGGCGCCGCCGTGTTGGAGCAGACGAACGCAAATTTCGATCGAGGCGGCGAGATTCGGCGCGGAATAAAATGCGAGAATCGGCGAAAGTTTTTCGGCGGAGAGCGGGACGTCGCGGCCGATGCTGTCGAGTTTGGCGATGAGAACGCGCGTGGACGGAGGGACTTTGATGCCGGCCATTTCCGCGATGGTTGTGGCGGGGCGGCCGACGACCTGGGTATTGGGGACGTGTGCGCCGCCGAGAAAAACCAGCGAGCCGAGCCGGGCGATTTCATCGGGGGAAAGAAAATAGGCGTCCTGCTTGCGGCACTCTTCGAGCACCTGCTCGCGGACGGCTTCTTCGGTGACGATTGCTTGTTCGGAGGAGCAAATCGTGCCGTAGTCGAACGTCTTGCCGGCAAAGATATCGGCGACGGCTTTTTTTATATTGGCAGTGCGCTCGATGAGCGCGGGGACATTGCCGGGACCGACACCGTATGCGGGGCGTCCTGAACTGTAGGCAGCGCGGACGAGACCTGTGCCACCGGTGGCGAGGATGACTCCGGTGAGCCGGTTTTTCATCAGCTCCTGGGTGCCTTGCATGGTGGGGTGTTCGAGGCAGGTGATGAGCGATTCGGGAGCGCCTGTTTTCAGCGCGGCGTGGCGCAGGATCGTAGCAGATTCGCAGATGCAGCGCATGGCGGTGGGATGGGGGCTGAGGACGATGGCGTTCTGGGCTTTAAGCGAGATGAGCGTCTTGTAAATTGCGGTGGAGGTGGGATTCGTTGAGGGAATCACGGCGGCGACAACGCCGACGGGCGCGGCGATTTCGATGATTCCCTTTTCGCGGTCTTCGCGGATGACACCGACGGTGCGCAGGTGGCGAATGGCGCGAGGGACGTTAATCGAGGCGAGGCGGTTTTTTGTGATTTTGTCGGGGACGTTGCCGTAGCCGGTCTCTTCGACGGCGAGGCGGGCGAGCGATTCTCCAGCTTCAGTGGCGGCGCTGGCGCAGGCTTCGACGACGGCGTCCACTTGCTGCTGGGAAAATGCGGCGAACTTCTTCTGGGCTTCGTGGGCCCGCTCGACGACGTAGCGGGCTTCCTGGATGGAAATCAGGTCGCGATCGCGCAGGCTCAAATAACTCTACCTGACCGGGCTTTACGCCCCGATTCCTCAGGGGCTGAAGACCCGGGATTTTGAGGCTCGATTGCCGGAGCTAAAAGTTTCCGCCCCTACAAATCACATCAACGATAAGCCAGTGCGCTTAGCGTTGGCTACTGCAGTTAGCGCTGGTTATGTTCAAAACTCTGTTACGCGAAAACTATTTCTTACGGGACACTCCGCCGCCGGGCAGAATGTCTTCGACCAGTTCGTGCGGCCGCGGGATCACGTGGACGGCGACGAGTTCGCCGACGCGGCGAGCTGCGGCGGCGCCGGCATCGGTGGCGGCTTTTACGGCGCCGACATCGCCGCGCACCATCACGGTCACATAACCGGCGCCGATATATTCCTTGCCGATCAGAATCACGTTGGCGGCTTTGACCATGGCATCGGCCGCTTCAATCGAGCCCACCAGGCCTTTGGTCTCGATCATTCCCAGCGCTTCGTTAGCCATGAATTCTCGCTCGCCTCCGACATGATTTCGTTGCAAGTGTAAGTGTTAGCGTGGGCGCAGACTAACACGGCGACACGGGTGAATCAAGGAGCGGGCGCGGTGGCGGTGGAAAAAGAGCGAACAGAGAGAGATTGAAAGGGCTTCGTTGTCGACAGGGAGGAGGTAGCGGGAGAGAGATCCTTCACGACCCTGCGGATCGGTTCAGGATGACAAGCGGGTGAGGAGGGTGGACGGGAGCAAGGTGGACGGTCAGCGCTTCATGGTGCTCATTGTCAATCGGGAGGCGGTGGCGAAGAGAGATCCTTCACGATCCTGCGTATCGTTCAGGATGACAGGTTGGTTGATCCTAGGCGAACAAGGGCGGCGGTGAAAAATTCAGTCGCAGGATCGGGCAGAGGCGCTACTCGGAGTGCTGGAGGAGGCCGACGCCTGCGGCAGCGACGCTATCGCGGGTGGTGTTTTTTACGAGGTACATGGCTTCGTCGGCGAGGTGGAGGAGTTCGGCTTTGGTACGCGAATCGGTGGGATATGAGGCGACACCGATGCTAGCGGTGATTTGGACGTTGAGGCCGGGCTCTTTCAGCCAGACGGCTTCGCGAATCAGAATGTGGAGGCGGCGGGCGACGCCGAGGGCGTTTTCTTTGGAAGTTTGCGGCAGCAGGATGACGAACTCGTCGCCACCGTAACGGAAGGCGAGATCGATCATGCGGCACTTTTCTTTGATCGCGGCGCCAATTTCGGCTAGGAGCTTAGAGCCCATCAGGTGGCCGTGCGTGTCGTTGATATTTTTGAAGTGATCGAGATCGATGAAGATGAGCGAGAACTCGAAGGCGTAGCGGTGCGACCGGTAAAGCTCGGTATCGAGCATGAAATTTAGGTGGCGCGCGTTGTAGAGGCTGGTGCAATCGTCGGTGATGGTGAGTTCGTGGATGCGCTGGACGTGGCGCGCGTTTTCAATGGCGATCGCGGCATAATCGGCGAGGGCTTCGAGCAGGGCGAGATCGCGATTGCTGAAACCTTCCGGGCCGATGCAATTGATGAGCTCGATGACGCCGAGGCAATGGTCGCGGAAGCGCACGGGAACGGCGACGATCGAACGCGTTTCCATTTTGGTGCGTTCGTCAACCTTGGCGAAGAAGCGAGAATCTTTGGAAGTATCGGGAACCACAACGACTTCGCCGGTTTGCGCGACCCAGCCGGCGAGTCCCTGGCCAAGCTTGATGCGGACATCTTTCAGAGCCTCGGCGCCGACGCCGGTGGCAATCTGAAAGTAAAGCTCGCCTCGGTCCACATCCATCAGGAGAAGCGACCACGTATCCGGGCGTAGAACTTCGTTGATCTTCTCCATGATGGTGCGCAAAACCTGGTCGAGCTGCAGGGATGAGGTGAGCGCTTTGCCAAGTTCGTGGAAAACGGTGACTTCGGTGGCTTGCGCGGCTTCGGCGGCTTCGGGCACGACGCGCGCACTTCGGCGCCGCTCAACTCCGCCGAAGGGCTTGCTGTCATTCGCCCTGCGGACCGGTTCCGTCGGTGGACCTGGGCTCGGGTCTGGGGTCTTATCGGGCAACTTTGACATTATAAGAGGCCATTTTCGGTAATCGCAATGGGCATCGCGAGAGGTTTGACCTAAGGCCAATCAGGACGCCGATCATAGGATTTCATCGGGTGTGATTGACACACCCGCGACCGACGCCTATATTTTCCTTGGCTGCGGCCCTTCCGGAATGTCATCGACACCATTTGGCGAACACTTGAAGCGCGAGCGGGAGATGAGGGGCGTTTCGCTGGAAGAAGTGTCCGCGGCGACACGGATCAGCACGCGATTTCTGGAGGCGATTGAAAGCGACCGTTGGGAGTCGCTGCCGGGCGGAGTGTTCAATCGCGGATTCATCCGGTCGGTGGCGCGTTATCTGGGACTGGATGAAGACAGCATGGTGGCGGAGTACGCGCTGGAAACGCGAGGGCGCGTGGAAACCGGGGTGGTGCCCGACCCGCCGATGGAGATGCCGCGCAATTGGAAACCGGCAATCGTGGCGGCGATTGCACTGGTAGTGATTCTGGCGGGTGTTTCGTTTGCGTATGCGCGATACGGGGGGAAGATCGCGGCGCGGTTGCACCGCAAGCCTGCTGTTGCGACGGCACCAGCGGCTTCGGGGACGCCGGGGGATGCGCCTCACACCGCAAATGACGCTGCTGCGGGAGCGGCCGCAGCTGCGACGGATCCGCTCGAGCTGACGCTACAAACGAGCAAGCTGATTGATGTGATGATTGTGGCGGATGGGGCGACTATTTTTACCGGCTCGATTGATGCGGGCGACAAGCGCGCGTTTGAGGCGCACGAAGCATTTGAGGTCAGCTCGAGCGATTCGAGCGCGATCGTTCTGGAGTTGAACGGGCGCCGAGTGGCGGCGTTCGGGCAGCCGGGACTGCCGTCCAGCGTCAAGCTCACACGAAATGATTTGAAAACACCCGCCGGAGATTCCCATTAGCACTGAAGTGCGAGCGGAGATCCGGTCGGGGCACGCGCGTCCGGAGCGGAAGCTTGCGGTGTGCTCCGGTGGAATATCGCTTTCGCCGGAAGATCGCGCGGAACTGCTGGCGGTGCTGGCCGCGGACGCCGATGCCGCAATCGCCGAGCGGGCAAGAAGCGTCCTGATTACGCTGCCGAAGGAAAGTTTTCTCACCGCGCTTGGACGCCCCGATGCGGATGCGCACCTTTTCAAATACTGTGCGGAGCAGATTGGCGAAAAGCCCGGGATTGCAGACGCGCTGGCAAGAAATGAGGCATGCCCGGCGGCGCTTGTCACGAGCGTGGCGCGGCACCTGACCGCAAGCGGAATTCAGGCGCTGCTGGACAATATGGAGCGGCTCAGCTCGGACGACCACCTGGCGACAGCTTTGGCGCAATCGCAGGGCACAACCGCAGAGCAACAAGCCCTCCTCGCCGAAATTCACAAGAACGAGCCAATTTCAGAGAAGGACCTGGAAGATGCGGCGAAGGAAGCGGAGCCTGATCCAGTTAAACGAGAAACCCTGCTGAAGCAAGTGGCGCACATGAACGTGGTGCAGCGGCTCACACTGGCTCTGAAGGGAAACCGCGAGGCGCGGATGATTTTGATCAAAGACCCCAACAAGCTGGTGCAACGCTGCGTACTGCAATCGCCGAGGCTGACGGATATGGAAGTGGAAGCGTTTGCAAAGATGACAAATCTATCGGATGAGGTGTTCCGGGTGATTTCGCTGACCCGCAAGTTCATGAAGAGCTACGTGATCATGAAAAACCTGGTGAACAATCCGAAGACGCCTCTGGATATTTCACTTCACCTGCTTCCGCGGCTGAACGCAAACGACTTGAAGCTGCTGACTGCGAATAAGAACATTCCGGATACGCTACGATCGATCGCCGTGAAAATGCAGCGCCAGCGCACGATTTCGGCTCTGAAATCGTGACCACCGCACGAATTCTTCCTGGCGCTATTTCTTAGCGGGAGCCACGAGCGACGATTCGACCTTCCTTTTGTACTCTTCCGCTTTGGCCAGAATCTCAGGCTCCTTGAGTGTGAGCATACGGCGATCTTCGACGACAATCTTGCCGTTGATGACGACGGTTTTCACGTCTGCAGCCTTCTGGGCATAGACGAGGCTCGAATAAACGTTGTACATCGGCGTCGAGTGCGGAGCGCCGGTTTCGATCAGGATAAAGTCCGCCTTCTTGCCGGCTTCGAGCGAGCCAATCTGTTTTTCGAGGTGCAGAGCGCGAGCGCCGCCGATTGTGGCCATTTCAACCACTTGCTGCGCGGGCAAGGCGCGGGGATCACGGCGCGCGATTTTCTGCAACTTCGCGGCGAGATCCATTTCCTCGAACATATCCTGATTGTTGTTGCTGGCGGCGCCGTCCGTGGCGAGCCCGATTGCCTGGCCGGCGGCGAGCATCTCAACCACGGGCATCACACCGGCGGCTGTTTTCATGTTGCTCGAAGGATTGTGGGTGCAGCCGACGCCGAAGTGCGTGAGGATGGCGATGTCGGCGGCATCCACCCAGACGCAATGAGCGCCGATGACGTCCGGCCCAAGCAAGCCGATGCGTTCGAGGTATGCGACGGGCGTGGCACCGTGTTTCTCGCGGCTTTGCTGCAACTCGAACGGCGCTTCCGCAATGTGAATGGCGATGGGCGCATGGTTGCGACGCGCGAATGCCGCTGAATCCTGGAGGGTTTTCTCCGATAGCGTATAAATCGAGTGCGGACCGACAGAAGCGGTGATAAGCGGGTCGCCCGCCCAGTGGTCGATGAATTTCTGCGTGTAGTCGAATGCCTCCTTCGTAGTCTTATTATCCGGAGCCGGGAAATCGATGATCGTTTCGGCAAGCACGCCTCGCATGCCGGCTTCCTTTGTCACTCGCGCGACGGCGTCTTCGAAATAGTACATGTCGCAATAAGTGGTTGTTCCTCCGCGCAACATTTCGAGAAGACTCAACCGGGTGGCCCATGCGACAAAATCCTCGGTAACGTTGCGCGCTTCGGCGGGGAAAATATATTTGTTGAGCCATTCGTCGAGCGCAAGATCGTCGGCGATGCCGCGGAAGAGGCTCATGGCCGCGTGCGCGTGGGCGTTGATCAGGCCGGGCATGATGATGCCGCCGTGCGCGTCGATTATTTTTGGCGCTTCGTATTGAGACTCGATCTCGGATGATTTATCGACTGCCACAATCGAATCGCCTCGAACGGCGACCGCGCCGTCGTCGATGACGCGACGCTGCGCGTCCATGGTCACAACGGTTCCATGGACGACAAGCAGGTCGGCTTTATCCTTGGCGATGGTTGGCAACGCCGAAAGCAGCGCAATGAGACTGCAAATAGGCACGGCGAAACGGAACCGAAGGAAAGAGTCGGTGATGATGCAGCAGAAGTGAAGAATCATGATCCCGCCTGTTCTTTACGTCGTTTTATGAAGAACTTTTTACAGGAACGATGAATCGAAGGCTCGCGGCAAAAGGTTGGACATTTTCTCCTGCAGCACCTTGCCTTTGAGATTCGCCATGATGACGGGAACGTCGCCGCAAAACTCCCAAATAATCTGGCGGCAGGCGCCGCAGGGTGGCGTGAGCGTGTCGGTGTCCGCCACCACGGCGATGGCCTCGAAGCCACGTTCGCCTTCGGAAACGGCTTTGAAGATGGCGGTGCGCTCGGCGCAACACGTCAAACCGAGCGTCGCATTTTCCACATTGCAACCTGAAAACACGCGCCCCGATTTTGCTCGCAACGCAGCCCCCACCCTGAAGTTCGAATAAGGAGCGTGAGCATTTTCCCGGGCCTGCTTGGCGGCGGCAATCAATGCGTCATGTTCAGTCATGAATTTGCACTCTCGTGAATTCGCGTTTAGTTCAGGTCTGCGGCGATACGCGGAATCACAGCGCGAAGCAGCGCGATGAATTGAGTCTTCACGCGTTCGCCGGTCTCCATCACTTCTGCGTGGTTGATCGGCTGATTTAGAATTCCGGCAGCCATATTCGTGACGCAGGAAATTCCCAAGACGCGAATGCCCATGTGGCGCGCAACAATGGTTTCGGGCACCGTGGACATGCCGACCAGATCGGCGCCAATCGTCCTGAGGTAACGGATCTCAGCGGACGTTTCGTAGCTCGGGCCGGAGAGCGCAGCGTAAACGCCTTCGTGCACTTCGATGCCAAGCCGTTTCGCTTCGGCGAGCGCAATTTCGCGGTATTGCTTCCAGTATGGTTGGCTCATGTCCGGAAAGCGCGGACCGAAACTTTCATCATTCGGCCCCATCAGCGGATTGGCTCCCTGGAGATTGACGTGATCGCGAATCACCACGAGCGCGCCCTGCTTGTACCCGAGATCGATGCCGCCTGCGGCGTTGGTGAGGATCGCTGAGCGAATTCCAAGCCTGCTAAGCACGCGCACCGGGAACACGACTTCCTTGGCAGTGTAACCTTCATAGAAATGGACGCGGCCTTGCATCACCGCCACTTCGATATTGCCCACTTTTCCGATGACGAGCTGGCCCGCATGACCCACGGCTGTGGAGCGGGGGAACCCCGGAATTTTCTGGTATGGGATTCTTGTTGCGCCGGCAAGCTCGTCGGCAAAAGCTCCGAGTCCTGAGCCAAGAACCAACGCGATTTTGGGCCGGAGCTTTGTTTTTGAAAGAATGAATTTCGCAGCACGCTCGGCCCGCGCGAATTCCGTGTTTCGCGCTGCGGTCGCCGCCTGAGCCGTCATTGCAACATGACTCCCACGATCGAAGCAGACATGAGATTCGCCATGGTGCCGCACAACATCGCGCGAAGCCCGAGCCTGGCGAGGTCCGCTCGCTTATTCGGGGCTAGCGCGCCAATGCCGCCAATTTGAATTCCAATCGAACTGAAGTTTGCGAAGCCGCAGAGCGCAAATGTGGCGATGGTAAAGGAACGCGGATCGAGCGTCTCCTTCATAGGCCCGAGGCGCTGGAAGGCGACGAGTTCATTCGTCACCATGCGCAGGCCCAGCAAATTGCCGATTACCGGCGCGTCATGCCACGGAATCCCGATGAGCCACGCGATCGGCGCAAGAATCCAGCCGATAATTTGTTCCACGCTGGTAGGAAACCATTCAATGCGATGAAGCGCGAGGGCGTTGTGAATCGCGGCGAAAACCCCATCCACCAAATAAATCATCGCAATGAAAGTGATCAGCATGGCGCCCACGTTGAGAGCGAGGCTTAGCCCATCGGTAGTGCCGCGGGTTAAAGCAGCGAGCACGTTTTTGTCGCGCTCGACCTCCGCCATTTCGACCCGGCCGGATGTAACCGGCTTTTCGGTTTCCGGCACCAGTATCTTGGAGAGAAGAATCGTTCCCGGCGCGGTCATGATCACAGCCGCAAGAACGTGTTTCGCTTCGACGCCGTAGGCGATGTAAGCAGCCATCATCCCGCCCGAAACGTGAGCCATGCCGCTGGTCATAATGGTCATCAATTCCGAGTGCGTCACTTCCGGCAAGAACGGGCGAATCGTGAGCGGGGCCTCCGTCTGTCCCATGAAAATGCTGGCGGCAACGTTGAGCGATTCTGCACCGCTCGCGCCCATCAAACGCGTCATCACCACAGCGGCAATCTTGATGATGAATTGCATCACGCCGAAGTAATAGAGCACGGCAAAAAACGCCGCGATGAAAATAATCGTGGGCAGCACTTGGAACGCGAAGAAAAATCCCATGGGGGAAGCTTTTTTGCCAAGATCGCCGAATACAAAGGTTGAACCGTAGAATGCGAAATTGAGCATCCAGTTCACGCCCTCGCCCGCCTGGTGAAAAATCCAGCGGCCGTATTCCCAACGCATCACGAGAAACGCGAAAACGATCTGCAGTCCCAAGCCCCACGCGACGGTCTTGGTTCGGATTGCGCGACGGTTCGTGGAAAACAAGAACGCGAGGACCATGAGAACGACCATTCCCAACAGGCCAATCAGGCGATGCATTCTGTGGCGTCTCCCCACGCTGCTCTTAGAATTAGAGTGCTCTTTCTACGCCAATCACTTTTCGAACCAGCGGCAAGACGTGCGGCGGTCGCGGGCCTATTTCAAAGCTTTTCGCCAGCAATCCCATCGAGTTCGGAAGCCGCGAGTCGAGATTGTAGCGCACGGTGCAGAGCGTCTCGCCCACCTTTACCGGATCGCCGAGCCTCTTCTCGACGATCAGGCCGACACCCGGATCGATCGTGTCTTCCTTTTTTTCACGGCCGCCTCCCAGCATCATGCTGGCCACGCCCACCTGCTCGCACTGAATCGCGCTGATGAATCCGTCTGCCGTCGCGGTAACTCGGGCTTCATGCCGCGCTTGCGGCAAACGGCGTGGGTCGTCGACGATACCCGCATCCCCGGCCTGCAGGCGAATAATCTCGCGGAATGTATCACGGGCGCGCCCGGAAGCAATCATTTCCGCTGCTAGAGCGCGGCCATCCGCAATTGATTTCGACTTGCCGCCGAGTAAAAACATCCACGCCGAAAGCTCGACGCATATCTCGCGCAAGTCTGCCGGGCCCTGGCCGTTCATGATCTCGATGCACTCTTCCACTTCGAGGGCGTTGCCCACTTTGCGGCCGAGCGGCTGCTCCATGTCCGTGATCAGCGCGACAACTTTTTTCCCCATGCGCGTGCCCGTCTCGACCATCAGCTCGGCGAGATATTCCGCGTCCGGTTGCTTCTTAATAAAAGCGCCGATCCCGGTTTTCACGTCGAGAACCAGCGCATCAATGCCCTCCGCCATTTTCTTGCTCATGATGGAAGCACAGATCAAATAAGGGCTTTCGACTGTGGCGGTGACGTCGCGAAGGGCGTAAAGCTTTTTGTCAGCTGGCGCGATTTCGGGAGTTTGTCCGATCAGTCCACAACGGCATTTTTCAAGGACGCGCCTGAATTCGTCGAGCTTGAGATTCACGTTGAAGCCCGGAATCGATTCGAGCTTGTCGAGCGTGCCGCCGCTGTGGCCTAGGCCGCGTCCGCTGATCATCGGCACGTAGAGTCCTGCAGCGGCAACCACGGGAGCAATCACGAGAGAAGTCTTATCGCCGACGCCGCCCGTAGAATGCTTATCCACTTTGGGGGTGGGAAGACTGGACCAATCGAGAACGGAACCCGAATGCAGCATAGATTCGGTGAGAGCCGCGAGTTCCGAACGCGTCATGCCCCGCCATAGAACAGCCATCAGCCACGCGGCAACCTGGTAGTCCGGGATGCGTTCGTGCGTGGCGCCTTCTACGAGAAAATCAATTTCTTCCCGGGATAATTCGATGGCTTCGCGTTTTTTGCGGATGATGTCAACAGCGCGCATAGATTGGAATCGCGCGAGGCTAGCATTCTGCCCGAAGCGAGTCAACGAAACCGCGAAAGATGTTTCCCGCAGGATGGATCGCTGCCGGAGGATCGTAGGACTTAGACGAAACTCGCACGCACAACCTTGCAATCAATGTTTCGGGCGACTGATATCATCGGTAGGTCGCGGAGATCGAATTGCCCAGGGCCGTTGCGTCCAGCCTCTTTATTTGTTTGCTTGCACTTGTCTCGCCCGCGTCCCACGCTCAGTGGATGGGACGGCAGACCGGCTGTTACGAGTCCATCATAAAAGCAAATCCCAATCGCTCCATCGAAGCAAATCCCAATCGCCCCACAGTGGCGAACCCGGCGGATATCACCCAGTATGGCGTGCTCGAAATTGAGTATGGATGGGATCGAACATCGCTCGGAGCCGGCGGTCGTTTGGACGATACGGTGGGCCTCTTGAAATTCGCGTTCCTGTGCGATGTGGAGATACGCTGGTCATCCACAAGCGTGTTGATTGAAAATCAACAAGGCGGAGGCCAGACGGGAATTGGCGATAATTGGTTTGGCCCGCAGATTCGCTTTTACCGACAGACAGCGCATGTTCCGAGCCTTGCTTTCAGTTATGCGGTGAAGGCTCCCACGGCAAGTACGATGAAGGGTCTGGGTTCAGGGCGCGTAGATCACCAATTTACGTTTCTCGCCAGCAAAGATATTCACGATGTGCATTTCGATTTCAACGCGTCATATTTCCTGGAGGGGCGCCCTGAGCGTTCGGGCTTCGATTCTCTTTGGCAGATGAACCTCTCGTTTTCCCGGGCAATTTACGGAAGCCTTGGCTTTACGGGAGAATTCTACGGGGATACGCGGCTGAACGCCCAAAATCCGGCCTTTGCATCGAATCTTTGGGCGCTTACGTACAACATCTTGCCGCGGCTGGTGGTGGATGGCGGAATCGATGTGGGCATCACGCACGGCGCGCCCCAGAAGCGGTTCTTCGCCGGCGTCACCTATTCCATCACGAATATCTACAGAGACCTGAAGAAACGGTGACGCTTGCGCTAGATTGGCTGCCGCGCGGCGCGCTCAGAAATATCGGCTCCCACCGCTTGCATCTCCGAATGGATCCGGCCGTTGGATGCGAGGAGCTCGCGGTCACCTGGATGATAAGGCTTGCCGGAGAAATCGGTGACCATTCCGCCGGCTTCCGTCACAAGCAGCATGCCCGCCGCCGTGTCCCACGACTTCAGGCCGAATTCCCAGAAAGCATCGAAACGGCCCGACGCGACTCCGCAAAGATCGAGGGCAGCCGAGCCATCGCGCCGCACGCCGTGCGTTCGAAGCGTGAAACCGGCGTAATAAGCGATATTGGTTTGCTGGCTGCGCTGATCCGGCGGAAATCCTGTGACGAGCAGGCTGGTGGCCAGCGTATCGATCTGTGAAACGTGGATGCGTTTGTGGTTTAAATACGCGCCCTCACCGCGCGCGGCCGAAAAAATTTCGCCGCTCACTGGATTAAAAACAACGCCGACAATCGGCTCGCCATCTTCGAGCAATCCGATAGAGATGCCGAAACACGGGTACCCGTGCGCGAAATTCGTGGTGCCGTCCAGCGGATCCACATGCCAGCGATACCGCGCCTTTCCGGTGGGTCCGCCGCTTCCCTCTTCGGCCACGATTTCGTGCTGCGGAAAATGTCGCCGCAATCTGCCGACCAGAATTTCTTCCGAGCGCCGGTCGGATTCCGTCACGATATCCACTTCGCCCTTGTAGTTGATCTTCTTCGGGCGATCGAACTCCGTCCGTAGCAGGGCGCCTGCTTCGCGGGCTGCGTCAATCGCGACTTCGAGAAATTGGTTCATTAGCGAGGCATCGCCGAAGTGAAATATTCTCTCCGGTAGCGCACCAGGTCTCCCGATTTTACCGTCACTTCCACGTGCCGCGTGCTGCCCGGTTTCGGCGGCGGGTTCGGATAGTAACCGAGCAAATACTGCGTGCGCAGCTCGCGATTGATGCGATCGAACATCGTGTCGAGCTGCTGAAGATCGTCGAGGATGAAAAACGCTCCGCCCGTGCTGTCCGTGATTGTGATCAGCGCGTGCTCGCCCGCGGTGTTGCGGCCATTCTCGTTCTTCACCGGACGAATGATGATCGAATAAAGCAGCGTGCCGGAGCGGATTGCCGCGCGGCGCGCGTCGTCAAACTTCGAAACGCTCGTCGTCTCCCCGCCATCCGTCACTAGAACGATGGCGCGCCGTCTTTCCTGCGGAAGCTTTCGCAGCGCATTCGATCCGAGCACCACTGCGTCATACATGGCCGTTCCCGCGCCCGGGCTGATTCTCTCTGCGGCGGCCTGCAACCTCGGCACATCATCCAAAAATTCCGAGAGCTGTATAACAGAATCCGAGAATTCGAACACCGACAACGTGTCCGCAGGCCGGACCACCTGCTTGATGAAGTGCGCGGCAGCTTCCGCCTCGAATTTCAGATCCTTGAACGTGCTCATGCTCGAATCGATCATCAGGGCGAGGTCAAGCGGCCTGTTCGTCTGGGCTTCGAAGCGCTCAATTTTCTGCGGCACGCCCTCTTCCTTTAGTTGGAACGCGTCCTGCCTGAGATCCGGAACCGGCCGCCCATTCGTATCGATCACGCTGGCGAGAATACTGACGAGGTTCACATCCACGCGAATCGAAGGCTTCTTCTGTTCCTGCGCGTCCGCCGCTGTATACAACCCCGCACACACCACAGCGGCAGCCAGCGGAACCGCGCTGAACGTCCGAAGCAATATTTTCATCTAAGACGTAGATTCATCTGCGCGGGAAATGGCTTCCTGTGAGCGTATTTCCCCCGCTATTTCGCCGTCCGCCCAAACCGCCCCACCGGCGAAATATTCCTTCTTCCAGATAGGCACGGTACGCTTCAAGGTGTCGATCGCGTAGCGGCAGGCGTCAAACGCGGCGGCGCGATGTGCCGAACTCACCGCAATCCAGACGCTGGTTTCGCCAATCTCGAGCCGCCCCAGGCGATGCACGATGATGACGCGATGAATCTGAAACTTCTCTCGCATCTGCGAGCCAATCTCGCGCATTTTCGCGAGCGCCATCGCTTCGTAGGCTTCATATTCGAGATACAGCGTCCGCTTGCCGCGGAAATTATTGCGCACGAACCCATCGAACACCACCACTGCGCCATTTTCCGGAGCCTTCAGTGCTTCCATCAGCTCCAAGGGCCGGATCGGTTCGCGGACAAGCTGAAAGATATCCTCCACCGTCGCGACATGCTCTCCCCCGCTCACAGGCGGAAGAAATGCCACCTCATCACCCGAGGAAAGAGACTCGCGCCAACCGGCATACTCCTGATTCACCGAAGTCGCGATCGCAGGACGAAATTCAGCCAGCTTGGGAAAGCGCCGCCCGTAGCGCTCAAAAAGATCCTCCACACGCGCGCCGTCGGAAAGCTCAGCCTCGTCCTGATCGAGGCCCACAATGTCCTTTAACTGCCCGAAAAATAGCACTCGAACACGCATGCCGTTCATTCTATCGCGAACTTTCGCACACGGCGCGGAATTCAATTCCCCTCCGAATCGGCGCGGCGATCAACTATTGCCCGGAATGTGCGCCGGCCGCTGTCTTCGCCATACCGCTCACCTCGTCGAGGCGCACAGCCGCTCTCACCAGTGCGGCCGCAAGCGCGCCGGACTCGCGGTGGAATGTAGCAGGATCATTGCGATCGACCGCCTCGTTCACGCCAGGCATCACCTCCGCCGTGTACCCCGTATAACTTCCCGGCGCAAAAATCGTGTGCTTGTACCAGGGACGTCCCACGAGCCCCTCAGGAACTAGCAAAGACTGCTCGACACTCGCAAGCCCGCGATTCAGTTCACGTTGGGTGGCCGGGCTCAGCATGGCAGGCGAAATCGCTGCGAGTGCCGTCGCCGTCCGGGAGGCCGACGCCGCCAGCTGATCTCCCGCATCGGACACCGCCTTCCAATCGGACCCCTCCGCGCCTTTCAGTTCGCGCATGTGCGCGTTCACGTCGTTTATCATCCGCGTAATTTCGCTTGCGTATGCCGAATAGTCGAACGGCAGCACATCCGCTTCGTCCAGCCGCAACGCGACCGTTCCCAGAATCCGCGCGAGCGTCGCATGGTAAACAAACGTCGGATCGCCAAATTGTTTCATCCAGTAAAAATCGTCGTACAGCGAGTGATAGACGCCGTAGTCGCCGCTGAACCCCATGTCCAGCGAAGGAATGCCCGCAAAATCAAAAAATGGACAGAAGTCAGAACCCGCTCCCAAGGCGCCGACGGGCGTCTCACCAGGAGCCTCTGCTTTGAGCTCCGGCCGCGCGATACCATTGGGCCCGTTTTTTTTCTGCGCGGCATGCTCTCGCCACATGTCATACACGCTTCGCCCTGTCTCCGGATCCTGTATCTGGCGCGCGACGTCGCGCACCAATTCCTTCAGAGATGGCGTCGCTCCTGCGCTGAAATTAGGCCCGGTTACCCCGACATCGGTATTTAAATATGCGACGGCCTTCGCCTGGAGTTCGGCTCGATTCGCTTCCACCCATTCCGTCGAACCGAGGAGTCCCGGCTCCTCCCCGTCCCACGCGCACATCACGATTGTGCGGCGCGGTTTCCAGCCGCTGCGAGCCAGCTCGCCGAGCGCCCGCGCTGTTTCCAGCATTACCGCCGTTCCGCTGCTTGGATCGGCAGCCCCGTAAACCCACGCGTCATGGTGATTGCCGAGAACAACCCATTCGCCATCATCGGTGCCGCGTAATTTTGCGATCACGTCGAAGATAGGACGCTGCTCGAAATCCATCATCAGCTTCATGTGAACTTCCGATTTGCCGGGCCCCACGTGATAGGTAAACGGCAAGCCTCCCTGCCAGTTCCTCGGAACGTGCGGGCCGCCAAGGTGTTCGAGAATTGCCCACGCGTCTTGCGCGTTGATTGGCATCGTCAGAATGTGCGGCAGGTTCGCCGCCTGGGCGGGCGTGATTCGCTTTGCATCGGGCGTTGACGCGATTCCCGGAGTAAGCGGGTCCCCGGGATAATATTCCGTGTAAAGGATCGAGCCGCGCTGAATCCCGCTCATGGGCCGCCATGGACCTCTGGGAAATACATCACCGGCCATATAACCGTCGTCGGCTGGATCCGAAAAGATAATCAGTCCCGCCGCCTTATGCTCTTCAGCCAATCTCGACTTGATGCCGCGATAATTGTGGCCGTACCGGGCAATTGCGATCTTTCCTTGCACACTCACGCCCAGCGAATCGAGCTCCGCGTAATCCTCAGGCGTTCCATAGTTCACGTAAACCACCGGCGCGGTAATTTCGCCCGAAGGCGAGTAGGTGTTAAGTGCTATCACGACGCGAGGGTCCATCGTGTCTTTGTCCACGTCCACCGGCTGCTCGGGCGTAGCGAGTGCTTTTTTGGACGGCGCGACGAGTTCCAGTTTCACTTCCCGCGGCTCCGCCATCCACACGCTGTAAGTAACAATTTCGGCGTCGAAGCCAAAGCTTCGATATTGCTCTCGCAGCCACTCAGCCACCTGGTGGCTTGCTTCCGTTCCGGCCCTGTGCGGTTGGCTCGTCAGATGGCGCAAATTGCTCTCGGCATGCGCGGCGTTGGGGATTGCCTGCAGCTTCGATTCAAGAGCGTGTTCGGATTTGGTGCGCTCGGGAAAGAATCCGCGGATGCCAGCGTTCTGATCCTTTCCTGGGGCGGACGAGATCAAAAGAGGCATCACCAGCACGATGAGTGCGCCATATCTGCGGGCCAAATGATTCATCATCACCTCATAAGCAGCCGATGAGTTTATCTTAGATGGGCGCGCGAACTGCAAAGCTGTTTAACTTTTGTGAATTTGAATCGGGTGAACGGTGCATATTCGATGCTTGCTTCAATCGCTTGACGCGAGGCACTTCGCACCTTAGGGTAGATTCCGTGAGCGAAGCGGGAGAAAACACAAGCACATGAAGATCCTTATTTCCGGAAGCTCGGGACTTATCGGAACGGCTGCGACGACAGCCTTGAAATCCGACGGCCACAACATTGTTCATCTCAACCGGCTCGGTAAGGCGGCGAATCCAGGCGACATCCCGTGGGATCCGATGCGCGCGACCGTTGACGTGGCGGGCCTCGAGAGCCTCGACGCTGTGATCCACCTCAGCGGCGCGGGAATCGCCGATGGCCGCTGGACCGAAGAACGCAAACAGCTTCTGCGCAGCAGCCGGATCGACACCACTCGCGTTCTCGTGGATTCGCTTTCGCGGCTCAAGCAAAGACCTCGAGTCCTGATTGTCGCCTCGGCAATCGGCTACTACGGCTCTCGCGGCGACGAAATTCTCACCGAATCGAGCACCAACGGTACAGACTTCCTCGCATTGGTCTGCCGCGACTGGGAAGCCGAAGCGAGCCGCGCGCCCGCGATGGGCCTCCGCACGGTGATGCTTCGCACCGGTGTCGTGCTTTCCGGCAACGGAGGAGCGTTGCCGAAGATGCTGCCGCCTTTCAAGCTCGGAGTTGGCGGACGCCTCGGCAGCGGGCAGCAATGGATGTCGTGGATTGCGATCGAGGATGTGGTGGGAATCATCCGCCACGCAATTGCCAACGAGCAGGTGACGGGACCGGTGAATGTGGTGGCGCCAAACCCGGTACGAAATAAAGAATTCACGCGACTTCTGGCCGGCATGCTGCATCGGCCGGCCATTTTTCCGGCGCCTGCGTTTGTGCTGCGCCTCGCTATGGGCGAAATGGCCGACGCCATCTTGCTCAGCAGCAACCGCGTAAAACCGGAACGTATGCTCGCTGCTGGTTATAAATTTCGCTTTGAGATTTTGGAACCCGCACTGCGCGCGGCTGTGCTCTCGCGGATGTAAGGTTGGATAAAGGCCGCGAAAAAGACTACAGATCGAGGCGCTGGAGCAAAGCGTTCAGGTTTGATTCGTCCACGACCAACGCTGGACCCTTGGCGGAAAGCTCTTCGCCTTCGTCGAATGCCTGAAATAACCGCATCTTCGCCGCGGCATATTCTTCCGTTCCCGTGAGCGGACGCCCGGTTGCTTCTCCCCATTTCTTGATCGCATCCTTTCCCACAAAAATGCGCACCGGAAACATCTTCTTTCGATCTGACGTCACGTAATAGACGTACTCGTTTCCCTTCACGCTTCCCTGCTGCGCGGGATGCGCGTCTTGAAACTGATACTGGTACACGTAGCCACTTTCCGATGAATAGCTCTTGATCCGTCGAACCGTCTCCGGTCTTGCCATGCCCAGATTATTCGGCGGGTTCTGCGCTGCTGTCAACGTCGTCATCCCGGCCACGATTCGCCGCACAGCCAGGCACGAAGAGAGATTCTTCTCTTCGCCCAGAATGACAACGTGCGGTGAACGGGCATGTGAGCCAAGCATCGTGCGTGCTTCTAGTTGTTGCAGTGCGGCATTCGCATCCCAAAACGAATTGCGAACATGCCGATTTGGGACGATTGGCAGTGAACACGGGGCGTCTCGCCCTCCTGCACCACACCCGCCGCAAACACAAATTTCACCCCGCGCACGCGCCCCGTCTCCCCCTGAATCGTCAGGCGCGCATTGCTCCAAAAATAAAAGCGGCTCCCGGGGGGAACGGGAGCCGCTAGGGGTGTTGCGGGGAAAACTGTTCTTTTTCCCGGGACGCGCGATCACTTCCAATCTTCGCGAGTCCCGGTTCTACGTTGCTGGCGCCGGTGCTCTTGCACCCTTGAAGCACCTTCGAATCAAGAACTAATCCACTCCTTCCGTCTGCAGAACCATCTGCGTGAAACCGAGCGTATTGATGTCGCGGAACATTGGCGTTCGCGGCGGCAGCAAGGTCGGAGTCAAAAACTCCGTCTGGAAACTGTAGCCTCGAGTGGGCGGGCCGTACACGGTGGTGCAGCACTTGAACGTGCCCGCGGCCTGGTGGCTGTAGAACAGGGCCACGATGGATCCCTTGTACCAGAGCGTCTGGCCGCCCCAGGCCTCGATATAGCGCAGGAAGTTGTGAACTCCGCCGTCAGTCCCGAAGTCTTGTCCCACTCCGCCGACCGTCGGCTGCTTGAATGGGATTGTCTTGCCGCCGACGATGGCCATCCGATAGCTCGTCGTCACTGCGGCACGCGTCCCCGGAGCATAAGGAAACGCGAAGGAGTTCACGTCGTTCCACCTATCCGACAGAAGTGTCACGGCGTCGCCGATCACCGAAGCTGCCACAAATGGGGTGGCGAAATTGCCGTTGATTCCAGCATTGTAGTCGCCCTGCACGTACACTGGATTCTCGGCAACGATAGTAAGACCGCAAGCGACTCCGTCGCACTGCCCAAGGGTAATCGTGCTGCCGTTCACGATTTTTAACGCCCGGCGGTAGAAGACCGGCGCGTTTTCGCGAAGATCCTGCGCGTTCGTGACAACTGCGAAGGGCCAGTCTTTCCCCGGCCCACCGCAATTGGGATTGGCGGCTGTGGCCGCGTTCATCACGCCCGGAATTCCCATAGCAACACCGGCGATGCTCCAAAGATTGTTCGGGTTCACGCCGGCGTCTGTCGGAAACAGGCCTCCGTAGATACGCGGTGACGCGGGAGGATTTGGGTCCGTGCCGTGGACGAAATCCGATTCGAAATCCTCGGAATTATCCAGTGCGCCGTCTGGGCAGCCGCTGGCGCTCGCTGGGTTGACGATGTCATCGTAGCCGAAACCACCGGTCTTCATCGGGCCGGGGCCGACTGATGCGGGTGAATTGGGATCCTTACGGTTCCCTCGCCGGTCGGAGAAATAAACGGTATACCCGGTGGTATTGTTCGCCAGCCCGCCGCTTGCACCCAGGGTCCCGCTAAACCAACGATCGAGATTGTTCACGTCCAGTTCCACATACTGCATGGCTCCAGCAAGCGTCTCAGCGTTACCGGCCAGAGCTGTATCTCGCAGGTTTGCCTCGCGCGCGTCGAACAGCACATTCGGCCATTCGTCCGTGCCAAGTTGCGAGGCGGCGCTGCCCGCGGCAGTGCATCCGCCAACGCCAACCGCTGTAGAAGGATTGTCACGCAAGCGCGCCAGGCGAATTATCGCATTCGGACTGGGGTCCGGTCCGCAACCCGCCAGCGCAACACCACCGTTGATTGTGGGTCCCGATCCATTCACCTGCGCGGCCGGCAGAGGAACACGAGTTGGAGGCGGGTTCGTCGTTATCTGGGCGTTCGTCACTGGATTGATATTTCGTCCCGTCCAGCCAAACCTCAGAATCTCTTGCGTTACATCCACAAAACCGCTGGCGTCTTTCTTCTGATAGTCGATGCGGATACATCCCGTCTCAATCGGAAACCATTTCTGATACCAATACCCATCAGCCGCGGTGTACGCGGCGTTGCTCGTCGCAGCCGAGACGGGGAGAGGAAATACGCTCGTCCCTATCGTACCGGCGTTAAACCAACCGGCCCCGCCGGGTGTCCCCGGCACTTTGCCTATCTTGCCGCCCGCCGGAGCGGCTGGCCCGTTTGAATCCCAGGCTAGCCAGGCGAGATCGACGAAACCTCCTGCGGGGATCATCGGATAACTTACAAGATCTGTATCAGCGCAAGTGCCGGACGGGCCGTAGTCCGCCAACAAGATGCGGAGGCTGGCCTCCCGATAGTAACGTTCGTTTAATTTTCCAGGATTTGTATTCTGCTCGTTGGGCACCCCGGGGCGGATCATGTCGATGGCCGTTCCGCCGATCGCTGGAGTCGCAATCGTGAGGTCAAGAGCCTTCACGCCGGTAGCTCCGTTACCTATGTCTCCGTTATAGGAATTAGAGACGGTTTGAAAGGCATTTTCCTGGGTTGCCCCGATGTTGCCAAACCAGCTTGTCCCTGTGGTGCTGCCCTGGTTTTGACCGAGGGCAACGAAAGGGCCCGAACCTGGATTCTGGGTGATGCTGACGGTGCCGTTGTAACTAGTCGTGAGCGGCCAGCCGTTCTCGAGATTCGTACGCACCACTTCGCCTACCGCAGTTACCTTGTCCCTCATCGTTAGCGTGCTGCCGTCGCCTTCCGCCAGCCAGAGGTTGCCGTTCGTATGCACGCGTCCGCCGAAATCGAAATTCGGTCCCGCGAAAAAGCTCAGATCCGTGTCGGAGAAAATTCCGAATTGAAAAACGGGAATCGCCACTGTCTGCACCGTTCGTTGCAGCCTTACCTCAGACCCAAACGGTGTCCGCGACGTTACCTGCAGCGTGTACGGAGTCAGAAGCCCCACCAGGCCTGCGTAGGTGCCCGAAAGGATCGTATGATTCGTCGCTGCCGGGTTTCCCAGGTTGTTGGGGGACGTATCCGGCGTGAAATTGATCACGAAGCCGTTCGTACCGTCGGGGTTCAGGAACTGCATCCCCGGAAGATTCGTGGTTGTGGTCTGCGTATTGGCCACGATGTTCGTGATGTCGTTCGCGCTCAGTGCATAGTTGTTCGAGAACGCGTCTTGCAAGGATGTCGTGAGAGACTCCATGCCCGCTTCCGCGCCATAGAAGGCCCTTTGCCGGTCGGCGTTGTTTCCGCCCAGCTTCTGGTCCGTGAGCACCAAGAACGACATGCCCACGATCATGGATGAGATCAGCAAAAGCACCAGGAGCGCCGTTATCAGGGCCATGCCTTGTTCGTATCGATTCCTCACAGATGTTCTCCTTTGCGGCGTTTACTGAAACGAATTAAAGAAAGCCAGGCTGCGGACGCTCACTTGTGTCTGCAAATTATTCCGGAAATATTGCTTGTTTTGGCTGTAGGCGCTGTCCGCCCGCGCCGCCAGCGAGAGATTCACTTTTCGGATCGCGTTCGGCGAATACAGCGGCTCAACCGTGTTTGTGTTCGGAGGACCGCTGTTGATATCGTAAGAAATCGAGAGGTCTTCAATCACTTCCGCGACGGGCGATGCCGGGCGAAAATTCACCTGGCGCATCAACATGGGCCGTTGCTGATTTGCCGTGTTCAAGTAATAGGTAATCATCCAGATGCGCGATGCCGTCGTGGGCGGAAAACTCCCGTCGGGATTCTTCATGTTGGCGATCGTTCCGCTTGGTTTCCCCGTTCCATTGAGCGCGAATGCATCTCCGCCTCCGCCGCCTGTGAACGTAAGCTTTTGACCGTTGACCGCCGTTACCGTTTGAATCGTGGCGCCATTGGCGTTCTGGAACATGATCAGATCGCCGGGCGTGATGGCCGTATTGCCAGTAGGCAGAGTTATGCAGTTCGCGTCAAATGTTGCGGTGAGCCCGGTGGGGTCGAGGCTACCGGCCGGACAACCTGGATTGCCGCCGCTCGCCGCCAGGAATATGGGCAGCGAATTCAGGGTTGTGTTGTGAACCGTATCGATAATGGTGTTGTCAGCGTAGACCAGCGTAATGAAATCGGTTTTGGTGCCCAGCAACACGCCTCCCGGCACGTTCGGGTTCGGCGTCACCGCTTGAGGCCCTTGCTGGAAACCATCCGTGATGGCGGGGAGGGTTAAGAAACTGGGTGGGAACGTCGCAGGACCACCTACCGGACCTGGGCGGTTTACTGCAGAAGCGAGCGCTGGAGCCGGGTTCAGCGGCGTGGCGGAGTTCGGAATTGGAATTCCGCCCTGCGGCAGCCCTTCCCCTGCTTCGATGAGATCCTTCGTCATATAGTTCATTCCGGCCCGCAGGTTTTCCTGCGAGTCTGCCATCAGCGTCACTGCCTCATTCGCATGCGTCGCATCGGACAGCGCGCGCAGGGTTGTTCCCATGATGATGACCATCAAAGCTGTAGTCACCAGCACTTCCATCAGGCTGAATCCGGCTTGGCGTTTCATCCTCTGTCTCCCTCGCAGTTCTCTATGAGAACGCCGAAATGTTCGTGGTCAGGGTGTAGGTCCGGTTGAACCCGCCTGCCGTGTAGTTAATTGTCACGGTAATCTGGCGCACTTCCGTTGTGCCGGGTATCGCAGTGATGGTGATCGTGCGCGTGAAATTGGAAAGCCCGATCAGCACATCATCGGCGGTGCCCAGTTTTCCATCAGGGCCGGGTGTCACAATGCTGTCGATCAGGGCGCAGTTGTCATCAGCCGTTCCCACAATTCCATCGGGACCCGGATCGCAAAGCTGGGTGGGAGCCGCTGTGAAAATACCGGTGGGACAAATGGCAGAACCGATGTTGCAAAGCGAGTTCCACGTCTTTTGGCCGGTATTGCGAGCCGTGAAGATCGATTCAACCGCTTCCGCGGCTTTCTGTTGGGCGATGTACTCGTCCTGCGATACGTTCATACGCGCCACGCTGCTGGCCAGCATCGCGGCAAGGCCTAAAACGCCAACCGCCAGGACCACGACGGAAACCATCGTTTCGATCAGCGTAAATCCCGCGTTTGAGTTCCGCCGCATTTCCGCCTCCGCGCTTTTGCCCCTGCTCTCTAGTAGTCGAACCATGTCGTTGTCCCTGAGATGTGATAGGACCTCACCCGTCCCGTGGTTCCAAGAATGGTGACGGCTCGAGCTGTGGTCGGCTGGTTCGCGATACCCATGAAAACCGTTCCGTTGATCGGAATTCCCGTGGCGGCCGCGAATGTCCCGTCACTTTGATAGATCATTCCTGCAGCCGGTCCGTTATTTACTCCGCCGAAGTAAATCGGCCCGCCACTTCCAAAACCATCCGGTGTGTCGGGTTCTCCGGCAAAAGTTGTGTAAATCACGCTGGGCGGCATCGGGATCGTGACGATCACCGTGTCCGGACCAACTCCTCCTCCGAGCCGCGTCAATCTCACGTAGGACCCTGGAGGATTTCCAGCAGGATTCACCAGGAATTCCACCTTCACCGAACGCCGGTCGGAGATTGCTGTTTCTCGGGCTCGTCGCAAGGTCGCCTGCACCAGATCTTTGGCCGCGTTGGCACGAAACTGCATCAGAGCTGGCCGGCTTTGAATAATCGCGATTCCCGCGATGACCATGCCAATCGCTATCACCACCAGCATTTCAATCATCGAAAACCCGCACGTCTGGTCCCCACCTCGGCGTGCGTTCAATCTTGTTTTCAGCTCTCTCACGCTCACACCCTCGGGTCGCCCGTAACCAAAACCTGAAGTGGCCGAGCCCTGTAGTCGGCAGTAGAAGTGCATGCGGAAGGCCAGCCACAAAAGCGCGCAAGTACCGCAAACGCCGTTGGTTACAGACACGACCAGTAAACGTCAGGAGTGGGACCCGTTTGGGTGGGGAGAAAACGTTACCGAATTGAACGCTGCTTACAGATTTTGAAACTACAGTTTGCAGGCAGCCCGGATTGCTTCGAGCAAAATCTCGCCACATTGAGTGACGGAATCCAGCTCCACGTACTCCTCCTTTCCGTGCAGTCCTCGGCCGCTGGGACCGAAAACGATTCCTGGGATGCCAGCTTCGGCGAGAAGAGCTGTGTCCGTCCACGCCGCCATTCCGGCGAACTGTTCTGCAGCATCTGAACCGAGAATTTTCCGAATCGCATTGCTGGCGAGCTCGACGATAGGGGCGTCTCGCGCGATTTCATAGGCGCGACGCGAGCCCAGCCCGCGTACCGTGGCGCGAAAATCAGTGTCGCGAGCCGAAAGTCCGGCGACAAGGCTGCGCAATTCCACTTCGGTTTCGCCTGCAGATTCATCGGGCAGCATCCGGCGTTCGAGTTGCAAGCGGCACTCCGCGGGATAGCTCGAAAGTTCCTGGCCGCCGCGAATCACAGAAGCGTGAAGCGAACCGTGGCCCAGAAGCGGATGCGGCGTGAGAGACGCAAGCTTGCGATCGAGCGCGTCCAGAATATTCAGCACGCGGCCCATCATGCGGATCGCGTCGCGGCCTTCCGAGGGAAGGCTGCCGTGCGCGGCTCGGCCGTGCGTCAAAATCTCAAACCACGCATACCCCTTGTGGGCAATCGTGAGGCGCAAATCGGTCGGCTCGATCACCATGGCAGCATCTGCCGTGTAGCGCTTGAGCAAAGCTTCCGTGCCGATGCTGTCGCACTCTTCATCCACCACCGCCGCAATCAGCAGCGGCTTTTGAATCATACCGGCATCGCGAGCCGCAATCGCGGCGGCGCACATCGCGGCGACGCCGCTCTTGATATCGAGCGCGCCGCGGCCGTAGAGACGTCCGTCGCGTTCGCGCGGCGTGAATGGCTCGGGCATGTCGCCCGCGCCCACGGTATCGATGTGTGCAAGAATCGCAAGCGCTGCCGATTTCTTCTCGCTGATTTGCTTCCCCGGTGCGCTCGGGGATGAAAGCAGCGCTACGACGTTGGGTCTGCCCGGCGTCGCTTCTTCGAGTTCTGCCGGGATTCCGTGCTCTCGGAGAAATTTGCACAGAAATTCTGAAGCGGCTGCCTCACCGCGCGCGCCGGAAACCAGCGTGGGATTTACGGAATCGATTGCGACGAGGTCGCGCAGCAGTTTTTTCAGCAGATGCGCGTCAACGGGCATCGAGGAGTTTTAGTTCGACAAAAGTTAGTCGCGGCTGCGGAGCTTCGAGAGCAAGCGCAAAATCTCGAAGTAAAGCCAGATCAACGTGACCATCAGCCCGAAGGCGCCGTACCACTCCATGTACTTCGGCGCGCCGACCCGCACTCCCGTTTCGATGAAATCGAAATCGAGCACAAGATTGAGCGCCGCGATAATCACGACAAAAATGCTGAAGCCGATTCCGATCGCGCCCGAACCGTTGATCGCGGTGAAATGGACGCCGAAAAACCCGAGCACGATTTCGACGATATAGAAAAGCGCGATGGCGCCCGTCGCGGCGATGACGCCGAGGCGGAATTTTTCGGTGACAGCAATCAATCCCGAGCGGTAGGCCAGCAGCAAAACCACCAGTGTGCCAAAGGTCAAACTGACGGCCTGAATCGCGATTCCCGGGAAACGCAATTCCAGCATCGCCGAAATGCTGCCAAGAACCAGCCCTTCGAGCAGAGCGTAAATCGGAGCTGTAACTCCGGACCATTCCTTCTTGAAAATCGTTACCATCGCGACAATCAAGCCGCCGATGCCCCCGAGAACCGCGAGCGGCATCACCGTTTGCGGCGAGTGCGAATGCAGAAAAAGATTCCAGGTCCATGCCGCGGTGGCGACGGCGCAAATCAGCAGCACGCCTGTCTTGTTAACGGTGCCCTGCAGCGTCATCGCCTCGCCGAGGACGGCGCGCTCCCCTTGAAAGGCGCGCTCGTTGAGGGCCGGATTTGAAGTTCTCATCAGATCTGCCACGGATTGTCTCCTTCGCGCGGAAATTGGCCTGTTGCGCGAAAATGTCGTTCTTGTTGCGGTTAGAAAATCGCTAAGACGCCTGTTTACAGCTACTTGACCTTTTTTCTGTAAATTGACTGCGATTAGAAATTCGGCGGTGCGGCTAACCGCAACAATTGGCCTGCTGCACCCTACGAAGATTTCGAAAGCAAGAGCGTATCAGAATGCGCGGAAAATGGAAAACGCGGCGGCGATTGCAGCGCAGCGCTCGGTTGCCCACAGGTGCATGTGGCGCTCGGGCACGGCCCCGCGAACCTATGCCGGATCTTCGGCATGCTGCCCCTACTGAGAAGAATACGTAAGACGAAAAAACGATGCGGCGATTTGTGCTTGTCTAGAGAGAACTTGCCGCTGTGGTTTGGTGGCGCAGGCTGAAGCCTACGCTGCTTTAAGGATTGATCTCCGAGGAGAATGTTTCGGTGCCGTTGGGGGCGAATTCGAAACGGAGTAGCCATTCGCTTGGGACTTTTTCGCCGCTGGAGCTGGGCGGCGCGAAGGTCCAATTCTTAGCGGCGTGGATTGCGGCGTCGGAGAAATATTTGCTTGGACCGGGGGCTTCGAAACTGGCGTCCGTTACTTTGCCTGAGGCATCAACATTCACTTTTACGCTGACGCGCACTTTGCCTCGAATCGTATCGAGGGCTTTTTGCGAGACGTCTGGCATTGATTTGTGCGCAACCTGGCCGCGCGCCGGCACTGAGGCGGACGCGTTGACGGCTGGGCGCGGACTTGGCCGAGGGGTCGTGGGGGCGGCAGGCTTTTTGGGAGCGAACGGTTCGGGACCAGTAGGGTTTACGCGCGGTGCGTTCACATGCGCGGCCGCCTTAGGAGCGGGTTCGCGCTTCGCGGACGCAGGTTGAGGCGCGGTCTGAATTGCGGGCTGAGCCACCGGTTGTGCAGCGGGCTGAACCGCAGGCCGCGACGCTGGTTCTATCTTTGGCGCCTCCGCTTTGACAGCAACAGGTGCCGCAGCAGCGGCACTGGCGGCCACAGGCTCTGATTCAATCGACTTGCTGGAGTGGCGAAAGTATCGCGGGATGGCAATCACAGCGGCGAGCGCCAAAACGAAGGCGGCAGCTTGGACCGCGTAACGCGACTTTGATTTTTGCGGAGGCGGATTCGTAGCGAGGACACGTTCGGGTTGCGACGATGCCTGTCCATAGGAAGTGGGCTTCAACGCCGGCGCCGCGCTCATGGATGCAATGCGGGCCGATTCGGCCTGGGGAGCCGGTTGAAGGCCGATATTTTCCGAAATTTCCCGCAGCGCGCAACGCATGGCAGGATCGCGGCGCAGGCAATTGCGAACGATTTCGAGAAAAGGCGGCGGCAACGTGCGCGGCGCAGGTGGATCGGCATGACCGGTCCATTCCCAGATGGGCAGACGCTGCGTGAGGACCTCGACAATGGTCATCCCGAGGGACCAAACATCACCGGCGGGAGAAGGCCCCGTGGGCGCGAGCTCCGGCGGATCGTAGGGGCTGGTCTTTTCACCGGAAGAGCCACGCTCGTGCGGGGCGCATACGCCATCAATGGAGAGTTTCAGTTGGTCGCTGACCGCTTGAATATTGGAGGGCTTCAGGCGCGCGTGCACAAACCCGTGCGAATGCAGATATTGCAGCGCGTCAACAACGAGGGGCAGCATCTCGCGTACTTCTTCGGGCGAAAGAGCACGATCGGGCAAAATCAAGGACAAGTCTTCTTCGGCATATTCGGTCACCAGGTAGACCACGTGCGCGCTTCCGATTTGCGCTTGCCCGGATTCGAGAATGCGGGCGAGGTGGGGATGCGAGAGTTTGGCCGCGCGGCGCAAGCGGGAGAGCTGGGAATCGGTTTCGGCGGGGTCGGAGCCGATCAATTTGATGGCCGCGCGCTCGCGGGTATTGGGCAGCTCGGTGAGGAAGACGGCGCTATGGTCTGAGCCGCCGAGATAGAGGACGAGGCGATATCGTCCATCGACAATCTGGCCTTCCTGCTGTTTCCAGGCGTTGGTCATATGGCACCTGCAGCTTCCGAGTGGCGCACAGAGCCGCTACACCCGGTTTGAGGGATGCTATTTAGGGCTTTGGGTAAGGGGTATTTTGAGGCGGTTGGGACGGAAAGGCAAAGAAAACATTTGCGAGTTTCCGCTTGAAGTGCAAGGCCTCAGGTCAATTCTGGCCAAGGGCGGGCCAGAATAGCACCTGAGCTACCGCAAAATCGCCGCAGTCTGAGAACGTGGCGAAACCTTGCTTAAGACATTTAAAGCGCGAGAGACGTCGCGTTGGTGCGAAGGTTGCATGCAGGGCGTTCGCGCACGGCCCCGCGAACCTATGCGGAATCTTCGACATGCCGTGCCCCTACTGAGAAAGCAAGAGCATGGACGAAGAACGCGCGCGGGTTCAAGCCAAAAAATTGACGTCAGTACTTCGCTGTTACTTGGGGCGCATGCTAAAGCCGACGCTGCTGTTAGTTGACGCCTGGGCTTCCCTTCCAGTCGATGATGCTGACTAGGTTCCACGGGCTGCCAATGAGGTTCATTTGCAGTTCGCCGTCCTTGTTCATCACGAGCTGCGCGGCGGGATAGAGAACGCCCGTGCTCTTGGATTTATCCTCATCGTTCAAATCGATTTCGCCGGCGGTGAGATTGTAGGATTCCGAGCGGGTGTCCCAATAGACTTCGCCGAAGCGCAGAAGACGATTGGTAATGAAGCGGATCTTGCGGCCGTTGGGAATGGGAACCATACGGATGTAGCTGACGTCGTAGCCGAGCGTACCGGTGACTGCGATGTGGCCGACTGCGCGCATTTTGGAAAGTGCGTTATACAGGCCTTGGTCTTTGCCTTTTTGAAATGCGTCGTTGAGGATTTGCCGATCGGATAGAGGCGAGTATTCATAGATGCTGAAGGTGACGGTGACGAGCTGGCCGGCTTGAAAATCGGTTCCCGAGGCGGTGGCTTCGATTGTTTCGGCTTTGGGCCGGCTCTGGGCGGAGGCGGGGACAACAGCGAAAGCAAGAAGGCAGACGAGGAAGAAACCTGGGAAGCCAGCGGCGAGTTTATGGGCTTGGCCGGGGAAATTCCTGATTTGCGTCACGTTGTTCTCCTTCGGTTTGGAATATTTCCAGATCCAAACGCAGAGGGGCAGGATGGTTGGAAAGATGTGGATGGTCAACTTTTATTTTGAACGGTTGAATGGCTGACGACGGCCTCAGGTCAATTCTGGCCAACTACGAGCCAGAATAAGACCTGAGCTACGGAGAGATCGTACGCGGACGACCTAGGAAGTGGGGGCGAAAAAACATACGAAGCGCAGCGATTTCTCTCGCCGTCCAGCAGCTAGCCGACCCGCTTGCTGCCCGAGCGGCTGGGTTTCGGCTTGCTTTTGCTTTTTGTTGGGCGTTCGAGATTGAGGGCGACTGCAGCGCGGATGAGATCCTTCAAGGCCGCTTCGTTGATTTTCTCTCCTTCGTGAATATCGATGGCGCGGCGGACGTTGCCATCGAGGCTGGAGTTGAATAAATGCGAAGGGTCTTTCAACGAAGCGCCTTTAGCAAATGTGAGCTTGACGACGCTTTTGTATGTCTCGCCGGTGCAGGCGATGCCGCCGTGGGAGAAGACGGGCGTGCCCGGCGACTTCGCCTTGGCCCACTTCCACTCTTCGACGATCTCAGGGTCGGCCTGGTGGATGATGCCACGCACCTTTGCGAGCGTCGTCCCCCGCCAGTCACCCAGTTCCTTGATCTTTGCGTCGATTGAAGCAGAAGCAGATTTTTCCGGCGCGGACTTTTTCATGAATGGCTCCGACTCCGGCATCTAATTTAGCCGCGCTTAGCGCAGCGCGCAACCATTCAAAGCAATGGCGGGCGGCATTCGGAAAAGATGGAGACAAACCCGCTTTAGCGCCGATGAAAAGCAGTGAAGTAAATCACAAGCGCGATAACGGACAAGGTGGCGAGAAGTAAAATCGCGAACACAATTGCAGCAACCCAGAAAACCCAGGACCATGAATGTCTTTTTCTGATTTGCTGAATGGCGTTGACCAACGCGAATGCCGTAGCTATTCCGCCGATGGGAATAAGAGCGAAGGCGGGCATAAAAGCATCGCCCTCACCCGGTCCTTTGCATCCATGGCGGAGGCAGTAGATAGACGGCAACAGAATCGCCAGGAAATAGACGGTGGCAATGAAATACGAAATTGCGAGGCCAAGTCTGCGTAACATAAATTCTATTCCGAAATATCATCGCCGTAAGGGCATGGCCGGTGACGGTAACACAGTCGATGTTCATTTATCACAAGCGTGGCAGCAGCAAATAAGTCTACCGGCCTTTTCGAAAGAAGCCGCCGAACCAGATGGCCTTTCCACATCCACAATCCGGAAAGGACCATTACTGGCAGGAAGACAAAGCGAGTAGCGAGCGCATAGTCTGGAAGTTTTTCAAACGGATTGTAGATATAACCGAGTATCGGAATGCTGAAGAGGATGTGAATCCAGCGAAAAATCCAACGTTGTTGGCTTCCTTCATGACCAATTTGTTCCTCCCATGCTTAGCGTATTCCGCATTTAGCCGCCGCCAGAAGCGCGGGGATGCCTTCGGAACGGGAAGCCGGCGGGAACCGGATTGTAAATTCCTGAAAGTTGGTAGCGCTAACGGGAATCGAACCCGTATTTCGGCCTTGAAAGGGCCGCGTGCTAACCGTTGCACCATAGCGCCGCGGAAGGAAATGCAGAAAGCGAGACGTTCAATTATGGGTGAAACGCGGCGAATTGACAAGGCGGCCTCAGAGGACAAGAGGCCGCCGGCGAGAGAGAATGCGGCGCGGCGTTTAGGGAGACGACGAACTAGCGCATCGCGCCGAGCAGATACAGAACGAGAACGATCACAATCACGGTTCCGACGATGCCGAGTCCGCCGCCAGCACCCCAGCGGGAATATCCGTAGTAGCCGCCGCCGCCGGCGAATAGCAGGGCGAGAATGATGATTAGAAGCAGCATGTTTTCTCCTCTCGGTACGCGCTAAAGTTTTTGCAACACAACGCTTTCTTTCACCAGAACTGCGTCAGATTCTTTCGATCCTACGGCTTCGCGGATCGCACCTTGCGATCGCTTGAAACTGCCGACTCGGTCGCGGAAGAGATGTCTTCCGCACCGGTGCCTTCCATCAGATTCTTGGCTCGCTTCACTTCGCCGGCGGTATTGCAATGAACGGAAAGCAGGACGCCGCCCTTATTCAAACGAGCTTCGTAACGCTTGGCTTCGTAGTCCGGAATGCCCAGACCAATCAGCGCACCGGCGACACCACCGACAGCGGCACCGACTCCCACCCCTGCCAGCGTGGCCATAATCGGGCCCGCTGCGATGAGCGGACCGACTCCCGGAATCGCGAGAGCGCCTATGCCTGCGAGAAGGCCGATTGCGCCGCCTACTACCGCCCCGAACCGCCGCCGGCCGCAGCACCTTCCACGGTTTCGCGGTGCCAATTGGCCGGGAGCCGAGGTTATCGGGCAGCAGCGCCGAAATGTCGGAAGACGGCAAACCGCTCTTCACGAGAACGTCGGTGGCGTTATTCGCCGCGTCCAGCGTGGAGTAGATTCCGAAGACGGCCGTTTTTTTGTTGCGATCCATTTTGAATTCTCTCTTTCCCCAAAGTGCTATGAAGATGCGACGAATCGTTTGCGACCCTGATTGCGTCACTCGTCGCGTTCGAGAATGAAACCGCATCTTCGCAGCGGCGGCTATACGCTGAAGCAGGTAATGAAAGGAAGGAGCACGCAGTAGTGGCCTGAGTGCACGCTAGTTGTTGTTGTTTCAGTGAGTTGCGTCGAAGGAAATCACAGCGATTGGCATCTGCGCTCGGTGATGAAATTCATCGCGCAAAATACGTAAATCTACCGATTCGCCCTACGCTGACCGCGTGGCATAGACGTAAAAGGTTACTAGGAGGATTTATGCAGAGCGGAGCAAGGCAAGCGCCTGGCGCGTACACGGTGGTGGTGAAGAAATCGATTCTCGGAGCGAAGGTGATCAACACCGCTCAGGAGGATCTGGGAAAAATCGAAGACCTTGTGATTGACGCTAGGAACAGCCGAATGGCCTATGCGATCTTGTCGTTTGGCGGCGTGCTTGGGTTGGGCGACAACCATTTTGCGATTCCGTGGGAAGCATTGACATTCGATTTGTCGCAGAAGGTGGCTGTGCTGGACATCGACAAAGACCGGATGAAAAATGCGCCGGGATTCGACAAGGACGATTGGCCGGATTTGGCCAATCAGACGTGGGGCGCTCAGGTGTACGAGTATTACGGTTATCGGCCGTATTGGCAGACGTAAGAAGGTAGAGGCGTCAACGGCGGCGGCCTCAGGTCAATTCTGGCCGTGGGCGGTCAGAATGGGACCTGAGCTACGGGCGCTTGGGTTTGTGATCGGCGCGTTTCAAACCAAGAGACCGCAGGCCCGATGAGCTAGCAACTTGCTGACTACCGTTCACCGGCACTAGCAGATGCGGAGCCGGGTATAACTCTAAAATTTCTTTCATAAACTAACGCCAGGAATTCCGCTCGCGCAGGGCGGTGATGTGGGCGACATGGTGCCTGCCATGCCAGGCGTACAGTGAGAGTGTCTGGTCGAGCGACATTTTCTTGCCGTGTTCGGGATGCATAAATTCGCGCTGCCAATCAGCGGGCTTGAGCGAAGCGAGCAGAGCGATCCAGCGCTTGTGCAGGGCCTCGAGAAGATCGAGCGATGGACCGATGGGAGCCTTCGCGTCGGCGAGCTCGGCCCAGCGCGCTTCGAGATAGGGCTTGATTGTCGGAATGTCTTCGGTGAGAGCAAGCTTGAAACGCATGAAGGCATTCATGTGACTATCCGGAACGTGATGAACCGTTTGACGAACGGTCCAGCCGCCAGGACGGTAGGGCGTTTCGAGTTGCTGGTCGCTTAGTCCTGCGACAGCGCCGCGCATTTTGGCGGGAGCTTCGCCAATCTGGTCGATGAAGGCGAGGCGCTGTTCATCGGTGAGCGTATCGGGACGCTCCCACTTGCCGACCGGGTAGCGCAGGTCTGTTTCGGTGGCGAAGGCCATCTGTCCTCCTCGGTGGTGGCTGGCGTATAGACGGCTATTGGCGGATTCGGTTTCTTTGGATGCGAAAGGGGCGAGGCAAGATTCCGGGAAAAGCGAGGCCGGCGCTAGGTCTGCCGGTCGGTGTATTCCTCGTGCCAGGCCATCTGGATGCCTTCGAGCTTTCCCTCGTTGGAAAGCTTGGGGTCGCCGGTGAAATTCGGGAGTTCGCAGACCCATTTGTGGAGATCGGTGAAACGGACCGTGAGCGGATCGATATTCGGGTATTTGTCGGCGAGTTGAATGCCGATCTCTTCCACGTCATCCCAATCGAATGTTGGCGGCATCAGTGCTCGGCTTCCTTGGCATAATTTTTGTTCCAGTCCGGAATTTCTACGACGATGTCTTTTGTGCCGTCGGGGACGCACTGGCAGCCGAGGCGCGATTTCGGCGTGACGCCAGGGGCTTCGTCGAGCTGGTCGAGTTCGGCATCGGTGGCTTCGTTGCAGGACTCGAGGCCTTCGTGAACGATCACGTGGCAGGTGGAGCAGGCGCAAACGCCGCCGCAGGCGTGGTCGAGACCTTTGTGGAAACCCTGCGAAATATCGAGGATGCTGCCGGGAAGCCCGTCGTGACCGTACGGGATTTTTTCCGGGTCAACTTCGATCGGCTGGCCGTCCTTGATGAAGGTGATTTTGTACTTTTTCGTCGCGGGCGTGAATTTTGTTTCTTCGATGTATGGGTTCTTGCCGCCCATTTTTTGCTCCTTACGAAACCAAAGCTGCCGCCGCTAAACAATTAAGAGCCAAATCCAAATTCACAAGCGCCAGCGAGATGCCGGCGCTACAACAGATTCAAAGGCGCCGGCCGGAGGCCAGCGGTACAAAGTCAAATTCAAAAAGCCGGCAGGACGAACGACCTAGACATCGTCCAGGCGTTTGCCTTCCAGAGCCGTTTGCAACGCGCTATTCATCAATATTTCGGCCAAGTTCGTCGTTGCCTGGTTGAGATCGTCGATGCGCTGGCGAACCAGCTTGTAATCCGTACCGGCCACTGAGCTGCGAAGCGCGGCGACGGAATTTTCGATCGAACGGCGCTCGGCAGCGCTGATTTCAGAGGAGCGCGGGTCGCGGAAGGCCTTTTCCGTAGCGGTGAGAATCGCTTCGGCTTCCGTGCGTGCTTCGATCAGCTGGCGCTCGGCGAAATCTTGTTCGGCGAATTCGATAGATTCTTCGAGCATGTGCTCGACTTCAGTATCGGAGAGGCCGTAGCTCGGCTGCACTTCGATGGAATGCTCGCCGCCTGAGCGCAAATCCTTCGCGGCGACCTGGAGGATTCCGTTTGCGTCGATCAGGAATCTTAATTCGATGCGCGCGAGGCCTGCCGGGCCGGGCGGAACTTTGAGTTGAAAACGCGCGAGCGAACGGCAATCCTTGGCAAGTTCGCGCTCGCCTTGCAGGACGTGCACGTCAATGCCGGTCTGATTCTCGACGCCGGTGGTGAACATTTCTTGGGCGCTTGCGGGAATCGTCGAGTTGCGCGGAATGATTTTTGCGACAACGCCGCCCATCGTTTCAATGCCGAGGGAGAGCGGGGTGACGTCGAGGAGCAGCATCGTTTTGACGCCGCTTTGGAGAATGTCCGCTTGTACCGCAGCACCGAGCGCGACGACTTCATCGGGATTGAGCTCGCAATGCGGCGCACGCTCGAAATAATCGCCCACGGTCTTGCGCACAAGAGGAATGCGCGTGGAGCCGCCGACGAGGACAACTTCGTCCATTTCTTTCGCGCCAAGCTTCGCGTCGATGAGCGCTAATTTCACCGGAGCCATGGTGCGCGCCACGATGGGGTCGATCAGTTCGTCGAAATCCGCGCGCGTGAATTCGAGAATCGCGGTTTTTTCGATGGCTACGAATTGGACCGAGGTTTTTTCGCTCGAAGAAAGCTCGTGCTTCGCGCGAATCAGATCTTTGCGCAGGTTCTGGATTTGGTCTCCGTGCGGATCGAGCGTAACGCCGAGGGAAGATTGGATCGCCTGCCGAGCGAGATCCATCATAACGTTGTCGATATCATCGCCGCCGAGGTGCGTGTCCCCGTTCGTCGAAAGCACCTGGTAGATATCGCCTTCGGTGGTGCTAATCAGTTTCAGAATTGAAATATCGAACGTGCCACCGCCGAAATCGTAGACGGCCACGTGGCCACGCTTCTGTTTGTGCAAACCATAGGCGAGCGCGGCTGCGGTGGGTTCGTTGACGAGACGCAGGACTTCAAGGCCTGCCAGACGGCCGGCATCTTTCGTGGCTTGGCGCTGCGCGTCGTTGAAATAGGCCGGAACGGTGATCACGGCGCGGTCGACGGGCTCGTTGAAATGCAGCTCCGCCCAGGATTTGAGCTCGCGAAGAATGTAGGCGGAAATCTCCGGCGGCGTAAAGAGCTTGTCACCTAGCCGGACGCGGATCACGTTGCCGCTTGTTTCGTCTATTCGAAACGGGAAGCGCGTGAGTTCGTCTTGAATGTCTGCAACGCCACGGCCCATAAGCCGCTTCACCGAGTAGATGGTGCGGTCGGGATTTGTCAGCAGGCGTGCGCGGGCGGGATTGCCCACCAGAATTTTCCCATCCCGATCAACACTGACAACCGAGGGGCACAGCGCGGAGCCATAAGGACCCTGGATACTCACCGGCTTGCCCGTTTGCGGATCCATGTACGCCACCAGGCTGTACGTAGTGCCGAGGTCTATTCCTACTGTGCGTCCCATTTTCGTCGGTTAAGCCGGCCCACCTGAAGGTGGCCGCTACAACTCCATTTCTTTTTGCACGCTCGCTACCAGATTACGAATGTAGCTGCGGCGATTCAGAATTTCGTTCATGCGCGTGAGAAGCGCGTTACGCGAGGCGTCGCTCGCACTTGCATCGAGTGCGGCATCCCATTCACGGGCGACGCCGGCGAGTTCCGCATCCACTTCGCTCAGCTTCTCTTTGAAATTATTCTGGGCTTCGATGAGCCGGCCGCGCAGAGCCTCCACGTCGCCGTCTTCCGCGCGGGCTTCGCGAAGCTCGTCGAGCGATTCGTTCAGCTCGAAAACTTCTTCGAGCAGCTCGGGCGGGGCCTGCTGCTTCGTGGTTCCCTCTTTTCGCAGCCCCAGCCGCAACAGCAAGTATTCGATTCTCGCAATCGGATCGCGCAACGTGCGATACGCGTCATTCAATTGCGACGAGCGGTCGAGCGAGAGATTGCGTTCCTCTTCGCTCGCGCGCACAAAATTATCGGGATGCAGCTTCCAGCTGAGCTTGTGAAATTGTTCTTCGAGCAACGCCGGATCGATCGTCAACTTCTGCGGCCAGCCGAAAAATCCGAAATAGTCGGTTCCGGGCGGAAGCGGCTGAATCTTGCCGCAGGACGTGCAAAAGTGCGCTCCCGCAACGGGAGCTTGGCAGCTCCAGCAATTCGTGCCGGTGGCCGGTTTCGATTGGGTTTTCGTCACACTCATGCTAGTTCACTCGCTGCTGGGTGCTGGCCCTCGAATCGGCTGCGATTCGCCTATTGCGAGGCTGAGCGAACCGCCGCCGGGAGGAATTCTTAGGCGGTGAAGGAACTTCCGCAACCGCAACTGCGCGTCGCCTGAGGATTCTGGAAGACGAAGCCCTGCTTCATCAGATCCTCGAGATAGTCGAGCGTTGTGTTGTGGAGGTAGAGGTAGCTCTTGGGGTCGACAAAAATGCGCGCGCCATTTTCCTCGAACACCTTGTCGCGATTGCGCGCTTCCGTATCGAGCCTCATCGCGTACGTAAGCCCCGAACACCCCCCGCCCTGCACACCCACGCGCAGCCCGCCGGACTCGGCGGGAACGCCATCTTTTTGGAGCAGCTCGCGAATTTTCGCAGCCGCTTTTTTGGTAACGTGAATCATGTCTCGTCTCGTATCACCGTGAAGCAAGCCAGCGCGCGTTGCAATCGATGCAACGGACCCGGCGCCTTCAACGAATCAATTAATGCGCGCTGGTGGCGGATTCCGCCGGCTTCGCTTCCGCCTCGCCCTGCTTCTTTTTCCAGTCACCGAGCGCAGCCTTAATCGCGTCTTCGGCCAGAACCGAGCAGTGAATCTTCACCGGCGGCAGCGAAAGCTCGCGGACGATGTCCGTATTCTTGATCGCCAGAGCCTCTTCGACCGTCTTGCCCTTCACCCATTCAGTGGCGAGCGACGAGCTGGCAATAGCGGAGCCGCAACCGAACGTCTTGAACTTCGCTTCTTCGATGACCCGCGTGTCCGGGTTGACCTTCATTTGAAGCTTCATAACGTCGCCGCATTCGGGCGCGCCGACGAGGCCGGTGCCAACGTTCGGGTCCTTCTTATCGAGAGAGCCAACGTTGCGCGGATTGTTGTAGTGATCGACTACTTTGTCTGAATAAGCCATGTGCCCTTTGCTCCTTTTGAGAACTTCAAAAGTAAACTCACCTCAGCGGCTAAAGCCGAACTCCCTGACCTTTGCCCGGCACGGCCGAAGCCGTGCCCTGACGAACTTCTAATGCGAATCCGATGCTGCTACCCATTTCATTTTGCTGATATCCACGCCCTCTTTCGCCATTTCGTAGAGAGGCGAAAGCTCGCGCAAGCGAGAGACGGTTTCTACGACGCGGTCCGCGACGTAGTCCACCTCTTCCTGCGTATTGAAGCGGCCGAGACCGAAGCGAATCGAAGTGTGCGCCAGGTCTTCACCGACGCCGAGCGCCTTCAGCACATAGCTGGGCTCGAGAGTGGCGGAAGTGCAAGCCGAACCGCTGGATACAGCTACGTCATTGATGCCCATCAACAGCGATTCGCCTTCGACGTAAGCAAAGCTGATGTTGATGTTGTTCGGCAAGCGATGTTCCATCGAACCGTTGATGAAGGTCTCATCGAGGTGCGACATGATCGATTCTTTCAAACGGTCGCGCAGGTGGCTCAGCTTTTCCCCTTCCGCTGCCATCTCCTGTTGACAAAGCTCACAGGCTTTGCCGAGGCCGACGATTCCCGGAACGTTGAGCGTGCCGGAGCGCATTCCGCGTTCGTGCCCACCGCCATCAATGATGGCGGCAAGCTGGACCCGCGGATTCTTGCGACGGACGTAGAGCGCGCCGACGCCCTTGGGACCGTAAATTTTGTGGCCGGAGATGGACATGAGGTCGATGCCGTCTTTCTGCACGTCGACGGGAATCTTCCCGACGGCCTGCACCGCGTCCACGTGAAAGAAAACGCCTTTTTCCTTGGCGATCTTTCCGATTTCGGCGATGGGCTGAACCACCCCGATTTCGTTGTTCGCGTACATGATTGAAATCAGAATCGTCTTGGGAGTAATCGCGCGGCGAAGGTCGTCGAGATTAATGCGCCCGTCCTTTTCAACCGGCAAGTAGGTCACTTCGTAACCATACTTCTCCAGACGCTTGCAGGTGTCGAGGGTGGCTTTATGCTCGGTGACCTGCGTGATGATGTGATTGCCCTTCTCGCGGTACATCTCGGCGACGCCTTTAATCGCGAGGTTGGTGGACTCGGTGGCACCGCTGGTGAAGACAATTTCTTTGGGCGTCGCGTTGATCAGCTTGGCGATCTGCGCGCGCGCGTTTTCTACTGCTTCTTCGGCCTTCCAGCCGAATTCATGGTTGCGGCTCGCGGCATTACCGAATTTCTCCGTGAAATACGGAACCATCGCATCGACGACGCGCGGGTCTACCGGCGTGGTCGCGTGATTATCAAAATAGACCGGAAGCTTAATTGCCATTCTCTTTCTCCCTCACCCCTTAAATCTACCTGACCCCTAAAAATTTAAACTCTTAACTCGACGACTTCGTGCAGAGGCGATTCGTCGGTCATGTGCGAAATCTTCACCTTCTCGAGCACTTCCAAAATGCTGTCGTTCACGCGGCGCAGAGGCTCGCGGATCGAGCAGGTGGTCGTAAGGTCGCACGTCCCATGAGAGGTGACGCACGAGGTGATGAACAAGGGACCGTCGATCGCTCGAATCACATCCAGAGCGCTGATGTGCGCCGCATCCCGGGCCAGCACGTATCCCCCGCCGGAACCATGCCGTGCGGCAACCAGGCCGCCCTTAGCCAGCCTCTGAAGCACTTTCGCCATCAGCGGAGCGGAGAGCTTGTACATTTCTGAGATGTCCGCCGCGCTGCAGGAGCTCCCGTCGTGCATAGCACCGTTGCGCATCGCGAGATGCTTCAACGCGATGAGTCCGTAGTCTGCTTTTTTGGACAGCTTCATCATGGATGCATATGCGACTGAATCGGTCGCAGTTGGATTCTAGCGCCTAGCCCACCAGATTGTCAAGTTCAGACGAAAGCCAACTCCATATGCGCCAATCAGTTATAGTACGACCATTTTAGTCCGATTGATCAATGGGAGGCCAGCCACGAGTCGCTGGCGGACATCGAGTGGCGATTTAGAGTGCCTGAACGGCGCTTGCGCCTGCGCGTCCGATGCTCACCTTCCAAGGCGTTTTTTCTCGGGCGCGCCAGAAATTCTAGGTTAGAATCAGCAGCCGATGGCTCACGAAATCACCCGGCCGGTAATAGCGGTTTATCCTGGCACGTTCGACCCGGTGACAAACGGGCATCTCGACCTTATTTCCCGCGGGGCCGCGATTTTCGACAAGCTGATTGTGGGGATTTCGCAAAGCCTCGAAAAAGATCCGCTGTTTGCAGTGAGCGAACGCGTGGAGATGCTCGAAGCGGTGACGTTCGACTGGAAGAACGTGGAAGTGGAGGTGTTCGACGGTTTGCTGATGGACTACGCGCGGGCGAAAAATGCGCGTGTGATTTTGCGGGGGATTCGCGCCGTCTCAGACTACGAATACGAGCTGCAGATGGCGATGATGAACCGCAAGATCGAGCCGCAAATTGAAACTGTATTCATGCTGCCGGCGGTGGCGTATAGCTTCTTGAGTTCGCGGCTGGTGCGCGAGCTGGCGCGGCTGGGAGCGCCTGTGGTGAAAGATTTGGTGCCGGCGCTGGTGGAAGAGCGATTGCGGGCGAAAGTGGGATGAGTGAAAGTGTGAGTTGAGTTCGATTTGACTCACGTTCTCGACGTGGGCATCGACATGAGGAGCGGAATGGAATCTGCCACGGGAATGAAAACGGAAGAAATTATCGAGCTGGCCGATCGCGTAAACCGAATCAACGTATCGCAGACGATGATGGTGCTGCAGGAGGCTGAGCGCTACAAGGCGCGTGGCGTGGACGTGGCGGACTTCGGTCCCGGCGAACCGGATTTCCCGACGCCGGACCACATCAAGCACGCGGCGATCAAGGCACTCCAGGAAAATCGCACGAAGTACACAGCGACTCCGGGCATCGCGCCATTGCGCCAGGCTGTTTGCGACTGGCACGCCGCGCAGCTGGGCTCGTCATATCAGATAACGGAGTGCATCGTCACGTCCGGCGGGAAGCACGCGATTTACAACGCGGCGTGCGCGCTGCTGAATTCGGGCGACGAGGTGATTATTCCCGCGCCGTACTGGGTGAGCTATCCCGACATCGTGAAAGCCGCCGACGGCACTCCTGTATTTCTGCAGACGCGGGCGGAAGATGGCTTCATGTTGCGCGCCGCCGATGTGAAAAGGGCTCTCACACCCAAGACGAAGATTGTTATCGCCAATTCTCCCAGCAATCCGACCGGAGCGGTGATTCCGCCGGATGAGTTTGCGCGCATTCTCGAGGTTTGCAAGCAGCATGGCACCTGGCTGCTGACCGATGAATGCTATTCACATTTCACGTATGGCGATGCGAAACCTTTTTCAGTGGCGAGCTTACCGGGAGCGAAGGACCGGCTGATCGTTGCTGGGTCACTTTCGAAAACCTTTGCAATGACTGGCTGGCGCATCGGCTATGCGCTGGCGCCGAAACCGGTCGCGGACGCGATGACGAAGCTGCAAAGCCAGTCGACTTCGAACCCCAATTCGATTACGCAATATGCCGGGCTCGAGGCGTTGCGCGGGCCGATGGACTCAGTGACAAACATGCTCGCCGAATATGCGCGGCGGCGCGAACGAATTCTTGCCGGCTTGCGGGAGATTCCCGGGGTGACATGCACCACGCCGGAAGGCGCATTCTATGTGTTCCCTAATATCTCTGCGCATTTAGATGCCGAAATGCCGGACAGCACGGCCATGGCGCGGGTGCTTTTGGAGCGCGAGCACGTGGCTGTAGTGCCCGGTGATGCTTTTGGAGCGCCCGGGCATTTGAGAATTTCCTACGCAACTTCCATGGAGCGAATCGAAGAAGGGTTGCTACGGCTGGCGCGGTTCTTCGGTCGAGCGGCGTGATTCTCTGTCCGGCGCGACTGGAGCCGATTTTTAGTCCGCGGCCATGGGGTTCGCTGTCACTCGCACCATTCTTTCCAGAAAAATCAAATCTCGCGGAACCGGTGGGCGAAGCCTGGTTGACCGGGAGCGATTGCCGCTTCGCTTCCGGACCATTCGAGGGCAGGATGCTCGGGAGCGTGTGGCCCGAGATTCCTGTGGAATGGACCGGCACAATGGCCGATCGCAGTTCAGCGTTTCCTTTGCTCGTGAAATTCATTTTTTCAGAGGACAAGCTTTCGGTGCAGGTGCATCCGGACGATGATTACGCTGTTCGGCACGAGAAAGCTGCCGGCGGGCGCGGCAAGACGGAGATGTGGTGTGCGGTGCGGGCCCGGCCGGGCGCTGAGGTTCTGGTCGGATTAAAAGCGGCAGTTGATCGCGAAAAATTTGAGCAAGCCATCGACGACGGAACCGCGGAGGAGTGTCTGGAACGAATCGCCATGCGCGCAGGCGATGCGATTTTCGTTCCTGCGGGCACGGCGCATACGATTGGAGCGGGGCTTGTGCTGTGCGAGATTCAGGAGCAGTCGGATTTGACGTATCGCGTTTACGATTACGGGCGACGCGACGCCAAGGGCCAAGCGCGCGAATTGCATATCGAGAAAGCGCTTGAAGTTATTCGTTTTGGAAAACAGTACGGCGGAAAGATTGAGTCGGTGAGAATTACGCGCGGGCCGGTGACGAAAACTTTCCTTGTTTCGTGCCGGTATTTTGAAACTGAGAAATGGGAGTTTGCGGAACCGGTTGCGGCCGCCAGCTCGCGCGAACATTTCGATTTGATGATCGTCCTCGAAGGCGCCGGAAACTTTGCATGGGGAGACTCGCATGCGGAATATTCTCCAGCACAGGTGTGGGTGATTCCGGCAGCGCTTGGCGCTTATCGAATCGAGCCGTCTTCGCGCACGACACTTCTACGTACCTACGTTCCCAGTGGCTCCGAGGAATTTTTGCGGAGCTTGAAGGACTCAGGCGTCGAGGAATCCAAGTGGTCGCGGCTGGTGCACAGGTGACGAGGTCGAAGCTGCCAGCTTGCGCGGTGCTGCTTGCCGGTGGACGAGGCACGCGTTTTTGGCCGCGTAGCCGGATGCGGACTCCGAAGCAACTTTTGAACATCACCGGGCAAGACACGATGCTGCGTGCGACACTGCGCCGGCTCCAGCCGCTTTTGGGGCTGAAGAATTTCTGGACGATAACGAATGTGCAGCAAGCAGCCGCGGTGCGCCGCGAAATGCGTGGAGTAGCGGCCTCGCATATTTTGGCTGAACCGCTCGGCCGCAACACGGCGGCTGCCATTGGCCTCGCCGCGATACACCTCGCACACGAGCGCGGCGATGCGGTGATTGCCGTCCTGCCATCTGACAGCTACATCGCCGAAACCGCTCGCTATCGAAAGCTCGTCCGTGCAGCCATCCAACTGGCGGAGACGCCAGGAAGTTTGGTTGTGATGGGAATTCCGCCCACGCGGCCAGAGACCGGTTACGGTTACATCGAACGAGGCAGAGTTTGCGCGCGTTCGTTGGGTGTCAGTGCGTACGGTGTGCGGCGTTTCACGGAGAAGCCTGCGCTGCCGCTGGCAAAACGATACGTCGCTTCCCGGCGCTATTTCTGGAACGCAGGAATGTTTTTCTGGCGTGTCTCGACATTTCTGCAGGCGTTGAAACAATTTCTCCCGGCTACGCATGACGCTCTTATGGAGCTGAAGCGGTTCATCGGCAAATCACAATACCCGGCGCAGTTGAAGAGGACATATGCACGGCTGGAGAGTATCTCTGTTGATTACGCGGTGATGGAGCCTGCGACCCGGATGAAGAGCGGGTTTCGCGCCGCGGTGATTCCTGCAAGCGTTGGCTGGAGCGACATAGGTTCCTGGGCGGCTGTGTACGAATTGCTCGCGCAGAAACCGGGGGAGAATGTTTCTGGCGGCCCGTTTCACGCGATCGATGCCAGGGGCAATTATTTCTGGAGTCCGAAGAAGTTCGTGGCCGCGATCGGCGTTCAAGATGTGGTGCTGGTGGAAACGGATGACGCGCTGTTACTTTGCTCCCGGGAACGCTCGCAGGACGTGAGTAAAATTGTGAAACAGCTGGAAGAGAACCGGCGCCGAGACCTGCTCTAGAGGATGGCCTGCTGATGGGAATGAGCATCCGGCTCGAAAACAGAGAGGGTAAAGCGATTGAGGAAATTCCAGACCTCGAAAGTCTGCTGAGCCGGTTTTTCCCGTCGTGGGACGATCTGACCTATCATTTCCTACGCTACATTGATCCCTGGGGCGAGACCGTCTTCAACCACCTGCAAATGGACGAACTGATTTTTGAGCTGCGGCGTATCCGTCAGAAGGCAGACACGGAAGAGCAGCGTGCGTTCGTAGATGCAATTGAAGGCATGGCCGGGCGGTGTAAAGATGGTGAGGGGCTGTACCTGAAATTTGCCGGTGATTAGAGACCCCAGCAAGCATCCTCTGCAGCTTCTCCCATGTTTGCGCATCGCTTATACTTCTTGGAGATGAATCCCATTCGATTTGGAACTGACGGTTGGCGCGCTGTGATCGCTGAAGATTTTACGGCGGCGAACGTGCGCAAGGTGTCGCACGCGATTGCTCGTTACGTGGTGCGCGCTGAGAAACCCGCCGGCGGCGTTGTGATCGGCCACGATACCCGTTTTGGATCGGAGCGGTTCGCGCGTGTAGCTGCAGAGGCGGTTGCTGCTACAGGCACGCCTGTATGGCTTGCAAGCGAGGCGTGCCCGACTCCCGCGGTCTCACTGCTCGTGCGGCTTCGCAATGCGGCCGGCGGGATTCAGATTACCGCGAGCCACAATCCGTATCAATGGAATGGGATGAAATACAAGGCGAGCTATGGAAGCTCCGCTTCGCCCGCAATCGTCGCGCAGATTGAAAATGAACTCGAGAAAGTGCTACGTGACGGAGTTCCTTCTCTGCCTTCGCGGACTGACCTTATTCATTCGCTCGATGTTCGGGCGCCCTACCTTGAAACAATTTCCGGCCTGGTGGATTGGGAGCGGTTGCGGGCGGCGAGGTTTCGCTTCGTTGTCGACCCGATGCACGGGGCAAGCCGTGGGCTGCTGTCCGAACTTTTCCGGCGCAATGGAATTGAGTGCAAGGAGATTCGAGGAAACCGCGATCCTCTTTTCGGCGGCGTAAACCCTGAACCAATCGAGCCGCACGTAGAGGCGTTGCGCAAGGCTACGCGCGAGGGGAAATACGATGCCGGCTTCGCCCTGGATGGCGACGCCGATCGTATCGGCGCATTGGACGCTGACGGCGCGTTCGTAACGCCACACCAGATTTTTTCGCTGCTGCTCTGGCATCTTGCGGGCACTCGCAACCTTACTGGCGACGTAGCCAAAACGTTTTCCACTACGAAAATGATCGACAAGATCGCCGCGAAATTTGGCCGCAAAGTGTGGGAAACACCGATTGGCTTCAAATATATCTGCGACCGGATGCTGGAAGGCGATGTGCTTCTGGGCGGCGAAGAAAGCGGCGGGATCGGAACAAAACTATATCTACCCGAACGCGACGCCACTGTGAGCGCTCTGTTATTGGCCGAAGTGATGGCCTGGCATGGGAAGCGGCTGGGCGAGTTGATCGCGATGCTGCATCGCGAATTCGGTGAACATCACTATGGCCGTGTGGACCTCACAGTGAAGCCAGGGCAAAAAGAAAAAGCACTTCAACATTTTGCGAACGGAAATTTTAAACGTCTGCTCGACTGGTCGGTCGCGCGCCGCGAGGATCTCGACGGCGTCAAGGTATACCTCGGAGAGATTGGCTGGGTGATGGTTCGCGCGTCGGGGACTGAACCGATGCTGCGAGTCTATGCTGAGACCGATAAGGCTGAGACAACGCGACATTTGCTTGATGAAGTGATCGCGCTCGTTTCCCGGTTGTGAGCCGATTCCAATTTCCGCCGCGGCCTGCCGCGCCTTCTAAGAAAATTAGCTTTGGGCTTGCCACGCGGTCTCGTTCCGTCTAACCTTCCGCCCCGTACAACGCATGGCGCGACTGGCACGCGCAAGCCCGAACCGACCCGGGCTGACGTCCGATCCAAGAGCGATCAGGAGAAGACTCGATGCTGAAGGAATTCAAAGAATTCGCAATGCGCGGCAACGTGCTGGACATGGCATTCGGTATCATCATCGGCGCGGCATTCGGAAAAATTATCACGTCGTTCGTCGGCGATGTGTTGATGCCGCCGCTCGGACTGATACTCGGCAAAGTGGATTTTTCGAACCTGTTCGTGAATATCTCCGGGAAGTCTTACGACAGCCTGGCGGCCGCGAAGGCCGCTGGAGCGCCGACGATCAATTACGGCGTGTTCCTGAACAACATCATCGATTTCCTGATCGTAGCGTTCGCGATTTTTTTGCTCATTCGCATGGTAAATCGCTGGAACAAGCCTGCGCCACCCCCTGCGCCAAAAACCAAGGATTGCTCCTATTGCGCGACGGCGATCCCCATCGCTGCCAAGCGCTGCCCGAACTGCACATCGCAACTAACAGCCTAGAAGCTTTACTATTGAGGCTTGCCTGGTGGAAGCTGCGGGGTTGCGCGGTGGGTTTCGATATCGTGGAGATGTTCGCGAAGCCGCTGGATGACAGCGTCCTCCTGGCCGTCGTTTAGCTCGCGCTCCACTTCATCGAGCGCGAAATGAACGATATCGTGGTGATGGATTTCTTCTCCGGGTAGTTTGTCGCTCAGCTGCAGCCAGAGCTTGTGCAGCAGATCAATCTCCTTGGGCGTAAGCCGGGGCGCGTGAGGACCAAGGTAAAAAATTTGCTCCTGGCCCGAGGGAGTAAAAATCTCAAGTGTGACGCGCGGCCTCGGCTCGGGCGTTCGCTCCCAGGCAAGGCCGATGGCGCGCGCCTGTTCCGTGACGGGCATTTTGGACGAGCTTCCGCTGACGATGCTGCTGGATTCCAGATTGGCTGCCGTGCGCAGGATGCCTTCCCACAAATCGTTAGCTGCCGCCACCGCGAGGCGCACCGGTTTGCCTTCTTTCTCGGCAACTGCCAAAACTTTAGTGAAAAGAAGCTGTTCAATCGTGCTGAAAAGCTGATCGGGCGCCAAATCGTATTCACCCGACGCGGCACGGCGCAGCATGCGCACGTGCAGCACGACAACCTCCGCATCATGGCTTCTCACGCGCCGCAACACAGCCTCGAGGTGGTACAGCGCGTAATAAGTGCTCACGGGCACCAGAATGTTTCCGGGGGCGACGCCTACGCTTGTCGGCGTAAGTTCAGCTTCCGGCGCCAGATTGAACTGATCGAGTTCCACGTGGGATGCGCCGGCTTGTCGCTTCCGGACGCGGTGCTCAGAGATTTCAAAAACGCTGAACAGCAAGGCCGAAAAAGTGAGCCCGGCGATCGTCGCATCCGGCTTGGTGAAAAGGTTGATGATTGCAATAGCGAGTAGAACGAGCGTTATCAGGCCCAGGCCAATAGGAACCTCGACTCCAAAAATTACCGGATTCAACGGAACTCGATATTCGCGATCCTGGGGATGGGTGTAGCGCAGTACGAGGACGGCGATCCCCTTCATCGAAAAGCTCCAAATCACGCCGAACGCATACAGATTGCCCAGAAAAGTAACGTCGCCCCGGCTTGCAACGATGGTCAAAATCTGAAAAAAAACCACGAGGTTGATGATTCGGTGCGTGGTCCCGAAGCGCGGGTGCGGGTGCCGGAACCAGTCAGTGAGAACTCCATCTTCCGAGACGCGGTTCAGAACACCGTTGGAGCCGACAATGGCCGTATTCACCGCGCCGGCCAGAATCAAAGTCCCGACGACGACCACAAATACGTGGAAAGCCAGCCGCGCCGGAGGACTTCCGACCAGATGCATCGCGAGTCCGCCGATCAGATTCTCGGTGAACGCAGGCCGAACATTGTCTGGAATGATCATCACCGCAAAAAACGAAACCATCGAGGTGAATACCAGGCTGTAAATGAAAATAATCAGCCCGGCTTTTTTCAGGTTGGGGAGTTTTGGGTGCTCGATTTCGCGGTACACCTGTGCGAGGGATTCCTCGCCGCTCATCGCCAGAACCGAGTGGCCCAGGCCAACGAAGATCGCCACCAGCGTTATCATATGGGCCCATTGATAGCGATCGAGCCAGCCGAGCGAGCCTTTGTCGAGCTTCATGTTCCAGGGATGCGGCCAGGGAGGAACGTGCCAACCGGGCTTGGCGTAAAGAGTGTAGAGACACCATCCGATCAGTATCACCACCATCACGGTGGTAAGCTCCATGATCCGCAGAGCTTTGCCGCTCGATTCGGGGACGCCCTTGATGTTCTGCCACCAGAAATAAAGTGTGATTGCAATTGCCACGGCCGCAGCGGTGGCATTCACGTTGAGATGAAGCGGGATGTGCGCGTAAACGAAGAGCTCGTTGAGCACACCGACCAGATATTGACCTGCCGAGACGCCGCTGATGGGCCCGGTGAGCACGTAGTCAAACATAAGCGCCGAAACGGAGAACTTCGCGAGCGTTCCTCCCAGCGCTTCTTTCACCACGCGGTACACGCCGCCGCGCACGAACATGCTGCAGCTCTCGACGTACACGGCCCGTACCGCGTATGAGAACAGCATGATGGCGAGAATGAACCAGGGAGCCGTCTTGCCTATGAACTGCTCGGCCTCGCCACCCGCGTAATAGGCTGACGAAGCGAGGTCGTTGAGGACGATCGCCGCGGCCCGCCAGAAGGAGATGAACGCCAGCATGGCCGTAGTGGCCACGAGGACTTTGGCTACGGGGCGGGGTCTACCCGGCGTGAATGTATTACCCGTGGTGTTTGATGCCATATGCTATCAAATGATGAGGGGATGAACTATACGTTGAAACAGGCTCCCAAGGAAAGCGCCTCAATGAGCGCTGCGGCTAACGGCTTTCCAGGATTTTGGGGAATGACCTCAATCCTTCGTCTGAGCAGGCGCGCTGGCTTCCGGCTGCGATGGTTGTGCGTCCCGGAAATCCCTGCCGCAGGCTTCGCAGGGACAGATTTGGCGCAGATGCTCGAAGCTGTAGATTCCGGTGGCGTGGCCGTCGGAGAATGTTATCTGCAGCGCGTAATTGCCCATGGCCTGGGCGCCTTTTGCGGTCACCCGAGGCTTGAACATGGGAAGCTCAACGGACGCGGCGGGCGAAGTGGCTAACCGCGCTTTCTTTTCGCGTTCGTCGTTGCACAACGCGCACGGGCACAAGTCGCGCAGATACGGAAATGGGTAGTGGCTCGTATGCCCGTCTGACCAGACGACGTCAACGCCTTCTCCTGTCGAGACGCGAACCTTTACGTCAGTTGGCTTTTTACGGACGTCCTGTGGTATCGGCATCCCCTTAATTCTAACAGAGACGGGCGCCTGCCTTAGCGAGAGGGACAGCAGCGGCCCGGCGGGATCGGGTTGCCGTGCGGGCAGGTCTTAGGGTGGCCCAAGAACGCGCAAATGCGCTGATCGAGCTCGGGGCTGATAATGTGCTCGAATTTGCAGGCGTGCGAGTCGGCTTCCGAGTCGGCGATCGAAAATGTGTCGGTCAGCAGGCGTTCTGCCAGGCGCCTCCGCCGCACAATATCCCGCGCGCGATTCTCCCCGTGCGCCGTGAGCGAGAGTTCGCTGCCGCGCAATTCAAGCAGTTTCAGATCCGCCAAGCGCGAAATAATTCGCATCGGGTCGGGTCCGCTTGATTGCCGGATTTTCTCGAGCGCCGGTGCGATTCCCTCTTCGCGGCAGATCCACACTTGCTCCAGCAGATGATCGAAGCGGATTTCGTCTTCTTCCGAGAACGCCGAAATTTGCACGATGCGGCCGTGCGCCAGATCAATGCGGCGGTCGGCTAGCTGGCCGATTGCTGGATCGTGCGTCACCATCAGGATTGTGTGCCCTTGATCGTGCAGCTCGCGAAGCAGGCGGATCACCGTTTCAGCGTTGGCTTCGTCCAGGTTGCCGGTTGGCTCGTCGGCAAGAACCAGCTTTGGATGATTGATCAGTGCGCGAGCCACGGCGACTCGTTGCTGTTCGCCTCCGGAAAGCTGCGAGGGAAGATGTTTCAGCCGGTCAGCCAATCCCACGCGCTCCAGGGCTAGGCGCGCTTCGTTTTCATCGGTCGTGCTGTGGAAATATTGTGCCAGCATCACGTTTTCCAGCGCCGTGAGGTAGGGCACGAGATGGAATTGCTGAAAGACGAACCCGATTTTCTCGGCGCGAAATCTTGTGAGGCCGGCTTCGTCGAGGCGCGCGACATCCGTGCCATCCACAATTGCCTGCCCTGCCGTCGGTGTGTCTAAGCCACCCAGAATATTGATCAACGTCGTCTTGCCCGAGCCGGAAGGCCCCATGAAGGCGATCCATTCGCCCGCGCTGACCTGGAAAGAAACTCCATCAAGCGCGCGCACGTGCCCGTACTCTTTTCGCAGACCCTCGACTTGTACAAGTGGCGCCACTATTCTCCTCGGAAAATCGCGGCTGGTTTCACCTTTCCAAGCATTCGCAGCGGAGAAGCACCTGCCAGCGCGACGGCGACCATCAGCGCGATTGTGAGCGGAATGATTTCCCAGCGCATCGAAATCGTCGCCTCAAACACGCGATGCCCCATCCAGCGCGTTAATGGCATCCCCGCGATGCAGCCAATAGCGCCGCCCACAGCGCCAAGCACACCTACCTCGGCGAGGAATAATCCCACCACGCGCGAGATCGAGCCGCCGAGCGCTTTCATCAGGCCCACGTCCTCACGACGTTCAATCGCAAGCGCGGCCATCGTCGCCAGTACGCACAGCGACGAGAGCACCAGGATCAATGCGACCATGGAAAAGATCATCAGCTGTAGCCGGCCGAGGAGCGCTCCTTCTGTCGCCGTCACCTGGCGAATCAGATGCACGTCATATTCCGGCAGCGCCGCAGCGAGCTTTGCGGCTGCATCCGCCACGTTTTTCGAGCCTCCCCCTACGTTCAATTGAACGAGCCCGATTTGGCGATTTAGGTTCGAAAGTTTCTGCGCCACGCGAAGGTTCACGAATACTTGATTATCCTCCGCATCGCCTGAGTCGACGATGCCCGCGACCGCGAGTTTCGCTGTTCGGCCCATGTAGTCAAGTGCAATTCCCCCGCCAGGCTTGAGATGAAGCTCGCGTGCAACATTCCGGCCCACGAGCGCATGCCCCGGGTCGTCGCGTGAATCGATTCGATTCCCTTCGATTTTCCACGCCGGCGAAAGCCTCTGAGCCTCGTCGAGCCACGTGCCGGCCAGAACTACCGGAGTTTTTTCAGCGCGGGCAATCACGTAGAGGTATGGCGACGCGACAATCTGCGCTGTCTTCACCGTCTTCAACTGCTCGACAACTGCATTCTCGTCCATCAGCCCTGGAGCGCCCGGCGCAGCAGCCACATCTGTCTTTCTCTGCGCACTTCCCTGGGGCTGGCGCGGAGCGATGACGACATTCGCGCCCAGCGTGCGGAACTCCTGAGTGAGTTTGGAGCCGACATCCAAGTCGAGATTCAGCAACGCAGAGATCACCGCCGCGCCACTCACTATCGCAATCAACGCCACCGCCAGACGTCCCCGGCTACCTCGCAGCAGTTGTAACAGCAGACGACCAAACATCATTCGCCTCGCAGAATCGCCGCAGGGTCGAAATGCGCGGTGCGGCGCAGCGGAAACAAGCTGCCGAGAATTGCTACAAGTGCGGCCAGCCCCAATACGACAGGAAACAGGATCATTCGCGGTGAGCCGGGTATGCCAAAGACACTTTTTCCGAGAGCGCGCGCAAGCGCAATCCCAAGCACGTAGCCTACCGCTCCGCCCGCCACGGCCAACATCAACTGTTCGGCCAGGAAAATCCCGCTCACGATCGCGTTCCGGGCGCCTAGTGCCTTCATCACGCCCACCTCGGCGCGTCTCTCGAGAACGGTGGTCGCGGACGTCGCCGCCACCGCCAAGGCCGCCGCACCAAGCGCCGCCAAAGTGACAATCCATAACAACGTACTGATGCGCGAGAGAATCCTACCTTCTGTGTCCGCCACGCGGCGGATGGCGCGCACGTCAACGCCGGGGATTGCCTGGCTGATTTGGTAGCTGATGGAGGAAATGTATGGCGAGCAGAACCACCGGTCGTATTCGGTCGGTGTCAAAGATTCCGGATCGCGTATTGAAAGCGCATCGGCGGGCTTCGTGAGCGCGCTCACAAAAAGCTGCCGGAATCGGCCGGGGTGATTCGAAAGGTTCTGCGCCACCGAGAGAGGAACCACCACGGAATGGTCTTCCGCGCCGCCCGTAGAAACGATTCCGGTCACCAGGAGCGAAGTTTTGACCTGCGAGTTTGTCGACGAACCAATTTCGATCGTCTTCCCGATTTGAATTACCTCAGGACGCTGAGCCGCAAGATCGGCCCCCACCACGCATTCCTTTGCGCCATCGGCAAACCATTTGCCGGTGATCTTCCACGAAGGATGCGTGGCCTTAAGCCCGGTGCGAAACTGCGTTCCATCAGGAACCGGCACATCGTGCTCATACCACGTACCGATCAATGTGGTTTCTATGGATGGGGTGGAATCCAGGACTGCCGGCACATCGAGAAACGGTGTGAACCCCAAAATGTTGTGCCGCCAGAAAATCATTTTCAGATTGCCGAGATCGGCCTCTTGCAGGTACGCACCCTCATCCACGGGACGATAGTCCACGCCGCCGATTTCCACGGGAAGCGTATCCGACTGCAGCCTCACCAGCAGGTTCGCGCCCAGGCTGCGAAATTCGCGCGCCAGCCGGTCGCCCGCGTCGAGGGCCACCGTGAGTGTGGCAGTCGCCACAGCCATGCCTACAATAAGCGCCGCAGCCGTGAGAATCTTGCGGCGCGGATTGCGAATGAAGGATTCACCTACGAGGCGGGCAAACATTCTATTTGGCGTGAATTGTCGAGGCCGCGTCCATTAGCGCCGAAAGGTCCACCACCACTTCTCCTTTTTCCACTCGCGATTGCACAGCGATCGGATTGCAGCCGCCCGATTGTCCGATCGACGGGATGTAAATCGCCGCGCCGCAGTTACGGCAGATTACGTTCTGCCCTTTCTGCCGGTATCCAACCGCGCCGCAAATTTGGCAGGCATCCAGGGATGTTGCGTAATCGCCGCTCGACTTGTGAATCACGAGGAAGCGGATGTCAGTCCGGTTCACTTCGGCGGTGTAGTAATGAAGACTTGAGTCCATCAACTGCGAAAGCGGGATACGGACCTCGCCGTTTTGCGCCACGAGCGGAGTGGCTTGCACAGGCGCGTTCACGCTGCGCGCATATACAAATTCTGCCGTCAGCGCCAACACCACCAGTAAACACAAGCTTGCCGCTGCAAAGCTCCACGCACGGCGGTGGCGAAATTCCCACTGCAGCTTTCTTCGCTCGGCTGCATTGGCTGCCTGCTCGGCGACGGGCGCCTTCGCTCCAAACCATTCCCCCAGCACCACAAGCGCCGCAGCGCCAAGGATCACGATGAAGAAGAACACATCATTGCGCACAATGGGACCGATTGTTGCCATCTCTGTCTTACTCGATGGCAACCACATCGCTTCGCTCAATTCGTGCAGACCGGTGAGCGCCAATTGGAACGCCACCACCATCAAAATCACGCTTGTCGCGGCGAAAAACCGGTGCAACGGAATTTTCAGCGTGCCTTGGAAGAAGAAGAGGCCCACCGCGACCGCAAGGCCGATTCCCAGCAGCGTGCCGATCCAGACTTCCACGCCGGCGCTCGAGAGTTCAACAGCTCGCAGAATCAATACAAGCTCCGCTCCTTCCCGCACCACCATCAGAAACACAAAAGCGCCGATTCCCCATCCGGCCGCGCGAGTGGACAGCTGCGCGTATGTTTCCAGCCGCGATTCGATGTCTTTTCGCAATGTACGTGCTACCCGGTTCATCCACACGATCATCGTCACCACGAGGGCGGAAGCCACCAGCATCAGCAAGCCTTCGAAGCCATCCTCGCTCACCTTCCAGCGATCGAGCAGGATGGCTGCCACCACGCTTGCCGCAGCGGCAAGTGCCACCCCGGCCCAGACGTATTTTGTAAGCGCTCGCCGGCCGGTGCGGTTCAGATACACCAGGACGATGCCGACAACCAAAGCAGCTTCGACACCCTCCCGAAGGGCTACCAAAAGAGCAGAAAGCATCGAGTTTCCAGTTGAAACACAGTTACATCTACGAATACAAGTCTAGCGCCTCTGTATCGTTAAAATCAAGGTCTTTCGGCCTACCGGCGGACTTCTCTCGGCCTCACTCCTGTAGAATGGAAGTTCTTATGTACAACAATCGGCGAGGGCTTACTCGAATTACAATCGCGATTGCTCTTTGCCTTTCGCTGGCCATATCCGCGCCTCCGCTGCATGCGCAGCAGCAAGCTTCCACTCAAAAACAAGATTCGCCGTCGTCGAGAACGCCTTCCAAACCGGCTTTCAAGCCCGACGCCAACAAGGCTCAGGCGGCTTACAAACGCGGATTGCGAGCCGAACATGAAGGCAACTGGCAGGCAGCATACGACTCCTATTCCGATGCCGTAAGCTGGGCGCCCAGTGATGCCAATTACTTTTCAAGTCTGGAACTCGCCAAGGGTCACCTCGTTCAGGAAAAGATGGACCAAGCGGAGCGCGAAGCCGTTTCCGGACGCATGTCGGAAGCGCTGCGAATTTTGGTTTCGGCGCGTTCGCTTGACCCTTCCAATCACGTGCTCCAGGCTCGCTTCACCGAGTTGAGCGCTCTGTTTAGAGGACAGGCAAAATCAAAGGCGAGCGGGCAAGAACTGGCGGGCGAGGTTCATCTCGAATACACGCCAGGGAAAAAGAACTTTGATCTCCAAGGCGATACGCAAAGCGCCTATAACGAAATCGCGCGGCGGTTTGGACTCGAGGTCGCGTTTGACGTGGACTTGCGCTCGCGAGCAGTTCGATTTCATATAGACGATCTTGATTTCCCCACCGCGATGCGCTTACTCGGCGAGGAGACCGGCACTTTCTGGCGGCCACTGACAAAACATCTCTTTCTCGTCGCCGAAAATACCCCGCAAAAGCGCAAAGACTATGCGCTCCTGGTGCTGCGTACCGTGGTGCTTCCTGCTTCGGAAACTCCCGAACAAATGACGGAGACCTTCCGCCTCGTGCGCGAAATCGCAGGCATCACGCGCGCCGACCTCGATACGCGCAGCGGCACCATCACGATGCGCGCCTCGCCGCAGGCAGTCTCGGTCGCCTCGGGCTTGATCGAGAATCTCGAAAATCCCGTGGGTCAACTGATTCTCGAAATTGAAGTATTGGAAGTGGATCGCAATTACGCCCGCGACCTGGGAATCACTCCGCCTCAACGCACCACAGTCTTCACGCTCAGCCGTCAACAAGTGCAGGAAGCTCTTCAATCACAGCAAGGATTGATCGACGTGATCACCCAGCTTTTTGGCACGCCTGCGTCTCTCGCAGGATTGACGTCCACGCAAATTGCCTCGCTCCTAGGCTCAGGCCAGGTCGGCATTGGGTCGCTGATTCCGCCGCTCGTTGCCTTCGGCGGCGGCTCAACCACATTCTTGGCTACCATGCCGGGCGCCAGCGCAACTTTCTCCGAGATGCTCTCGCTGGTGCTCACAGGGCGTCGCATCTTGCTGCGTGCCGAAGATGGAAAGCCGGCCACATTTTTCGTCGGCGAACGATTTCCTGTCGCCCTAGCGCAATTTTCACCCAGTCTCGCAGGAACGGCCACGGGAGTGGCGGGCTTGATATCGTCGAATCTTCCTACCACTATGCTGGCTACAGGCGCAGCGCCCGTTTTTGTGACCACTGCCAGCGTTCGCAACAACGGCACCGAAGACATCATTGTCGCCAATAATACTGACAACACGCTCTCGCTCTTTCTCGGCAACGGCGACGGCACGTTCGTTACCCCCACCACCGCGATTCCTACCGGGGCCGGTCCTGTCTGGATCACCAGCGCCAATTTCAATCCAACCGTCAATAACGATCTGAATCTGGACCTGGCCGTCGCCAATCACACCGCCGATACCGTTTCAATTCTCCTTGGAAATGGAGATGGCACGTTTGCCCCCAAGGTAGACATCTCGACTGGCGCAGGAACCGGACCCGTCGCGGCTGTTGCCGCCACGCTTACGAGCAACGGATTCGCGGACCTGGTCGTGGTGAATAATGCGAACAACACGCTGGGCGTTTTTCTGGGCAACGGCGACGGCACCTTCAAGGCGCCCACCTTCATCAATACAGGCCGGGCACCCTCTTCGATCGCGGCGGCGGACTTCAACAATGACGGCCACATCGATCTGGCCGTAACGAATCAAAATGACAATACCGTGTCGGTCTTCATCGGCAACGGTGACGGGACATTCAAGAGCCGGACGGACTACGCCGTCGGAACGGCTCCCGTTTGGGTGTCCACAGGCGATTTTAGCGGCGACGGGTTTCTCGATCTTGCGGTGGCGAATAACACAGACAACACCGTGTCGGTCCTTACTGGCGTCGGCGACGGAACTTTTCACGCGCAAAGCGTGTTTCCAGCTGGGACCGGCCCTACTTCGCTCGCGGTCGCCGACTTCAACGTCGACGGCCGCCTCGATATTATCGCTGCGGATCAAACCGACAACGCGATTTCCGTTCTTCTTAATCTGGGCAGCGGGTTATTCGGGCCCAATTTCGAGCTGCCTGTGGGAACCACCCCCGTTGCCGTCGCGAGCGCGGATTTTGACGCGAACGGGAGACCGGACGCCGTGTCCGCCGACAAAGGCTCCAATACCGCGACCGTAATTCTGAACAACACGAACTTTACGGGAGCAACCAACCCGTTGGCCGCCACTGCATTTCCAGGAGTCGAGTACCTGGATATTGGGACAAAGGTGAAAGCTACAGCGCGTATTCACCGCAACGATGAAGTGACGCTGCACCTGAATCTCGAGATCAGCAGCCTCGGTGCTCGGTCCGTGAATGGGATTCCCGTCATATCGAACCAGTCCGTGGAGCAGACGATTCGGCTCCGCGAAAACGAGACGACGATGGTGATGGGCATTCGCCAGCCGGAAGTCTCAAATACGCTGAATGGTTGGCCGTACGTCTCTTCCGTGCCCGGTCTGGGGATGTTGGGCAGCGTGCAGGGAAAAACGGATCAGGATAGCGACATAATTGTGATGATCACGCCGCGTTTGGTGGATTCTTCTCCGCGCAAAGATCGCTTGATCTATGCGGGACACGGCAACGCGGAAGGCGAAGGATCCTTCGGTGGCGGGCGCGGAATCGATCGCAGCGTTCCAGTCCAACTGCCCCAACCACCGCCACAACCGCCACAGCCCCCCCCTCAAACCTTGCCGCAACCGCTTCCCGCGCCTCAACCAAATCCGAATCCTGAAAATGAAACGCCGCCGCAGCCTCCACCGCAGCCTTAGAGCCAGCGCGGCAGAAACGCGTTCGCAGCAATTTGAGCGCTACGACGTCGCTTCCAGCACCACGAGCGGCTGATATGTCCGGGGAACCACGGGTTCGGCAATCGCGATCAGCTGCCCCTGTTGATTGAACACACGCAGCCTCGCTGGCTTCCATTCACCCGAATTCAACTGCTCCGTAGCACCCTGAGCAATGGTGGTCCGGCCCGGCTGGATCTGCGCAAGCGATAAATTGAACTTTGCCCCATGCTGCACGCGCTTCTCAATAATGGGCAGCACGGTGGCTCGCGGCAACTCCGGCAACATGCCTTCGAGCTTGATCATCCGCTCGGCTATAAGTCCGGCCTTCGCGTCCTGTTCCAGCTCCCCCAGCGATGTCGCCTGATCCAATGTAAATTCGCCAACCGCTGTGCGCGAAATCTCCGCAAGATGTGCACCCGCACCATGAAGCTTTCCTAGATCGTTCGCCAGCGAGCGAATGTACGTGCCCGCGCCGCACTCCACTACAAAGCGAGCCACCGAACCTTCAACGCCCGTCAGCCGAAATTCGAGTACCTCCACTTCCACCGGCTCGAGATTCACCGGCTTGTGTTTTCGGGCCAGCTCGTGCGCCGGCGTTCCGTGAATTTTTTTGGCGGAGAAGGAAGGTGGCGTCTGCTGAATGCTTCCCACAAATTGCGACGCTAAAGCAGCGATCTTTTCTGCATCCAGCGCGGGCGCCGAATCCGGGCCGAGCGGCTCTCCATCCGCGTCAAACGTGTCAGTGGCAAAACCGAATCGCACCGCGCAGCGGTATCGTTTTCGCCGCCCCGCATAGAAGCGTGCCAGTCGCGTTGCCCGTCCCAATGCCAGCACCAGCACGCCGGTCGCGAGCGGATCGAGCGTTCCCAAGTGCCCAACCTGGCGAAATCCCACGAGCCGGCGCACAGATTCGACGATATCGTGCGACGTTTTTCCGCGGGGCTTATCCACCACAAGGATACCGTCGATGGCGGGAGGCTGTTGTTTCCGGGGCATACGCTTCCGCTACTTCCCCGGGGTTTTCGCGTTTCGCAGCAATTGATCGATGCGATCGCCGACTTCTTCGGATTGATCGAGGATGAACAGCACTTCTGGAGCGCGGTGAAGCTGCAGGCGCTCCACGAGTTCGTGCCGCACGTAGCCTTTCGCCGCCTGCAATCCTGCCAGCGTGCTGGCGCGCTCGGTTTCGTCTTCATCCGCCAGGCTCACGTAGACGCGAACGGTTCGCAGGTCGGGCGTCACGCGTACTTCCGTGATCGTCACGGTTCCCGCAAGGCGTGGGTCTTTCAGCTCACCCGCCAGCATCAGGCTCACTTCGTTCCGGATCTCTTCTGCGATCCGCTCCACGCGGTGCCCTCCGGCGCGATTTCCCCCGGTATTCATTCTCCATCCTCAAAATATTCGATATCTCGCGACACAAGGTCGCGTCCGAGAATTCGCTCCGATTCCGACGCAATCGCCTCGAGCGATTCCTCCAGGAATTTGCCGTCGCCCGAAATACTCACTACGCCCACGCGCGAGCGTTGCCATAACTCCTGATGCTCCAGCTCGGCCACCGCCACGTTGAAATGGGCGCGCAGCCGGTCTTTCAGGCTTCGCAGCACCTGCCGCTTATCCTTGAGGGATTGCGCGTCGGGAATGTGAATTTCCAGGGTAAGAAGACCGATCGGCATGTCCGTGCCCATCGAGAACCCATCGAAGAAACGGTCCCTAAAGCAACCCGGGATCGCTAAACGCCAAATCGCCCGCTGATAATCGTTAGTTTACAAAATCTTCAGTTGCGACTTGCTTCCGCGCCGCCCTGCACCCGCCCGCGATCTCCCACGTTGACGAACTCCGGAGCGACGGTTTTCTCGATCTTGAAGCACTCGAGAACATCGCCCACTTTCACATCGCTGAAATTCGAAACGCCCACGCCACACTCAAATCCGGCGCGCACTTCATTCGCATCATCTTTGAAGCGGCGAAGCGAACTGATCCGGCCCGTATAGATCACCACATTGTCGCGCAGCACGCGCACATCCGCGTCGCGCTTCAGAACGCCGTCCTGTACCGCGCAGCCGGCGATCATTCCCACGCCCTTCACCCGGAACGTGTTTCGCACTTCCGCGCGGCCTAGATAGGTTTCCCTGATCACAGGCGCGAGCAGCCCGGCCACGGCCTTCTTCAGTTCGTCCAGCAATTCGTAAATAATCGTATGCAGCCGGATGTCCACGCCCTCGCGTTGCGCCAGGTCCTGCGCTTTCCTTTCCGGTCGCACATTGAACCCTACGACAATCGCGTTCGAAGCCGAAGCCAACAGAACGTCCGTCTCGCTGATCGCGCCGACGCTCGCCTGAATGACCTTCAGCTTCACCTGGTCATTCGAAAGCTTCGGCAACATGTCGTTCAGCACTTCCACCGACCCCTGCACATCCGCCTTCAGCACGACCGGCAGATCCTTCACTTCGCCGGCCCTGAGCTGTTCGTGCAACTGATCGAGCGTCAGGCGGCCCGAAGCTGTTTTCGCAAGTGATGCTTCGCGTTGTTTCCCCTGCCGGTATTCAACGATGTGGCGCGCTTTCGCTTCGTCCGTCACCTGGAACTGATCGCCCGCCTCCGGCACGCCTTGTAGGCCAAGAACTTCTACCGGCGTTGACGGCGCAGCTTGCTTGATCGGATGGCCCATATCGTCAAACATCGCGCGCACTTTTCCGTACACCGCGCCGACCACAAAGAAATCGCCGACATGTAGTGTGCCGTTCTGCACAAGCACGGTCGCCACCGGCCCGCGGCCTTTATCCACGCGCGATTCCAACACCGTTCCACTGGCTGGCGCGTCCGGATCCGCTTTCAACTCGAGCAAATCCCCGACCAGCAAAATCATTTCAAGAAGCTTCGGCACATTTTGTTTCGTCTTCGCCGAGACTTCCACCATCACCGTGTCGCCGCCCCACTCTTCTGGCATCAACTTGCGGTCCGCGAGCTGCCGCTTCACCCGTTCCGGCTCGGCGCCCGGCTTATCAATTTTGTTGATTGCGACGATGATCTTCGTATTGGCAGCTTGCGCGTGCGCAATCGCTTCTTCCGTCTGCGGCATCACGCCATCGTCGGCGCTGACTACCAGTACGACGATATCCGTAACCTTTGCTCCACGCGAACGCATGCGCGTGAACGCTTCGTGGCCCGGCGTATCGATAAACACGATGCGGCGCCCGTCAATGCGCGCTTCATAAGCACCGATGTGCTGCGTGATCCCGCCCGCCTCGCCGGCGGCCACTTCGGTTTCGCGAATCGAGTCTAGAAGACTGGTCTTTCCATGATCCACGTGTCCCATCACCGTAACCACCGGAGCCCGCGGCTGTTGATTGCCCGACCGGACTTCCTTGACCTTCTCTTCCTGAACGATCTGCTCTTCGAAGCTCACCACTTGCACGATTCCGTTGAACGCCTCAGCGAGACTCGTCGCCGTGGGCGCGTCCAACGCCTGATTGATGCTGGCGAAAACGCCGCGGTCAAGCAGCGTCTTCAACAATTCCTTGGCGCGAATGTCGAGCTTCTCGGCCAGCTCCCGAACCGTGATTCCTTCGGTGACCGTTACTTCGCGCGGCTCGCGCTCTACTGGCGCCACAGGCTCGGCTTGCGCCGATCGTCCTGCGCCTGCACCCGCGCGCGTTCGCACCGGATGGAGTTTGCGCTCGCCTTCCGCATAGCGCTTCTCGATGAGCGGACGGCCACGCGATGCAGGCGGCTTCCGCGCATACAGCGGCTTGCCGGGTTCAGCCTTCGGAATTCCTGCTCCGCCGGTTGCACCGGGACGCTGTCCGCCCACAGGTCCTTGCCCGGGCCTGCCACCTCGTTCGCCGGGGCCGCCCGGACGCTGCGGATATCTTCCTGCAGGTCCGCCTCCGGGACGCAATGGCACACCAACACGCGGGCCGCCGGGGCGAGTTTGACCGGGTGCGGCTGCAGGACGAAAATTCTGCGGCGCACCGGGACGAGGCTGTCCACCCGATGGTGGCGCTCCGGGGCGAACTGGAAATCTTTGGCCTTGCGGCGGAGCGCCCGCGGGTCGCGGTGCTCCCGAACTTGTTCCAGGCGCCGACGGTATTCCAGATGGTGCCGCGGCGGCAGGGCGTTGTGCAGCAGGAGCGCCCGGCTGGCTGGGTACCGCGGGCCGTAGCGGAACTCCCGGACGCGGCGCAGATGGCGCAACTCCAGGCCTTGCCGGAGCCGCAGGAGCAGCCGCCGCAGGGGCTACCAGTCTCGCAGCAGCGGGTGCCTGGGCAGATGCTTGAGGTGGATGAGCTGGTGAATGACCCGGCGAATGGGCGGGGGGATGAGCACTTGTCGCTGCGGGCGCTGGCGCGGAGGGGATTCCCGCAGGACGCGCTGCCGTTCCCGGAATCGCGCCGGGCACCGCCGGTTTCGCCGCAGCTGGAGGTGCCGCCGTTCCCGGCGCAACGGACGGCTTTGCTGCCAGTGGCGCAGGCGTAGCCGCCGGCGCAGGACGCGCGGCAGGTTTCTTCGCCGCCGTCGCCTTTGCTTGCTTCTCCGCTTCAGCCGCAGCTTCCTTCGCCGCCAGCCCTGCAAAATGTTTTCGCGCGAGCTCCGCGTGTTCGAGGTCGAGCGAACTCGAATGCGTCTTTTTTTCCGTGACCCCGATTTCCGGCAGGAACTCTATCAGCACCTTCGCTTTGATCTCGAGTTCGCGCGCCAGCTCGTTAATTCGAATCTGATTGGAATCTGCCATCAGCCCCTGTTTTCTCCAAAACTAGTCAGAACCCGCCGATTTCTCCGCCTCACCTTCTGAATCCGAATCCGCTTCTCCGCCGGCGGTCGCCTCTGTCTCACTTGCTTCGACTGCCTCAACGTTTGTGCTCGCACCAGCTTCGGCATCTTCCACAGACTCCGCTTCGTGAGCCTCGGTTCCTTCCGCCGTCTCAGACTCTTCGGTAGCTTCCACCGATCCAGCGCCCTCAGAGGAGTCTTCCGCGCCGGCTTCCGTTTCCGCTGCAATGCCTTCGCCTTCCGTTGCCACCTCGGACTCGGCCGTAGCCGCTTCGCCGCCCGCAGCTGCCTGCGCCTCAAGCTCCTCGAAATAAAGCGCCACGGACTGGTGGATCTTCTCCACCATTTTTTCGCCGATTCCAGGAATCTCCATCAGTTGCTCGGGAGTCATGTCCGCCAGCTTTTCAATCGACGTGACGCCATGTGCCTCGAGCTTTTCGATCGTCTTCGGCCCCACGCCTGCCAGCTGTGCCAGCGGAGTTCCAGGCGCCGTCAGCGCGGCCATTTGCGCTTCGATTTCGCGGCGCTTCTCTTCCTCGCTCTTGATGTCGATGTTCCAGCCGATGAGTTTGCTCGCCAGGCGAACGTTCTGCCCCTTCTTGCCGATGGCCAGCGAGAGTTGCGTATCCTCGACGATCACTTCGAGACGCTTCTCTTCGGGATCCACAATCTGCACGCGCGTCACTTTCGCAGGGCTCAGCGCCTTCTGCGCGAAGGCTACCGTCTCTTCGCTGTAGGGAATGATGTCGATTTTCTCGCCGCGCAATTCGCGAATAATCGATTGAACGCGCATGCCCTTCATGCCTACGCAGGCGCCCACGGGATCGACGTCTTTGTCGCGACTTTCCACAGCGATTTTCGTGCGCTCGCCCGCTTCCCGCGCCACCGCTCGAATCTGCACGGTGCCGTCGTAAATCTCCGGTACTTCCATTTCAAACAATCGCTGCACCAGGGCGGGATCGGCCCGCGATACCACCACTTGCGGCCCTTTCGCCGCGCGTTCCACCGCGCGAATCGTCACGCGCAATCTGTCGCCCACATTGTATGCCTCGAGACGCGATTGCTCGCGCTTCGGCAGCCGCGCTTCGGTGCGGCCCAAGTCCACAATCGTGTCCGGTCCTTCGGTCCGCTTCACGATACAGTTCACAAGTTCGCCTACGCGTGTGTGAAACTCGTTATAAATTGTGTCGCGCTCAGCCTCGCGAACTTTTTGCAGAATCACCTGCTTCGCAGTCTGGGCCGCGATCCTTCCCAGCACGTCAGTCGGCTTCGATTCTGTTACCTCGCCGCCCACTTCCACTTCCGGCTGCTTCTTCCGCGCGTCGCCGATGGAAATCTCGCGCAGCGGGTCGGTTACATCTTCTACCACCGCGCGCACCGAATACACGTCCACGTGCCCGGTATCAGGATTGAACTTCGAGCGCAGTTCTTCCTCCGTGCGGTAGTATTTCCGCGCCGCAACGACCATCGCATCTTCGATGGCTGCGACGATCACCTCGGGCTCGATGTGCTTCTCCCGGCTGATCTGCTCGATTGTCTGGTACAGCAGACTCGCCATCCAGGTTCTCCCTAAAGTTCTACTACCAGGTTCGCTTTTCGAATCCCGGCGTACGGAATTTCAATTTCGCGGTCTTTCCATTTCAACTTCACATTGCCGTCCGCGTAACCGGCCAATCGCCCTTCCAGATATTTCTGATTCTCGACGGACGTCTCCAGCCAAATCTTCGCCAGTCTGCCGACAAATCGCTCGTAGTCAGCCGGCTTGATCAACTTTCGATCCATGCCCGGCGAGCTCAACTCCAGAATGTAGCTGGGCCCCGGCACCAGATCTTCTACGTCCAGAATCACGCTCAATTGCTCGCTCACGCGCTGGCAGTCCGCGTGGCTCACCCCCAGATTGTCTGGGTTGGCCGGGCCGGGTAGCCGGTCGAGATAGACTCGCAGCAGCCGCTGCTTGCCTATCTTCCATTCGACGTCGAAAACCTCGAGGCCCTCCGAACGCGCCACCCGCTCCGCCGCCTCGCGTATCTTTTCCAAGTCCATTCTGTTCTAGGCGCGGCAGCTATCCAGTGCTCACCTTCCGCCGATACCTCTACCCCCGCGCCAAAATCGCGCCCAACAAAAAAGTGGGCTTGCGGCCCACTTGGCGAGCGACCTATCTAGAAGCAATTAAGTATATGCTCGGTGACTTGGAAAACGCAAGACGGCTCAAACACGCAGGTCGTCGGCTTCTCCTGAGGCTCTTGAAAAGGCCTAAACAATGGCAAATGCAATTGGCGGCATAATTGCCATTCATGCGCCGCATGATCCATCTGCGCTTCGTCGCCACCATTTTCATCGCCGCGCCTTTGGCCACAGCCGGGCTCGTCTTTGCTCGTGTCATGCCCGGCAAGCGCATAGCTGCCTGGTATCCTATTCATCCGTCGGACGTAACCGCGCTTCCACCCGTGACGCTGTGGGTTTGGGAACGGCCTGAGGATCTGAGCCCGATCGATCCGAAGACCATCGGCGTCGCATTCCTGGCCCGCACCGTGTTTCTCACCGGAGACACCATCTCGTTTCGCCCACGCCTTCAACCGTTGCGTCTCGCATCCGGCACGCCGCCGTCGATCCGAACGACATGGCCAATCACGCTGCCGGCGGATCCTGGTTACCGCCGCCGTCCGGGGCCCTAAAGGAAATCGCCGGCGACGAGACAGGTTACGCGCCTTCCTTCCTGGACTCCCCAATGCAGGAATCCGTGGCACGTGATTTGGGCGAAGCTCTTGAATATCGGCCCTGCGCCTGACTATCTAACGCGCTCTGTCCTCGATTGGGCCAAACAGCATCCCGATGATGAGCGCGTTCCGGAAGCGCCGCATTTGGCCATCCGCTCCACTCGCTTCGGCTGCACCAATCCATCGAGCGGGAAACTCTCTAAGCAGGCGTTTGACTTCTTCACTCGAAATCCCAAGAGTCCGTGGGCCGCTAGAACCAAATACTGGTAGACGTACTAATTGCAATCGAGAAGTTCGCAACGAGTCGCTCAGGCACTTTCCGTCTCGCCTCGGCCGAGGCGGAAGGAATCCTGCGACGATCCGCGTCATCTAAACCCTAGATTCCTCGGCGGGCAACGGGAATACACTAAGGAAGTGACTCTTTAGGAGAAGGGGACATACACGATGAGCGAGACAGCGCAACAGACAGCCAAAGAAGGTCAGAAGACAAACACATTCGCGGCGAAGGCGTTCGCCGCGCAAAACAATTCCGGCGCGATGTCACCGCACACTTTGCAACGGCGCGAACCGCGGACCCAGGACGTGCAGATTGAAATTCTCTATTGCGGCGTGTGCCATTCGGATCTGCACACGGTGCGGAATGAGTGGGCCGAATTCATGCCGACTGTCTATCCGTGTGTGCCCGGACACGAAATAGTCGGCCGCGTGGTCAAGGTGGGAAGCGCGGTGAAGAAATTCAAGGAAGGCGACATCGCCGCGGTAGGCTGCATGGTGGATTCCGATCGCGTGTGTGAAAACTGCCGCGCGGGAGAAGAACAATACTGCGTCAGTGGTTGCACGTTTACCTACAACTCGCCGGAGCCGGTTCTGTGCGGCGTCACCTGCGGCGGATATTCGCAGAGCATCGTCGTGGATGAAGCGTTTGTGCTGCGCGTCGCGAGCTCCGCGAATCTTGCTGGCACGGCGCCGCTGCTTTGCGCGGGCATCACCACCTACTCGCCGATGCGGCACTGGAAAGTGAGCAAAGGGCAAAAAGTGGGAGTGGTCGGGCTCGGCGGACTCGGACACATGGGCATCAAGTTCGCGAGGGCCTTCGGAGCGCATACCGTGCTTTTCACCACGTCGGCAAACAAAGTGGCGGACGGCAAACGATTGGGCGCGGACGAAGTGGTGCTCACAACAAATCCCGGCGAAATCGAGAAGCAAGCCAAGAGTTTCAACTTCATCCTGGATACGGCCTCGGCCGAGCACGATATCGGCAGTTATCTGTCACTGCTCAAAATGGATGGAACGTTCACGCTGGTCGGCGCTCCGCCGAAGCCTTTCCCGATTGCGGCGTTTCAATTGATCCCCGGGCGCCACAGCCTGGCTGGTTCGGGAATCGGCGGGATCCGTGAGACCCAGGAGATGCTGGATTTTTGCGCGGACAAGGGAATCACGGCGGACATCGAGATGATCAAGATTCAACAGATCAATGAATCGTACGAGCGGCTAATGAAGAATGACGTGAAATACAGGTTCGTGATCGATATGGCCTCGCTGAAATAAGCGGCGCAAAGCAGCGCAGGTCTTGGCTGAACCAAGCCGGCAAAATCCATGCATGCCGGTTCTTGCGTACTACGGTTGAGATTCGAGAAGGAGCAGGAAATATGAATCGATCTGTGGTGATTTTTCTGGTTCTCTGCGGGGCTGCGCTGTTGCTGTTCATGACGTCGCGCCGTCAGGCGGCCAGCGCGGTGGCCGCCGCTGCCGCGACAGCTGTGGCGATTCCCGATCCCGCCGTTGATGAGAAGTTGGCCGCGAAACCGGGACAAGAAACGCTGGTCGTCGCGGGAGGCTGCTTCTGGGGCGTGCAGACGGTGTTCAAACACGTGAAGGGAGTGATTCGCTCCACGGCAGGTTATTCGGGAGGCACACTGAAAAATCCCGATTATGAAACGGTGAGCAGCGGCTCGACGGGACACGCCGAGTCGGTGGAAATCGTTTACGACCCCTCGGTGATCACGCTGGGACAACTGCTGAAAGTCTTTTTCTCGGTAGTGCATGACCCGACGCAACTGAATCGGCAGGGGCCGGACACCGGCACTCAGTACCGCTCTGCAATTTTCTTCAGCAGCTCAGAGCAGGAGCGGATCGTGAAAGCCTATATCGGACAACTGACGCAAGCGAAGATCTACTCGAGTCCGATCGTGACGCAAATCGTTGCGCTCGACAAATTTTATCCGGCGGAGAGCTACCATCAGGACTACGCTGAGCATCATCCCGAGAATCCCTACATTCAGATCTGCGATATTCCGAAGATGAATAATCTGCGGGAGCAGTTTCCCAACCTGTACGTTGCCAAGCCCTGAGGGCTTGGGGAGTGGGTCGAAACCGCGACTGGGATCACTTCGAGAAAACCCTGTTTTTGTCTTCGTTTAGAAAATTGGAAGTGATTGGATTGATGAGGCTTATTGTTGTTTTCTAATCGCGATGTAGCTACGAAAGCGGCGGCGAGCCGCCGCACTCCAAAAAATCGCTGCAAACAAAAAGGCCTCCCGGATCGGGAGGCCTTGGGAAAATCTCCGAGACGGTAGGAACTACTGCTTGGGTTGTGCCGGCGTTGCCGGTGCCGGCTTCGGAGCAGCTGATCGCGGAGGCGCTGAGGACTTCGCCGCGCCCGCCTTCACGGGATAATTCTGGTCGTAGAGGCGGATGATTTCCTGCGTCACGTCGATCTGATTCGCAGCGTAAACCACGGGCGTGTTCTGGGCCGATGTATCGAAAATCACGCCGTATCCGTTGTCTTTCGAATATTTATCGAGAACGTCGATCATTTTGCGGCCAATCCGATCGACGATTTCGCGCTGCGCTTCGTTGAAGTCGTCCTGGGAATCCTGCTGTTTGCGCTGGAACTGGCGGCTCAGCTGGTCGCCCTCGCGCGAAAGGCGGGCCTTCTCATCGTCGCTCAGCGTGCTGGCGCCCGTGCGCAGCCGCGTCTGAATATCTTCCACCTGCCTACGGAGGCCATCGAGTTCCGATTGCCTGGGAGCGAACTGCGATTGCAACTCACCCGCCGCCTGCTTGCCTTCTCCCGTGCTGGTGATAGCTACCTGCACGTTGATCACACCCACTTTCATTCCAGCCGCCGACGCCGCTGCGCCACCGGACTGAGCCCATACTGCGGGTCCCGCTAATGAACCCGCCAAGGCCAGAACTGCCAATCGAATGCTCATTCTCACTCCTTATTCGTAAATTCCATGAAACGCAAACTCGCGATTATAGCCGCGCTGCGAGAAAGCGGTCAATCGGATTCAAGCTCACCCCGGCCTTTTCGGATGCGGGGCGAGACTGGCGGGTTGGCCCGCGCGAATCCCGCCATGAATCCTCAATGAGGCAGCGGTATCAGCAAAACGCGGCTGTTGTTCGTATCTACCACCACTGCAAGATTCAGCTTCGCATCGATCGCCACAGAAAACTGCTGGTTCTCTGAAAACTTTGCCGAGCTGGGAAGGCCAAAGATTTCGCGCGTCTGTGGAGATGAGCAGGTTACCGGTACGCCCACCGCCGGCGGGCACATGTAGTCCAGGAACGACATGGTGTTGCTTGCCGAATTTACCGTAACCAGTGTGCTGGTCTGAAAGTTGTAGTCGAGCGAGGTTGGATTGATGCCTACCCGTACCGTGGTGGGTATGCAAGTAAGCGGATCCACGATGACAATATTATTTTGCAGGCTGTTGGCGGCTACGAAAACCTGGTTGACGGGATCGAAGACAACGCCACTTGGCAACTGAACTCCACTTACACGGCAAGTGACGGTGCTGGTCAAGAGATCAATGATGTCGATACTACCCGCCTGCGAGGCAGCGCCAATAGCAGCGAAGCGATCACCATTCGAATCTGTGGCGACTGACACCGGACTTTGATTGACTCCGATGCTTGTTCCCGGAGCCGAGCCCGTGGGCGCCACCTGAACGAAGCTGACCTCGCACCCGCTGGTGACCGTCGAACACCCCGCATCCGGGCCCGACGCAGCGACGATTGCGCTGGCTGTGTCTTGTACGATCCCAACTCCAGTAGGGCCGGTGCAACCGGAGCAAAGAGCCACCGTCTGCGGAGGATTGACTCCATTCTCATCCACCACCGTCGCATTACTGCTAACGTTATTCGCGACCACAGCGAGGCCGAGCCGCGGTAAAACGGCTACACCGATCGGACCTTGCCCAACCGACAAGGGACTCTGTGGAAGCGTAGTTCCAGCGGCCAGATCGACGAGCGAAACTGTCCCGTCACCATTATTCGTCACAACGGCGATATCGCGATCCGGGTCAACTGCAACGCTCGAGGGCTGGTTCCCGACTACGACAGGTTGCACAACCGCCAGTTCCGTTGTGTTGGAAACATTCGGCCCTGGGTCTTGAACCGTCACGCTATAGCGCCGAGCCGATTGCAGCATGCTTGCTGGAACGGTCGCAATTATTTGCCTGCCGCCATTCGATACCGTGACGTTTCCAGGCGGCAGCGCGGTAGTGTCGAGAAACACCTGCGAAGTTCCCTGAACGAAACCGAAACCGTTGATCGTGAGAGAGAGATTCGCCGCAGCGGGAGCGAACGCAACGGCGGGATTCAGCGCGGTGATTTGCAAATTCCTGAAGGAACTGCCGAGCGAGACGACCGAAACAGTGCCGCTCGTTTGATTCACCACCAGCGCTTCGTCGAGGGCAGGATCCACGGTAACAGCCTGCGGCAGAGTTCCGAGTCCAGAAACCGTGGGCTGCAATACTACGCCGGTTCCAAGGTCGACCACAGCCGCGGTGGAGGTCTGCGAGTTCACAGCTATTCCCACATTCGTCAGCGAATTTACCGCGGCTGCGGAATAACCCAATTGGCTAACGGTAAAGGAAATCGAGTTGACGGAATTATCCAGAAGGCTGAACGTCTGAAGCATCCCAGCGTTTGGATTTGTCAAAAGCACCTGATGGGTTTCCGTATTGATGCCAACACCCTGAACGCTCGTGGAGAGGGATAGGCTTCCGATAACGTGCGGAGGCCGCCCGCCGTCACCCGCAATGGGCAACCGACCGAGATCTACGATGTTGATGGTGCCTGCACCACCGGGAGTGATAACCGCCCAGTTCAACAGCGGGTCGATTGCTATTTCCGGGCTGACCCCGGTGCTGAAGGGGGTGAGAGTGCCGCCAATTTGCGCGGAGAAAACAGGAACTCCACTGGAAGTGTCCAAGACCGTGGCCAGATTCGTTGATTGGTAGGCGACAACCGCACGATGCGAGAGAGGGTTGATACCGATTGCTAACGAAACAGGCCCTGCTACGGGTGGCGGAGGCGCACCTATCTGTACCGAAAGGGGCGTTCCGACAACAGCTTGAGTCGTCAGATCCAAGGTGGAAACGGTGTTGTCGCCGCTGTTGACGACGAGTGCGATGTGATCGGGCAATTGATCGTCGATGGCGATCCCGGTAGGCGCATTGCCGACGTTTGGAATCGTCTTGACGACGGAGTTCGTCGCTAGATTGATCAAGGAAACGCTTCCGTCTCCCGAGTTCGCAACCGCCGCAAGATTCAATACTGGGTCAATGGCAATTGCGGCTGGACTCGCGCCTACGGTGATGTTGGCGTTGGGAGCAATAGGAATCGAGGAGGGATTCGGAGTCACTGCCAAATTCACGGCGGAGGTGGATGGCAGGTTGGCAGTGATACCCGGATTTTGAACCATGATGGGGTAGAGGCCCGGTGTTGTCGCACCATTCGCCGGGGTGGGAACCGTGAGCTGGCGGCTGTTGATGACAGTCGGCGTCACGCTTACACCGTTGAATGTGGCCGTCGTGCCCCCGGAAGAGGTTTGGGGCGGGATGAAGAAACCACCTGAGAGAGTTACGTTGGCGCTTGAAGCCATCGACGACACGCTCGCAGGAGTGGAAGAGATGACGGCTGGGCGCGCTGGAGCGACTGTCAAGCTCGCGGGCGGCGAGGTATCCCCATCTGTTCTGCGGACCTGAATGTTTACCGTCTTCGCCTGTTGAAGCAGCACCGACGGAATCGTCACACGCAGCAGATTGGAATCAATAAATGTCGGAACAATCGGAACCCCGTCAACTAGCACCACGGAAGTGGAAAAAAAATCAGCGCCGTTCACGACGCTGCCAATTATGTAGACGTCCTGTTGAACGGAGCCCTGGACCGCGGTAGTGGGAGCGATGCTGGAGATGACTGGGCTTGGGGAGGCTCCGATAACGTTGACGCTAGCGGAAGCTGATCGGGTTGGATCGGCCGAGGAAGTGGCGGTGACCGTGATCGCTCCTGGAGATGTTGCGGGCGCGATATACGTTCCCGCAGGACATGCGGGTAGGGCAGCAATGGGACAGATAAATCCGTGGAGTGCATCGCCGCCAGCAACGCCGTTCACCGACCAGGTAACGCCATGATCGTTGGTAGGACCACTGACGGTGGCGGTGAACGTGAATCTATCCTGTGGCGCGATTGTCGCCGCAGTGGGTGTTATCTGCACGGTGATCCCTGACGTGATTGTGACCATGGCTGCTGCGAAGGCCTTGGTATCCACCGTGCTGGTGGCTACAACAAGGATTGGATTCGTAGACGGCACAGCCGAAGGCGCCGTGTAAAGCCCTCCGGCTTGAGTGGCCGTCGCCTGCGTGATCGTTCCGACGCCGGTGGGGCCGGTTCCTGATTGGCCAGGCAAAGGAGTGCAGTTAGTAGGCTGGTTTCCGGCGGTTGCCGGAGGAAGGCAAATCTGCCAGTTCACGGTGGTGGTGGTCGAGCCAGATCCAACCGCACTGAATTGCTGCGTTCCCCGCTCGACTACTGTTGCGGTCGTGGGCGATATTGTGACACCGACCTTGGCGGCGTTGCTCCCGCACCCCGCCACGCAGGCGGCGATTAATACTGCGACGCTTAGTCTTCCCAATCTCATCGCCCTTCCTCCGAGCGTCTGCCGCCGATTGAAATTTCGATTTCCAGAATCATTCGCATCACAAGCTTTCCTCGATTGGCGTCAATTTAGAATGTCCGGCTGATCGTGAAGCGGAACGTCTGCTTTGGTTCGATCAAGCCGGCGGGGATTCGCTGCACCTGACTATCCAGAATCGTGTCCAACTGCGGGGCGATTTGAGTCTCAAATACTCCGGGAGGCAGCGCGGATTTCTGGGCATCCGACAGGAAAAATCCTCCTCGCGGTCCGGAAAGTGTTTGATTCAAACGCAGATAGTTATACGCGTAATAGAAACGGAAAGGCGCATTGACAATCGGCAACTGGACGACAAATTCGACTCCGGCCGAAGTGTGGGGCTTGAAGTTCGTGCCGGGAAGGATCTCGAGACTCTTAGGAATCGTCAGATTCGGAAAATCGGGATTTGGATATTGCTCCTGGAGAGTACTGAGCGCTCCAGGATTCAAAGCCAACTGCGATTTGCGAATGATCCCGTCGAAACCGATGTCGTTGAACAGGCTCATACTCACGGGGCCGGCGATTGGAATCCGGTACTCGAAATTTCCCACGCCTTGGAAGTCGCCACCGGGCCGCGTGGGGAGAAAAGTGACAATAGGAACGTTGAGGGCCACCTGGGTGGGGTTGCCGCTGGGACCAAGCCGTGTGGGATCGAAATAGGTGACTGTTGTGTTCGATGAGCTGGGAATCGCTACAAAAGGAGAAATCGTATAGAAATCGAATCCGCGAACGTCGTTTTCTCCGCCCAGGTAAAAGCGGCTGTAGGGCGGGACGTCGGTTCCGTTGTACCCCGTGATCATGCTGGTCAAAACGCGAACGCCGATTACGTTACGCTTATGGTGGTGAGGACGAAAATACGTCATGGTGAAAGTATTTGTAAAAGTGTTGGTATTGCCGCCGAGTGGTCCGCCCTCCCAGCCAAGCCCGTAATAAAAGCTCTTCCCGTGCGTGGGGTTTTGCGGATTATCAACCGTGTTATAGGAAATAGTGGGCGTGATTTTGCTCGACTGAATCCCGTTCAGAGCGGAAGGCCCCGCGAGGCTGCGGAACTGAGTGAACTCGAACAGCAGTTGCGCGGATTGGCTGAAGGCGGTGATGTTCGTGGTGGAAAAACCATAGGTGACTCCGATTCGGGTGAACTGATATTTTCGCAAAGGGTAGCTGGCGAAAATCGTGAAGCCGTGCGAGTCGGTTGTGTAGTTCTGCTGAAGCGCAGGATCAATGGCAACTTGCTGCCCGAGCAGCAAACCTTCTTGCTTCGCCTGGTTGTAGTTGAACTTGCTATAGAAGACAGTGAAGCCGGTGGAGATCGGCCGGTCAAACAAGTAAGGCTCCGTGAAGCCGAAGGTGGCGCCTTGCTGCAGATTGCCGAGTTGTCCTGAAATCGTAAGCGTCTCGCCGAGACCGAGAAAATTGTTCGTCTGATAAGACAGGCTGACGAACGTGCCGGCAATTCCGCTGACGCCGCCGGAAAAGCTGATTGACTGCTTTCCCTTTTCTTTTACTTTCAGCTTGATGTCTACCGTGCCGGCCTTTTCATTTTTCTTCAATTCCGCGTTTTCCGGCTTGATGGGGTCGAAGTAATTCAGCTGATTCAAGCGCAAGAGGCTCAATTCCCAGTAGCGATTGTTAAAGACCTGGCCCTCGTCGATCAGGAGCTGCCGGCGAATCACTTTGTCGCGCGTGGTTGTGTTTCCCGAGAATTCGATTCGGCGGACATAAAATGGCTTGCCTTGATCGAATTCCATAGTGATATTGACCAACTTTTTCGCGTCATTTACTTCGGTAACGGGCGTGGCAACGAAGTTGATGTAGCCATATCCTCCGTATAGCTTCTTATAGTCATCGAGGGCCTTGCGAACTTTGTCAGTCCCAAAAATATCGCCTTCCTTGAGCGGGAAGACTTTCACGAGAGCCTCGGGCTTAAACACGAGGCCCTGTTCGGGGTCACTGCTCCTGAACTTAATTACTCCCATCCGATACTGCTCGCCTTCTTCGATGGGTATCGTGATGTTCGTTGATTTTCCGTGCTTCGAGCCGACCAGAGGCCACGGTCCAGGTATTCCGTTGCGATCCTCGTCCACGATTTTCAGAATTGGATCCTTGACCAGCACTTTGAAGTAACCGTTGTTTTGGTAAAGCCCGCGTACGCCGATTTCGAGATCCTCGTCCAGCTTCTGCCGGTCGTAGGTTTTGCTGAGCACTGGAATTTCGGTGAAACCCAAGGGAATCGCGTAGGGGCGATCGTGCCTCATTGCTCGAACGAGTTTGCGGTCTGAGAAGGCTTTGTTGCCTGTGAACTTAATTTCGCCGACTTTTACTTTCGGGCCTTCATCGATGTTGAATACAAGTTTTACAGCGTTCGTCGCCGCGATTCTCTCGTAGGTCGGTTTCACTGTCGCAAACTGGCGCCCGTGTTCGGCAAGCAGCTCCTTCAGGACGACCTCGGCGCGCTTGATTTTTGTAGGATCGAATTGACTTTCCACGGAGAGGCCGACTTTGCGTTCTTTGAAGCGGTCGAGGATATCGGATTCAGTGACGGATTTGTTTCCTTTGTATTCGATGCGACGGATAATCGGACGTTCTGTGACGTAGTAGACGAGGATTTTCGCGCTCGGGTTGGTGGGGCTGTCTTCGACTTCGAGGCGAATATCTTCGAAGAATTGAGTATTCCAAAGCGCCTGGAAGTCACGCTTGATAGCTTCCTCGCTAAGCGGGTCGCCCGGACGGGAAAAAATGCGAGCTAGAAGAGTATCGCGTTGAATGCGGCGATTCCCTTGGAATTCAATCCGTTCAATCGTGTATTGCGGACCGGCCGGCGACTGCAAGCGCTGAGCCCAAACGGGATGTACGATCGAAAGCCAGAGGAGATACACAACGACGAGAAATTGGAATCGGCGCAGAAAAATTTTCCTGCCTGCGGCCATGGTTCTGGTCAAGGCCGCACTTCCCCGCCCAAGATATTTGGCTCCCCCGCCGGACCGCTCCGTCCAGCTTGCGCGTGTAGGATTCCTAGTGGGCCACCGGGGTTGCTTCTACGACAGGCCGGAACAAGAGACCGTCCGCTGAGAGATAAATTTCCAGCGTGGCCGGCCGCTGTAGTCCGCCCTGAATGAGAGCTTCCGACAGTGGGTCTTCGACGTATTTCTGCAACGCGCGCCGGAGCGGCCGCGCGCCATAATTTCGATCGCTGCAAGTTTTCTCGAGAATCCACTGACGCGCTTCCGGTGTCAGAGCGATCTGCACCTGGCGATGCACCAGCGTCTCGTTGATCTGGCCGACGAGCAAATCGATAATCCGCAGCAGGTCGTCATCCGTGAGCGAATTGAACAAAATCACTTCGTCCAACCGGTTCAAGAACTCAGGGTTGAAGACCCGCTTCACCTCGCCCATCACCATGTCGTCCTGGTTTTTCGCTGCGGCTAAATCGTCGGCGGACTGGAACCCCAAGCCCGCTTGTTTTTGCAGCTGCCGCGCTCCGATGTTCGAGGTCATGATAATGATTGTGTTGCGGAAGTCCACTGTATTTCCGAGCCCGTCGGTTAATTGCCCGTCTTCGAATACCTGCAGCAAAATGTTGTAAACGTCCGGGTGCGCCTTTTCAATTTCGTCGAGAAGCATAACCGAGTACGGCGTGCGGCGCACGCGTTCGGTCAACTGGCCGCCTTCTTCGTATCCCACGTATCCCGGGGGCGCGCCGATCAACTTCGACACGGAGTGCTTCTCCATGTATTCAGACATGTCGAAGCGGATAAGAGATTTTTCGCTGCCGAACAGAAATTCAGCGAGCCTGCGCGCCACTTCCGTCTTGCCGACGCCCGTGGGGCCCAGGAACAAGAAGCAGCCCACCGGCCGGCCGGGTGCCTTCAAACCAGCGCGGCTGCGGCGAATCGCGCGTGCCAAGGCCGTGATGGATTTATCCTGGCTGATAATCCGGCGGTGCAGCTCTTCTTCAATGCGCAGCAGCTTCTGTTGCTCGTCTTCTTTGATGGCGGAGACCTGGATGCCGGTCCAGCGCGCGACTACGTCTTCGATATCTTCGCGGGTAACGATGCCCGTCGAGGAGTCATCGATTTTCAGCTTCTCGCGCAACATGCGCAGATGCTCTTTTTCTTTGCGTTCTTCTTCCGAGTAGAAACGCGCTTTCTCAAATTCGTGATTCGCGATCGCGGTTTCCATCCGGTGGGTGATGAACTTCACGCGCTTTTGCACTTCGGAAACTTCGTCGGGAAGCATCGCCTGACGCAATTTCACACGCGAGCCCGCTTCGTCGAGAAGGTCAATGGCCTTATCCGGAAGGAAACGATCCGGGATATACCGATTCGAAAGATAGACGGCGTAGCGAATCGCGTCATCGGTGTAGCTGACGGCGTGGAATTTCTCGTAACGATCTCGCACGCCTTGCAGCACGCGAATGGCTTCGTCTTCCGCCGGGGCCGGGACTTTCACAGCCTGGAAGCGACGCTCGAGCGAGCGATCTTTTTCAACGGACTTGCGATACTCCGCAGGAGTCGTCGCGCCAATGCATTGAATTTCGCCGCGGCTCAGCGCTGGTTTCAAAATATTCGCGGCATCGAGGGAACCTTCCGCCGAACCCGCGCCGACGAGGGTGTGTAATTCGTCGATGAATACGATCGCGTTCTGGCTCTCCATCAATTCCTTCATGATGGTCTTCAGCCGCTCTTCGAACTGCCCGCGATATTTCGTGCCCGCGACGATCAGAGAAAGATCGAGCGAAAGAATTCTCTTGTCCGCGAGAAACGGCGGCACATCGCCATCGGCAATCCGCTGCGCCAGGCCTTCGACGATCGCTGTTTTCCCAACGCCCGGCTCGCCGATTAGAACAGGATTGTTCTTCGTGCGGCGGCATAGGATCTGAATCGCGCGTTCAAGTTCGCGATCTCGCCCCACGAGAGGATCGAGCTGCCCTTCCATCGCCGCTTGCGTGAGATCGCGGCTAAATTCCGCTAACAAGGATGCTTCTTTTGGCCGGCTCACTGGCACCTTCTCTCCCGTGCTGCGCGCCAACTCCTCGCGCACGGTTGAAAGCCTTAGTCCACGCTCCAGCAGGATTTCCGCTCCGAAGGATTTTTCCTCCCGCAGAACGCCGAGGAGCAGATGCTCGGTGCCGACATGCTTGTGGCCGAGACGCTCGGCCTCTTCCGCGGCGAAGGTCAGGATGCGCTTGCACTCCTGGCTGAGAGGCACTTCCACGGAGGTGGAAATACGCTCGCGGACGGTGATTCGCGACTCGATTTCCTTGCGAATCGATTCGATCGAGCCGTGGGTGCGCAGGAACCGGTTCGCCAGCGCCTTATCCTCGCGCAACAGGCCGAGCAACAGGTGCTCCGTCTCGATGAACGGACTGCCGTACTGGCTCGCCTCGTAGCGAGCGAAAAATATTACGCGTCGAGCCTTCTCTGTATAACGTTCAAACACGGTTCACCCAAGGTCTCCTGAAATCTGCGCTTCAACGGTTGTTGAATGAGCCGTCGATGCACTCGCTATCCCAGCAGGAACGTTCGCGGCCGGCACCAGCTTGCCATGATCCAAAACCAAAATGCGCTCTGTGCGACGCGCTAACGATAGATTGTGCGTTGCGAGAATGGAAGTCAAATGGTGAGAGCCATGAAGCCGCATCAGAAGATCAAAAACACTCTCTGCGTTGCGCTCATCCAGATCGCCTGTAGGTTCATCGGCCAGTAATAGCGCCGGCCGGTTAGCCAGCGCTCGGGCAATCGCAACTCGCTGCTGCTCCCCGCCCGATAATTCACCCGCGCTCTGTCCGGCTCGATCGGCCAACCCAACTTCACCCAGCCACTCTTGCGCCGCCCGGAGCGCCTGACTCATCGGCCGGCCCCGAACCAGCATCGGCGTCGCCACGTTTTCAGCGGCAGTGAAGTCCGGCATGAGATGGTGCCGCTGCCATATAAAACCCACTGCGCTGTTTCGATACTCGGCGAGTTCGAGTTCATTCAAAGATTTTAATGATTTCGCGCCGAAGTATACTGCACCGTTTGTTGGAGTGTCCAGCGCAGCCAAGATGTGTAACAACGTGCTTTTCCCGGCGCCAGAAGGTCCAATAATGGCAATCATGTCGCCGCGTTCCATCGAGAAGCTGATTCCATCAAGGGGGGTGATTTCGTGCGCGCCGGACCGGAAGGTTTTTCGCAAGCCTTCAACCCGCACAAGCTCTTGCGAGCCTGTGAAGGCTTGAAGATGAGTCTCGTCAATAACCGCGACGCCCAAGGTGGCTTGCTCACTCATCGCATCGTCTATTTCACGTTAGATGCCGAACTTCACCAACCGTATGTCCTTCATTTCGTGGCAAGTACTCTTTCCCGAAGCGGAACTGATTCTAAAGACTTTCACATTTGCGCCGTGCTGTTACCCCTATGCGCCCCCGAGCACTGTAACTTCCGCTCAACTTTCTACGCTAAATCTTCGCCCTCCGAGTCATTCTAACACGTTAGCGTTGCAGATTCATGCCGTTCCGGCGTCAACTCCCACAGGTTCGTCAACTCTTTTCGAGAATGAGAAGAACATCGGCCCTTTTACTCGAATCGCAAAATCTCGACAGGCAAAATCTTTGATGCCGAGCGCGCCGGTAACGTGGTCGCAGCAACGCTGATCGCCAGCGCGGCAGCGGCGATCCACAAGGCGTCAAATCCGTTGGCATGAAAAGGGACATAAGGGATTGCATAAATTTCCGGATTCAGAGGAATCAACTCCCAGCGGTCCGCCCCCCACGCCAGTAGGTATCCGAGAACAAGACCTGCAAACGTGCCGACCATGCTGACGACTAAGCCCTGCAAAACGAATACCTTCCGCACCTGCTGGCGGCGGGCGCCCATGGCCATGAGTACGGCGATGTCTTTCGAGCGATCGGTTACCGTCATTGTAAGCATCACCAGAATGTTTAATCCGGCCACGAAAGTGATCAATCCGATAAACAATGCAGTAACGAGCTTTTCAAGGCTGAGAGCGCGGAACAAGGCGCGGTTCTCGTCCATCCAGGTACTTACGGTAAATCCGTTGCCGGCGCGCTTTGAAATTTCCGCCGCGACTCGGCCGGCATCGTCGAGGTTGCTGACGCGCACTTCGAGCAAACTCACCACATCGCCAATGCCCGCCATCGCCTGTCCGGATCCCAGCGTTACGAAAGTCCAATTCGCGTCGTAGTCGTAGAAGCCCGAATCGAAGATTCCGGTTACGTGGAAACGCCGCGATCGAGGCAGCATTCCGAAGGGAGTGAGGCTTCCTTGCGGACTGGTGAGGGTAAGGTAATCGCCCGCGGATATTTTCAGGTCGTCGGCGAGAAGCCGCCCAACCAGGATCGCTGGAATCCCGTCTGCATCCGAATGAAAATCGGCTGAGCCTGCCACGATGCGGCGCAACGCTTCGCTTGCATTGCGCTCGAGTTCAGGGTCCACACCCTTCAGCACGACTCCGCGCGCGTGGTTGCCTGCAGACAGCAGCACGGTGTCGTAAATGGCCGGCTCGATGGAGCGAACGCCGGGACTATCCGCGAGCCGCGCCATCAATTCACGATAATTTCGAATGCCTTCGGAGCCAACCGGCTTGAGGTTTACATGCGCGGTGACGGTGAGCAGGCGGTCGCGAATCGCCTGGCGAAACCCTGTGTTCATGGCCAGGGCAATCACGAGCGTCGTGACGCCGGCCGCCACGCCGATCACGGCCAGCAGCGTGACGAGCCGCAGCACCGCGGGACGGTTTGGCGACCGCAGGTACCGCAGCGCAACAAACGATTCAAACTTCATTTTGCGGTGTGTCGAAGCGCGCTTGCAGCCATATCAGGACTGCCCGCCCGAAGCGGATTGAGATTCCGGTCCCGCGTCGGGCTCCGCCGATTCAGTACGCAGAAGCGGGAACAGTACCACCTCGCGGATCGTTCGCGAGTTCGTGAGCAGCATCACCAGACGATCGATTCCAACGCCTTCGCCGGCCGTGGGGGGCAGGCCATGGCTGAGCGCGCGAATATAATCGGTGTCCACTTCCTTCGGAACTTCTTGTCCGCCCTTCGCCGCTTGTGCGGCGAAGCGGCTCTCTTGATCGAACGGGTCATTTAGCTCAGAGAATCCATTGGCCAGTTCCATTCCGGCAATGAAGAGTTCGAACCGTTCTGCGATCTCCGGATTATCCGCGCGCGACTTCGAGAGCGGTGAAACGGCCGTTGGGAAATCGTATATGAAGGTCGGTTGGACTAAATGGGCTTCAGCCACTGCTTCAAAGATCTCGCCAATCAACTCGCCGGGTGACAGCTTCTCGATATTTGCGATCATATCCGCACTGTGCGTTCGCGCGTATGCGTTGTATCGCGCTGCTACGGCCTTTGGTCCTTGTTCGGCGCCCAACTCGGCGACGAGGCTGCCCGCCTCCGCCGGAGCGATCCAGTATTTCGCGATCGCCTCGCGCATCGTGAGCCGCTGAAATTTGCCGAAATCAATTTCGATATCGCCGAAAGGAAACTTCGTCGCCCCTGCAATCTCCTCCGCGATTCCGCGAAATAGTTCCTCGGTAAGATTCATCAGCTCGGAAAAATCGCTGTATGCCTGATAAAACTCGAGCATCGTGAATTCAGGCATGTGGATCGCGTCAATGCCCTCATTGCGAAAATTGCGATTGATCTCGTAAACGCGATCGAGCCCGCCCACAACGAGCCGCTTCAAATAAAGCTCCGGTGCGATACGCAGGTACAAATCCATGTCGAAAGTATTGTGGTGGGTGATGAAAGGGCGCGCCGTAGCCCCGCCCAAAATCGGATGCATCATCGGCGTTTCCACTTCCACGTAGCCGCGTTCGTTGAAGAACTTGCGAATTTCCCGGATGATTTTCGCGCGCGCAATAAAAATTTCCCGCGGCCGGTCGTTAACTATCAGATCGAGATAACGCCGCCGGTAACGCTGCTCGATGTCCGCAAGCCCGTGCCATTTTTCCGGCAGCGGCAGCAATGCCTTGCTGAGAAGTTTAAGCTTCGTCACCCACACGGTCAGCTCATTCGTTTTCGTGCGGAATAGATGTCCGCTCACGCCGATGATGTCGCCTAAATCAAGCAGCTGAAACAGCTTGAACTGCTCCGCGCCAAGCACGTCGAGCTTGACGTAGAACTGCAGCCGCGCGCCGTCACCCAAGATGTGCCCGAAAGCGGCCTTTCCGTGCGGCCGAAGCGCGACGATGCGACCCGCCACTCGCACGTCCACGTGCACCGCGGCTAATTGTTCGCCAGTTCGCTCGCGGAATTTCTCGCCTACTTCCCTGGCCGTGTGTGTCCATTCGAACTTGTGCGGGTAAGAAGCGTGTCCCAGCGCCTCAATTTCGGTCAGTTTTTTGCGGCGTTGTTGAAACTGGTCGAGCGGCTCAAATTCCAACGAAGAGTCCTTTCGGGAGTCGTCCGGCAGTATAGCGGTCGGCTTCGAGAAGCGTCAAGAAAACGCCTCAGTACGCGGGAACCACCCTCAGTATGCATTCCGGTCCGTTCTTCGTTCGCCGCCCGCGCTAGGTCCAGAACGAACGCCGCTCTTTTTCAGACAAGTCATGACAATGGGTCAGACAACGTGGGCTTGGCATGGCTTCCTGGTCGAAAAACCTCTTCCATTTGAAACTGGTGCTATAATGCGCTGCACTTTCGGAGACACGTGGTGTTCAAGCGAAGGCGGGTCCCCTCCCCCGTCCGGCGTAGCGCGTCCGACGACTGGCTAGCTGGGCTCCCACGGAAGAAAAATCAGGTTTTCGAGAGTACCGTTCGCGACTGGGAATGCTCCTACGCGATGCTGAGCGTTTCACTAGATGAGGCGCTTGCTCAGCCCGCTCGTGGAGAGTTGGTCAGCGCCCAGCAGCAGGTGGCGATTACCTCCGATCTTCTGCTCCGTCTCACTTCCATGCTGATCAATGCATGCGCTGTGGTTTCGGAAAGCGGGAAAGACGTAAGTAATCTCCCGCTCGTCCAACCATTGCACTCGGAATTCTTCCGAGGAGACACCGGACAAAGCGCAGCATCCTGGAACAGTCTTCTCCACAATGTACTGCTCGGCGAGCGGTCACGCTTTTTCCATAAGCTGCGGATCCTCTCGAACACCGTCGAGCATCTTGGTGCGGAATTCGAACAAATTGCCTACGATATTGCCGCCGGGTTGTCCGTTAAGCCCGCCGCCAGTTGGAAACAGTTCGATTCGCTTTACTACGACCTCAGTACCTGCCTCCGTGAGTCGGAGGTGATCCTCAAATCGTTCCTTCACGCACTTCCTGCGGAGCGCCTGACCGGATTCGATACAGCGCTGAACAGGCCCCGCACAGTCACGAAGCTGCGTCTAGTGCCGCGTGCTGCCCGCGTTTCCGCCTAGCCATTTGGGACAGAGTTGGTCATTGTTGGTCATTCCCTAACCGGTTGAGCTCGTGGGAAGCGTCATGTGCTCCTATAAATGGAAGAAAAAAATTAGATTTGGAACCTGACTGGACGTCTAACACAGTTGCAGCGAGAATACCGATGCCTTTATCCTCACAGCAGCATCGAACAGGCACTTGGGCACTCTTTGAAGGTTATATTTCGGAATGCCGAATTGGATAATTGCGTGAAAAGAACCACTAAGACAACTTTCAGACATGGTGGCGCATCGCAATGGGTGATGCGTCCCAGCGGGTAGCGTGGCCCGCGTGAGACGAATCGAAACGCCTGGTGAGTTGCCCGAAGCGGAGGCGATCCGGTTGGCCCAGGCGGGAAATGCGGCGGCCTTCGAGCGCTTGTACCGGTTACACAACCGCCGCGTGTATTCGCTGTGTCTGCGGATGGTTGGGAATACGGCCGAAGCGGAGGATTTGACTCAGGAAGCCTTCCTCCAGCTCTTCCGAAAGATTGCTACCTTCCGCGGTGAATCGGCTTTTTCGACCTGGCTGCATCGGCTGGCGGTAAATGTGGTGCTGATGCGCCTGAGAAAGAAATCGGCCACCGAGTCCTCCTTGGACGAGATGACGGAGCCGGATGAGGAATCCGGAGGGCCACGGCGCGATTTCGGCATGGCGGACCTGAGGTTGAGCGGCTCGATAGATCGCGTCAACCTCCAGCGAGCCGTGGATCATTTGCCGCCCGGTTACAAGGCGGTTTTCGTGCTCCACGATGTGCAGGGTTACGAGCACAACGAGATTGCTGAGATCATGGACTGTTCAATCGGAAATTCGAAATCGCAGCTTCATAAAGCGCGGATGCGGCTGCGCGAATTGCTCCACGAATCCTTGCGGGATAAGGCCCGCGAAGATCGGAAAGCCGCCGGCAATGCTGGTGGTGAGGACTAAATGCAATGACGACAGTAGCTTGTAGGGATTTCCTGGATCGGTTTGATTCGTCCGATTCCCCGCGCAATGGTTCCCCGGCCGATCTAAGCGTGCAGGCGCATCTTCGCCATTGTCCTTCCTGCCGAAGCTTCGTCGAGGACCTTGGGAAGATCCGTGCAGCCGGGGCACAGCTTGCCGCCTCGGACCCGGAACCGCCGGCCCGGATTTGGTTTGCGTTGCGAGCGGAACTCGAAAAAGAAGGACTTATCCGCGACACCCCTTCCGAGGTTCCTTCGAAGTCATGGCTGGCGGAGCTTTTCAGCGGGAAATTCAGCGTCTTGCCTCGGCCAGTTCTTGCTGGCGGATACCTGGCTGCGCTCCTGGCTATTGCCTTCGGGCTTAGCGGCCCGATCAACTCCCGGATTAACCGGCAGCGCTGGCTGGACGGAACCCAGTCGTCGACGGAGCCGTTGAGTGCGCAGCTGATGTCGGCGGAGAAGGCTTCTTTCTCTTCCTGGCCGGCATCTGAAACACCCGTGACTGCTTCCCTCCATCAGAACCTTGAGATCGTTGACAACTATATTTCTTTGTGTGAAAACAGCGTGCGCGAAGATCCCGAGAACGAACTCGCGCGTGAGTATCTCTACGAAGCGTATCAGCAGAAAGCCGATTTACTCGCCCAGTTGAATGATCGATGAGAGCGAGGAACGATTCACAACCGAGTCCGGAGGCGCCAGCCCAATGAGTACCGCTCAATTCCTACCGCTTCGTTTTAATTGGAAGACGGGCCTTCTTGCCCCCGGCCTGCTGCTTGTCACTTCCACCGCAGTGTTCGCTCACAATATCGAAAAACATTTCAAAGTTGAGCCTCGCAGTGTCGTGACGATTCACAATCCCAGCGGGAAAGTAGTTGTGAAGGCCTGGACGAAATCCGAAGTGATGGTAATTGCCACGCACACCAGCGATAAGGTGGAAGTAGATGCTGAACAGACCGGCAATCGCGTGGACGTGATGACCCATCAGATCTCCAATTCGATTTCCCCCGAAGATTTGCGGGCTGACTATCAAATTAATGTCCCGGAAGACGCGGAGCTACAGATTCACGACGACTCCGGTGAAGTTTCCGTTGCGAATGTCCTCGGTGATATGAACGTGGAAACGGTTGGAGCGGGCGTCGATCTGGAAGATGCCGCTGGCTATCTCACGGTGCGCACCGTAGGTGGTTCATTCCAGTGCATACGCTGCGCCGGGCGGCTGGAAGTTTCGTCGATCAGTGGAAGCTTCAAACTACTCAGCCTGCGCAGCTATCACGTTCACGCGCAAACGTCCAAAGGGAACATTCTGTTGGACGGCGAATTTCTTCCCAATGGCATTTACCGGCTCAAGAATTACAGCGGCGTGATCGAAGTCCATTTTTCTCCGGGCGATTCGTTTGATCTGAGCGCTACATCCCTCAAGGGCAAAGTCAACAGCCAGGCCAGTCTAATTCCTCCCGCTCATGCGCATCCTGTCTCGAAATTCGGGAATGCAATACTGGGCACGTTCAATGCCGGGCACGCGAAAGTCGAACTCAGTTCGTTCGATGGTACAATCAACATCCTGAAGCGAGAGTAGCGCTCGTGAGGTTGATTTAAGGCTATTGATTGAACCGATTCGCGATTGCAAAACCGGCATCCAGCAGCGATATCCCATTCATGAAGAACGACATTCGTCCGCGCCGTATCATAGGTTTGACAGGGTTCATGGGCAGCGGCAAATCCACTGTTGCTCGGCTTCTGGCTCGCCAGATCGGCTGGCAGTACGTGGATCTTGATAAGTTGATTGCCGAAGCCACGAGCGCCACCATTCCCGAGATTTTTGCCAAGCTTGGCGAACCTGCATTCCGCAAAATCGAGCACGAGCAACTCGCCAAGACGCTGCGCGAAGCTCTCGCACTTCAAAGGCCCCGCATTATTTCCCTGGGCGGCGGCACCACCACGCAGCCGGACAATGTCACGCTGCTTCGCGAGGGCGGTGCCGCGCTTGTCTGGCTGCACTGCCCCGTCGAAGAGCTCCTCTCGCGCTGCGCGCACATCACCAATCGTCCGCTTTTTCGCGACGAAGCAAGCTTTCGCCGTCTCTACCAGGAGCGCCTGCCATCTTATGAGATGGCTGACTTCCGCGTCGAAACCAACATCGAGCCCCTGCGCGTGGTCGAACAGATTCTCGCGCTCGGCATCTTTCCAAAGGTGACCGCATGACGAGGCATTCCGCAATGCGCAGGTCCATTCTGCGCTTTGACATTTGTGCATGTCTTCTTCTGGTGTGCACGCTTGGTGCTGCCACGATCGCTGCAGCTTTTGCTTTCGCGCCCGACAAGGGAAAATTCAAGATTCTCGTCAACGGTCAAGCGGCCGGCACGGAAGAATTTTCACTCAGCGCGAACGGAGGCAACTGGACGGCGCATGGGAACGCTGAAATTCAAACCCCGCAGGGCGCGGCGCGTGTGACAGGCAATTTGGAGCTTCGGCCTGACGGCGCTCCGGTGCGCTACGAGTGGAATATGCAAGGGGCGAAGAAAGCCGCATCAACGATCGTCTTCAATGGCGCTACCGCTAATGTGGAACTTCGCATGGAGGGTGCGCGGCCTTATACCCAGCAATTCACGTTCAATTCAGATCGTGTCGTCGTGCTCGACAACAACATGTACGACCAGTATGCAATTCTCACCCGCCTCTACGATTGGGGCAAGAAAGGCGCACAGACTTTCTCGGTAATCGTCCCACAGGAAATGACGCCGGGCAGCGTCACGGTCGAATCGCTCGGCAAACAGGACACCGGCAGCGGCGCGAAACTCGAACAGCTTCGCGTGAAGACCGAAGACATCGAGATCAACTTATTCCTCGATGGAGAACGACTCGTCCGAATCGTCTCGCCCAGCGCGAACGCCGAAATCATCCGCGAATAGGTTTTCTCGGTTCCTTTTGTTGTGATTACGAGCGCAAAAAGAGTGCTGACATAAACCTCACAAACCGTTTCTATGCCTATTAGAATCTGCCACGCCCCTTGTTTTCTATGATTTATGCGAAATCGTAATCGCGCTACCGTAGATTAAGAATCAGCTCACGATTTCGCGACTTATCACTGGTAGTTCAGTGTGACCGAAACGCAATGGTGATTTTTTCCTCGGTCTTCACCGGGCGTCCGTCGAACAAGGTCGGCGAATATTTCCATTCGCGGATGGCGCTGATGGCGGCCGTGGCAAACGGCGGGGAGCCGCTCAGCCGCTGCACATCGGTAACTTGCCCATTCTCTCCCACGGTGGCCATCAGCTTGACGATCTCGACTTCACTGCGGCCGATCTTCTTTGGATATTGAGGATCGACGCGGAAAACAAGAGTGCCCAACTGCAATCGCTTTGCCTCCTGAGCCGCGTCCACGCCCACCTCGCGCGGCACAAGTATGGTGGCTTGAGAACTGACCGCAACGGAGGAAGTGGCGCTGACAGCATTCTCCGGGGTCATGAGACGAAACGGCCCGCTTCCAGAACTTGCAACAGATACCAAGACCGGTGTGGTATCTCCTTCCGTCGCCGCCGGCTTCCCGGTCTCACGAGCGGAATCGGTATCGGGTGGACGTGAAGTTGCGCTGGCAGGAGTCTGCTGTTTGTCAGCATGTGATGCAACCGGCTCACTGGAGGGCATCACCGGGCTTGAAGTGCCTGGCGCTTGGGATGCCTGGCTGGCCGAATTGTCGTTATTGGCTTGTGCAGGAGTTTCGGTATCGGTTCTGGTTTTTTCCACCTTTGGGGCAGGTGGGGCAGATTCCACAGCAGAAACGCTCGCCGTCGAATCTTGCCGGAATTTGTCCGGCACATACTCTCTGATGCTGTCTATGAATCCTTCAAGAGATCCGTGCCCGAACGCTAAACCGATGGCGAAGGCAGCGACAACAAGCAGAACCCCCACCACGACGAAGCCCAGCTTACTCCGATGGGTGCTGGCCGCGGGATCAACCCATTTGGTCCAGTCTTCTGCCTGCTCCAAATTATGAGTGGAGGTGGATTGATAACCGAAGTTAGGTACTCGAGCTGACCGGCCAGCCAGAGCGCTTGGCAAAAACTGATTCATATCGGCGGTGGAATCAGATCTGCGCTCAGGAACCGATTCTGAACGCTCAAGCAAGGGAGCTCTTTCGGGTGGGGATTCTTTTTCCTTGTGGTGAGTCTCTGTTTCAGCCAGCGTTTCGACTTCCACAGCCTGGGCAACACGGGTCTGCGCGGCGCGGACGTGTGCGACGTCCTCAGAGAGCGGCCCTGCACTTGGTGAATGGATTTCAACTTCAGGTTCCGGGGCTATCGGTACCTCACGGCGCGTCTCATTTTCGGAGGGAAAGTAGTCAGAGCCCGCGGACTGAGTTTTATTGAATGCCTCATCCTGTTGCGGCGAAGCTGGATGCGCGGCTTCAACTCCTAGGACGCTTTCAGACGGAAACATCTTCCGTAGGTGGGGTTCGAGAATTTCGTACTGCTTTTCGATGTTACGGGCGTTGCTTTTGGGTGCTGGGAAGGTCGTCACTTCGGCTTCTTTGCGAATCCTTCGATGGGTCCTCTCCGCATCTTGAATTTCGGACAGGTCTTTGGATTCGATCCAGCGCCTGATTTGCTCCCGATCTGCATCGGAAATCTCAAGGAATTGGACGCCGGCGCCCTTCTTGGAATCGTTGAGCCACACGATTCGTCCGCTGGCCTCGATCCATTCTGCTTTCTCTTCGAGTTGAAAGCGCAATCGAGGAATGAATTCCCCTACGAGGGGCTCGGCAGCGGTGAAAGCTAATCCGTCTTCGCTGATGTTAAGAAGTATGCCCCCATTGCTTTCGCCCAGCTTTATGTAGTTGAGCGTGGTGATCTGCCGTGAGTGACTTCGGCGGTCGCGTGAATCGGTGATGCCACCGAAATAGTCTTGGCTACCAGGCATGTTTCGGTACCTTTCCAGTAGAGGGGTCTCGTTTCGCGGAAAGCTGAGGTTTCCGACGGGGCGTTAAGAGGAAATCTATAGCACTGACCACCCGCTTAGTTTCAGCCCGAATCGATGTGGATGTCAACCCGGTGTAAACCCGAGATGAGCACCGGCGGACTGAACTCGCGACTTCTCTTTGCAGATGCGGGAGTATACCAACGCAAGCGGCGCGAAGGCTACCTCGGGTTCGTGGTCAGAATGCGCTACACGTCTGTGCAGAACGTACAGTCCGAGAACTATTCAAGGAAGTCGGGTTCTTCGCGCGTGATGCGAGCGAGAAGCGGTTGGAATTGGAACCACCCCGCCATGTGATTTCCTACTTGTTCTCTGGTGGCAACGGCGGTGGCGTGATCGATCTCTTTGGGGGTGCCAATTGATTCGGCCAGCAATTGTGCCTGGCAACTGCGATCCATGGTGATGAACCACCAGGCTGCTTCCTCCACGCACTGTCCTACTGTGAGCAGGCCATGATTTTGCAGGATCGCGGCTTTGCGCTGGCCGAGGGCTTGCGCGATGCGCTCGCCTTCTGACGTTTCATAGACGACGCCGGTGAAATCGGCGAAAACCGCATGATCTTCATAGAATGCGCAGGCGTCCTGTGTGATGGGAGCGAGCGGACGTCCCAGCGACGCCCAGGCTTTTCCGTACATGGAATGAGCGTGCGCTGCGGCAATTACGTCGGGACGTGCGCTGTGCACACGGGAATGAATCGCGAAAGCCGCTCCATTCACCGGGTATCTTCCTTCGATGACCTCTCCCTGATGATTCACAAGAATCAAATCCGACGCGCGAATCTGCCCGAAGTGCATCCCGAACGGGTTGACCCAAAAATGATCGAGCTTTTCTGGGTCGCGAGCCGTGATATGGCCAGCGACACCCTCGTCGAATCCGAAACGCGAGAAAAGCCGGAACGCCGCGGCTAGCATTCGCTTGCGATGCATGCGCTCTTCTGCAGCAGTGACGAACACCGGCGGGCCAAAGCCTTTCGAAGTGATTGCTGGTGCTGGCGGCATGCGGACCTCCGGCTTCTGGAATGGCCTTGAAAGGTCACTATTGTAGTCTTGCAGGGCTAGCGCGTGTGAGAGAAAAATTCGGATGACGAGGGCCCCGGCGCCCAGGAATCAACCAACATGGCAGAGACTTTGGAGACGCCGTTTTCTAACTCGTCGAGCGGCGTTCAGCTGCGGCGTTTTTTGACGGCTTCGTAATAGGCACCACCCCGCTCATAGCCGCGTCTGAAGGCGTTACTCTGATGATTGTGAGGATACCGATCGCGCAGCTTATCTAAACAACTCTCGTAAGGCTGATTGCGGTTTTCCGCATGCAAAGCGGCTTCAAAACCACGACGAAAATCGCGTTCGTCCTTCTCAAAATCGCTGTCAACTGATTCGTACTTTTCCTTCTCCACATCTCGCACGCCGAGCCACCCACATCTCTCACGCACGGTCTATGCTCTCCGGCGTTCTCGAGCGCTCCGCGTGCTGCTTCCGCTTGTTTGCTATTTTCGGCGATGGCGATCACGACCGTCTACTTTTTCCTGAATGCGTCCTCGCAGACAAATAGTGTGTCGGCGGGCAATCCGTCGGAGAGAGATTTTTCGATGGCGCCTCCCGCAGCAGCACCGATCGTGCCCAGCAAAGCCGCCCCCGCCAGACCCACCGCAAGCACGGGTCCCACACCGGGAACAATGGCGCTCATCACCGCACCTGCAGCACCTATACCGCTAGCCAAGCCAACGGCTCCGCCCACAGCGGCACCGAGGGCCTTTCCCATCCCCGGCTGTTCCGCTTCGACTGTCGGGACTGCGGAGAGTTCCTTCTCGGTGGCCTCGGGAGTGAGGATAGTGATTCTGTCTTTCGGAATGCCGAGCGGCAAAAGCTCGGCTAAGCCTTCCTCTGCTGCGACACGCGATTGAAAAGCACCTGCAATTGATTTCATCAGGCACCTCGGCGGCTGGACAATTCAGGTTACAGCGATGCCTGAAGAGCCGACATACCGCAAATCAGCTACGAGGTGCCTGATGGATTGGCCGAGGTGAAGTTTATAGCTGAGCGCGATGGACGGAGTGCATTTGCTCCGCCGGGCGCGGTTTTTCGACGGGGACCGTAACTACGAGTTCCGAACCCTTGCGAAGCACGTCCATGCTCACCGAAGCTTGATTGCTTCGCTCGCGTAGCTGGGCGCGAAGCTCAGCCAGCGTGCGGACTTCTTTGCCCTCGACTTTTGTAATCACGTCTCCGGCTCTCAAGCCGGCTCTATCAGCGGGCGTGCCGGGGCGAACTTCGCGAACGAGTACACCGGCGTTGTTGGGCGCACCGAAATAGGAACCGAGCTGGCCCGTGAGATCTTCCGCGTTGATCCCCAGAACGGGAGCGCGCGGGTCCATGAAATCCGGCATGTCAGGGAACTCCTCCAGCTTCGGCATCGAGAATGAATACGCGCCACCGAAGTCGCGCATCTTCCCTTTCATTTTCTTTTCGAAGTACGCCGAACGATCGCCAAGCTGTACGGAAATGGTTTGCGGTGAACCACCTCGTGATATCTCCAGCGTGACCGAGCGACCGGGCGGTGTTTCGCGGATCAGACGGCGGAATTGCACGGTGCCTTCGACGGATTGCCTATCGTATTGGGTGATCACATCTTTTTCTCTTATGCCGGCCTTCGCCGCGGGGCTGTCCGGTTCGACGTCGTCCACAATCACGCCACGCACGGTAGAGAGCTTCAAATCCTTCGCTTTTTCGGCGGTAACTTCACCGATCTCGATTCCAAGCCAGCCGCCTTCGTCCGCTGGGGTCATGGAGCCGGACGACATGCCGAAAACGCGAGCGGTATTTTCCTCGACTTGATCCAGGTCCTGCTGGACCCGTTGTTCGGCGTCCTTCTGGGCTTGCTGAGCGAATGCTTTCGCACTCGCGCCCATTTCTGCTGAATTCGCCGCGAGTTCATGGCTTCTGGCCTGCAGCCTGGCAGAGAGGCTGCTCAGTTTGCTCAGTTCGGGCGAGCTCATCTCCACCTCCTTGGCTGCGCGCTCCAGCTCGGGGAGCCTGGCTTCGATCTCTTTCTCGATGTTACGAACGTGGGCCTCCATTTGTTTCATACAGCGGTCGAAATCCTGACACTTCTCGTCCGATGGCGAGGATGCAGCGTCAGAGGTGGCTTGCTGAGGTTGGATGACTTGTTGTGGGTGGCCGGATGCAGACTGGACAGCTCCTACGAGCAGCAGGAGAATTTCCGCGCCCGCAAGAGGCGGGTAGGCGAAGTGCCTCATGGGTTTCATCCTCGTAGTTGGATTACGCCCCGTAAAATCGGAAATTCAACCCCTCACGACGAAGATGCGAGGTCGTGGCTACTTTACAATTCCTGGCGCTAGACGCCTGGACGCTGCAGGATCAGGCGTACGCCACCATTGATGGTGCGCACTGAAATTTCGCCGCCGCCAGTGCCAATCTTCCCGCGGAATGCTCGCGGTTCCGGCTCGCCTGCAGTCGACGTTACCGGCAACTCGGAGTGAAACTCACCGTTCATGCTCAGAACCTTCAGATTCGCTTTCGCATTGCAGGGAAGTCCAAGTATTACAGAGCCGTTCACGGTTTCAAGATTCATCGGCGCTCCGTCGAGCACTTCGTGCAGTTCGAGACGCAAATCTCCGTTGGTGGTTTTTGCGCTGAAGCGGCCGGCGCTGTTCAAGACCTCGACGTTGCCGTTGACCGAGCGCAGATCGCCGCCGCCATCCACGCCACGAACCAGCACGCTGCCATTCACGGTGCCAATGCTTCCGAGCAGGACGCGGTACGGAACGTGAACGTGATACTCGACAGCTACCTCGACGCCCTCACCCTTGGGATACCGGGTGTGAACCGAAACCTGGCCAGGCGCGCTATCCACATCGATCTTGACGCGCTCCAGGTCTTGGCCGTCCGTGTCGGCAGTCTTCACCGCTTCCACTTCCACTTCGTCGCGATCCCAGCCTTCCACCTGCACGGACCCATTCACGTTTTCGAGCAGAAAACTGCCGCCCGGCGCCAATGGATAGCTGTGTTCGAAAGTCTGACGATTAACGACCGAACCGAAGCCAGGCGTCGCGAAAAGTGCAACGCAAACCAACAACAACAGGACAGGACAGCCTGCAACCCCGAAAGGCCGCAGACTTTGAGACCGGAGCCGAGTTTCCCGCATTTTCTTGTTCACGGTACGCCCCCTCGACTGCATTCCCTCCAACGAACTGAAAAAATCCTGAGCGCTTCAGGGGCGGCTGTCAGCCGCCATGGATTGTTCCAGCAAGCGCATCTGCATTCGCAGATTCTGCTCCAGTTGTTCCATCTGCTGTTTGTACATCACAAGTTGTTTATCCGCGTCGCTGAGCATCAAGCGGATATTTCCCGCCACGGTTCGCAATCGCAGCACCTCACCGCCGCCATTCAATTCGCCCGCAGCGCGGAGCCGGCGCGTGCCGTTGGCCGAGTCGTCATAACTGATCCTCACCGGAAAAGCTGGGTCAAAAATCACGCGATGATCATCGCCGTCTTGAATCTGAGCGTCGATCGTGACCGGAAGTTTGCGCGGCAGGTAAACGACGATGTCGCCGTCGCTCGATTGAAAATCGCAAGTGCCGGGCTTCGCAGTGGACACGAACCAAGCAGTAATTCCACCTGCCCCTGTCGAAGCCTTTACAGCGCCATCCACTTCCGTCAAGTAAATGCTTCCGCCGCCAGTTTCAAGATTGGTGGGGCCAGATACGCGCACCACGCGAATACCGCCGCCCGCAGTCTTCGCTTTCACCAGTCCCGCGGCTTCACCAACGTCAATCTGGCCACCGCCCGTAGAGGCAACCAGTTCTCCGCCCGAGTGTTCGAGCGTTACATTGCCCCCGCCCGTATCGAGCCGCGCGAGATTTTCAACCGATGCCACCCGGATGTGTCCGCCAACTGTGTGCAGTGTCGCGTTGCCGGCGATTGCTCCGGTGGTGATGTGCCCGCCGCCGGTCGTCGCGACGAGATCACCGGAAACATTCTTGACGGTGATGTGTCCGCCATCGGTGTTCAATCGGGCGGGTCCGCCAACATTTCCTACATGGATGTTGCCACCCGCGGTAGAGATTCCAAGCCGCCCGTTGATGTCTTCGGTCTCAACGTCCCCCCCGCCGGTGGAGAGGTCCACGTTGTAATTCTTAGGAACGTTCACTTCCAGCGTTACCCACAAGCGGCCGCGGCATTGGCACCCGGCTGTCTGCCCGCGAAGGTACGCGCCATCGGCGGTCTGGCGCGCGTTCATCGAGAACCTTTTGAGAAGGAGCTTCGCATCTTTTTGGGAGGAGTCCGTCTCAAGACGCACTCTGTAGTTAACCTGGTTCGTTTCTTGCGTGTGAACCACCACGTTGCCGAGATCGATTACGAGATGAAGGCGCTGACCATCTCTCGTGGGAATAGAACCGCTCAATTGCGACGTGACGCGCGGACCGGACTTTGCGGAATCGGCCGGCTGATTTTCGCGGGCAATCCCGGTATGTGGATGAAACAGAGGAAGAGCGCAGATCAAACCATTAAGGGCGATAGTCCAGTATCGCGAGAGACGAAAGCCCGGCACGTGAACGCGCATGACCTAAAATTTCTCGCGCGGACCGAGGTCACGAATTGCGGCCGCGCTCTGTAGCCGAATGTACGTATTGGGATCTTTCTGCATGCGATCGCGCAACACCGCGATCATATGGTCGTCGGAAGCCACTTTGCCTTGTGCCGCCATATTGCGCAGCGCATTGATCGCTTCCACTCGAACTCCGGGATTACGATCGTCAACGAGGGCGTCGAGGAGCGTCTTTCGAACCAGATCCTGGGGCTCAGCTCCATTGAGCGCTTCGAGAGCCTTCAGCCGCACCGCTGCGTTTGGATCGGTATGCACGGCGTGGCAAAGCACGTCGCGCACTTCGGGATCGTCGTTCTTCGCACGGAGAAGGTCCACAGCATCGAGCCGAACATCGGGATCGAAGCGATCGTTGTTTTTGAGAATATTCAAAAGGACGCTTTTGACATTCGGGTTATTGACCGTGCCCTGCACGCGGAAGGGCTGTTGCGCCTTCATCTGCAATTCCACTTGAGGAGGCTGACCGCCACCCGAAGGCATCACGCGAATACCGGCCACCTGGGCGCTGTGCATGTCGATCGTGGTTCCGCTCGGAGCACTGCTGGGATATTGCGAAGTGAGATTGGGAGAGCCAGCTGCGTCACTCGAGACCGCGGTATCCGAGTCGCCAGAGACAGGGACTGTTCGCTGAAAGAAACGCGGCCCCAGCATCCCAACGGAAAATCCTACCAGCAGCAGCAGTGCGGCGCTCCAGGCGGGACGCGGAGCCAGCCCGCCTGCGGGGAGGAATACGTTTGCGACGCGACGCCACCAGCCGCGCTCTTCCTGACGATCGAGCGCGTCTTCGAGACTGGACCGGCAGCTCGCCAGAAGAGCGGCATCCGGCTCGATTCGGCTTGCCTCGAAACATTCCACCATCTCGCGCTCTTTTTCGAGAGCTTCGGCGCAGCGCACACAGTGTTTCAAGTGGTCGGCGACATCCGCTTCCTCGTCCGGCGTTAATTCCCTGGCTGCGAGAAGCATCAGGCGCGAATCAAACTCCTCGCAAGCTTCCGAATTCAAAATTTCGTTGTTGTCTTCCTGCCGCATTCTTTCCATCCAATCAGTGTTGCTCGTTAGCGCATGCAGTCCAGGCTTGCACGCAATTTCCGCGTCGCCCGAAACAACGAATTCTTTACCGTTTCTTCCGAGGTACCGAGCATGTCGCCAATCGCCCTAAGTTTCAACCCTTGATAGTGCTTCATCTCGAAAACCATTCGCTCGCGCGGTGACAGCCTTTTGAGCGCAGCGGAAATGTGCTGCCCCAGCTCCTGCCCCAGAAGACTGCGTTCGGGGTTGGCGGCGGCTCTAACTTCGGGTTGGCGGTCAAAGAAATCTCTGGTGCCGCCTTCGGCTTCATCCGGAACCGGCGCTTGATCTTCTCGCCGGCTGGTTCGACGCCGCAAGTGATCGAGCGCCACGTTGGTGACAATCCGGTAGAGCCAAGTGTAGAAGCTGCACTCAAACCGGAACCGGTGCAGATTCTTGTAAACTCGCAGAAAACTCTCTTGGTAGATGTCCCGGGCATCTTCGGAGCGATGAACCAGATTGAGAGCCAGCCGCAGAACTTCCCGGTCATAGCGGTGCACCAACTCCTCGAATGCCAGACGATCGCCCGCCTGTGCGTTGCGCACAAGAGCCTGCTCTTCCGCAACCCTCGCGGCCGCTGACTGGCGCGCATCTCCGTCGAGTGCGACGCTCATACACATCGGTTTTACGGCCGGTTTCGCGTCGCCTGGGCGCTGATCCATCGGATCAGCTTGGCGATTGCCGCTTGTTCCGGCCTCTGCCCTTTCTGCAGGTTCCGAATGCATAGACGGCCTGAGTGGCCGTTGGTGAGCATCCGAGAACGCGGATTTCCCACTATCGGACAGCTGACCCACTGTGCTGCCTCTCTGTTGGATGCAAGTACGGTGCATCCTGTTGTAACAGCTTGGGTTAGTTGGATCGAGAAACTTTCCAACCCGCGTGTTACATAGACACGGAACGATACGAATAGGAAATAATGCACGAGGTGCGCCACTCAGCCAAAATCGCCGACCATCTCGATAGCCAACACGGCGAGTAAGCGGCAATCAATTCCACGCTTAGCTTCTGTGGTGCGAATTGAGCCGGCGCAACCCTAAAGCGTTCTTTCCGCCAATCTACGGGCTCGGCCTGATGGTAGCCCGGCGTCGCCTGCGGCTATCGTTAGTGGCAGAGTGTTGTTGCCGAACTCGACAGATTGAGTACGATCGAAAAGCTGTTTTGGGATTTTTCAGCTAGGTAAAGCGTCCCTCTCTGCCGAAAAAGGGGTTGCCGCCCGACCACCGGCAGCCCCTCCCCCCTCTCTGTTTTGGATTCCGTGTTTTTGGTATGAGCGATGATATAAACGTGAGTTGCGCTGCGGCGCACCAATGCTTGCCGCTTGCACGACTCACCCTCGTGAGTATCGCCCTCTCCAATCCGGTGAAATACTTGCGCGGCGTCGGACCGCATCGTGCTGCTTTGCTGGAAGAGCGTGGAATTTTTACCGTTGCAGACCTGCTTGCTTACTTGCCGTTTCGTTATGAAGATCGCATTCGATTCACGCCGATCGCCGAGATCATTCCCGGGCAGCCGCACACTATTCTGGTCGAAGTAGCTAACGCTGGCGGCACGATTCGCTTCGCCCGTGGACGAGGCGGCGTTTTTCATATTGCGGTGCGCGACGGATCAGGGACGCTCTATGCCCGCTTTTTTCATGGCTCATACCTCGAAGGAAAATTTAAGCAGGGCCAACGGCTTGTGCTGCACGGAAAAGTCGACGCCGACCCTTATCGTCCTGGCCGACTTGAGATGGTAAACCCGCAGATGGAACTGATTGGAAACACGGACGGAGCGCCTGCGGATTCTACGGAGGTGGGCCGGATCGTTCCAATCTACGAAGCTATCGGCGCGATCAGTTCGCGAATGCTGCGTCGAATTATCTATTCCGTCCTAAAGGATTTCGATGCCAATGTTCCTGACCCGCTGCCCGCCGCGATTCGCGAACGTTACAAGTTCCCGACGCGCCGCGAGGCGTTGCTTTACGCGCATTTTCCGCCGAAGAACGAAAACCTGGAGCTGCTGAACAGCTGGCGCAGCCCCGCGCAGATTCGTCTGATCTTCGAAGAGTTCTTCTATTATCAACTCGCTCTCGCCTTGCGACGCCAGCAGGAACACCGCCGTGCCGGAATCGCGATGCGCGTCCGCGAGGACAAAATCCGCGAAGCATTGAAGCGAATCTTGCCGTTCAAGCCGACAGCTGCACAGAAGCGGGTGCTGGCCGAAATCGCATCCGATCTGGAGCTGCCTTATCCGATGCATCGGTTGCTCGAAGGTGATGTCGGAAGCGGAAAGACGATTGTGGCATTCGAAGCAGCCACGATCGCAATTGAGAACGGTTATCAGGTGGCCCTGATGGCGCCGACGGAAATTCTCGCCGCCCAACATTACCTTTCTGCTCGACGGATATTTCATCGCGATGGGCCGGCGCGCGGAGCGGGGTACCAGGTGGAATTGATTGTTAGCGGCCAGAAGCGTCTCGAGAGGAGCGACGCTTTCGCACGCGTGGAAAGCGGCGCAGCACAATTCGTCGTCGGCACGCATGCGCTGATTGAGAATCCCGTGCGATTTAAGCGGCTCGGACTGGTAATCGTAGACGAGCAGCACCGTTTCGGCGTTCTGCAACGCAAGCGGCTTATTGAAAAGGGCGTGTCGCCCCATGTGCTAGTCATGACGGCTACTCCGATTCCTCGCACACTCGCTCTGACTCTCTATGGCGACCTCGATCTTTCCGTGATTCACGAGATGCCGCCCGGCCGCACGCCAGTTGAAACGCGCTGGAGCGACGAAGCGTCTCTGAAAGGCGTGTGGGAATTCATGCGGCGCGAAATCACGCGCGGGCGGCAGGGCTTCGTTCTCTATCCGGTGATCGAAGAATCAAAACAAGAACTGAAGGCGGCCACGGCGGAGTATGAAAGGCTAGCCAAGAGCGTCTTTCCCGGCATTCGCGTAGGCTTACTGCACGGCAGGCTGAAGAATGAGGACAAGGATGCGGTGATGGAGGAGTTCCGTCGCGGTGCGCTGCAGATTCTTGTGGCTACCACCGTGATCGAGGTAGGAGTGGATGTGCCCAACGCCACCATCATGGTGATCGAGCATGCCGATCGTTTTGGCCTCGCTCAGCTACATCAATTGCGCGGACGAATTGGCCGAGGGGCGGAAAAATCTTACTGCATTCTCGTCGCGCCGAAATCGATTACCGGCGACGCACGCGACCGCATCGAAGCCATGGTCGCAACCTCCAATGGATTCGAGATCGCAGAGCGGGATTTGAAGCAGCGCGGCCCAGGCGAATTTTTTGGCACGCGGCAGCACGGCGATGCAGCGTTCTCAGTGGCCCAACCGTTGCGCGATCACGAACTTTTGGAGCTTGCGCGACGCGAAGCGTTCACGATTGCGGCAGATCCGGCGGCGGCAAAAGAGGTGGTTGACAAGGTAGAATCCATAAGCCCAGCGTGGCAAAAACGGTATCAGCTGGCGGCTGTCGGTTAAGCTCAACGTTCAAGCTCGTGTAACGACACATGCGCGTGATTGCAGGCAAATATCGCAGCCGGGTTTTGAAGAGTGCACTGAAACTGCGCCTGCGACCAACGACCGATCGCCTCCGCGAGACGCTCTTTAATGTCCTCGGCGCGTTGGTTGAAGATTCTCTTTTCGTTGACCTCTTTGCCGGAACCGGGGCTGTTGGCATCGAGGCAATCAGCCGCGGCGCGCGCGAAGTGGTTTTTATTGAATCGCATGCTGCCGGAGTGGGGCTTATCCGCCGCAATCTCGAGTCTCTCGGTATTCACGCCGGCGCTGAGGTGATCGAAGCCGATGCCGTGCGTGGACTTGAAACCCTATCGGCGCAGCGGCTGGCCGCCGACTTTATTTTTCTCGATCCGCCATACGAAAACGAAGAGGACTACGTTCGCGTTCTCGAGTTTCTCGACACGTCACACTTAATCGCGCCCCGTGGACTTGTGATTGCCGAGCACCGCAATTCGATGGAGCTGCCAGAGCGTTTCGACCGGCTGGAATGCTTCCGCATCCTCGAGCAAGGTGACGCCTCATTAAGTTTTTATCGCTTGGCAGCCGCAGCATAGCCCGGCGCATCTCATTTGGCACCCAGCTTTGGTTCAGTATTTCCGCAGGCGTATTTTATTTCGTAGGTATAATGACCGGGAAAATGCCGACATTAACGGGACGCTCTCTGAACGAAGAAATCCAGCTTATCGAACTCTCCCAGCATTCGCGCCTTCCGAGGCTCGATCTTGGAGTGGATTGGGAATCTCCCTGGCGCGAATTTCGCAGCAGCGTGCGTGATTTTTTCACAGGACCGCGCGCGCCCAAAGGCGGCAAAGTCGGCGGCAACCACGCTTTTCGCGTCGAGTGGGTGCGCGGAAAAATATCCGTCTGGGCGTTTACAGCATCGTCCCTATGGCATGTTGCCGTCGTCGTGCTGCTCATTCTTCCGATTTGGGGTTTCCTGCCAGCAACCCAACATACTCTCGCTCCGCTTCGCATCGAGCTGACATATTTGCCCATGCAGGATTTGCCGCCGATCTCGCTGCCCGGGCCGCCATCGAAGCCGAGCCCGGCGGGCGATCCCGCAAAGCCTTTGCCACCGCTTGGCGCCGACGCTTATCATCCCCGGCAAACAATACTTTCGATGCCCGTGAACGTGACGCACCCGCACCAAACCTTGATTCAGCCGAACGCCCCGGCGGCCGCACCGAAAATCGATGCGCCGATGCCGAATATGGTGCAATGGGCTTCCCCCGCGCCTCCGAAACCCCAGATTCAATTTTCAGCTTCCAACGCAGCGCCGCGCGTTCAACAGCGAACCGCTCACGATGTCACAGCCCCAGAGATCGCAAACAATGAAAAAACTCCCGGCCCGCTCAATGTCGCCGCAACCCCCCTTGTGAACGAACAGCCTCGTATGCCGCTGAGCGAGATGGCGGCAGCTGCGACACCAACGAATACACGCCCGTCAAAGCAAGATGCAGGCGCGGCACCGGAAGTCGGCGCAGCCGCGTCCGGTGACGCGGATTTGCATCGCGTGATCGCACTTTCGGCCGCGCCAGCTCCTCCCGCTGCGGAAGTGACCGTGCCTCAGGGAAATGCTGCCGCTCGGATTGCCATTTCACCCGACGGCAAACAGCCCGGCGTACCGGGAGGCTCAGAGCATGGCGTCGCGGGCAACGGCGGCACAGGGCATCCGGACTCGGTGGGCGGAACGAATGGCGCGGGCGGCGCGACTCATGGTAGCGGAGGCGGAGGCAACGGAGATGCAAATTCGCTCCCTGCAGCTATAAGCATCACCGGCGGGTCGAATAATGGCACAAGTGGAGGCGGCATTGGTTCCGCGAGTTCGCGTCCTGGCGGAAAATTGAATCTGAAACTCGCGCCTTCGGCCGAACCCGCGCAATCCTCACATCGCGCCCCGATCGACGTAACTTACCTTGATCCAAGCCTGCCGCCGGAAAAAATACTGTCAGGGAAAGAAGTCTACCCGGTGCACGTGAACATGCCAAATCTCACGAGTATCACAGGAAGTTGGGTGTTGAATTGCGCGCAACTCGACGAAGGCGATAGTGCGGGTTACCGGGCTCCTGGGGCTTTCTCAGGCCCTGCGCCACTTGATAAAGTCGACCCGAAATATCCGCAAGCAATTATCGAACAGCATGTGGATGGCGAAGTGGTTCTCTACGCAATTGTCCGCAAAGACGGATCGGTAGACGGCATCCAGTTAATGCGGAAGCTCGATCCTCAGCTTGACAAGAACTCAATCGAAGCGTTGGCGCACTGGAAATTCCGGCCGGGGACGCGTGACGGCGTGCCGGTCGACGTCGAGATGGTAGTCCATATTCCGTTCCGCTTCCGCAATCCCAACGATCAATAACTGGAATTCAAAGGACCGCACGGACGAGGGTACGAGCAAATCTTAACTTGCGCTTTCAGTCTGGCCGCGGCGTCTCGCAGAACTCTCCTCGATCAACTTGATGAGCGCGAACAGGGTCAAATTAACCGGCGTGGGCACACCCAACTCCTTGCCCCGGCGCACAATGTAGCCATTGAGCGAATCGATTTCTGTAAGCTTGCCGCGCGCTATGTCCTGCGCCGTAGATGAAGTGGCTTCACCGAGTGTTTCAGCGTTCTTCAAGCCCTTCTCGGTCCAGTCGATATCGGGTAGCGCAACGCCGGCTGCGCGCGCCACCGCAACGCATTCATTGATGACGGTTCGCAACACTTCCCGCGTGTCGAGGTTGCGCGCCACATGAGCGAAGCTGGTTTGCGCAATCGCTGTCACGGCATTCCCCGCGCAATTCATCACCATTTTTGTCCACTGATCCGCTTCGATATTCTGAGAGACGCGGCAGGGCACGCCCGCATCTGTGCACATTTCAGCTACTCGAAAAGGCCCGCTTTGTGCGCCGGTGGCCGAAGCGGTTGTGCCGGCATATTCGCCAATGATCCATTCCCCGCGCCCGAAATGCTTCACGTGCCCGGGTCCAGGCAACGCCGCAGCCACATATACAACCGCAGGTAAGGCGTGGATCCCGGAGAGGCGTGAATTCGAGCAATATTGTCCACGCCATTCTGGAGGCTGATGACGATCGCATCCTTCGAGAGATGCGGTGCGATCGCTCGTGCGACGGTTTCTGTGTCGAGCGTCTTCACACAAAAAAGAACGAATTGCGCGTCGCACACATCGGCCGGATCTATCGAGGCATTCATCGCGACGTGCTCTTTGAACGTAACGGTGTCCAGCAACAGCCCATCCTTGCGAATCGCTTCCACGTGCTTTGGACGCCCAACCAAAGTCACGCGCGCCCCTGCACGCGCCAAAATACCGCCAAAATAGGAGCCGACCGCTCCAGCCCCCATCACCGCCACGCGTATATCGGAAAGGTCGCTTGCCAGAAAATATCTCCTGGGAAAGATTCAGTTAAAAGTGGGTGCGCAATTCGCGAAAACTGGTGAGGATCAGAAGCTTTCCGCCGCCGCTTTCAAGTTCGCACTTCTCAAGTTCCCAGGTGGCCGCGTGAGGAATAAAGACGGCGCTCAAACCGGCATGCAGTGCGGGATTGATGTCGCTCCTCGGACTATTGCCCACCATCCAACCGTGCGTTTTTACGATTTTGAACCGCTCGATCATCCGCGCATAGGTTCCGGCGTCTTTTTCGAGCACTATTTCGATAGCATCGAAATACGACTGCAATCCTGACCGCTCCACTTTACCCGCTTGCTCGGCCGGTTCTCCTTTGGTCAGCAGAATAAGCCGGTGATGCTTGGCGAGATAGGCCAGAGTTTCAGGAACGCCCTCGAGGATGTGCGGCGGAGTAGCTTCCAGTTCCACAGCCATGCGCTCGATTTCCTGCACAATTTCACGCCGAGCCGCGTTCCCGGCCAGTTTCAGGTACGTGTCTTCCAGCGAACGCCGGAAGCTACGCACTCCGTAGCCATGCTGGCGGATATTGCGGCGCTCGGTTTCGTTGAGGATGTGCCGGATGTATTCGCGGGTGTAGCCAAGATGTTCGAGCTGAGTGATGAAATGTTCGATCGTCTTTTCAAAAAAAATATTGTTTTCCCACAGTGTATCGTCCGCGTCTATCAGCAGCGTGTTTCGTGCCATCCAGCTATTTCTCCGATTCTTTCGCGCGCTGAAGCAAAATCACAATAGCACCCCGCCGAGCAGCTTCACAGTCACGGCTGAGATTCTAGTGCGCCGCGGCCTTTCTTGCGCCCGCCGCGATACGTTCAAGAATTTCACGCGCTACTTTTTGCAGTTCGCCGAAACGCGTTAGGTAGTCCTGAAACTCGCGGTTCAAATCGAGCGCAGTTGTGGGGTCGAGTTTCGTCCGCAAGATCATATCCCGCAAGTGCACGGGGTGAGGCAGCAACGCGTCGTCGCGCAGTTCGTCTAGGGCAGTATTTGGATCGTAGTGGTACATAAATTTCTCCGTCCGGTCAGAACATAATGCAATACAGCATTCTACTCCGAATTATTTTGATGCAGTGAGGCCGCTGAGGAATGGCTTCGCTCAGGCGGGGGCGGGTAGGAATTCGTAGCGTTCGATACGCGCCGCCACACCCCGGCGGCCATTGTGCGGCTCGACACGCAGCACGCGTGCGTAGCAGCGGATATGCACGTCACCGGCAAGCGTGATTTGCTGCGGGAGCGTCAGGACAAATTCGATCGAGCTGCCGGTATCGGGTGTAGCGGGTTCGATCAGGAAATAAAGACCGCGAAAGCTCACGTCGCGGGTTTCCCCATCCTTCTCCATGACGCTGTCGCCGGTTGTGAATCGCACCTTGAGGGGCAGCATCATCGAGAAGCGTCGCGCGGCGCGCCGCTCGACAGCTTCGCTCATCGCTCCTCCCGCCGATTCGCTCATCTGCGCCAAAACTAACACCGCTCTAATCCTTGTGCAATCAAATTTACCGGCACACTGTGGATTACAGACACGAAACATAGGCGAATTCACTACTCGGAATTAGTACTAAAGACTTCAAAGTATCCTCATCGGATCCGAGTGGCGCTCCAGCCAAAATCCCAAAGCATACGAACAATCAGATTTCAAGCCGACACTTTCCAGCACAATCACTCTCGGCTAGACTTGATTCGCACCACACTTCAAAAGGATTTCCATGGCTGAAGTGTTTCACCGCTGCGTCTTCCTGCACGGGCCGGCAGGCCGTCTCGAAGCCATGCTGTGGACTCCTGCATCCGCCAACAGCGATCTCGCTGCCGTCGTCTGCCATCCTCACCCGCTTTTCGGCGGTACGATGCACAACAAGGTCGTCTTTCAGGCGGCGAAAGCGCTGCACCGGCGTGGAATTCCTGTCCTGCGATTTAACTTTCGCGGCACCGGCCAGAGCGAGGGCGAGCACGACAAAGGGCGTGGCGAACGAGACGACGTTCGCGCGGCCCTCGATTTTCTAGCTGCCGAATTTCCAGGACGGCCGATTCTGCTCGCGGGATTCAGTTTCGGCTCGTGGGTTGGGCTCGCCGTGGGCTGCGAGGACGAGCGCGTTCGCGACCTGATTGGCCTCGGGATTCCTGTGAATTCAGTGAGTCTTTCCTATCTGCACGAATGCCGCAAGCCCAAGCTATTTGTACAGGGAGGGAGCGACCAGTTTGGCTCGCAACAAAGCATGAACGAGCTATTTGACTCATTGCCGGAACCGAAGAAGCTGGTGATCGTCGAAGGTGCCGATCATTTTTTCACCGGAAAACTCGACCAGATGACAGGGGCAATCGGCGCCTGGCTGGATGAGCGTTACCCCGATCGCATTGCGGTGCTTGATTCGAAGCCATCCTGAGGTGCGACTTACCCCTTCGATCCGAACAGCATCATGAACTGCTCCCGCGATGCTGGTTCAACTCCTACGAGAGCAAGATTCGCTTGGACGTGTTCGACGCGACTCATTCCGATAAGGGCTGTGGTAAGCCCTGGCACCGAGCGCGCAAATTGCAAGGCGAGTTCGGATTCTTTCTTGAGGTTTAAGGCGGAATGAACAAAGGGAGGCAGGTTCTTTGTCAGTTGCCCTTGCAATAGCGCAGCGCTTGTGACGAGGCTGATTCCCAAGTTGCGTGCCGCCTGCACCATCGGAATCGTCTTTCCAGCAACAGTCTGATTGGGGCGCGTGAGCGCTTCCGGCATCGCGAGATTAAACGGCAGCTGCACGAACCGGAAATGGTGCTGCGCGCCCCCGGCCTCACCGGCAAGTTCCGCCATTGCCGCGAGCGAAAGAAAGCCCGGAGATTTAGGATCCTCGCGAAATGCGTTCCAGGTAGCCATTCCGTACGCGCCGATCTTCCGCTCTGCCACCGCAGATTCGAGAAATACGAAGGCGTTGCGAATCCTCTTTCGAAATTCCGGAGCCGGCACTTCGGTCAACTGTGTTTCGGGGTTGTGGAGGTAGAAAACATCAATGGTCTCGACGCCAAAGTTTCTTAGACTTCTTTCCATTTGATCCGCCAGATATTTCGGCGCCATACAATGGCATCCCGCGGCGACCTCTTCGGGTTGAAAAACGCCTTGATCGAGAAACTCATGGGCGAAATATTCGTTGGGATCTGCGGGCATTTCGCCGTCAGGCGTCAGGAATCCGGCCTTTGTGCAAAGCACTATTTCGTCCCTGGCGTATCCTTTCGCCGTAAGTTCACGCAATGCCGCGCCGATCGAGCGCTCGCTGCGCTGGAAACGGTAGTTGATGGCGGAATCGATCACGTTAATGCCGCCTTCCACTGCTGCCACGACGGCTTGCGCGTAACCATTGTCTGTTTTGGGGTCAGGCTCGCCGAGATAAGTTCCGATACCGATGGACGAAAGTACGCGGCCGCTTGGGATCTCGCGAAAATGCCCAGCCGCAGATCGCCCCTGGAACCGTGCGGCGTAGCGAAGCGTTCCCTGCGCGCTGGCCGAACCGGCGATTCGCCCGTCGTGCGCTGCCGGAGATGACATTCGTTCCCTTGTGCTGCCGTGAATTTACAATATTCTAAGGTCCAGTGCGCGCGGTTACTTCCTGCGCTGGTTCACCGCCGGCCATGCCCTGCGCGATGATCAACTCCCGCGCTTCCGAGCGAATTCTGGGCAGATTCCGGGCGAAAAACGCCGCGCCCATAATTGCAACTACTCCTCCAATCGCGAGGGTCCATTGCGCCCCGATGTGATCTGCGGACCAGCCTGATAAAAATGAGCCGATTGGCGCCATCCCCATGAACATCATCGAATACACTGCCATCGCCCGGCCGCGAAGCCGGTCGGGAACCATCGCTTGAATCAGTGTATTCGATGATGCCATCTGCACCATCATCGAGAATCCTACCGGAACCAGCATTGCCACAGACAGAAGGTACCAGCGCGAAAGCGAAAATAAGATCAGGAAAGTGCCAAAACTGGCGCAGGCGATCGCCACCCAGCGCCCCAGCCCCTTGACTCCGGAGCGTGATGCTAGAGTCAGAGCGCCGCCCAGCGCGCCCACGCCCGTCGCACCCATCAGAACGCCGAGCGTCCGCGCATTCCCGTGCAAGATTCTAGCCGCAAAAATAGGCATCAACACCGAGTACGGCATTGCCACCAGGCTCACCAGGCCTAATAGCAACAGCAGCGCCCGTACCGGGCCCGTGTTCCACACGAAGCGAAATCCTTCTACGATGTGCTCAAATGGCGAAACGCGCAGTGTTTCAACCGGAGCGCGGCTCACCTGCATCAAAAGGAGCCCCACGATCACCGCGATGTAGCTGATCGAATTTGCCGCGAAGCACCATCCTTCGCCAATGCTTGCCACAAGAATCCCCGCGATCGAAGGACCAATCACCCGCGCGCCGTTGAACATTGAAGAATTGAGCGCAATCGCATTCATCAGATCGTCGCGTCCTACCATGTCCACCAAAAACGCCTGCCTTGCAGGTATGTCGAAAGCGTTCACCGCGCCCATCAGCGCCGCAAGCACCACCACCTCCCACACAGCAATGCGGCCGGTCAAAGTCAGAACCGCTAGAATTCCTGCCAGCACCATCGAACTCGCCTGCGTGGCGATCACTACACGCTGCCGATTCCACCGGTCGGCCACCATTCCGCCAACCGGAGCAAGAAGAAACACCGGAATCTGGCCCGCGAACGCCACTGTCCCTAGCAGCAGGGATGATCCGGTCAGCCGGTAGACGAGCCACGCCTCCGCAATGTTGTCCATCCAAGTGCCGATCAGGGAAATTAATTGGCCGCTGAAAAAAAACTGGAAATTCCGATGCCGCAACGCACGAAGCATCTGAGGAATACCGCGGGTATCTTCGAGCCTTGCTGTTGCGTGATTTAGTTTCGGGTGCGGGGCCATCTCACTCAATTGTACGACGCCGCGCAGCTCTGCCGGTTTCGATTATGCGGAGGATTGTGCGGAGGGGTTCGATGACGGAGGCGCAAGTAACCGCCCACAAGCGCGGAGGATCCGCCGGAACGGCCAGTCATCCTCCCGGAAGAAAATCTCGCCATCTCGGGGCTTGGAGTAAAACCACCTCGCAAGAATCGAGAGATGCTCGGAACGATGTGCCGGCGAGTCCCGTAGCCCATATGCCGAACGCCAATCCCGACTCGAAGAACGATGGAGTTCACCCGCAGGAGCGCCGTCCTCTGGTTGTTGCGCGCTGTGTTTCAATTCGGGACCATCCGTGCCACCAGGTCGCTCGAGTCCCTGCTTCAGGATCGCTTCCACCGACCTGGGTTCGCTCGACAATTCTCCAAATCGGAGAAATATCGGCTCGGCCAAAATTCCCGCCAGCACGGGAAACACGATGATCGATTTGTCTTCCGCAGCTCGTTGCAGGATCACGGCATCAAGCTCATCGATTCGTCGCGCGACTTCAGGAAGCCCGCGCAGAGCCGCCGTGGCCTTTTCGAGCCGCTTATGCACTGTAGCAGCACGCTCAAAATCGAGTGCTTCGCTCGCGGCTTCGCGATCGCGCTCAAGCTCATGGGTAAGAGCCTCGCCGGAAGTCGCAAGCGTCGCAAGGACGCGCCCTGTCTCCACATCGTATTCTTCCTTCGTGCAACCCGCGAAACAAGGTGCCAGACACATCTTCATCTCCGAATAAATACACCCTGGAAATTCCGGGTCGCGCCGAATCTTGATCTGGCAGCGCCTTATTTTGAAGAGATCGAGAAATCCCTCTGCAAACGTCTCCGCGCTTTTCCGCGAAGCGAACGGACCAAAATAGAATCCGCCATCCCCGGAAATCCGCCGCGTCACATAACAGCGCGGATACTCATTACTCAGATTTACCTTCAGCATCGCCGGTGGCCGCAAACGCACCAGGTCCCGATAACGCTTCGGAAATCGACTGCGAGCACACCCGTACAGGGTCAATGTCTGTTCGAGTTTCGAACCGGTTACGCGGTAGCGCACACCCGCCGCGACACTCCGCAGATTCAGCCGTTTAGAAGCCGCTTCGGGTTCACGAAGCAGCCGCTCAGCGGCACGACGGATATCAGCGGTGCGCGCGAGGTAGGGTTGCGCGCCAGTCTCGCGCATTTCAATCAGCAGAACGCCAGGACGCGCGGGAAGCGCTGCGAAAAATATCTCGTCGTGACCTGGCTCAAATTCCAGGCCGCAATCAAGTTCAAGCATCGAGAAAAGAATACACTGCCGGGCGGCAGTGCGGGAAAGTTGCAGCCTTCAGTGCGATTTCAAAACCCATGCGGCAATCACGAGCCTCTGAATCTCGCTGGTCCCCTCGTAAATCTCAGTGATGCGCGCATCGCGATACGCACGCTCCACGGGATACTCGCTGCTGTACCCGTAGCCTCCGTGAATCTGGATCGCTTTATGCGCCACGCGCGTGGACATTTCGCTCGCGAATAATTTCGCAATCGCCGCTTCCATCGAAAAGCGCGCGCCTGAATCCTGCTTCCAGGCTGCACGCCGCGCTAGCAGCCGCGCCGCGTCAATTTCCGTGGCCATGTCTGCCAGCATGAACTGAATCGCCTGAAAATCTGCGATCGGATGGCCAAACGCCTGCCGCTGCTGCGCGTAGGAAAGCGCCGCTTCGAATGCTCCCTGCGCAATGCCCGTAGCCTGAGCTGCGATGCCAATGCGTCCACCATCAAGCGTCGAGAGCGCCACTTTGTAACCCTCGCCTTCCTCCCCGATTCGATTCGACGCCGGTACGACGCAATCGCTGAACACCAGTTCGGTGCACGCTGTACCGTGAATTCCGAGTTTTTTCTCCTCTTTTCCGACGCTGAATCCCGGCGTGCCTTTCTCGACCACCAGCGCTGTAATTCCCTTCTCGCCCTTCTCCGGCTGCGTGTTCACATACGCAATCGCCGCATCTGCCGCGCCCCCGTTCGTGATCCACGCCTTGGTGCCGTTGATTACGTAAGTATCGCCCTTGCGAACCGCTTTCGTCTGAAGCGCCGCGGCATTCGATCCGGTTTGCGGCTCGGTAAGCGCGTAGCAACCTATCTTTTCACCGCGCGCAAAAGGCACCAGGAATTTCTGTTTCTGCTCTTCGGTCCCGAAGCGATAAATAGGATCGCAATACAGCGAATTCTGCACAGACAGGATCACGCTCGTCGAAGCGCACACACGCGCTATTTCCTCGATCACGATTGTGTAGCTGATGTGATCCATTTCCGCGCCGCCGTAATTCTCAGGCAGCGCTACGCCCGTCAACCCCAGCTCTGCCGCTTTTTTGAACGTGTCGCGCGGAAATCTCCCGGTCTCGTCGATTTCCTTCGCCAGAGGCTTCACTTCCGCCTCCGCAAATTCACGTACGCTCTTCTGCAGGAGCTGCTGCTCGTCGGTAAGTTCCAGGTTCAAATTAGGTCCTCGAGTATCGTTCTTTGACACAAAACAAGAAAGAAATTTTAGGCCGTGCGGGGCAAATAAGAAAGGAGAAATGAAGCAGCAGAGGAACTAGTTCTCTACCTTGTTGCGGCAGAGGTCGCAGCTGGTATCGAAGCTGCGCTCGTGACAACTGGCAACGCGGAAGCAGCGGGATCGTTCCGAAGAGGCAGTACACAAACTCGGAAATCGCCAAAGTCTTCATCAAGGATATTCGCCCAAATGACGAACAGCCCGGCAGCAGCATCGATAGCGATGATCAGCAACGTCCATACAACATCTTGGGACACCGGCATTCTTGTGGACAGCCCAAGTAGCATCGCAATCGGAGAGAAAGCAACGAAAAAAATAACGAGCCGCCACATGACGGTTCGCCATAAATAAGTCCACCAGACGCGCGCAGTCCGTGCGAAGGCCGCAGGCGTCACCTGCGAGGTGAATTTGCCTCGGCATGAAACAAGGCCAATGCGAAAGCGGCGAAAATTCTTGTGCAGAATGTATTCCATGATGAAAAAAGCTACGGCGTAGCTGATGGCGTAGAGTTCCTGTGTTCGTAAACGACTCGCAATAACCCGAACTCGGTCGTCGCAGCTAGAATTGCGGATATCAGGGCCGTCGGCCAGAACAAGGCCCACCAGACCTGAAGTCCATGCTTAAAGGTTGGCGGGATATAGTTGCCCAGAAAGGGAAACGCCGGCAGAATTGGAGGCCCGGCGTCGGGCGTCAAGGGTACTTCAGGCATTGTCTGACAGCGCGATAATGCCAAGTTAAGTAACTCGAGGAGCATTTAGCCCGAGGGTACGTTGACGTTGTGTTTGAGGTCTGACTTCAGGTCTTTGAAAGAAATTTGATCGCTTAATCCAGCCCAAGAGCCTCGCGCAGCTCGAGAATCTGCAAAGCGTGCCGCGCCGGATGTAACGCGAGGATAAGCATGAATTCCTGTCCGGTGGCCTTCCCCAGGACAGGGTGAGTGGCTGCGACCGCGCGCAAATCGCTATCGCAGCTCTCCACGTACTCAATCGTGCGCGCCCGGCTTCGCTCAAAGTGCTCCAGCGCTTCTTTGAGCGTCGCAAATTTTCCGCCCGGCGTCACGGTTTCCGGCGCCTCGATTTTTCGACTGCGATTCGTCGCGCGACGGATGATCTCTTGTTCGCGGCTGCGATCGGCAGGCGGCTCTTCCGGCACCATCTTCGTCGTCACGGCCGAGAACATCACATCCTCAACCAGTCCCACATGCTCGACGCACTCGAAAACCGTCCAGCGATCCTCCGCCGGACGCATCTTCGCCTGCTCCTCCGTAAGCCCTTCGGTTGATTCCAAAAGCTTCTTGCGTGAAGCACTCAACAATCGCAACAGCTGTTCTCGATCTATGGTTTCCATGGGTTATCCGTTCAGGGCCTTTCGGAGTTTTTCATACGTCGTAGTCAATTCTTCCGGCTCAACTCGCGTCTCGCCGACCACCGTCATGAAATTTGCGTCGCCCGACCACCGCGGCAGCACATGCATGTGCAGATGTCCCGTGGCGCCGGCTCCAGCCGCTCGCCCAAGGTTCATCCCCAGATTGAATCCATCGGGATGATAGGTTTTCTTCAAGGTCACCTGAACGCGTTGCGCGATTCGCATCATCTCGGCCAGCGTCTCAGGCTCTGCCGCCGAAAGATCCGCGACGTGGGTATAGGGAACAACCATCACGTGGCCGGAGGTGTAAGGATAACGATTGAGGATTACGAAACAAGTCGCGCCGCGGAATACGATTTGGCTCTTTTCGTCATCATTGGCAGCCAGCGCATCGCAAAAAATACATCCGGTATCCTTCCCCGTGTCGGCGATATACCGGTATCGCCACGGCGTCCAGAGATAATCCATCCTTCTTAGCTCTGCGCGCCGGATTCGGACGAGCCCGCCGCTCGCGGGTGATTCACGTAATCTTTTAGCTCTTTGCTCGGCTTGAAGTAAGGAATTTTCTTCGGCGGCACTTCCACTTTCGCGCCCGTCTTCGGATTTCGCCCTGTGCGGCCCCGGCGTTGCCGGGTTCGAAAACTTCCGAAGCCTCGGATTTCTATCTTATCGTCGGCCTGCAGCGCAGCGATGATGCTGTCGAATATCGTCTCGACCACGGCTTCCGATTCTTTTCGCGGTAGCTCCGTGACGCGAGTTACTTCTTCCACGAGCTCCGCCTTCGTCATCGTATGTTCTTTGTTTTCGTGGATTCCCGCAGCTTCTGCCATGGGGACGAGCCTCCTCCTCAATATTTCTGGGCGACTGGCCTATTCTGAGCCGGGGTGGGGCGCCGCTTACCTTTGCATATCATCAAATTACGTCGAGGTAAACGAATTTCATTTAGGGAAAAACAACGGCAACCCAGCCACAGGGAAGAGACTAATACTCTCGCCTTCAACGTGTTCAGGGATCAAACCTAATTTGCTTGCCGCTTGGCCAGAATCGCGTCACCGATCGTCGCCGTGGGTGACGATTTCGGCGACTTTGTCGCGCGAAAAGAATCAATCTCCTGCTTCTCCGCCTGTTTCTGCGCTGCCCGGTAACTCAGGCTGATCTTGTGTTGTTCGGGCTCGAGCCGCAGAACTTTGAATTCGTATTCCTGGCCAGGCGTCAATACGGCCGTCACGCGAGCGCCGCGTGAACCCTTTTCGCGTTCCTTGTCGCGATCACCTTTCGGGCGACGCGCTTCAATCTCCGAAACGTGGCAAAGTGCTTCAATCCCGTCGGACAATTCGACAAACGCGCCGAAATCGGTAGCTCGCGCCACTTTTCCCTTGATCAGGTCGCCGATTTTGTGCTCGCCAAACCAGTTCGCCCAGATGTCATTCACCTGCTTGATTCCCAGCGAGAGCCGGCGATTTTGCGAATCCACTTTCAGGACTTTCGCTTGTATCGTGTCACCCTTCTTGAACTTTTCACTGGGGTGCTTGATTCGCTCCGTCCAGCTTACATCGCTGATGTGGATCAAACCCTCCATGCCCTCTTCGATTTCGACGAACGCGCCAAAATCAGCCAGATTCCGCACGCGGCCGCTGATCATCGTTCCCACCGGATATTTCTCCGCGGCCGCTTCCCATGGATCGGCTTGCGTCTGCTTCAGTCCCAGGGAAATCCGCCGCTGATCCGTTTTCACGTCGAGCACCACAACTTCCGCCTCGTCTCCCACTTTCACGATCTTCGATGGGTGCTTGGCGCGCTTTGACCAGCTCATTTCGCTCACGTGCACAAGCCCTTCTACGCCCGGCTCGATTTGCACGAACGCGCCGTAATCCGTTACGCCCACGATCTTGCCTCTTACTCGCGTCCCCACTGGAAAACGCTCGGGCACCGTGGCCCACGGATCGGGAAGCAATTGCTTCCGTCCCAATGAGATGCGCTGTTTTTCCTTGTCGAATTTCAGGATCTGAACTTGAATTTCTTCGCCCGCTTGGACCACCGAAGACGGATGCGGCACGCGGCCCCACACCAGATCGCTCACGTGCAGTAAGCCATCGATGCCTCCCAAATCAACGAACACTCCGTAGTCGGTTACATTCTTCACGCGTCCGGTGACCACCGCGCCGTCCGACATTGTCGCCAGCAAAGCTTCGCGCTTCGCTTTCTGCTCCTCTTCGAGAATCGCCCGCCGGCTCACCACCACGTTGCCGCGTTTGCGATTCAGCTTCAGCACGCGTACTTCGATTTCGCGGTCTTTCCATCCTTCCAGGTCGTGCACTGGCCGCAATTCGATCTGCGAAGCTGGCAAGAATGCCCGCACGCCGATGTCGACTACCAGGCCGCCCTTAATCCGCTCGGATACTTTGCCCTTGATGTCTGAATGTTGCCGGTACGACTTTTCAATGCGCTCCCACACCCGCCGCCGGTGCGCCCGCACATGCGACAGCAGTACGTAACCATCCTTGTATTCGTGCAGCCGCTCGACTTCAATCGTCTGCCCCGGCCCAAATTCAATCGCCGAGCCTGACTCTGCGAACTCCTGCGCGGGCACCAATCCTTCAAACTTGCCACCCACATCCACGATCACGCCCGCATCAGTAACCGCCAGCACCCGCCCGTCGAAAATCTCGCCTTCCGTTACCGCTGGCTCCGGCGTCAGGAACTGATCGAGCAACTGGTCCATCGTCTCGCCACTCTCCGCGGTTTCCACTTCATCTGTCTCTGCCCCAACTCGCTCCTGTTGGGCCGCGCTCTTCGTTTCGGTGTTACCTTCATGCTTCACGGCCGATTCGGTCGCGTTATCATCTGTTCCGCTTACTGGTGTGGCCGTTCCGCCCGCTCCGTGTCCGTCAACGGACGCACTTATCCCCGCACTTTCTTCGACCGCTGGAGTGCTCGGCGCAGAGTCAAGCGCGCGCGCTGCTGCTGTGGCAGCGCCGGTTCCCTGAGATGTCTTGGCCTGGGACGCCGCGGCTGGCGGCGGGTCCGACGTAGATTCAGGCGCTGACATTTCCAGGGTCGGTTGAAGATTATTGTCGTGTTCGGGTGACATTGAGAGCGGCCTCCATGCGGATTCGTTCATTGCCTGCCGAGAGTTTGACCTCGGTGACTCACCCAGCTGGGTTTCGAGCAATGAAGGGGAACAGCGTCCGCGCCAGAAACGCTGTATCGCAGCGATAATACGCGTCCGGTTTGCGGCTTGTCAACAAAACGCTAAAATCCTACGACGCCGCTACCAAGCATTGTATGAATGATTTATTAGGACATCTTCGATGCCTGCGCGGGTACGCGAACTCAAAAACATCTCGCTCTGCCCCGTGCTCCAGTCTAGGATCCTGTCAAATGATTAAATATCTGTCTCGGTGACGTCTCAGGCCTCGGCGCGGCTTATGTTACGAATCTCCTTGCGGTAATCAGGCGCGGAAATTTCTACGGTGCGGCACATCTCATACAGCCGTGAGCGAATCCGTTTCCCCACTCGCTCGGTAAGCGAGTCTTCAATCGACGGTCCGCGCATCCCAGCCACCCGCTGCGCTGCACCCCCTATCGGATCGGTATCCAGATAGTTTGTCGTAATCACCGTCACGCGTTTTTCGTTGTATCGGGTATTGAGCACATGCCCCACTGTCTCGAGCGCCCAAAGCGATGGCTTGCTCGATCCCACGTCGTCGAGCACGAGAAGTTCGGCCCTTAATACGGGTTCGAGCACGCTTAATTCCGTCGATTGGCTTTCAGCGTTGTAGCTGTCCTGGATTTGCTTCAGCAGGTCCCGGTAGTCGTAGAAGATTCCTGCGTGGCCGCGCGAAACGATCTGCTTGAGGGCGGATACCGCCAGATGCGTCTTCCCCGCGCCGCACGGACCCATCAGTAGCAAGCCGTTCTCATTGCCGGAGGCACACGGAAATTCCTCAGCAAAACGCTGCACCACAAGCTTTGCCTGCGCCAGGCTCCGATTCCACACCTGCAGCTGCTCGCGCGCTACATTTTCGATTTCATTGTCAGTCTCGAAGTTTTCGAAATCGCAGTGCCGGTAACGTTCCGGAATGCGCGCACGCGCCAGCGCCCGGTCAGGCTGTTCGCTCTTCGTGCAATCACAAGGAACGGCCCACACCATTTTCGGCTCAGCAGCGCCGGAACCCGGCTGATCCGGCGCCACAGGCTGCGCTCCCGGCGCCGTCCGCTCCACAACCTTCCAGCCGCTTCCCTGACAGTCAGGACAATCCACTCGTGCCATCGCTAAGAAGAATATGCGCCGCGTACGCCTCGCGCAAGCACACTCGCCCCTGTGGAAGAAATCAATTCTGTGGAAAGAAACGGGGGATGAACTTCCCGGGATGCCGTCCGATCGCTACTTCTCCACTTTGATCGCCGGACGCGGCGCCAACCGCACGATCGCATTGCGAATTTTCCGTTCATCCGCCGCTGCAAATCCCCGCGCCATCTCGCCGCGCACAAACTGTATGAACGCTTCCATCTGCGCCTGCATTTCGCCCATCTTATCGCGCATATTCAAAATGATCTCAATGCCCGCCAGGTTCACGCCCAGTTCGCGCGTCAAATTCAAAATCACTTCCAGCCTCTCCAGATCGCCATCGGTGTAAAGCCGCGTATTTCCCTGCGAACGCGACGGCTTCAGCAACCCCACCCGCTCATAGAGCCGCAGCGTCTGCGGGTGCAACCGGTACAACTCCGCCACCGCGCTGATCATGTAACCTGCTTTCGCTCTCTTCCTCGGCCGCCCTGCCATTTCACTGCTCCTTGCTCTTGCAATTCCGATTCGTTACACAGCCGCCTTTGCAAACAATTCCTTGCGCGGATCCTCAGGGTCGATCCTGCTCAACTCCTTCAAGAGATTCCGCACCCTCTCATCCTCCGGCTTAGGCACCACCACCTGCACTTCAATAATCTGATCGCCGCGCTTTCCGGGTTGACGCGACGACGGCGCGCCCTTCTCGCGCAACCGCAATTTCTTCCCGCTGTTCGTTCCCGGTGGAATTCGCACCTGCGACCGCCCGTCAATCGTCGGCACTTCAACCTTCGCTCCCAGCGACGCTTCCGTCACCGTCACCGGCACCGCCGTATACAAATCGTCTCCGCGCCGGTCAAAAAACGGATGTGGCTGCACGCGCGTGATGATGTAAAGATCGCCCGGAGGCCCGCCATTCGTCCCGGCATTTCCATACCCGGCCACGCGCACGCGTGAACCGGTATGCGCGCCCGGCGGAATCCGCACGTCCAGCGTCTCCATCTTCGGCACGCGCCCTTCGCCGCCGCAATTCTTGCAAATCGTGTGCAACCGGCCTGTCCCGCCGCATCGCGAACAATTCACCTGAAAACGCATCTTTCCGCTCGTCTGCGTCACATGCCCCGTCCCGCCGCATATGGGACAAATCTTCGCCTCGCCCGGCTCCACGCCGCTTCCGTGACACACATTGCACACATCCAGTCGGGTGAAACTCAACTTCTTCACCGTCCCGCGCATCGCCTCGGCAAAGCTAATGTCGATCTGATATTCCAGATCGGTGCCCGGCTCTTCCTCAGCTGCCTGCTGCGCGGCATTCTGGCTGCGGAAGAATTGGCTGAACAAATCGCGGAAACTCGTTCCTCCACCGCCCGTCCCCGCTCCACTCGCGCCTCCGCCAAAATCAAATCCGCCGAAATCAAAATGAATATCTTCAGGCGCTCCGCCGTAACCTGCTCCTTGTGGCGGCACTCCTCCCTGCCCCGGCACGTTGAATCCAAACTGGTCGTACATCTGCCGTTTCTTCGTGTCCGACAGAACGTCGTACGCTTCCTGTATCTGCTTGAATTTTTCTTCCGCCGACTTGTCGCCCGGATTCAGATCGGGATGATATTTGCGCGCGAGCTTGCGATACGCCCCGCGAATTTCTTTCACCGAAGCCTTGCGCGGCACGCCCAGCAGTTCGTAATAGTCTTGCTTGGTAGTCGTAGCCATTCTGACTCTTGCTGATCCCTAAAGTTTCGCCCAGCGCGCGTTCCATTCAGCCAATTCCTGCGCCTCACGCGCGGCCTCTTCCTGCTTTTGGCGCTGTACTTCTGTACGTCCCGCCATCGCCCCTTCTTTCTGGCTCGCCTTCCCAATCCAGCGATCCAGAATCGCAATCTTCTCTTTCACTGTGGCGGGGTCCGCCTTGAACCTCAAAAACGTTCCGGTGATCTCAATCGAACGCGGCACAAAATCCGGCGGCACATCCTGCCCCTGCGCGTCGTAAAAAAGCCGCCGCCAGTCCGCACTCGGCGTCTCGGTAATTGACACCTGAATCAGAAAATAATTATCGCGAACCTTCGTCACCGCCTGCGGCGCACTGGCCCGCCGAATCCCGCTCGTCGTCAACGTGCTCTCCTAAAAATGCCGCTCTATTAACGCCCGCACAGCAAAACGGGCGGGGCTTGCTCGCGCCAGCTCCCGCCCCGATTACTTCGTTCAGTTGTCTCTTCTCAACTTCAACCGCCGCGAAGAGCCCGCTGTTAGTTCGGCTTCTTCGAGTCGTCCACGTCTACGAACTCGGCGTCCACCACATCGCCTTGTCCGCTGCCCGAGGATCCGCTCGGTCCGCCGCTCCCGCCTTGACCTTGACCCGCACCCGGAGCCCCGGCACCCGCGCCGGCCGCGCTTCCCGCCGCTTGCTGCGCCTTGTACATCGTCTCCGCAATCGTGTGCGAAACCTTGGTCAGCTTTTCCGCGGCTCCGTTCAACCGGTCGAGTCCGCCTTCGTTCAACGCTCGTCGCGCCTCTTCGATGGCTTCCTCCGCCGACTTCGCATCCGCCTCGGCTAACTTGTCGCGGTTCTCCTTCACCAGTTTCTCGGTCTGGTAGACAAGGCTATCCAGCCGGTTCCGCGCCTCCACTTCCGAAAGCCGCGCCTTGTCCTCCGTCGCATGCGCATCCGCTTCCTTCTTCATGCGTTCCGCCTCTTCCTTGCTCAATCCGGTCGAAGCGGTGATCGTGATCTTCTGCTCCTTGTTCGTGGCCATATCCTTGGCCGAGACGTTCAAGATGCCGTTCGCATCAATGTCAAACGTCACTTCCACCTGCGGCACGCCGCGCGGCGCCGGCGGAATTCCGATCAGATGGAATTTCCCCAGCGACCGGTTGCCGCTCGCCACCGGGCGTTCGCCCTGCAGTACGTGGATTTCCACCGACGTCTGGTTATCCGCTGCCGTCGAAAATACTTCCGACTTGCGCGTGGGAATCGTCGTGTTTCGCGGAATCAAAGTGGTCATCACGCCGCCGAGCGTTTCAACGCCCAGCGAAAGCGGCGTCACGTCGAGCAACAGGATGTCCTTCACCTCGCCCGCCAGCACGCCGCCTTGAATTGCCGCGCCTACGGCCACCACTTCATCCGGGTTCACGCCCTTGTGCGGCTCTTTCCCGTTGAAGAGGTTCTTGACGATGTCCACCACGCGCGGAATTCGCGTCGAACCGCCCACGAGCACCACCTCGTCGATCTTGTCCGCCGTGATTCCTGCATCGCTCAGAGCCTGCTTCACCGGACCAACCGTCCGCTGGAGCAGGTCTTCCATCAATTGCTCGAGCTTTGCGCGGGTCAGTTTCAATTGCAGGTGCTTTGGCCCGGATTCATTCGCGGTGACGAACGGCAAATTAATCTCCGTCTCCATCACCTGCGACAGTTCGATCTTGGCTTTCTCCGCCGCTTCCTTCAGCCGCTGGATCGCCATGCGATCCTTGCCTAGGTCAATGCCCTGCTCCTTCTTAAACTCAGAAACAATCCAATCCACGATGCGCTGGTCGATATCGTCGCCGCCCAGGTGCGTATCGCCGTTTGTCGACTTCACTTCCACCACGCCTTCGCCCACTTCGAGAATCGAAATGTCGAACGTTCCGCCGCCCAAGTCATACACGGCGATCGTCTCGTCCTTCTTCTTGTCCAAGCCGTATGCAAGCGCAGCCGCCGTTGGCTCGTTGATGATCCGCGCCACTTCCATGCCCGCAATCTCGCCGGCCTGTTTCGTCGCTTGCCGCTGGCTGTCGTTGAAATACGCCGGAACGGTGATCACCACCTTCGTCACCTTCTCGCCGAGAAAATCCTCTGCCGCTGTCTTCAGCTTCTGAAGAATCATCGCCGAGATTTCGGGCGGGGTGTACACCTTCCCGGAAATATCGATGCGCACGTCGTCGTTCGGCCCTTTCACCACTTTGTACGGCACACGCTTCGCTTCTTCGGTCACTTCATCAAAGCGCCGGCCCATGAACCGCTTGATCGAATAAACGGTGTTCTCAGGGTTCGTGATCGCCTGCCGCTTGGCCACCTGGCCCACCAGGCGCTCTCCGCTTTTCGTAATCGCTACCACTGAGGGGGTCGTCCGCGCCCCTTCCTGGTTCGGGATGACGGTTGGTTCGCCTCCCTGCATCACGGCCACCACCGAGTTGGTCGTACCCAGGTCAATACCTATAATCTTGCTCATAAAATCGCTCCTAGTGCTTTCCGCTCGCCTCAATCTGCAACCGTGCCAGCCAAAGCAGGCCACATAATACACGTTGAGTGTTATATTGTCAAATTATCTATGCGTCAGTATTCTACTGCATCTAATAGCCTTAGAATCCTAATAGGCAAAATAGCTCTCCAATAGAACGAGCAGCTCTTCGGGGCACCGCCGCCTTGCTCTAACGCGCCATGCGCGGCCTTGGCCATTCACCTCAATGCCGCCAGCTTTGGTTTGCGTTCAGTGGCACAGACACTCTTGTCTGTGCGCCTTTGCGCCCTAGGGCGTCAATTCCAAATCGAACCAACCCTGCGCGCTCTGCATCCTATTGCCAGTCAATTAACCACCCACTTTGCACCTGGGCACCGCGAGCACACCGCTCAGTTCAAAGGCGCACTAATTCGGTCTACAATGGAGATTCAAATCTAATTCTGAAGCAATTGGCGTTAAACGCGGGTAACGCGAGGAGGCTAAGTTGAATTTTCGAATTCATCCAAGGCGGTGGGCTCGATCGCACGCACTGCCACTGATCGCACTATTGCTGATTTTCCCCCTCGCGAGTCGCGCGCAAACCAAGACCGTCAGCGCGAAACCGCACGCAAAGCCGGCCGCTGCCGAAACCCTCCCGGCGCCCATCAAAACCATCGGGACCAAGTCTGCGCCCATCACCATGGAGGTTTTCAGCGACTATCAGTGTCCCGCTTGCCGCTCGTTCTTCGAAAATACCCTGCGCTACATGATCAACGACTATGTAGCCAACGGAAAGGTCTACCTCGTTCATCGCGATTTTCCTCTGCCCATGCACCCGTACTCAATGGACGCCGCGCGTTGGGCCAATGCCGCCGCTCGCATCGGCAGATTTGAAACCGTCGACGCCGCCCTCTTCGACAATCAGGACAAATGGACGAAAGATGGAAGCATGGAGCAGTACATCTCGACAGCCCTGGGCCCAATTGACTTTAAGCGCGTGCAAAAATTGGTCACAGGCTGCCTGACGCAAACTCCCGGCAATACTGGCGGCGCAGCGGCCGGCCACGCCTGCGAGCTCGACTCCTTCATTCAGCAAGATCAATCTTTGGGAAGGCAGGTCCCGGTCAATTCCACGCCGACCATCGTCATTACATATAAAGGCCAGCGCTACCCGCCCATGTCCGGGATCTTTACCTGGCCCATCATGAAGCAATATCTCGATTCGCTCATGTCGCAGTAGCTCAGGGCGCACGTCGAGAAACGGGTTACGTCTTTGAGTTCTGGTTTGCGTCAGCCGTGCCGAGAACCTTTCGAAGGCGATGCGGCTTTTAGCCGCTGAGTGCTGCTTTTTGTGGGTCGCCCCTTCAGCGGCGAAATAAACCAATACGAGGAGCAGGGGCTTTAGCCCCTGAAGTTTCCGGCGCATCAAAATTGAGACGCCTTCCGACCAGACATGACTGACACGTCGCGACAAACCACTGCGAAAATCCTCCTAACCATCGGCCGCATCGCGCTCGCCGCAATCTTTATCGTCGCCGCTTACGCAAAACTAAAACCACAAGCGGCGGTCCCTTGGTCCATGGGCTCGATGCGCGTCTCTCTCTCCATGTTCGCCATGCAGGTCGATTCCTACCAACTCCTCCCGCCCGCGATCGTCAGCCCCGCCGCCCACTTCCTCCCGCCCTTCGAACTTTTCGTCGGCCTCTGGCTCCTGAGCGGCATCGCTCTTCGCTACGCAGCTCTGGTCACCACTCTGCTTCTCACAGTGTTCTTCGCTGTAATGGTCCGCTCCTATTTTCTCGGCCTCGAAATAAATTGCGGCTGCTTCGGCCCAGGCGAACGCCTGGGACCCATGACGCTTCTCCGCGACGGCTCACTCCTGGCCTTAGCGATCGCAGTCACCGTCGGGGCATTTCTGCTCCACCGCCGCCACACCGCCTCCGCTCCAAGTAGCGCCACCCAAGCTGCTTCACTTGGCTAGCTGTCGCACCCTGTCATCCTGAAGGCATCCGATCAGGATGCCCGCCCTGAAGGATCTCTCTTCCTCGCCCGCCGCCTTCGCTCTTACCTGTCCTCCTGAGCGGAGCTGCGCGCCAGAATTTTCCCACCGCAATCCGGCGAGCGCGCGGCGCAGTCGAAGGATCTCTCTTCCAGCGTAGCGTACAAGAAAACTCGTGCGTGCCGTACGCGGTAACATCCAGCCCCCACCGGCACAGACGCTCCTGTCTGTGCGCCTTTCGTCTATAATCAATCCTCCGCCGCCCATGAAAACCCTCGACCAATACCTCCAAGACGCCACCGTCGCCCACGGCCACATCTGCGCCGGACAGGTCCTCGGCGTCCGCCTCGCCATGCTCGGCCTTCGCGAACTCGGCATCGAAGATCCCATCCGCGAGCGCAAGCGCATCGTCACTTACGTCGAAATCGATCGCTGCATGACGGACGCCGTCGCGCTCGTCGCCAATTGCCGTCTCGGCAAGCGCGCTCTCAAATTCCTCGACTGGGGAAAAGTCGCCGCCACCTTCGTCGACCTCGAAACCGGCCGCGCCATCCGCATCGTCGCCCGCGAAGATTCCAAAAAACGCGCCAATGAAATGTTCCCCGCTCTCGAAAAAGAAAAAGGACAACAGCAAGCCTATCGCGTCATTCCGGACGAGCAGTTATTCGACAAGCAGTGGGTTCGCGTCGAAGTCCCCTCCGAAGATCTCCCCGGCTTCAAAGGCCTGCGTGTCGTCTGCGCCGAGTGCGGCGAAGGCATCAATTTCAAACGCGAAGTCACCGCCAACGGCCGCACCCTCTGCCGCTCCTGCGCTGGCGCCCGCTACTACACGCCTCTGTAAGTTGTCATCTACCTCGCGACCCATTTCGCTTCTTCAGTAGGAGCACGGCACGCCGTGCCCGAACGACCGCCGGCACAGCTCGCCCACTCAGAGAGCTGGCAAACACCCCTGCATTCGTGCGCTGCGCAATCAGAGGGCTGCACTCTCCCGCTCCGGCACTATTCTCCTAACCCGCTGGCCATTTGATGTAGAATGCCGCCGATTCAATCCAACATTATGGGCCAGCGACAAGCACGCGCAGGATTCCGCGCGTCCCATCGCGCCCAGCAACTCGAAAAAATTATCCGCGAGGAAATGAAATGCGAATCATGAAAGCGGTTTTGGTCTTTGTGACTATTACCTGCCTCTTGCTGGGAACGATTCCCATCGCGCCCCTTCCAGGCGCTGGCGTCGTCCACGCTGCCTCCGTCCTTCCCGCGGCCGCGGCTGCGGAAGCCTCCGCGCCTCTCGGCACCGCCTGGCCGAAAACGTTCGAAAAGGACGGCACACAGATCACCGTCTATCAGCCTCAGCTCAAATCCTGGGAAAAATACCGCAACCTCACCGCCGATACGGCCGTCGCGATTACGCCGAAAGACGGAAAACAGTTTCTCGGTGTAATTTCCTGGAGCGCGGAAACGCAAGCCGACGTCGCCACCCGCTCCGTCTACGTCAGCGATATTCACGTCATCAGCTCTCGCTTCCCATCCCTCGAGCCCGCCCAACAAGCCGCCGTGCAGGAAAAAATCAGCCACGTCTATCCCACGATCACCTTCAACACTTCGCTCAACCACATGATCGCCAGCCTCGAAAAGGTGAATTCGCCTGCGCCCTCCGCTGCGCTCAGCACGCAAGTCCCTTCCATTTTCGCCAGCACCAGCCCTGCCATCGTTCTGATGGTTGACGGCAAGCCCATCCTCGCGCCCATTCAGGGACTCAAGCTGCAATATGTCGTCAACACAAACTGGGATCTTTTCTACGACGGTTCAGATTATTACCTGCTAAGCGGCAAAAGCTGGCTGAAGTCGAAAGATGTCGAAGGTCCTTGGACCGGCACCATGAAACTTCCCGCGGACTTGTCGAACCTTCCCGCCGATCAGAATTGGAGCGGCGTGAAAAAAGTCGTGCCGCCGCCTGCCGCCGGTGCCGCTCCCAAAGTCTTTTTCACCGCTAAGCCCTCCGAACTCATCGTCTTTCGCGGCGCTCCCGTCTGGTCGCCGATTCCCGGCACCAGCCTCTCCTACGCCACCAACACCGAAGACCAGGTATTTCTCCACAAGCCGGATAATCAGATCTACGCGCTGCTTTCCGGCCGCTGGTTCCGCGCCGGAAATATCAACGCGCCCTGGGTTTACGCCGGCAACGATCTACCCGCCGACTTTGCGCGAATCTCACCCGGCAAGCCTTACTCGAATGCTCTCGTCGCCGTTCCCGGAACGCAGGAAGCAAGTGACGCCGTGCTCCTCGCGCAAGTTCCCACGACAGCCGTCGTGAACCGCGCCGCCGCCGAATCCAGCGTGAAAGTCATCTACGCAGGCGAGCCGCAATTCGTCGCCATCGAAGGCACCACGATGTACTACGCCGTGAACACGCAGAACAAAGTGATTCGCGTTGGCAACGCCTACTACCTCTGCTACCAGGCCATCTGGTTCGTTTCCGTTTCTCCCAGCGGCCCGTGGAAAACGGCCGACACGATTCCCGCCGTCATATACACGATTCCGCCCGCCTCGCCCGTCTACAACGTCACCTATGTCGTCGTCTCCAATCCCACACCAACCACCGTGCAAACCAGCTACACCAGCGGCTACCTGGGCGTCTTCGTCCTGGGCATGGCCGTCGGCGCCTGCGTCGTCTACGGCACCGGCTATTACTACCCACCTTACATTTATTACGGCCCGCGCTACCCGATCTACTATCCGTATCCTTACACCTACGGAGCCGCGAGCTTTTACAATCCCTACACCGGCACGTATGGCGTCGCGCACACCGTCTATGGTCCTTATGCTTCCGCCGGCACCGCCGCATGGTACAACCCCACCACGGGAAACTACGGCCGCGCCGTCACCTACCAGAACGCCTACGGCGGCCACACCTACGCGCAAACCTATAATCCATGGACCGGCACGTACGCGGCCACCTCACAGGGACACAATCAGTACGCGCAGTGGGGCAACACCGTCGTGCAGAACGGCAACAACTGGGCCCAGGCAGGCCACTACTCCAACGCGAACGGCACTGTCGCCGGATTTCAAACCTCGAAGGGCAGCGAAGGCGCGGGCTTCAACACCAAGAACGGCAACAGCGGCTTCGTCGCAAAAGACGCGAACAACAATAACGTCTACGCAGGCGCCGATGGCAACGTCTACAAAAAAGATTCCAATGGTGATTGGAGCAAGTGGAGCGATGGTGGCTGGCAACCGGTCGATCCCTCCACCGGCATCCAGCAAACGAAGAACAGCAACAACCAGAATCTAAGCGGCGCCACCAACAAGAACGCCAACAACAGCAACAATAATCTAAGTGGCGCCACGAACAAGAACCAATCCGGCTCAAGCGGCACCCAGCAACCCGGCGCCAATTCGCGCGGCAGCAACGCCAACAACGGAGCCGCTGGCGGCAACCTGAACCAGACGCAGCAAACTCCCGAAGCGAACAATCGCCAGGGCCGCAATGGCGAAGGCGAAGCCGGCAACTCCGGCAACTCGAATCTCGGCAATCAACTCAACAACGACGCGAACTCCCGCGCCCGCGGCAACCAACTCGATCAGCAAAATCGCAGCGGCGGCGGAGGAAGATTCGGTGGCGGAGGCGGAGGTGGCGGTCGCTTCGGCGGCGGCGCCGGATCATCCAGTGGCGGTGGCGGCGGCCGTCGCCGCTAAGTGGCACAGACACTCTTGCTTGCCCTGAAGTCTGAAGGGTCTCTGCCCCTTTCCACTTCGTGGCCTGCGCCAACGCACCAACTCGTTCACATCACTCGCTACCGCCCATCGTCACCGGCTCCTTTCGACGGCACCACCGGCAAGCTGATGAAACTTGCCGTGCCCGGCGCGTGCCACACGCGCTGCGTCGCCTTCTGATAATCCTCGCCCTTCGCGTGGAAAATATTTGGCACGAATTTCTGCGGGTTCCGGTCGTACAACGGAAACAGGGTCGACTGCACCTGTACCATCACGCGATGCCCCGGCAGAAACACATGATTCACCGTGGGCAGCGCAAATTGATAAAGCAACGGCTTATCCGACACGATTGCCTCCGGATGCTCGAAGCTCCAGCGATACCGCCCGCGGAAAATGTCGAGCGAAATCGCCAGCTCGTAGCCGCCCATCGCCGGTTGCGGGCCCACCGTTCCGGGATACACGTCAATCAACTTCACCGCCCAATCGCTGTCGGTGCCGCTCGTTGACGCGTACAGATTCACCACCGGCGCGCCGCTCACGCGCAATGGCGCCGTCAGCACCGGAGTCTCGTACGTCAACACGTCCGTGCGCCCGTCCACGAATCGCTGATCGTCCACGAGCCAGTGCCGCCACGCGTCGCCGTCTTCCGGCACCACCGGTCGCATCCGGTACGGCACCGGATTCGCCGGATCGGAAACATATTCGTCGAACTCGCGACCAGCCACTCCCGGTCCCTGCGTGCCACCGGCCCCCGGCGCGTCAAACGATAATTCCCCACTGGCTCGCAAATAAAGCGGCTTCGATTTATTCGCGCAGCCCTCCTCGCAAGCGAGCGGCCATGACTTGAATCTGTCCCAATGATTTTCCCCTGTGTTGTAAATCCACACAGGCGGCGTATCCGCCTTCGGCGCGCCTGGAACCAGATACTGATTGAAAAATGGCAGCAGCACGTCCAGCCGCCATTGCAGCCCCGTATCGCCGTCCCACATCAGCGGCCCCAGCGACGACCCGTTGTAGTTCGCCCCGCTATGCCGCCACGGGCCCATCACCAGAAAATTCTTGTCGTTCAACTTATCCTGCGGCTCCATCGCCGCCCATGCATGAATTCCGCCGTACATATCTTCCTGATCCCAGAGCCCCTGCTCCCACATCACCGGCACTGTCAGCGGCGTCTTCGCCATGATCTTGTCCAGCGCCTGCCCTTGCCAGAACGCGTCATACGCCGGATGCGCCTCCATCAGCTTACAGAAGGGAAGCTGATCGCATCCGCCATAGGCGCCGAAATCTCCCGCCGATCCGAGCGCCAGGTGGTTCGTGTAATCGTCGTTAGTCATGCGCGGAATCGGCTGGCCTTCTCCGCGTTTCGTCGTCTGGAGTGTCATGTAATCGAGATTGTTTTGCCGGAACGCCCCGTAGTGAAACCAGTCATCGCCCATCCATCCGTCCACCATCGGACTTTCCGGCGCAGCCACCTTCAGCGCCGCATGCGGATGAATCAGCGCCATCACCACCGTGAATCCTTCATATGAGGAGCCGAGCATCCCCACTCTGCCATTTGACTCCAGCACGTTTTTCACCAGCCAGTCAATCGTGTCGTACGCGTCGGTCGTGTCGTCCGTCCCAGTCGTATTCAACAGGCCCACCGGCGGCGGCGTCATCAAGTAATTTCCCTCTGAGCCATACTTGCCGCGCACGTCCTGAAACACGCGAATGTACCCCGCCTTCACGAACACCTCATCGCCCTGCGGCAACTCGTCCACCATGTACGGCGAATCCGCATTGTGCGGCCGCTGCGCCCGCCCGGCCGCGTTGTACGGTGTGCGCGTCAAAATCATTGGCGCGTGCGACGCGCCCTTCGGCACCACGATCACCGTGTACAGTTTGACTCGGTCGCGCATCGGTATCATCTCGACGCGCTTCACGTAATCGAACTTTACATCCGGCGCCTTCCACTGCGCCGCCATGTCGTTCACCCGAGTGTCATCCTTAGCGCTCGACTGCGCTCGCGCACTTCCGCACATCACCGCAAACCCCAGCGCGGCTCCCAACACAACCGCAACCCCTACCCGAAAATCGAATCCCTGGAATTTCATCGCTATCCTTCTCGTGGCCTGAATTTCCGCGCCAGCCGCACGTTACAATAGCACGCGCGTCACTAAAATTACGGCGCCAGCGGCCGCACCTTCTCCTTTAGCATCTGGGTAAACTCCTCCGGCTTCTCGAAAAACGGAAAGTGCCCGGCCTCCTCGAATCACACCATCTCCTTCCGCGGCCCCTCAATCGCCTGCTCGTACTCCTCCACCGGCTCCGGCCTGCAAAACGGATCATGCCTCCCCTCCAAGAACAGCACCGGCACCTCGAACTTCGTCCCCAGCTTCGACAGTTCCACCTGCATGATCTGCGGCAGCAGAATTTCTGCCGACGAATTCATCCCGCGAATAAACCCCACGTCATCGCCCAGCAAATATTCCGGCACCGATACCACGGCCGTCAGCAGCGTTGGCACGTCCGTGAAGTCCCGTAGCTTCCCGCCCCTGGCCCCAGCAACCGGCTCGCCCAGCCATGTACCGTGCCCACTTTCTGCATGTTCATGCTCGGCCCCGGATAAGGCGCGAGCGGTTCAAGGTCCTTCAAAGCTTCCTGGTTATTCGCTCGGCGCGCCGCTTCCACCGCGTCGCGATAGGCCGTTGCTTCATTCTTCTGCATGTCCACCACTTGTCCCGTCTCCACATACGCGTACACCACCTCGGGATGCTCGTGCGCCAGCTCGAGCCCCCAAAGCTTCCCTACGAATGCCCCACCACGAAAATCTTGTCGCGATGAAACCGCTGCCAAAATTCGCCACATCCAACGCGTCCTGCTCCATCTGCGCCACGTTCATCGTCCGCCGCTGCAGCTCCCGGTCGTCGATTCCCCGCCCCGCGCTGGTCCCACTGCACCACCGTAAACGTCTTTTCCCAAGGCCCCTGAAATCTCGCTCCCATGGGAATGAATCCGATCCCCGGCCCGCCATGAATAAAAAGCAGAATCGGATTCTCCACATTCTCCCCGCACACCTCTACCCACTGCCGGATCCCCCCAATCGACACCGCCTCCAGGCTCTCAATCCCCTGCGCCGACCGAATCGCCCGCTGCTCCCCAGTTTCATGCTGCAAATATTTCCGGTAAATCAACGCCGACGCCACCGCCAACACCACCACCGCCACCACCCCAAAACCCACATACCTCAAATTTTCTTCACCACCGCCCATTTCCCTACAAGCCCCCCTCCCTCTTCCCGCGAAGCTCAAGTGCAACTCCCTCAGCGGCCAGACAATATTCATCACCCACATCCCCTGCGGATGCCGCACCTCATCAATGGCAATTACCGTCGCGCTCGCCACCGCCAAACCCTAGCGACACCCACACAATCAATTCAAGCATCTCCCGTTTCCCATTAATTTCGGTTGATATGTCGAGAAGAGGTCACCTTCAGTCAGCCCGGCTCAAAGACTCTTTCTTGCGCTCCCCTCTGTGCCTCCTTCTTCGCGCTCTCTTTGAAAAATCTGCTCACCTACTCTTGGTTGTATAGTCTGAAGCCGGGGGGACGTGTGCCAGGAGCGGGTCAAGGTATGCTTGCCATGCAGATGCAACTGATTATCTTTGCTGCACTCTTTGACACCTCTCCTACAGTGGTCGCGATGTGCGCGGCTGGCATCCTGATTTTCTTTGTCGCGCTGTGGGCTGCCCGCGACGATATCGCGCACGCTCGCGGCCTCGACAAGGTCGTGGCCTTGGGCAACTTGTGTTTTGCCGCGCCCTTGGCGGTGTTCGGGGCGCTGCATCTCGCGGCCGCAAAAGCCCTGGCGACGATGGTGCCCTCCTACATGCCCTGGCCGCTGTTTTGGGCTTATTTCTTCGGGTTTGCGTTGATCGCCGCGTCTTTGAGTATTGCCACGAAGATTCTGGTGCGCTGGTCCGGGCTGCTGTTCGGCATCGCCATGTTTTGTTTCGTGGCGATGATGGACATCCCCGGCGCTCTCGAAAATCCCAAGGACAGGTTTGGATGGATCCTGGCCGTCCGCGAAACGGCATTCGGCGCCGGCGCCTGGCTGCTCGCGGCGGGCGCGATGGCCGTCACATCGACGGGCACATCGACAGGTACAACGACGGGCAAGACGATGGGACGCGCCAAAAGCATATTTCTAGTCCTGGGCCGCGTGGTCGTTGGCGCCACCGCGATATTTTATGGCGTCGAATTTTTCATGCATCCGCAGGGCGTTCCCGGACTTCCGCTCCAGAAAATAATGCCCGATTGGATTCCCGCCCCCCGGCTCATCAACTACCTCACCGGCGCAATTCTTGTACTCGCCGGAGCGGCCATGCTGCTGAACAAAAAGACGCGTCTTGCCGCTACCTATCTCGGCGCCTGGATTGTGCTGCTGGTAATTTTTATCTACGGGCCGATCCTGTTCTCCACCCTGGCCGATCCCAGCACGCAGGTGAAAATCGAGGGAATCAACTACTTCTTCGACACGCTCCTGTTCGCCGGCGTGGTTCTCGCCCTCGCCCACGCCACCCCACCCACCGATTAGAGCAACGCGTCCCGCATCCTTCACAGTTCCGACACCGTTTGCGCCCACTTTCTCGGGCAGGTGCACGATGGTGGCGTTGGGGCCGACGGCCCAGGCGGCGCCGTCGAGTACAGCAATGGCATTGAGGTTGACGTCGTCGGTCCGCGTCCAGTGCGCGCCCTGATCGGTGCTGATGTCCTCGCCGCCCGTGCCGACGGTGAGAAGCGTGTCGCGATTCAGGAACGCAACCGCTGAGCGGAAGCCTCCCGGCGATCGTGTGGCGAGATTCCAGGTGGTGCCCTGGTCGAGCGAGTAAGCGGCGGTGCGTCTTGCGGCCTCATCATCTTTGTAATCCCCGCCGACGACTACAAGGAGATTTCCAAGCCGAGCGATCGAGAACGCGCCCCAGGATGGATTGCCTTTTGCGATGGGCGTTTCCGTCACCGTCCAGGTGCGGCCAAGATCGGGCGAATGAAACATCCGCGCGGCGGGGCCGCCGGTGACGAAATAGATTTCGCGTTTCTCGTAAATCAAAAGGCAGGAATTGCTCGCGGCGAAAGCGCCTTCGTTGGGAAGCGCGGCGGGCATCGCGTCGCGCGGGAGTTCTTTCCAGTGCTCGCCATCGGTGGTGCTGATGAGGACGAATTTCCCGTCGACCGGATCGCTGAGCGCGAAGCACTCCGTTTCGGAGATGCAAGCGAGCGCATCGAGAAAAAATTGCGAGCCGATGCCGGAAAATTCGAGCTTCCAGGTTTCGCCGCCGTTGTGGGTCTTGTAGATGCGCGACATGTTGCCCGGGCCGCTGGACATGACGTAAGCCAGCTTTTCATTAAAGGCCTGAATGCCGCGCAGGTCGAGCGAATGCGCCCGAACGGCGTTGATGAGTCCGCGCGTGTAGTGCTGGCCGCCGTCATTGGATCGAAGCGTGCGGCCGTTCGAACCTGAGGCCCAGATCACGGGCGCAGGATGGCGCTCGGGATCGCGGGCGTAAGTGGCGGAGACGGCGCGGAGATTCGAATCCCAGCCGGTGGTTTCGATGGTCCAGGATTGAGCGGCGGCGGGTGAAACAAAAAGAATGGTGAGCAGAAGGATTCGCACGGGGGCGCATTCTAACAGCAATTCCGAGCTCTGGGGCATTGCGCTGGAAGTGATTAGCATACCCCCCCTCTAACCGCCGATTAGAAATTCGCATGTGATTGAAAAGGAGCAGGTTGGGAGGAGATTTGATCGCAGAACCGTAAATTAAAAGCGCACGAAAGAGAGGCTCTTCGACGCTGCGCGTTCGCTGACGGCGACGATACTGGTTGGATCTCTAGCTAGCCATCCATCCGGCGGTGTCGGCGTGGCGGGTGGGCGCCACACCCGTGTGCCGATGGGTGCTTCCGGCCGATAGTGAAGTGCGCGTCATCATATAAAAACGGGAAATGGTAGCGCGGGTGCGAGGGGACTGTAAATCCGTAACTACGCATGGCTGCGGAAAACTCGGGGCGGGAACTCGCGGTTCAGCAACTACGGTGTGGCGGGGGTCGAATTCGCGGGGTCGTGCTTGGGGAGATTGGGGGTGATTTTTTTGACCACGAATTCCTGGAACAAGTTGGCGGCAGCGGTGGTCCCGATGCCGAGAGCTGTGTTTTCAAAGGTGAGTGCTGCGCCGCGATCATGCGAGGGGTAGTAGGCGTTGGAGATGCCGGCGGCGATGAGGCTACCTAGAATCGCGGAATAGGCAGGCTGCCAGCGGCCGTTGTCACCCTTGCAGACGACGGCCATGGAGATCGCGTAAAGAGCCCGCGAGCGCTTGCTGCCCGTTCCTTTATAGAAGTAGCGCGGATCCTGTTTCAAGAGCGAAGGCAGAATGGCGCCGCCGATGAAGGTGCTGGTGACGTAGTCGGCATAACCGGCGCCGTAGCGCTTTGCGTAACCCTGTGCGCCCTGGCCGTATCCGCCGAACGTATTTTGCGATTGCTGAATACCAGCCACCGCGCCGATCAATGCAAACGTTACGGGATCGATGGTGGTCTTCCAGGCCAGCTCAAATTTTTGCCGGGGGCGCAGCGCGACGGCGCTGGGATCGTAGCTGACGTAGAAATTCGGGAAGACGCCGAGTACGCGCTGCTTTTCCTGCTCCTGAATCTGCGCTTCGGCTACCTCTACCGTAGAAGCCGCCACGTGCACTTCGGTGACGGCGGTGGCGAGCTCCAAGCGGATCATGGGGACGACGTCCACTTCGCCTGCGTGCAGGGTGCCGGGAATCGTTTGCGTGGCGAAACCGGGCGAGGAAACTGTGAGCTGAAACGAGCCGGGAGGAATATTGGAGAAGGTGAACTGGCCATCACTATCGGCGACGACTTCGACGACTACTTGTGTGGGAGACTGGCCGTCGAGCGTAAGTCTCACGTGCGCGCCGACAATGGCAGCGCCGCTCTTATCCGCGATCTGGCCGCTGATTGCGCCGGGCGCCGCGACAGTATCCACGCCGCTTCCGTCGCCCGATTGATGCGCGGCGGGCGGCTGCGATTGGGCGAACGCCATCGACGGAACGAAACCGAGCGGGATGCAAAGGGAGAAAAGCAGCAGCGGGCAGCAGCCGCGCAAGACTTGGCCGCGGCGACGACGAGAGGGATTTGCGCGCAAACCAGAGTTGGTAGTGGTCACCATTTCAATTTTATCGCCTATGCAGCGTACAGCAAGCTTTGACTACGGGAAGGTGTTTCAGGTTGCACGTTGGTACCACGAAGTGCCTTGGTTACAACATTTCGGAGACTTCGAAAGCGGAGCGAGACCCACGCAAAGTTTCGCGATAAACCTCGTCAAAAAAAATCATTCTTCTACCGTACCGTAATTGAATTGTAACAACCTTCAGCCAGTCTCTCGCGCAGCGTTAGCAGCAGCCCTGCCCATTCACTACAACATTGGAGGAAATACATGGCACGTGTGTCTGTTCGAAGGACGTGGCGAGAGCGCGCGATTGCGAGCCTGCTCTTCGTCACGCTTACGCCGTTCGCAGCGGGTCCGGTTTCCGCTCGTACCCCCGGCCAAGACGACGACAAGAAAGACCATCATGAGACCGAAACGCCCATCAAGCACGTGATCGTACTCATCGGAGAAAATCGCACCTTCGACCATTTGTTCGCCACATACGTTCCACAAAGCAAGGATTCGATCAAGAACCTGCTTTCCGAGGAGATCATCAAAGCAGACGGAACGCCCGGAAAGAATTTCGGCAAAGCGGCGCAATTTCAGGCTATCGCACCGTTCAAGACGAAGTATTTCATCAGCCTGGACAGCACCGAGAAGGCACCCTACAGCACGCTGCCTGAGCCGACTCTGAATTTCTCGCCCAGCCTCGCGACTGGCGAGCCGCCACCGTTTCCTGCCGGAACTTCCACGACTCTTCTGGCCGAAATCGAGCCATCGCTCGAAGCGGGCGATCTGCATTTGCTGACAACCGGCGCATCGGGGGCGGCACAAACTGCGGAGCTCCCGGATTTCGATTCGCGCATCAAGAACTTCAGCAATCTGCCGAACGGGCCGTTCCCGCTCGAGGGAGCTACTCTCCCGTACGATTCCTACACCGGTGACTCCACGCACCGGCTGTTCGAGATGTGGCAACAGTCCGACTGCAATATCAGCAATGCCACGCCGCAGAATCCTTCGGGCTGCCTGAGCGATTTGTACCCTTTTGTGATCACCACGTATACGAGCGAGGTGGATCCGTTCAGCTTTCCAGTGGCCAACGAAGTGGACGATAACGGCGGCGGAAATTCGATGGCGTTTTACAACATGCAGAAGG
>DATFSH010000029.1:0-82214 GCA_035262725.1 Candidatus Acidiferrales bacterium | reverse complement strand
AACCGCTTCAGCTTACCAGCGACAGTGGCGATAAAGTTGTGAATAGCTTCTCCACCGACGGGACTGAAATCTATTACCACACAGAGCCCGGCACCAACGATGTTTGGGTAGTACCTACGCTTGGAGGCAACCCGAATCGGTTGGCACTCGGCTTTCAGCTAACGCCTTCTCCAGATGGCCGTTGGCTCTATTACTCAAAGCTGGGGGACATATTTCGTTCTGACAAGTCCGGATTGGGAGAGGAACAGGTGTATCATTTCGATGCACCCGGCCTTCGTCCCAGGCGGATCCTTCCTTTTCCTGAGGGAGGCCATCTGCTGGTCTTCCTCGCAAATCCGCAATCCAATATGCAAGATTTCAGGGCCTACGATGTGAATTCGCAGACGCGAACGGCGGTTGAGTTGGGCGAGGTGTCAGCGAATCCATTGGACGCCGTTTGGGCGGAGCCCGGGAAGACCGTGCTGCTGAGCCGGGCCGTAAACGGGCTGACCAACATCTGGAAATACAATTTAAAGGACAAGTCGCTTGCTCAAATTACATTCGGGGCCGGGCCGGATTTTTCGCCCATGCTCGACCCCGGCGGAAAAGGGATTTATTTCGTGAATGGCAAGTCCTCCGGACTCCTGACCGCCTACAACACCCGGACGAAAGAATCGACGAACATCGTTGAGGATGCGACGCAGCCGGCAATTTCCGGTAACGGGAAACGCCTGATGTACATCACAGTTCCTGACCAGGAGAGAGGTGAGGTCTGGGTGTCGAACATTGATGGAAGCCAGAAGTTGAAAGTCGCCACGACCACATCCGGTTCGCTAGGCACAGGGACTTGGGCGCCGGACAATCTCCATCTCACTTTTATGGAGGAACAAGCAGCCGGACAGCCAGACAAGCCGTACATCGTCGCTGCGGATAGCGGGCGGCCCCACGAGCTAACCGGGATAGGGCTGGTGATCCAAAATATTCTGTGGAGCGCTGACCAGAAATCCGTTTACTTGAATAGTCTGAGCGGCGCGGGGTGGATAATTTGGAAAGAAAATGTGGACGGATCGAACCTGGAAAAATTCGTCGAGGGCTGCGGGGAGGCATTCGATGTCTCGCCTGATGGTCAATATCTACTCAACTTGATGGCTGCGGGAGATAGGACAGGAATCTACGAGTTCTCTACAGCCGATCATAAGTGTATTTCGTTGCTGCCTGGGGTCGTAACTTTTGGAGCTCGATTTGCTCCCGACAGCAAGTCCTTCTCGTATGCTGTTCAATCGGAAGGAAGAGTCACAATCTACCGTCAGGTTTGGCGAGATGGCACGCTAATCGGAAAGCCTCAGATTGCGCTAAAGCTGCCTTTTGCATTCCCGCTCCAATATGGCGGTAATGCATACGACTTTTCTCCCGACCTTTCTACCATCGTCTACGCCCGCCCCAGCGGCCACGCCGACCTTTATCTGCTGAGCCAGAAGTAAATTCCGGTTAGGAAACAGAAGTCTCGTGGATTCTCGCGGCTGCTTGCGCCCGACCCCTGATTCCCCTTAACTCAATCGCTTTCGCCGCACTTGTGACCTGGGCGGGACGCTTTCCTCACGCCGCGTCGGATCACTATGTCTTCCCTTGGTGCGAAAATCGGCAGGTTGACCCGACGCGCCCAGCAAAGGGCTGGCGAACAGCGTGGCGGCACGCTCTGAGGCTCGCGGGCGTAAAGTGCCGATTCCACGACCTCAGAATCTCCTGCATTACGAACATGGCTGAGAACCAAACGCCCGACTTAGTGATTTACAGCCGCATCCGAACGGACGCCAAGCGCGCTGCATTAGAGCGCTTAGCACAGGTCTATTCTGCGGGTGTTGTGAACCAAGACGTTCACCAACTTACATCCGCAGCAGCGGAGGTCCCTCGTAAATTGGTGAATTAGATGGAGCCGAGGGTGGGAGTTGAACCCACGACCTGCCGATTACGAATCGGCTGCTCTACCACTGAGCTACCTCGGCGTGAGTTTTGACTGTAACATCCGGGCGAAAAAACTGTCAAACCCAGGGACTAACGGTTGTGCGTAGTTGCGCTTGAAGGGCGCCTCCGAAGACGAAGGGAAAATAGATCATCGCGAGAATGGATACATGAGCCATGCGGCGCCGAAGCCGATCAAGAGGAACAGGAGAAAAGACAATGCCGCGTACTTGATTCGTTCCAGCGTTGTGCGTCGCGTGAGGCAGCCAAGGGCCATGGAGACGAACAACGCGAAGAGAACCATCGCCCAGAAATGGCTCAGCATGACGTAACAGCCGGCATCTAGCTTCGCCGCCCTGCCGCGATTTCGTACGCGTCGAATGCCGCAATCAGGTTCACGATCCCTGCCGCAGCGATAAATCGGGTGCCGTAATCGCCCGCCGCGCGCGATACGTCTGGACCGGCACGTTCAAACGCTCGCGCGAGCAAATAGAATATTCCCGACGCTGCGTCCGCCCAAAATCCTAGGGTGCCAAAAGGATCGGCCGATCGCGGTGGGAAAACATTGCCTCTCATGCGAGAGCCGGCTATCGCGAGTCCTCCCACCGCGATGAAAAAAACGATCGCCCGCCCGGTACGGCGCAGAAGTAAGTGGCCGAGTCCTGGCACGAGCCACGACGCAACGGCGATTGAAAGCGGGCTGGAAGCAGCGGCGGTTTTTGGGGGACGCGGGGTGACCTGTTCGGGTTCGTGATTTTCAGGAGGCGAGAAAGATTCGTGCTCCGGAGTTACGTTCGGCGTTTCGTTCAATGATGCCTCAGGCGAGCAACGGAAGAATCTCTGCCTGGATGGCGCCGGTGACGCGCGCTTCGTGCTCGGCCACGTACACGTTAACTTCACTGCGGATGCCGAAATCGGGGAGATAGATACCGGGCTCGATCGAAAAGCACGTGTGCGGAATGATTTCGCGGTCGTCGCGAGTTTCGAGGCTGTCCATGTTGGCGCCGTTGCCGTGAATATTTTCCCCGATGCTGTGGCCGGTGCGATGGACGAAATATTTCGCGTAGCCGGCTTTGCGAATCGTCTCGCGCGCGGCGCGGTCAACTTCCCATCCGTGGACGGAGCGATCTTCGGCTACGGCTTCTTTTACCACTTCTACGGCCTTGTCGCGCGCTTGCTTCACGATGCGAAATATTTTCACGTACGTGTCCGGAACGCGGTTTCCCAGGTAGCCCATCCAGGTGATGTCATAGAACACGCTGCCGAGGCGGTCGAATTTCGACCACATGTCGAGAAGCAGCAAGTCTCCGGCGCGAATCGGGCGCGAGCCTTCGGCGGTTGGCTCATAGTGCGGGTTACCATTGTTGGGCTGCACCGCGACGATTGTCGCTTCGGGCAAAAGGCCATTCGCGCGGAACTGGTCGGCGATCCATTGCTGCAGATCGTATTCGCTGAGCGGCTTCCCTTCCCGGACAAACGCGGCTGCCCGCAGGAAAGCGTCTTGCCTTACGCGGTCGATGATTCTTCCCGCATCGAGATGCGATTCAAGCTGCGCATTCGACCAGCTGGCTTCGAATTTCTGGACCAGATTCGCGGAGCTCACCACTTTTTTCTTCAGCTTGCGGATCAGTTCGACAGTTCCCGCGTCGACGAGCCCGATGTATGGAATATTATTTTCGGGCGAATACTGCATGGCGATCGTTTTGCTGCCGGAGAGCAATTTCGGCAGCGTCTTGTGAAGTTCTTCCCAACCCGAGTAGACGTACTTGCGGCCGTCGAGCGAATCGAGCATGCCCGCTTCGATCCGGTGGACCAGCTTTCGCGGCTCGCCCTTCGAGGGGATGAAGTAAAACCAGCGGCGCGAGGCGAGGCCGTTGGTGCCGAGCTTTAGAATGATGTTGGCGATTGGATCGCGGCGGTGATGATCGTAGAAAAGCCAGCCGTCAATTTTGCTGGCGCGCAGTTCCGCTTGAATTGCTTTAACGTCGACCATGAAGGGATTCTTTGTTGTCTGGGGCAACTTTTTCGCCTTCGGCGGCTGCGATCCGTGCAGCTACTTGCGCTCGAGTGACGCCTACCACCGACACTCGCTTGTTGCGACTCTTCTCGCCTCCCACGATTCTAACAGCCGACACGGGCACGTTCAAACAAACGGCCAAGAAACGCCGCAGCGCGTCGTTGGCCCTGTCTTCCACGGGCGGCGCTGTAAGGCGCACCTTCAGCGCACCCTGAAACTCGCCTTCGATCGAATCACGACTGGCGCGCGGCGTAACTCGAACTCCAAAAACAACTGAACGGTCGCGTTCGATAATTTCGATCACAACTTATTGCTACGCTGGCCAAAGATGCCTGTGCCGACGCGAATTTCTGTGGCGCCTTCCTCGATTGCGATTTCAAAATCGTGGCTCATGCCCATGGACAACACTTTTAGCGGCAAGCCGAGTTGCGCCCCAGTCTTGTCGCGCAATTCTCGCAATCTTCGAAAGTATGGCCGCACTCGTTCCGGCTCTTCGAAATAAGGAGGAATCGTCATCAGGCCGAGTAACTCGAGATTCCGCAGATGAGCCATGCCTTTCGTCAGCGCCGGCAAATCGGCTTCCGGCACGCCACTTTTTGTTTCCTCGCCTCCCTGATGCACTTCGATCAACACCTTCAATCGGTTTCCTTCTGCTGCCGCGGTTGCGTCCAGTTTTTGGGCGAGCGCGATGCTGTCCACGGAATCCACACGACTGAATAAATTTGCGGCACGGCGCGCTTTGTTGCTTTGAAGGTGACCAATCAGATGCCACGTGGCGTCGAGACCCGTGACGGTTGCTCGCTTCGACTCCCATTCCTGCACGCGATTCTCGCCAAAATGGCGCACGCCGAGTTCGTAGGCGTCACGAATCGCTTCGGGAGGAAATGTTTTGGAGACGGCTACCAGCGTGATGTCTTCGGCTGCGCGGCCAGCGCGGGAAGCCGATCGAGCCATTCGCTGACGAATCTCCCTAAGATTGGAAGCGAGGAAAGTGTTTTGCGGCGCCATCCGCGCGATTCTAACACGTCAGGCAAACGAGAAATGGCGCGAGCTGAATTGACTCGCGGGCGGCGGCCAGCTATTCGTGACGCAGGGCGACGATGGGATCTACGCGCATCGCGCGGCGCACCGGAATGTAACGGGCCGCGAGGTCGGCGATTCCGGTATGCTGACCTCGGTGAAAAACGCCGGCAAATCAGTTGAGAAGAGGAACGAGATCGGCCTCTGCGCCGAATGCGTGCACTCCCGGCAAATTCGATCTGACCGAGGATCGCTCTTCTATTTTTGCGCTTTGTCGGAAACCGACGCTTCATTTCCGAAATATCCCCGCCTTCCGGTGCTGGCGTGCTCCGGGTATGTGAAGAAGACAATTTGAAAATTCCCTGCTTCTAGAGACTTCACCTGATTTATGCTTGCCGCGCATTTCATGGGAGGATTCGCGTGGTTCGTTACTTTCGTTCGATCGCCGCAGCATTTTTTCTAATTCTGTCTCTCGGGTGCAGTGTGTTGGCGCAGCAATTTCCAGAATCGACGTATCAGGATTTGCACTGGCGGATGGTCGGGCCATTTCGTGGCGGACGCACGCGCGCTCTGGCTGGTGTAGCGAGCCAGCCGAATGTTTTTTACATAGGCGTGGTGAATGGCGGCGTCTGGAAATCCACCGATTACGGACGCACCTGGTTGCCGAACTTCGATTCGCAACCGACTCAATCGATCGGCGCCATCGCCATTGCTCCCTCCGACCCCAATATCATTTACGTCGCGAGCGGCGAAGGCCTCGCGCGCCCCGATCTTTCCGTTGGTAATGGCATTTACAAATCCACCGACGCGGGAAAAACCTGGACGCATCTCGGGCTGCGGAATGGCCAGCAAATTCCGGGCCTCGCTGTGGATTCACGCGATCCGAATCATGTGCTTGCAGCGGTTCTCGGGCATCCGTATGGCCCGAGCGATGAACGCGGCATCTATCTTTCCACTGACGGCGGCCAGAATTGGACGAAGGTGCTCTCCAAAAATGAAAACACAGGCGGCGATCAGGTCGAATTCGATCCGTCGAATCCCGATGTGGCCTACGCCTCGTTGTGGTCCGTTCGCCAGGGACCTTGGGACGACGGCAACGAATACCAGACGACGGACGGCGGCCTTTTCAAGTCCGCGGATGGCGGTAAAACCTGGAAACCGCTCACAAGCGGACTTCCAAAGGATGTGATCCAATTTCATTTCGCCATCGCGCAAAGCCAAACGAGCCGGCTGTACTTGGTCGCCGGCACACAAGAGCCCGGCGAATACGGCTCAGGAAAGGGCCTGGGAATTTACCGCTCGGACGATTCCGGCGAGACCTGGACGAGGGCTACCGAGGATGGCCGGCCGGCGATGCGTATCGGCGGCGGTGATCTTCCGATGCTCGGCGTCGATCCGAAGAATGCTGACGTCGTTTACAGCACCAGCATCGTCACCGTACGTTCCACCGATGGCGCGAAAACATGGACCAGCATCCGCGGCGCTCCTGGCGGCGACGATTACCAGAACATCTGGATCAACCCACGCGATCCGAAAATTATTCTTATCGTCAGCGATCAGGGTACGATCGTTTCGGTGAACGGCGGCGAAACGTGGAGTTCCTGGTACAACCAGCCAACCGCGCAGATGTATCACGTGAGCGTCAGCAACGAATTTCCGTACAAGGTTTGCGGCGGCCAGCAGGAGAGCGGCTCCGTCTGTACGCTTTCACGCGGCAACGACGGCGAAATCACGTTTCGCGATTGGCATCCCGTTGGCGCGATTGAATACGGCTATGTGGCGCCTGACCCGCTCAATCCAGACATAATTTATGGGGCGGGACGCAACGAAGTTTCAAAATATCACTGGAGCACGGGGCAGGTGCAGAACGTCTCGCCAATCCCGCTGCGCGATCCCAAATTCCGCACCGATCGCACGCAGCCGATTATGTTCTCTCCTATCGATCCGCACGTTCTCTACACGACGGCGAATTTTCTGTTCAAATCCAGTGATGGCGGCAATCATTGGGAGACCATCAGTCCCGATCTCGCGCGGGAGCATCCGGGAATTCCGCCTAGCGTTGAAGGGATGGTCCAGGCCGATCCGAAGAACGTTGCCAAAGCTGATAAACAGCGAGGTGTGATCTACGCGTTTGCCCCGTCGTTTCGCACCGAGGACGTCCTGTGGGCCGGCACGGATGATGGGTACATCTGGAATACGCGCGACGGCGGGAAGAATTGGACCAACATTACTCCGCCGGAGTTGACGCCGTGGAGCAAGGTGACACAGATTTCCGCGTCACATTTTGACGACGAATCTGCTTACGCATCTGTGAGCCGCTTCCGCGTCGACGACCTCAAGCCTTACATCTATCGTACGCACGACAGCGGCAAGACCTGGCAACTAATCACCGCTGGTTTACCTGACAACGCTCCTGTCGACACCGTGCGCGAAGATCCCGTTCGCAAGGGACTGCTGTTTGCGGGCACCGAGACGAGCGTGTGGGTTTCGTTCGATGACGGCGATCACTGGCAATCGCTGCAGCTCAATCTTCCGCACACCTCGATGCGCGATCTGTGGATTTACGAGGACGACCTGATCCTTGGCACGCACGGCCGCTCGTTCTGGATTCTGGACGACATCTCGCCGCTGCGACAGATCAACGCGGACACCGCAGTCACCAGTAACGTGCTGTTTAAGCCGGCCCCAGCGTATCGCGTCCGTCGCTCAACCTATACCGATACACCGATGCCTCCCGACGAGCCTGCCGGCGAAAACCCACCCAATGGCGCAATTATCGACTACTACCTCTCACAAACTTCGGGCGGTGCAGTCACGCTCGAGATTTTCGACTCGCAAGGCAAACTCGTTCGCAAATTTTCGAGCGCGGACAAGCCAGACCAAGCCGAAGAAGAAATCGCAAAGCAGCTGATTCCTCTCTACTGGATTCGTCGGCAGAGCATTCTCTCCGCCAATGCGGGAATGCACCGGTGGGTCTGGGATTTGCACTATCCCGCGCCGGTGGCGCTGCGCCACCAATACCCGATTTCCGCTGTTCCGCACGATACGCCGCCCCACCCGCTCGGGCCGCGCGCCCTTCCTGGCGTCTATTCTGTGAAGTTCACTGCCGGCGGATCGAATTTTTCTGCGCCACTCACCGTGCGAATGGATCCACGCGTGAAAGCTTCGCCCGAAGGCCTGCGCGCACTGTTCGCTATGCAAACAACCCTCGCCGACCGGATGACTCGCAGCTCCGAGGCAGTTGCCCACGCTCGGTCCATCCGCGAACAGATTGAGAAGCTCTCGAAAACCGCGACAGGCTCCACGAAAGAAGCCATCGAAGCGCTCAACAAAAAACTTGGCGCACTTCTCGAAGGCGCGCCTCCACCGGTAGCGCAAAAGCCTCCCGCACCCGCTGCGGCGCCCGTGCCGGCTGTTCCGGCTGAATCAACGCTCAGTCAGGTTGCCACCAACATCGCCGCGCTCTACGCGGAAATCGACCGCGCCGACGTTGCTCCGACTCCCGCGCAAGACCAGGCGCTCATCACAGTTGAAAAGGATTTCACAGCGACGATGAAGCGCTGGGACGAACTGCGCACGAGTGAAATTCCCTCGTTCAATCGCCAGCTCAAGAGCGCAGGCCTTTCAGAGCTGATCGCAAATTCACACGTGCTAATTGAAGAGGAATTGCGAGGCGACGAAGAGTAGTCGGCGCTCACCGCCCCATATGTCTCAACTGATTGACGCAGAACCGCCGGCCGAATTGGGGCGATCGACATACTTCACGAGCAGAACTTCGTTGCCTTTTTCGTTGTAAATCAGTTCATCCACCAACTTCTGCGCCAATAGCACGCCATAGCCGCCTGGGCGCAATCCTTTCGCCTCGCGATGGACTACATGGCGAATCGGGTCTTCTTCCGCGTTTGCGATTGCCGCATGTGAGATTTCATCGAGGGAAAATCCTTCGCCGGGATCTTTCACCCGGCACATCACCATATGCTTCGCGCGAACGTAAGAAATTTCCACATACTGGTTGGGCTGAAACTTGCCGCCGTATTCCATCGCATTCAGCAAGATTTCCCGAAACGCCGTGCCCACGGCGTTACCTTCCACCCCGGGAAGATCTCCCACTTCATGCAGGAATTGAACGAGTCGTTCAGCGGTTCCGAGGTCGCATCGCGCCACCAGCCGAATCCACTCTGGAGTCGCCGAACGAATCTCGATTCCGTCGTCCCAGCATGGGCTGTCAATCGCGTGCTGAATCATGTCGGACAATGAATTGAGCGAAAAAGGCTTTGAAAAATAGCTGAATGCCCGCTCTTTTATCGAATCGATCACGTACGACGGTGCGCTCTCGTCCGTCAATATAATCAGCCGGGTGTGGGGCCGCACTCGCCGGATTTTGCGAAGAAGATCTATATCTTCCCGCCCCGAGGTTTTGTCGCTCGTGACGATCAGATCGAAATGCGAGGCTTCGGCCAGCGTCAAAGCCGCGGCATTATTGGGCGCGTGACGGACTTTCCAGGCAACCGGATCGAGAACTGTTTGCAGCATGGCGTGGATTTCCGGATCCACGTCAATCACCAGAGCTGAGGGACTACTTGGGGGAGGGCCGTTAATCATTTCCGCCTGCACTGCCGATTCGCTGAGTGCGGTGAATTGCTCGCCAAGTATACTCTAAATTCGAAGTCGCTACGGATTATAGCCTTGAGCATAAGTTGTTCAGCTGCGTGTGACAACACTTTGTTGAGCCCATTATTTGTGGAATATGAACAACAATAAACGCGACAGGAAGAAATCTCCCACCAGCACGAGCACCGATGAAATCACGACTGCGGATGTAGTGGCGCGGCCGACGCCTTGCGTTCCGCCGCGAACGCGCAAGCCCTGGTAGCAGCCGACGGACGCGATGATCAGCGCGAACACCACCGGCTTCGCAAACCCCTGCGCCAAATCGCCAAAATCCAGCGCGTCGATGGCGCGCGTCCAGAACTGCACGGGCCCGAGCCGCAACGTGAAGTAGGCGACGATGAACCCACCGATCAGACCCACAAAATCGGAAATGGCGGTAAGCAGAGGCAGCATCGTGACAGTCGCAATTACGCGCGGGGTCATGAGCTTGCGGATCGGATCGGTGCCCAGCGCGCGCATCGCGTCCACCTGTTCGGTGACGACCATCGAACCGAGCTCGGATGCCATTCCGGATGCATTGCGGCCGGCTACAAGCAAAGCCGTGATCGCCGGCCCAAGTTCGCGGACGAGAGCGAGCGAAACCGCATCGCCGGTGAGGGCCGTTTCACCAAACCGTTCGAATTGCGATGCAGTTTGCAGCACCATCACGCCGCCGATAAAAAAGCCCGTTAGGACAACGATTGGCAGTGATCCCACGCCTATGAGATCCATCTGCTCGAGCGCATCAAACCAATAGTGCGGCGGCATAAGAATGTTGGTGAGCGACTGAAAGGTGAGGAGCGAATAGTCCTGCACGGCGAAGACTAAGCGCTTGATCGCGTCCCCGATGATCGAGGGGAGTGACTGCGTTTCACTGGCTTCGAGCATCGTGTCTGGACGCCCGAAAAACAAACGCGTCCGCGGCTCATCGAAGCGTAGCGTCGCGAGGCACTTGCGTCAAGCAATCATCGGCGGCAGCGGGAATTGGCTGCGGCATTGCTTTACGCGAGTGAACGCGTCCGGTAGAATTGCGAGTTTGCCCGGTGTCGCGGGTGAGGTGCGTTGAGCATGCTTCGATTCGTCAGCGCGGGGGAATCGCATGGGCAGGCTCTCATTGCCTGGATTTCTGGGCTGCCCTTAGGCGTTCCCGTCGACACTGATTTCATTCAGCGCGAATTGCATCGACGCCAGATAGGTTATGGACGCGGCGGCAGGCAGCGAATCGAGAGAGATCAGGCGGATATTCTCGCTGGAGTGCGGCACGGAAAGACGATTGGCGCACCGATTGCGGTACGCATCGAAAATCGAGACTGGACGAATTGGGAGAAGGCTCTGCCGGTGGAGGACACCGAGGGTGCAGATTCGGCGCCGGCAGGCACAAAAGGCACGCAGCGGCCGCTTACCGCGCCTCGACCGGGCCATGCTGATCTCGCCGGCGCGCTGAAATTCAATTTGCATGACGCGCGCTACATTCTCGAGCGCGCATCGGCTCGAGAAACTGCTGCGCGAGTGGCGGCTGGCGCGTTTGCAAAACTTTTTCTGCATCAATTTGGCGCGACAGTATTGAGCCACACGATTGCCGTAGGGCATGCGCGGTTTGAGCGTGATGCGGAGTGGGCGGAAATTGAGGCGGTCTGCGACAATCTGGATTCGCCGCTCCGTTGCGTGGATGGCGAGACCGAAGCGCGGATGAAAGCGGAAGTGGACCACGTGCTTCGAGCCGGCGACTCGGTGGGAGGTGTTTTCGAAGTGGTCGCTCGAGGAATTCCGCCGGGGCTCGGCAGCCACGCTCAGTGGGACGAAAAACTCGATGCGCGCGTCGCTCGGGCAGTGATGTCGATTCAGGCGGTGAAGGCCGTCGAAATTGGCGCAGGGATCGCGAATGCCGGAAGCTATGGCTCGGAAGTGCAGGATGAAATTCGCTATGACGCGACGCGAAAGCGATTCGATCGCTCCTCCAATCGAGCCGGCGGAATCGAAGGTGGCATTACCAATGGCGAGGAGGTGGTGGTGCGCGGATACCTGAAGCCGATTTCCACTCTAAGGCGCCCACTGCTCACCGCCGATCTGAACACGAAGGAAGCCGTGAAGGCTGCCTACGAACGTTCCGATGTTTGCGTGTTGCCGGCGGCGGGAGTGGCTGGAGAAGCGATGGTCGCGCTGGAGTTGGCTTCCGCGTTCCTTGAAAAATTTGGCGGCGACTCGCTCGACGAAACGCGGCGGAATTTTGAAAACTACGAACGTCAACTGGATAATTTCTGATCGCGAACCAGAATTGAGGAACTATTCGAAATGATTCATCCGATTGTGAAATGCGGCGACCCGGTGCTGGAAACGGCGACGAAACGAATTGAAAAATTCGACGACGAGATCCAAAAGCTCGTCGCGGACATGTTCGAGTCCATGTATGCAGCATCGGGCGTGGGCCTTGCAGCGCCGCAAATCGGAATCGGACTGCGCATCGCTGTGATTGACGTGTCGAACGGGAAAAACCCGGAAGCCAAGATCGTCTGCGCCAACCCGGAAATCATTCACGCCGAAGGCGAGCAGCGCGAGGAAGAAGGCTGCCTCTCGCTACCGGGATTTCGCGCCCATGTGGCGCGACCGCAGTACGTCACCGTGCGGGCGCAGGATGCCTCGGGCACCGAATTCGAAATGCGCGGCGAAGGATTGCTCGCTCGCGCGTTCTGTCACGAGATCGACCACCTGAACGGAACGCTTTTCATCATGCACATCGGAATGCTCAAGCGCGACATGATCAAACGCAAAATTCGCAAGATGAAAAAAGCGGGCGAATGGTAGCGCCGCCGTGCCGCTAAGGCTGGTATTCTGCGGCACACCCGCCTTCGCAATTCCCTCCCTCCGCGCCTTGCTCTTGGATTCTTATTTCGAGGTCGCCGCCGTCGTCACGCAACCGGATCGCCCCCGCGGTCGCGGGGAAAAAACGGCGAGTTCGCCGGTAAAGGATGCGGCGCTCGAAGCCGGCGTCCCCGTCTATCAGCCTGAAAAAATCAAATCTGGATCATCGCTCGATTATTTCAAGCGCCTCGCGCCTGACGTGGTCGTGATCATCGCTTACGGACAAATTATTCCCGCGCCACTGATCGCGATCCCACGCCTCGGCTGGATCAATCTCCACGGTTCTCTGCTCCCAAAGTACCGCGGCGCCGCCCCGATCAACTGGGCGATCATTAACGGCGAAAAAATCACGGGCCTTACCACAATGCAGATCGACGCGGGACTGGACACCGGCCCGACACTACTAAAATATCAAACCGGCATTGGCCCCGACGAAACCGCGCCGGAACTCTATGCTGAGCTCGCCGAAGCCGGCGCCCCACTGATAATGGAAACCCTGAAGAGGCTCGACCAAGGCGAAATCGCGCCTACGCCGCAGGACAATAGGCAGGCTTCACTTGCGCCACCGTTGAAAAAGGAAAATGGTCAAATTGATTGGTTTCTGCCGGCGCCACAAATTTATAACCGCATCCGCGGACTGCAACCCTGGCCCGGCGCATTCACAACGTTTCGTGGCGCGGCGTGCCGTATATGGGGCAAGCCGTTGAAACCAGTAGCAGCGGGCGGTATGCCAGGCATCATCCTGCCGACGCAAGAGGATGGCCTGCTCGTAATCTGCGGAGCCTCCACCGCGCTGCACGTGGAGCAAATTCAGATCGAAGGCCGCAACCGCATCAGCGATCGCGCATTCATGAATGGCGCCCGCATCGAGCCCGGCGAGCATTTCGGCAGCTAGACTCGAATGCCTGTCCTGATCTCTTCTCGCGCTCAGGCGGATGTGATTTCATAGTTCTGTGCCGATTAGTCCAGCGCGAACGATCGCACTTGAAGTATTGCGCCGCGTCGAAGCCGAGGGTGCGTATGCGAGCGATGTGCTTCACGCCGAGCTTGGCTCGCGCGTAACACTAGAGAACGCCGCTCTCGCCACTGAAGTCACTTTCGGTGTGCTCCGCTGGCGGCGGCTTCTTGATTTCCTGCTCGATCGCCAGCTCAAGAAACCGATCGCCCGGCTCGATCTGCCCGTGGCGCTCGCGCTTCGCATCGGTCTTTACCAGCTTCGCTTTCTCGAACGCGTTCCAACCCGCGCCGCCGTGAACGAATCGGTAGAGCTTGTGAAACGCGCGCGCAAGTCCTCGGCTGCTTCTCTTGTCAATGCCGTACTCCGCCGCGCGTCAGCCGAAAATACCGAAGCACACGCCACGACCGAAGCAAACCCAATCGAGCGGCTGATCCCCGCCGATTTGCCGCTCGCTGATCGTCTCGGCATTCTGCATTCGCATCCCACATGGCTCGTCGAACGCTGGCTTAAGAACCTCGGTGAGGCGGACACCGTGGCTCTGCTCGAAGCGGACAACCGAACCCCGAACCTAAATTGCGCGCTTCATGATCCGTTACAGCGTGACGAAGTTTTTGCAGCGATTAAAAGCGCCGGCCTGCGCATCGAACCGCCGCAGCTTCTCAAATCTGCATTCGCCACGAGTGGCGGAAGCCCCGCGCGCACGGAGCCTTTCCGCCGAGGCTTGATCTCGATTCAAGATGAGGCTTCTCAAACCATCCCGTTGCTCTTAGGTGTTGAATCGGGCGAAGCCGTTCTCGATCTTTGTGCCGCTCCCGGCGGGAAGACGCCGCCCCTCGTTCGCGCCGCAGGATCAAGAGGAATGGTAGTCGCCACCGATCGCCATGCGCACCGCCTCCGAGCAATGCGGAATCAGTTCGAGAGGCTCAACCTCGAAGGCGTCCAGATCGTCGAACTCGATGCCACGCACGACCTTCCGTTCGGCCGCCTGTTCGATCGCATCCTCGTTGACGCACCCTGCTCCGGCACCGGGACTCTAGCGCGTCATCCGGAAATACGCTGGCGCCTCAGCCAGGAACAGCTCTCTGAATTCCACATCCTGCAAGTAAGAATTCTCGCCTCGGCGATCCAACAGCTCGCACCAGGAGGCCGTCTCGTCTATTCGACCTGCTCAATGGAGCCGGAAGAAAATGAGGACGTCGTCTCCGAAGTCTTGAAAAGCGCGCCGACGATCAAACGAGCGCCACAAAATGAAGTTACGAAGTCGCTCGAACCCCACTTGGTACCCGGCCTTGACGCGCAAAATCTAGTCGACGCCAACAGCCAAGTTCGCACATCACCGGCCACGCAAAGCACCGACGGCTTTTTCGCTGCAGTCCTGATAAAAACGGGGGCTACAAAACCGTAACGCTCCTCGCTATTTTCCCTTTTCAGTTTCCGCTTTCCTCGCTAGGCTCATCGTCGGGAGCCGAGCAAACGCATGACCTTCCGCGAGCGCCTCGAATGGATTTTTCGCATGGCGCTGATGCTTTTCATACTGGCGTCGGTGGCCTTTCTGAGCGCGCTGCTTGCCGTTCGCTTCACGATTCAGGGACGCGAAGTTGCCGTGCCCGATGTAGTCGGGAAAAAAGCCATCGAAGCCCAGCAGATGTTGCAGGGACGCGGCATCAACATCAAAATCGAAGATCATATCTATAATCCGTTTCCCGTTGACGAAGTTGTCCGCCAGCGCCCGACAGCTGGCTCCAAAGTAAAGGTCGGCCAATACGCACACGTCGTGCTCAGCCTCGGTCCGCAAAAGGCCACTATTCCTCTCCTCGAAGAACGTAGCCTTCGCGCAGCAAGAATTGAGCTGATGAGGACCGGAATGCAGATCGGTGAGATTTCGTCTCTCTATCTTCCCGGCACCTCGAATGACGAAACGATTCTTCGCCAGGATCCCGCGCCGGGGAAAACGGACATCACCAGCCCCCACGTGGACCTTCTCGTCTCGCGCGGCCCGCGCCCCGAGTCGTACATAATGCCGGAGCTCGCAGGTCTTACCCTTGCTGAAGCAGAATCGAGAATGTCGGCGACGGGACTGAAGCTCGGCAAACTCACCTTCGTGCCTACACTCGGCGCGCAACATGGCGTCGTAATTGCGCAGCCCCTGCCACGAGGCTCTCGCGTGCACGCCGGCACTTCCGTTGATCTACAGCTATCTCAATAGCCCGCATCGCTTGTGCTAGACTTGCCGCAGCGATCATGAGCTACGCGCGTATAGAAATCGCTCCCTCGATCCTCGCCTCCAATTTCGCGAAGCTGGGCGATGAAATTCGCACGGTCGAGCAGGGTGGCGCGGACGTGCTTCACGTGGATGTGATGGACGGCCACTTCGTGCCGAATATTTCCATCGGTATCCCTGTCGTCGAGTCCTTGCGCAAAGCAACCCGCCTGCCCCTCGACGTGCATCTCATGATCGAGAATCCGGAGGAATACATCGAGGAGTTCGTCCGCGCCGGTGCCAACCGGGTTCTGGTCCATGAAGAAGCCACTGTTCACTTGGATCGTGCACTGGCGATGATTCGAGAGCACGGAGTAGAAGCGGGAGCGGTGATCAATCCGGCCACGCCGGTCGTGATGCTCTCAGAGGTCCTCGACAAGGTGGACACAGTGCTGGTCATGTCTGTGAATCCCGGATTTGGCGGCCAGAAATTCATCTCCGGGGCCTTCGAGAAAATTCGCCACTTGAGCGAATGGCGCGCGCGATATAATGGTGCGTTCCGGATTGAAGTAGACGGGGGAGTCGATCTGGAAAATATAGCCGAGCTTGCAAAGGCCGGAGCCAACACGTTCGTTGCCGGGACATCCGTCTTCCACACCTCTGATCCGTCGGCTTCCGTGCGCCAATTGCGTCAGCTCGCAAACAATGCTCTCGGCCAGAAAGTTTGAGCGGAACCGGATGGCCGAGACTCATCAGCAGCGGGGGATAATGAAAACGCGGCGATTTCTTAAGGCAATTCTAGTAGTAGCGATCTCTTGTGGTATCAGTTGCACTGCAAACGCACAGTTGATTAAGAAGCCGGCGAAGAAGAAACAGCCGGCCAAGACCGCAGACACAGACGCGAACACCTCCGCCCAGCCTGACAAGCTCCTTTACGATCGCGCGCAGGAAGACATTAAGCATGGCCGGTTCACTGAAGGCCGCCTCTCACTGCAAACGCTGATCAACACCTATCCCGACAGCGAATATCTCGCCAAGGCAAAACTCGCCGTCGCGGATTCCTATTTCAAAGAGAATGGCACCTCGAACCTTACGCAGGCGGTAGCGGAATATAAAGACTTCATCACTTTCTTCCCGTTCCTGGAAGAAGCCGCGTACGCTCAAATGCAAGTCGGCATGGCGCACTACAAGATGATGGAAAAGGCTGACCGCGACAGCTCGCAGGCGCAAATGGCCGAGGACGAATTTCAGGCCATGCTCTTGAAGTATCCCCAAAGTCCGCTCGCGCCGCAGGCCGAACAGCGCCTTCGTGAAGTGCAGGAAGTCCTCGCCGACGGCGAGTACAAGATCGCGCACTTCTACTACACCAAGCAGGATTATCGCGCCTCCGCCGCGCGCATTCTGGAAGTCGTCAATCGCTACCCGCTGTACAGCCAGAGCGATGAAGCTCTCTGGATGCTCGGCGATATCTACACGCGCGTTAAGGCGGAAGTGAAGAACGAAGACCAGCGCAACTATTGGAACGCTTTGTCCGGCAAAGTGTACGCGCAGATAGTTGAACAATATCCTCTTTCGCCGCGCGCACAGGAGGCAAAGTCCAGGCTCAAACAAATGGGCCTTCCCGTGCCGGCGCCGAATCCAGACGCCGTTGCTCGCATGCAAAAGGAACGTGATTACGAGAAGCAACACCACGCCAATGCCCTTCTCAAGGGCCCTACGAATATGATTCACACGGCGCCTGATGTTTCTGCTGCCGCCCACACAGGGCAGCCGAACCTGAATCCGCCGGACGACGCGGTGGCTGCCAGCGAAGTGTTGAAACCAAACGCCGGCGGCTCGTCGAATTTCAGTTTGTCGGGATCGGCTTCTACTGGCGGCTCTGCCGACACACCGAGTACGGGCGTTTCCACCGGACCGACGAAGCAAGAGGACGCCTCCACCTCTCAAACGACCGTCGAGTCGGGTCCCGGAGGCGGCACCATACTTGGCGTTCAGATCATCCAGCCCCGCGATTCTAATACGACCAATGGAGCCAATCCTCCAGCTGCTGGAACTAACCAGGCCGCTGCTGCGCCCGCGCAGCCTGCCACAAATCCAGCCGATTCGTCATCTTCCGCCACAACGTCCAGCGGAACCACGTCCAGTGCCCCTTCAGGCACTAATAGCCAGTCAGCGGGCAGTCAAGCCCCGGCTCAAACGGATCAGTCCTCCACCGACTCGAGCAGCTCCGGCCAGACTGCAACGTCATCGCAAACCAGCTCCTCCGACGACTCCAAGGACTCCACCAGCAAGAAGAAAAAGGGCGCCAGGAAGCTAATCCCCTGGTAACGCCCCTGTTAATCGCCTACTAACATCTCAGGCACGCCTGTACTTCGTGTTCGTTGACGCCCCCAAGGAGGGATGCTGCAATAGGGGAGCGAAAGAGGTCGGCGTGTCGCCGTGCGGGTGCGCCGCGAGGTGGCTCAAGTGCCCAGAATTCTGGTCGCAGACGACAATACCAACATCCAGAAGATGATCGTGTTGGCGTTTGAAGAGCGTGGTGTCGACGTAGTTGCCGTAGGCAATGGCGAAGCAGCGGTGCGCCGCATTCCCGATGCGAACCCCGATCTGGTTCTTGCAGACGTCTTCATGCCCGTCCGCAACGGTTATGAAGTATGCGAATTCGTCAAGAAAGACACTCGCTTCGCTCACGTTCCGGTGATTCTCCTCGTTGGCGCATTTGATCCTCTCGACGAAAAAGAAGCGCGCCGCGTTGGTGCCGACGGCGTTCTGAAAAAGCCTTTCGTTCCGCCGGATCCGCTGATCGCCATGGTGATGTCGGCACTCGAAAAAAATCCCAAAGTCGCGGCAGAACTCGCCAAAGCACGCGAAACTCCGCCGGAGCCGCCTCCACCGCCGGTGATGGAAATTGCGGCGAAAGCCGAACCGAAACAGCTTCCCGATTTCCCCGAGCCCTCGCCGGAAGAAGCTGCCGCCATCTATGGCTTTGGCAAGTGTGTCCGCTCGCTCGACGATGAGACGGAGGTGGAAGAGAGAAAGGCACCGAGGCCACCCGTGGCAAAAACAAAGGACAGCGACGAGGACGAAAACGATTTCGACGTCGCCGCCACCGCAACCGATTGGCGCCGCAGCGGCGGAATGGATTTCGAGATTCCCGAAAACACCGCCGTTGACCCGGCATATTCTTACGGCAAAGATTTGGCTCCGATCACCTTCCCGTCGGAAAAAGAAGTTCCGCCCAAACGTATTCACATCCGCGACGATGAACTTGACAACGAACTTGACCATGACACGCACAACGAATCTATCGCGCCCTTAGCTCCTCTCGGGCGGCAGCTCATTTCGAAACCGGCAGAATCTTTTACCGCTGTCGAAGAGGAAGAAACTCAGTCTTTCGCCCCCTACGGCATGCGGCTTTCTGCTAACCCAACACCGGCTGAGAACGAAGCTCCCGCACCTTGGCATGAGAGCCCTGCGTTCCAGTCCGTGGTGAACAATCCCGCGGCGATGGAAGAAGAGCCGGAGCCTCCGGCACAGGTAGCTACGCCGAAAAAGGAAGAAATCCCGGCCGTAATCGAGATGAAGCAGCCCGCGCCGGCCGCAACCAAAACTTCTCATTCATCCACTCCTTGGACGGACTTGACCGCGCCGCCTTCGGAATACCCCGAGGGCAGCTGGATGACGGAACCAAGCTCAGCTCCCGCATCTCATGTTTCTGCACCCGGCCCCGAACACATATCGGAACCGGCCGCTTCAGCTCCCGCGTGGCGCATGGAACCTGCGATTGCGGCGCCCGCATCATCCGAGCCGTCGTGGCGTTCACCGCTTGAATCTCGACCGGCGCACGAGCAGCACATCGAAGAAGCGTCATCGCGTGAAGAGGCTCGCCCACGCAAGAAATCCTGGTTCGCCGATGCCATTGAAGCCGTTCGCGACGTCGTTCATGGCAATTCATCCGCTTCGCCCGAGTCCGAGCAGCCGATCAGCACATCGCACGTCGAAGCCGCGTCGGAACCTGTTTCCGAATTAGCTCCCGAGCCAGTGGTCAGCACTTCGCTCGTAGCACCGGTTCGCGACCAACTCCCTAAAGACCTTCATCAGGAATCCAGTGTTCCAGAAATCAGCGCAGCGCAGATCACAGAAGCGTCGTCGCACGTCAGCGATGTCCCAAGTTTTGAAAAGAAACCCGATCCCGAAATCGTCAGCACGCCAGTCGACAGCGCGCCGTCCCACAAGGATCCCCCGCTCGAGATGCCCCCGGCGGCCCACGGCACGCCCGAACCTTTGCTCCACCACGGCGAACAAACGGTCCATTCATCCTACGAAGATCACCAGGAGCATCGAGCGCCGCTTCAATCGTTCCCGTTCCCCAGCGAACCCAAGCCCATGAATGGCGAACCCGCTGCTGATACCGTCGCGGCTTCACAAGAGGAAGCTCCTGCGCCCATCTTCGCAGCGGCCTCCGAAGAATCAGCCGCTGACGAACCCGCGCATGCCGATTTCAGCGAACGCATTCCCACCGTCCCTCCGCCCAATCGCGAAGCTCTCGCGGGCATTCCATTCCTGATGCCCTCAGCCGCGGCTCTCGAACAAGTAAATTCACCTCAACCTCCCGCCCCGCCGCAAGCCAACATCGACGACGTAGTCCAAAAGGTTCTCGAGCGCCTAGAGCCTCAGCTTCACGAACTGCTCTCAAAGAATCTCCTAAAGCCTCTAGTCGAAAACATGCTCCAGGCCGAACTGGCCAAAAGAGACAAGTAGCAATCAGCGATCCATCATTCATGATTCTTGATTCACGATTCTCGATTCACGATCCACCATTCATCGTAGCTCAGGTCCCGTAGCGGCCGTCAGGCCACGACTGACCTGAGGTCTTCCGCGTACGACTCTCCCCCTATAACGCTCCCCACTTGCCTCCTGCTTCCCTGTGTCCTTGCTTCCTTGCCTCCTGCTCCATCCCCATTTATATTGATTGTTTGCCCGTGCCGCAAAATCCAAGCCGCAGGTAAACATGCCTCACGAAATACCCAAAGCCTACGAGCCGCAGGAAATCGAAGCCCGCTGGGCCAAAGCCTGGTTCGACGAAAATCTTTTCCGCGCCGAAAATTCCGGCACCGCCGACGGTCCCAAATTCTCCATCGCCCTCCCTCCTCCCAACGTCACCGGCTCCATCCACATGGGCCACATGCTTGAACACACCCAGATCGACATGCTCGTCCGCTGGCACCGCATGCGCGGCGAACGCACCCTCTGGCTCCCCGGCATGGACCACGCCGGCATCGCCACGCAATTCGTCGTTGAACGCAAACTCGCCGCCGAAGGAATCAAGCGCCAGGATCTCGGCCGCGAAGAATTCGAGCGCCGCGTCTGGCAGTGGAAAGCGGAAAGCGGCGGCGTCATCAAAGACCAGATGATTCGCCTTGGCGCCTCCTGCGATTGGACCCGCGAAAAATTCACGCTCGAGCCCGAGCTCTACCGCGCCGTCCTCGAAGCCTTCCTCCGCCTCTATCGCGAAGGCCTCATCTACCGCGGCCGCTACATGGTCAATTGGTGTCCGCGCTGCCAGACCGCCATTAGCGACCTTGAAGTCGTCCACAACGAGCGCACCGGCCAGCTCTGGTACATCCGCTACCCACTCTCCGGCAGCGCCTCAGACGTTTCAAACCAGAGCCTTGCCGGTCACGGCAGTGTAGGGGGTCGGAGCTTTAACTCCGGCGTTAACGCCGCAACAACGCGAGGGGCTTTAGCCCCTGAAACTCCCGCCTACCTCATCGTCGCCACCACGCGCCCGGAAACCATGCTCGGCGACACCGCCCTCGCCGTCCACCCCGACGACGACCGCTACAAGCACCTCATCGGCAAAAAAGTAATGCTGCCGCTGATGAATCGAGAAATCCCCATCATCGCCGACGCCTACGTCGACCGCGAATTCGGCACCGGCGTCGTCAAGATCACGCCCGCCCACGATCCCAACGATTTCGAAGTCGGCAAGCGCCACAATCTCCCCGAAATCGACGTGATGACCGACGACGCTCACATGAGCGAAGCCGCCGGAAAATACGCCGGCCTCGAACGCTTCGTCGCGCGCGCCCGCATCGTCGCCGATCTCGAAGAACTCGGCCTCATTGAAAAGATCGCCGAACACACGCACTCCATCGGCACCTGCGACCGCTGCAAAGCCATCGTCGAGCCGCGCGTCTCGACGCAATGGTTCATGAAAATGAAGCCGCTCGCCGAGCCCGCGAAAAAAGTCATTCTCGATGGGCTCATCGAAGTCGTCCCCGATAACCAACGCACCATCCTCCTCAACTGGCTCGAAAATATTCGCGACTGGTGCATCTCCCGCCAGCTCTGGTGGGGCCACCGCATCCCCATCTGGCATTGCGCCGGCTGCGAGGAAATGATTCCCGCGCTTGATGCGCGCGTCGAAATCGTCGACGGCCACGCCCGCGTCGCCAGCCCGCCCGTAAAATGCCCGAAGTGCGGCGGCTCAAGACTCCCCCAGGATAAAGACGTCCTCGACACCTGGTTCAGCTCCGGCCTCTGGCCTTTCTCCACGCTCGGCTGGCCCGACGATACGCCCGACCTCCGCACCTACTACCCCACCAGCCTTCTCATCAGCGGCTACGACATCCTCTTCTTCTGGGACGCCCGCATGATCATGATGGGCCTCCACCTCAGCGCCGCCCGCTTCGAAAGCAGTGTAGGGGGCCTGAGCTCTATCGCCGACGTCGCTTGCCTTGAAAGCAGTTCAGGAGGCCGGAGCTTCAGCTCCGGCGTAACCAGCGCAACAACGGAAGGGGCTTCAGCCCCTGAGGGAATCCTCGCCGAGACAATTCCCTTCCACCGCCTCTACCTCCACTCGCTCGTCCGCACCGCCGAAGGCGCCAAAATGTCCAAAACAAAAGGCACCGGCGTCGACCCCCTCCAACTCACCGATCAATACGGCACCGACGCCATGCGCTACATGCTCGCCAGCATGTCCGCCCCCGGCACCGACATCATCCTCAGCGAAGATCGCATCCTCGGCGCCCGCGCCTTCGCCAACAAAATCTGGAACGCCGCCCGCTTCCTCTTCTTCAACCTCGAGAAGATCGAAGCTCAGGGCGTCACCCTGGAAGAACTCGCCTCTCCCGAAATCCGCGCGAAAGCTCCCTATCTCACAAAAGGCGAAAGCGATCTCGTCCATCGCTGGATGTTTTCGCGCCTCTCCGCGGCCGCTCGAGAAGCAACGAAAGCTCTCGAAGACTTCCGCTTCCACGAAGCCTGCCATTTGATCTATCAATTTTTCTGGGGAGATTTCTGCGACTGGTACATCGAGTGGGTGAAGCCGCAACTGGCTGACGCCAATCGCGAAATCGCGTTCGCCGCCTGGCGCAACATCTTCGCCGCCTTCGACGCCGCCCTACGCCTGCTTCATCCGATAATGCCTTTCCTCACCGAAGAGCTCTGGCATAAGCTACCGCAGCGCGCCACAGCCCGTTCCATCGCCCTCGACAAATTTCCCGAACCCCGCACCCAGTGGACTGACGACGACGCCGAACGCGAAATGGCCACCCTTCAGGAAATCATCATCGCCGCCCGCAACATCCGCGCCGAAATGAAAGTGGACCAAAAGAAAAAAATCGCCGCCGATTTTTCCTCGGCCGACCCCGCCATCCGGGCTCTCGTCCAACAAAATCTCGATCCCCTGCTCCGCCTCGCCAGCCTCTCTGCTCTGCAGATCTCGTCGGGCCGCCTCGATTCCGCAGGCGCCGCCCTGCGCTCCACCGCTCAATTCGATCTCCGCATCGCCTACGGCGACACAATCGACAAGGCCGCCGAAGTCGCGCGCCTCACCAAAGAGCGCGACCGCCTCTCGAAAGACATCGCCTCCAAAAAAGCACGCCTCGCAGACGAAACCTTCCTAAGCAAAGCCCCCACAAAAATCGTCGACGAACTAAAAGCCACCCTCGCTTCCCGCCAAATCGAACACGAAAAAGTCCTCAACTGCCTCGCCCAACTCGAATAGCTTGCCAGTAGGGGCGGGTCTAAGGCCCGTCCGCGTAATCTGCATCACAGATTCTGACTCCTTGCTTCACGGCTTCACTGCTTCCCTACTTCCTTGCTTCCTTGCTTCCTTGCTTCCTTGCCTCCCTGCCTCAATTTTTCGGCATCCTTCTCCTCCAACCCCTCATCCATCTCACTTGACTATGCGCTTCGCTAAAGTGGCTTTCACCATCGCCGGAATCTACGGCATCGCCGTTCTCGCTCCCCCGCTCTTCCTCGAATCCAAATTCAACCACGACTACCCGCCGCCCGTCACGCACCCCGAATTTTTCTACGGCTTCTTCGCTCTCGGCCTCACCTGGCAATTTCTCTTCCTCCTCATCGCCACCGATCCCATCAAATACCGCGCCATGATGATTCCCTCCACGCTCGAAAAGTTAGGCTATCCCGTAGCCATCATTTTTCTCCATTTCCAGGGACGCATCGACCCCCGCATGTTCGCCCTCGGCAGCCTCGACTGGATCTTCCTCATCCTCTTCGCCATCTCCTACAAAAAAACCCAGCCCCACTAGGGTCACGACATGTCGAAGATCCCGCATGGGTTCGCGGGGCCGCGCCCGCTCAACCACTGGCAAGATCGCGCCGGCATCCCCATTCCGTGCCTGTTGTAGCAACTCTCGCAACGTGATCGAACCTCCTAAATTCAATCCCCGTTGTATAATCCCGCCGACAAGGGCCAAGCAGACCCATCGGGAGATCGCATGCGAACACTCCGCCCCCTCGCACTCATCCTGATCGCGGTCATCGCACTCATCGCGCTCGCGCGTCCAGCCTTCCCGCAAGACGCCCCCGCCAAGCGCCTCACCAATCAGGACATCATCGATATGTCCGCCGCGGGCCTCTCCGACGACGTCATCATCGCCAAAATCCGCAGTGCCACCGGCGCCGACGCCTCCAAATTCGACACCTCCGTCGACGGCCTTAAAGCCCTCAAAGCCGCCAACGTTTCCGACGCCGTCATCAAAGTGGTGATCAGCCCCGCTCCGCCGCCCCCGCCGGTTGTCACCACCGCCACTCCCATGACCCTCGATCCGAATTTTCCGCCTCCCGAAGTCGGTGTCTATTGGAAGGACGGGCCCACGTTCGTTCTGATCGAAGGCGCAGCGATTAGCCGCATGAAAGCCGGAGGCCGCGCGGGAAGTTTTGCCACCGACGGAATCCGCAGCCAGCACTGGGACGCCACCCTCGAAGGTCCCACGTCGAGAAACCGGGTGAAAGATCGCCGCCCGCTTTTCTACATCTACGTTCCCGATGGCACCAGTGCCGCCGACTATCTGCTAATCAGGCTCGATAAGAAAGGCGACCGCCGCGAATTTCAGGTCGGCTCGTTCGGCGGCGTCACCGGCGGCAAATCCGGCGTGAAAAAAGATAAGGAAGTAGCCTTCACTTCCGAACACGTCGGCATCCGGACCTACAAAATCACTTTCGCCGAAGATCTCAAGCCCGGCGAATACGCCTTCTTCATGGGCACCGGCGCCCAAGCCAACATGGCCAGCCGCACAGGCTCCGCCTCCTCAGGAGGCAACGCCTCAGGCCGCGTCTACGACTTCAGCATCCCCGAGTAGGCGCACGTCGCCCAGATTCGCCCTGCCCTCATCGGAAGTTCCCAACCTAGAAGCTGCAAATCCCTCGGCCAAACCCGAACACAACTCTCGCACCGCGAACGATTGTCCGGAACAATTATCCGGTCGGCATCGTATTCACATGCAAGGAGACGCCGACCTGCATGATCGACGCCGAGCAACCTCTTAGCCTGTCGAATTTCCACCGCGTGTTCTACGGCCCGTCGGAGCTCCGCGCCGGCTGGCGTCTCTGCATCTTCCTCGGAATTGTCGTCACCTTGATCAACGCGAGCAACTTGTTGGTACGTCGAGTGCTTCATGGTGCGGACGACACCACTTTATTTCTTATCCGTGAAGTGATGGATGCTCTGATTTTCCTCTGTGTCAGTTGGATTATGGGCCGCATCGAACGCAGGACGATTGCCGATTACGGATTGCCTTGGAGAGGATCTTTTCGCGTCCAGTTCTGGCAAGGCGTTCTGCTGGGTTTCGGGGCCATCACTGCATTGTTGTTGGTCATGCGGGTAATCGGAGTATTTTATTTTGGACGAATCGCACTCCACGGATTCGACATCTGGAAGTGGGCTGTCGTTTACGCGCTCGTCTTCATTCTTGTCGCTCTGCGGGAAGAATTCCGCGCTCGTGGATACGGGCTATTCACGCTTTCGGCGGGTATCGGTTTCTGGCCTGCCGCAATTCTATCGGCGGCATACTTCGGCTATTCTCATCACGGTAACTCCGGTGAAGACTGGATCGGATTGCTCAATGCTGGCGCGTTTGGACTGCTGGCCTGTTTCTTGTTGCGCACAACCGGCAATCTCTGGATGCCCATTGGACTTCACACGGCCTTCGACTGGGGCGAGACATACTTTTATGGTGTCGCAGACAGCGGCCAGACCCTGCCCGGTCATCTTCTAGATTCCAGTTCATCGGGCACTGCCTGGCTATCGGGCGGTACAGTCGGTCCCGAGGGCAGTGTACTTTGCACTGTGCTGATTATTATGGTCTGGTTGATCTGCGCCGTTTGGCTGCGACAGGTTCGAAACCCCAATCCTGCTACAATCCAGGCCTCCCACAGCAAATCCAGTGATAAGCAGATTTATCAACGATAAGCGGTCAACAGTGTGGGCAAGACCATCTGGTCTAGCGACGAGCCCTCCCAGAATGTTCATAGACTCGAGGTTGGAACCGGCGGCTGGCCACTTCTTGGGTTCGGCTCCGTGCATAGATTTTGCGGGTGCCCCACTGTTTGTGCCTTTACAAACGGTGGGGATTTTTGAATTTCTGATTTTCGTTCTCCGCGCATGCCTGATGTCCTAATCCTACTCCGACAACCATCTCGCGTGCTCTGGCTCTCATCATCACTTCCCACCAGTACCACAAAGTCGTTGCATCCTGTTATCGATTATGCTGTCGTCACTCAAGAGTTATGCGAACATGGCAAAACTCGGGCCATAGCACCATTCCCAAATTGGGAATCAGCCGGCGCATATTTTTGCCTCCCGCAAGTTTCTAATCGCAAATCTGGAATTAGAATCCCTCCCAAGCCCCATAAGAATCAGCGACATGACTTTTTCTAATCGCAAATTTTCAGCGATTTCCGTACGTTGCCAGTGGTGCTCTCCAATTTTCTTGATCACGCGCCACTCGCTTGTCCTAAGGCCGGCGCCAGCCGGCGAAGGGTCACTCGTTTACCCTGAGAACGGCTCATAGCCAACGAACCAACGAAGTACCACTGCCCTTCTTCTAATCTACGGTTCCGCGATTCGAAACCGGATAACCGCCCTATTTGCAGCACGATACAAATTTATAATTGGCGTCAAACAGCCACCTGCGCAACTCCATCGTCCTCCAGCACTATCCGTCGCGCTTATGCCAGACCAGCTGCTTTTAGCATCCAGAATCTAGCTTCCAGCCTCCAGAACAAGTATCCTTCCCTGCTCCCAATGCCTATCAACTCGCGAATGGCCATCCTTTCCGGTACCACCGACCGCCGCATCGACGCCCTGCTCGCCATTCTCGCCGAAAATTCCATCATCGTCATCAGCGGCGCCAAAATCGCCCAGGAGATCGGCGTTTCCCGCCAGCAGGTCTGGCGCTGGATCGAAAAGCTGCGCGCTCTCGGCGTTCGCGTCAAAGGACACGCCGCCACCGGCTATCACATCGAGCGCGTCCCCGATATTCTCGCGCCGCAGCTTCTCAGCAACCAACTCTCCGGCACCGCCTTCGCGCGCCGCATCTATCACTTCTTCAAAATCGATTCCACCAACACCGTCGCGATGCAGCTTGGCGAAGCAGGCGAGCCGCACGGCGCCGTCGTTCTCGCCGAAGAACAGACCGCCGGCCGCGGACGCGCTGGACGCAAATGGCTTTCTGAAAAATCCGCTGGCATCCATTGCACCGTGCTGCTGCGCCCGCGCATCCCGCCCGCCTACGCGCCGCTTCTCACCCTCGTCGGCGGCATTGCCGCTCGCGACGCGTGCGCCGAAGAACTTAGCGCTGCGAATCCAGAAACGAATCTCATCCACAATCTCGACATCCGCTGGCCCAACGATCTTCTCTTCAGCGGGCGAAAATTTTCCGGCATCCTCACCGAAATGCACGCCGAACCGGACCGCGTCCATTACGCCGTCATCGGCATCGGCATCAACGTGAACCAGACGAAAATGCCCGCCGAACTTGCCTGCACCGCCACATCGCTTCGCATCGAAACGGGCAAGCACCATTCGCGCCTTCAGCTTCAGATTCGGTTGCTGCGTCACCTCGACCGCTACTACAATCAGTTCATCGCCGAAGGAGCCGAGCCGGTTCTCCGGCGTTTCGCCGAGGTCTCCACGTACTTCAAAGGCAAGCATGTGAAAATTTCCACCGCCACTGAAACCTTCACCGGAATCACCGCAGGACTCGAACCGAGCGGCGTCCTGCGCGTGAAGCGCGACGGCGGGCGTGACGACGCGCGCGGCACCGAACTCATCCTCTCGGGCGACGTGAGCGAGGCCTCCTGATGCTCCTCACGCTCGACGTCGGCAACACCAACACGGTCCTCGGCGCTTTTCGTGGCACCGAACTCGTCGCTCACTGGCGCCTCACCACCGCTCGCGACCAGACCATCGACGAATACGGCATCCTCACACGCGATCTCTTCACTCTCGCGAATCTCGAGCCGCGCGAAATCGGCGGCGTGATCATCAGCTCCGTCGTGCCTCCTCTGAATTCCACGCTCGCCGGAATGGCCGAGCGTTATTTCAACAAGAAAGCGCTCTTCGTTGAGCCGGGCGTCAAGACCGGCATGCCCGTGCACTACGACAACCCGCTGGAAGTCGGCGCCGACCGCATCGTTAACAGCGTCGCCGCCTTCGACAAATACGGCGGCCCCTGCATCATCGTCGACTTCGGCACCGCGATTAATTTCGACGCAGTCTCCGTGCGCGGCGAATACCTCGGCGGCGTCCTCTGCCCCGGCATCGGCATCTCCGCCGACGCGCTCTTCGCCCGCGCCGCGCGCCTGTTCCGCGTGGAAATTAAAGACCCCGGCAAAATCATCGGCACCAACACGGTCGCCTCCATGCAATCCGGCCTTTTCTACGGCTACACCGATTTGGTTGACGGCATCCTCGCGCGCATGAAAGAAGTGATGGGCACGAAAACAAAAGTGATCGCCACGGGTGGACAGGCCAGCCTGATCGGCAGCGCCTCGCGCCACATCGAAACCGTTGACGAATACCTCACGCTCGAAGGCCTCCGCATCATCTGGGAACGCAATCTACCAAGCGCCCAAGATCGCAGCGGCGGCTCGCCGAAAAAAATCTCTACGTTACGCCCCAGGACCTGACCGGCCTCGCGGCCTTCATGGAAACTTTCAACTACTTCAACTATTTCACGGAAATCGAAGAATATTTCTGGCGCAAACGCGGCGCGCATCTTCTCGTCTCGCCGCTCGACTGGGCGATTGTCGAGACGTGGCAAAAGGCGGGCGTCCCTCTCGAAGCCGTGCTGAAAGGAATCGATCGCGCCTTTGAAAGCTGGTCGCGCTCGCGCCGCGCCGTTGGCGGGCGCCAGCTGAAAAGCCTCGCCTACTGCGTCGACGCCGTCCTCGATGCCGCCGAAGAAGCGAGCGAAGCGGCCGCAGGTTCAGGGCCCGAGATCAAGCGAACGCAGTCGGCTGCCGAGCCTTTCTCGCGCGACGAAATTAAAAAATACTTCGAGCGTAACGCGGCGCGCCTGCGCGCGGCTGCGGAAAAGTGCCGCGCGACGCACGCGGCGCTGGCAGCTCGGCTCAACGAGACCGCGAAACGCCTCGACGAGGCTCGAACGCTTCTCGAGTCGCCTTCTGCGCTCGATCTCGAGGATCTCGAGCGCCGCCTCACAGTGCTCGAGGAAAAACTCACCACGTCGCTTTCCGCCGATTCCGACGAAGAGGCCATGCTCGCGATCCGCCGCGAAATGGATCGCTCGCTTGCCCGTTACCGGCGTAAGATGTCGGCTGACCAGCTCACTCAGCTGGAACGCCGATACATTCAGAAGCGTTTGTATGAACTTTTCGAGGTTCCGCGGCTGAGCCTTTTTTATCTCACGTAGCCGCATAGCGCGCGCCGATGCCGACAATGGACGTGACAATCGAAAAGCTGATTTACGGCGGCGAAGGCCTCGCGCATCACGACGGCTCGACCGTTTTCGTTCCGTTTGTCCTGCCTGCCGAGCGCGCGGCCATTCTGCCAACCGAGCAGAAAAAGAAATTCATTCGCGCGCGATTGGAACGTGTCCTCGACGTTTCGCCGGAACGGATCGCGTCGCGCTGCCCACATTTCGGTCTATGCGGCGGCTGTGATTACCAGCACATTCCCTACGAAGCGCAGCTCAAATACAAGACCGACATCCTGCGAGAGACGCTTCGCCGCATCGGCCGCATCGAATGGCTCGGCGAGATCACGGTTCACGCGTCAAAGCACTGGAATTACCGCAACCGCGCGCAATGGAAAGTCCGGCCGCTCAAAGATTCGTCAGGTGACGCGGCGCCGGTTGAGGCCGACAAGCTGGGCATCGGCTACTTCCGCGCAAACTCCATGGCACTCTGCGCGGTGAGAGATTGCCCGATTCTCTCGCCGCTTCTGCTCAAGACTCTGCTCGCTTTGCGCGATGCTCTCGCCGCGAGCGCCCTGCCTCGTCAACTGCGAGAATTCGAAGCCTTCAGCAATTCGGCTGATTCAAAGCTCCTGTTAACGGCGACCTTCGCCGGATTTCCTGCGCGTGCCGCGGAACTGGCGGCGAAAATCCGCGAGGTCGTGCCGGAAATCGAAAGCCTGCTCTTTCACGATCCAGGCCGCGAGCGCATGGAGCTTTTTGGTCCGGGGTTTCTCGAATACGAGGCCGACGGGCAGACGTTTCGCGTTGGCCACTTTTCGTTTTTTCAGGTCAATAGCTCGCTTGTAGATGAGCTGGCCCATCACGTGGTGGATCGAGATGAAGACGGGCGCCTCGCGCTTGATCTCTTCGCCGGTGTGGGGCTTTTTGCCACCGCGCTTACGAAGAAATTCGGCCGCGTGATTGCCGTCGAGGCTAATCCCGCTGCCGCGCGCGACCTTGAAACGAACGCTCGCGGCGGGCCTATCGAAGTGCGCGCCTCCGACGTGGAGCGATTTCTCGAGCGCTTCAAGGAAAAACCCGAATTCGTAGTGCTCGATCCACCGCGCGACGGAATGGCCCGCCCGGCGCTTGACCGGTTAGCAAGAATCCAACCGGCTCGCATCGTGTATGTTTCCTGCGAGCCGCCGACGCTCGCACGCGACCTAGCCGTCCTGGTGGCAGCCGGCTACGAGATTGTTAACATGCACCTCTTCGATCTATTTCCGCAGACATTTCACATGGAGGCTGTAACCCGGCTTCGCCGGCGCGAATGAAACCCGCCATGTGGATCGCGGCGGCGTTTGCAACGGGCATCGCGCTCGTGATGCGCTCGCCGCACCACCCGCCGCTGTATGCGGCTCTTACCGCGCTGGCTATCCTCGCTGGCGGCATTTTCATCTGGCGGCGGCTTCTTTTCGCGGCTGCCATCTGTGCGCTCGCAGCGTGGACAGCGCTCGGCGGCCTTGCTCTCACCATCGAGCAGGCTGCGGTACCTGCGAATCATGTGACGCGATTGATCGCGTCGAAGCGCTTGTTCGCGCGCGGCCGCCGCGGAATTTTCTCGATCCGGGCGCGTTTGACATTCACGGCTATCTCGCGCGGCAGAAAATCGACTTGATCAGGTCGCTGCGGAGCGGCGAACTGCTGCGTCTCGTTGACCGGAAAACCGGGACAAGAACGAACGCGCATCCGAGGCAAGTTCGGTAATTGCGTTGCGTTTTGTTGTGCTGGCGCAGGCTGAAGCCCACCTGCGGCGGGCAGGCCTACACTACTGGCAAGCCGCCCTTCGGCTCCGCTCAGGACAAGCCGCACTCCAAAGGAGCGGGATTATTGATCTGCGGAATCGTCGGAGTCTGAGGATGAAGCGTTGTCCTTCAAGTATTCTTCGATCATTTTCCGCACTTCGTCGGCCTGGGATTCGAGCACGAGGACGTCTACGCCGTGGCTGCCGTCAAGGGGCTCGCTCATCGGAAATGGATCGGTGGAATCAGATCCGGGCGAATCGATGCCATTGCTTGCGAGCAGGCCTCGGATAACCATTGCTTCCTCAGCGTTTCCCGCAGCGTAAGCGACGACAACTTTTTCCTGCGAGTGATGCGGATCCGGTTTTGCGCTTTGGCTCATGGTCTCCTGCTCCCGAGTACTATTGCGCGAGTCGTGCATCGAAGTCCATACTAATTAGCGAAATGCCACAGGCCACTTCGGAAGACGGAAGTATTTCCCGCCCGACCCAGGAACAGATCGACGACGAAAGCCGGCGTATCCGCAGGCTGCGCATCCTCGTGCAGCTGACAATCGAGTCGATCGCGGCCGGCGATCTGACGCCAGAGGAAGCGGCCGGGATGATTGCGGCTACGCGGCGCGTCGCGCTTGAAATGTTTCCGGGGAAAGAGCGGGCGTTCGATTTGCTTTACCGGCCGAAATTTCAGCGCGTGATGCATGCGGTGTACCGGTTGCAATAGCGGGGCGTTCGCGGGTCGCGGTTGAATGCCCCGATTGTTTGCGGCGATTCGAAGGCCTCAGGTCATCCCGATCCAAAAGCGACCGGGAGGGACCTGAGCTACGACGGTTTCTTCCACGACAATCGACTGACGCCTAGTGGCCGAAGCGGGCGCGAAGGTAGATTCGCAGGCAGACCATTGCCATCGCGGCGATGGCTCCGAACAGGGCGCGATATTCGCGGTTGCGGCGGTATTGAGCCCAGGAGAATCGGCCGTTCTCGTCGCCGCCCATGGACTTCGCGGGCGATTGTGATCCGCGGCTCGTGAAGATATTGGGAAAGAAAAGCGGGACGCGGGAGGCGTAGGCGTTGAAATCTGCGCCAAAACGCATGCGGAGATCTTCTTCTTCGTTGCGCATTACGGCGTAATAGAAAATTCCGAAGTACAAGCTCACCAACAAACCAGCGATCCAAGAATGAGATGCCACCACGAATCCGGCTGCGAGAATCGCGCTACCCAAATAGAGCGGATTGCGCGTGACGGCGTAGGGGCCGGTGACGGCGAGTTCGCGGTCCTTGCGCAGATAGCCTGCAGCTGCGGCACGAACCATCAGCCCGAATACGCCGACGATCGTTCCGTAGGCGATGGAGCGCCATGTGGGCGTAGCGAGCAACCAATAGATGATGGCCACTGGATAGCCGAGACGGACGCGCCAGCGCATCCAGAATTTTCGCGGCTGCGTTTGAGCGGCTGCTGACAAGCGATCGGCTTGCTGTGTGTGCGCCATCAAAGCAGCCCCGTATCTATGCGGCCCATGCGGCGTTCGACGGCGTCCACAACCTGGTCTATCGTGATGGATAACATCGCGGGAGAGTACGATGCGCCGCGAGCGTAAGTGGTTATCGAGTGGCGCGGATTTCGGACGGAAATATCGCCAGGCGAGAAGGGGCCATTGCGGGCGGGGTCGGTGGGGCCGAACAAACCGACGACGGGAGTGCCGAGAGCGGAGGCGAGATGCAGCGGGCCTGTGTCGCCGGAGACTATGAGTTTCGCGCGGCGCAGAAGAGCCATGAGCGGACCGAGTGCGAGCGGAATTGCCACGGGAGCCGAGTCTCCGGCGGCGCGGATTAGATCACGCGCGAGATTTTCTTCACCGGGGCCGACGGTAACGACACCGCGCCAGCCGTGACGCGTGGCGAGCTGGCGATGAAGCTCGCCGTAGCGTTCCGCCGGCCAGCATTTCGAAACCCAGCCGCCGCCGGGATTTAGCACATAGAAATCCGTGATGCTGCGGCTCTGTAATTCGCGGACGACAAGTTCATCGTCTTCCGGACGAATGGCGAGAGGAAATCTTGGCGCGGCCAGATGTGCTCCGGCGCGTTCGACCAGGGTGCGATTGTGGTCCACCTTGTGAGGGCCGCGCGGATTCACATGGTCGGTGTAGAGCATGGAGACGAGGCCTTCGCGCGCGTAGCTGCTTTGAAAGCCGATGCGGCGCGGCGCGCCTGAAGCAAGGGCGAGCAGCGCTGATTTGTAGAGTCCTTGAAAATCGATCGCGCAGGTATATCGAGCTGCTCGCAATTTGCGAATGGACGAGGAGAGGCCTCCGGACTTTCTGCGATCGTAGACGATCACTTCATTGAGGTCGGGATTGCCTTCGAGCAGGCGCTGCCAACGCGCGTCGATCACCCAATCGATTTGAGCCTCGGGAAATGCATCGCGCAATCCGGAAGCGGCGGGGACAGCGTGGACCACGTCGCCGAGAGAGCTGAGCCGCACGAGGAGAAAGCGGTGCGGGCAGCGGGCGGCTGATTTTTGGAAGCTGCGATCAGGCATCGCGCTCGCGGTGGATGCGCGCAATCACGTCGCGCGTGGAATGATCTTTGGGATCGCCGCAAATGGCGGTGCGGATGCCGAGAAGAACGGCGAGTTCGCGCTCGGGAACCGTGTCGATGGCGTAATCGGTGCCCTTCGCGTGGACGTCGGGCTGAAATTCGCGAAGCAGCGGGTTGACGTCGAGCTCGTCGAAAATAATCACGTAGTCTACCGCAGCCAGCGCTGCCACGACCGTTGCGCGGGCTCGTTCGGTCATCACTGGGCGGCCGGGGCCTTTGCGCTGCTGGGTGCTGGAATCGGAATTGAGGGCGACGACGAGGATGTCTCCTTCCGCCTTGGCGGCTTGAAGGTAACGAACGTGGCCGACGTGGAGGAGGTCGAAGACTCCATTGGCGAAGACGATTTTGCGGTCGGCACGGCGGTGTTCTTCGAGAACGGCGTGGAGGCCTTCGCGGGAGAGGATTTTTTCGCGAGTGTCCATGCATTTAGGGCTGCGCGGTGGCTTCACGGCGCAGGATGGATTCGAGTTCGGCGCGGGTGACGGTGGCTGTGCGACGCTTCATGACTACGATACCGCCCGCATAGTTCGCGAGGTGGGCCGCTTCAAAATAGGAGGCGCCGGCTGCGACTGCAAGGGTGAATACAGCGATCACGGTGTCGCCTGCGCCTGTGACGTCAACCGGCGCATCGGAGCCGTAAATTGGAATATGGCGCGCGTGCTGGCTTCCGCGAGCGCCATTCTCAAAGACCGCCATGCCGTCTTTGCCGCGGGTCACAACGAGCGCTTCCACCTGCAATTCACGGAGAGAGCGAGTGCCGAGTTCGTCGAGTTTGTGGACATCTGAGCCAATTTGCATTTGATAGGCGGCTTCGAGCTCAGGCTCGTTGGGCGTAGCCGCGGTGACGCCTGAGGCGGCGTATTCGCGCAGGCGGTAACGCGAATCGAGCACGATGCGTTTGGATGAGAGCTTGCGAACGAGATTGGGTGTGGCGGCGCCGAGACCATAATCGGAAACGAGGACTGCATGGGCTTGCTTCGCGAGGCGGCGCGCTTTGCGTTCGACGGCTGATTGCAGGCTGGCCGACAAAGTGGCCGCGGGCTCGCGATCTACACGAAGGACTTGCTGCTCGGTGGTGTGCGTCCAGCCCGCGAGGAAGCGCGTTTTCGTAGTGGTGAGCCAGTTCCGCGCGGTGACGATGCCGGAGGTGTTGATTCGTTTTCGGCGGCAATGATCGAGCAACGCGCGGCCGCCGGGATCTGTTCCGAGCACGCCGACCGGAAGGACGCGAGCGCCGAGGTCTGCAAGGTTGTTGACGGCGTTGGCTGCGCCTCCCGGGTAGGCTTCTGTGCGGCGGTGACGGAGTATCAGGACCGGTGCTTCGCGGGAGATGCGGGAGATTTCGCAGGAAGCGAACTCGTCGAGCACGAAATCACCAACGACGCAGATCGTTCGCTTCGAGAAGGTCGAGACGATATCGAGCAGGCGTGTGAGATCTACGGCAGCGTCGGATGCGGGACGGGTTGCGTCTTTCGTCGGATGCTTTGGCGTCTTTGGAGCTGGGCTCAAGGAATGCTCACCGTGTATGTCGTCAGGTACGCGCCGCGTCGAAACGTATCATAGCGCCTTCGGGGGCAGCAAATCGGTTGGGAGTGATCGCACTCGGTATCGGGTTTGACGCGGCTCAGATGGATCGAACCATACGTGGGCCGGCTGAGGTAATGATATCAAAGGCCTGTGTGGATTTATCCGAGATTACACGGCGAATTAAACGGCTTGAATCTATCGTGCCGGGCCTTTGCGTGCCTCGATCGTGGCGATCATTGTGCGCCAGAAATCCTTCTCGCGGTCGATGTGCAGCGATATTGCGCAGACCCATAAATTCATCGACGCCGAGTCGTTCGGGCAATTGAATCTGTCTTTCTCGGTACAGATGAGGCCGCTCGCGCCGGCCGCTCGCGCCTCCGTTTCGATTTCTCGGATCTCTGCCGGGGAATAGCGGTGATGGTCGCCCAAAAACTTGTGCCCGACGACTTTAAATCCCGAACTACGCAAATCGGCGACGAACGCAGCAGGATTGCCGATGCCACAAAATGCGAAGAGGTCCTGTTCGCGCGCATCGTGAGCTTCCAGATGGGCGGAACTTGGCGAATAGACAGAATCAAGTTCTACTTGCGCGTAGAAAATAGGGGCGCCCGTTTCTCTGTGAACCGCGGCTTCCACCGCAGGCGAGTGCGAACTGCGGGTGACAACAATGAGATCTGCTCTGGCTAGAGCCGTCTTTGGCTCGCGCAGACGGCCGGCTGGAAGTAAGTGGCCGCCACCAAAAGGGTCTGTCGCGTCGATCATCACGATGTCCGCGTCGCGCGCGAGTTGGAGATGTTGAAAACCGTCGTCGAGCACAAACCATTTGACGCCACGATTGACGAGTTCCTGAGCATGCGCGAAGCGGTCTGCGCCCACGCCGAAGGCGACGCGGTCACCGAGACGCGCCTGCATTAGCTGCACTTCGTCGCTTGTTGAGGCCGGGGCTCTTTGCTTCGCTTCCACGTTCGTGCGTGAGGTCGCAGGCGGCGGAGCCAAGCTCCCGCGGTAGCCTCGCGTGAGAATGCCGACGCTTTTGCCTTCGGCAGTGAGGCGCTCCGCGATCCAGATCACCATCGGCGTCTTTCCTGTGCCGCCCGTAGTGAGATTGCCTACGCTGATCACGTTTGCGGCGAGGTGCTGTTGCTTAAAGACGCCTGTGCGATAGGCGCGGGTGCGGAGATGCGAAATGGCGCCGTAGGGGAGGGTGAGCGGCCAAAGAAGTGAATCCTTCAGGCTCATGAGGATCGAGTGGAGCTGTTCAGTATCGCGGTTATGTGTTCGAGTGTTCGAGTTGTCGCGCCACGATTTCGTTCGGAAATCTCGTACGCGGCGCGTCCCATCCGATTACGGATCGCATCGTCTTCGATCAATTGCACGCAGACCTTGCCGAGTTGAGTTCCGCTGGAAACTTGAGTTCCGGCGTGGGCCGATAAGAAAGCTTCCGCCATTTCCTGAAAGTTTTCCATCGATGGGCCGAAAATTGGTGGCCGGGAGAACCACGCGGGTTCGAGAATATTGTGACCACCGGCCGGCACGAGCGAGCCGCCAACGAATGCGGCATCTGCGAGCGAGTAAATCGCAGCGAGCTCGCCGATCGAATCGAGGAGCAAGACGTCGGCGTTGTCGCTAAGAGTCGAATTCAGGTCGAGTGTGCTTCTACGCACTAACTCCCATCCTCCCGCCGATACGATGTCCGCGGCGGTCGAGAAGTGATCGGGTTTGCGAGGAGCTAGTATGAGCAAGGCGCGGCGCCACTGACGCTGGACGATGTCGTAGGCGGCGAGTACGGCTTCTTCCTCCTCGGCTACTACGCTACCGGCCACGACGACGGGCCAGCGTTCTTGCGTTGCGATCTGGTTCTTTAGCCAGAGGACGAAAGGGCTGATCTCAGGAGGCGTGCCGTCATATTTCAGATTTCCGGTGACTTCGATGAGGACTTCGGGAGCTCCCATTTCGGCGAGCCGTTGCGCATCGCCGAGTGTCTGAGCGAGAAATTGCGCGGCATTTTGAAGCGTGCGCGCGAAAAAGTCGCCGACTAGAAACTTCCATTGATTGAAACGAGCAAAGGAACGCTCGGAGATTCGGGCGTTGGCGAAAATCACGGGAACGTCTCGTCGTTGCGCTTCGTGAAGGAAATTGGGCCAGATCTCTGTCTCCATAACGATCACGAGAGCCGGTTGAATCGAGGTTAGCGCCTTTCGGACGGGCACCACCCAATCGAGCGGAAAATAGAATATGCCATCGGCACATTGCAAGCGGGTGCGGGCCAAGCGCTGGCCGGTCTCGGTAGTGGTGGAGACGAAGACCGCCCGGCCGGGAAAGCGTTGCTTCAAAGCTGCCAGGAGCGGCTTCGCGGCAAGCACTTCACCTACCGAAACAGCGTGTATCCAGATGGCGCCACCGTCTTTTGAGGCGGTCGCAGCCCTGGCAGCGATCTCGCGCGGCACAATTCCGAGTCGTTCTTGCAATGCGCTTACCGGTTCACCACGCCTTTGTCCGCGCAGAGCGAAATAGGGCGCAAGAAATAGCATTCCTATAGCCGTTAAGGTACGATATAAGAAATACATTCGGCGAGCGTCGCGCTGGCGCCCCAAATCCTTTCTTAGTGCGAGCCGGGTATTATAGTTGCACGCGTGGGAGCGGCGCACAACTTCCGGTGCGGCAGATACATCTGAGCTTCTGAACTACAAGGCACCCTTCGATGAAATGGAAGCATCGGTTGCAGATGGTCCCAGGCAGATTCACGGACCTTCCGATTCGATCAGCGCGCTTGCGAATCGCGGCTGTGATGGCGGGCTTCCTAACCCTTTGCGCGAGTACATTTGGCCAGACCGCTTCGCCTGCTCCTAATCCGAAACCCGCGACTCCCGCTTTACTGCCCAGCGACCAGCACAGCGGGCTCACGGTTTCCGTGGATCCGTATACGGAAGCTGCGCGCACCAGGGATAAATTTGGAAAGGCAAACCCTCACGATGTGGGAATTTTACCCGTCGAGGTGTTCCTGCGAAACGACTCCGATCAGCCGATGCGTGTGAACCTGGAGACGGTTCAGCTCGAGGTTACGCTCAAGACCGGGGTGCGCCAGGAAGTTGACTGGCTCAGGGCGGAAGAGGTGGCGAAAATGATAGCGCATCCTACGGGTTCGGCCAATCCAAAGCAAAAGCGCTTGCCTTTGCCGATGAATATCGGTGACAAGAAGGCGGAAAAGCTGGCGGATGTGCTGCGTCCGCTCTCGCTGGATGCAGACGTGATTCCGCCGAAGGCTACGATTCACGGCTTCCTGTATTTCGATGTGAGCAATGAATTTGCGATCGTGAAAAGATCCAGCCTTTACGTGCCGGATGTCTTGATTGCGCCTTCGAACGAACCGCTCGTGTATTTTGAGGTGCCGCTGCGCAACCCCTCTGCCGAATAGGCATTCACCTTCAGTCCGTCTGTAGCCCAATGGCTTACTTTGTTGACGAAAAGTGGGATTCCTGCTACAAAAGTTGTTTAGGAATTGCAGGTTCTCGCGACCCTTAGACTCCCGCTCGTGGAGTCCTATTCCGGAGGAAGAATGTCGGCAGATGCAGGGGCATGTTGTCTCACAGGTGTGAGCGCTCGATTGAGCGAGCGATTTCTGCAAGAGGATTGGCGCGCGCGATTCGGCCGGTTTGCCAAGGCGGCCGGCGGCGGCGCTGCGCTCGCAATGCTCGGCGCATTTTCAGCGTTCGGGCGGGAGGACGGAGCGGCTCCTGGCGGCGAAGCGAACCTGAGGCTTCCTGATCTCTCGCAGGTGAAATTTCTCGGCTTGGACGGTCATACGCTGCTTCTTTTTGGGATCGCGTTCTGCATATTCGGACTGATCTTCGGTATGACGATCTACACGCGGTTGAAGAACCTGCCGGTGCACCGCGCGATGCGGGAAATTTCCGAGCTGATTTATGAGACCTGTAAAACGTATCTGGTCACGCAAGGGAAGTTCCTGATCCTTCTTGAGAGCTTCATCGCTGTCGTGATCATTCTGTATTTCGGGCTGCTGCTGAAGTACGAACTGGTTCGCGTGATCATCATCCTGCTTTTCAGCGTGGTGGGAATCGCGGGAAGCTACGGAGTGGCGTGGTTTGGAATCCGCGTGAATACGTTTGCCAACTCGCGGACCGCGTTTGCGGGCTTGCGCGGCAAGCCGTATCCGATCTACCGAATTCCGCTCGAGGCTGGCATGAGCATAGGAATGATGCTGATTAGCGTTGAGCTGCTGATGATGCTGATCATTCTGCTTTTCATCCCGCGCGATTATGCCGGGCCTTGCTTCATCGGCTTCGCGATTGGCGAGTCACTGGGTGCTGCGGCGCTGCGCATTGCCGGCGGCATCTTCACGAAGATTGCGGACATTGGCTCGGACTTGATGAAGATTGTTTTCAAGATCAAGGAAGATGACGCGCGGAATCCCGGCGTGATCGCGGATTGCACCGGGGACAATGCGGGAGACTCGGTTGGTCCCAGCGCTGACGGCTTTGAGACTTACGGCGTCACGGGCGTGGCGCTGATTACGTTCATTTTGCTGGGCGTGAAAGATCCGGTGGCGCAGGTTCAGCTGCTGGTATGGATCTTTGTGATGCGCATCGCGATGCTTGTCTCGAGCGCTGGCGCATATTTCATCAACAGCGCGATTGCCAAAGCGAAGTATGGCAATTCGGACAAAATGAATTTTGAAGCGCCGCTTACATCGCTCGTGTGGATTACTTCTGTCGTTTCTATCGTGCTTACCTACGCGATTTCGTACCTGATCGTGCCGACGCTTGGCGATGACAGCACGCAATGGTGGAAGCTGGCGACGATTATTTCCTGCGGGACGCTGGCCGGAGCGGTGATTCCGGAGCTGGTGAAGGTATTTACGTCGACGGAATCGCGGCATGTGCGCGAAGTGGTCAGCTCGGCGGAAGAAGGCGGCGCTTCGCTGGGAATTCTTTCGGGTTTTGTGGCCGGGAATTTTTCAGGCTACTACCTTGGGCTGGCGATGGTGGCGCTGATGAGCATTGCGTATTTCTTCAGCCAGATGGGGCTGCATGCGTTGATGATTGCTGAGCCTGTGTTTGCTTTTGGACTTGTGGCATTCGGGTTTCTGGGCATGGGGCCCGTGACGATTGCGGTGGACTCGTATGGTCCGGTGACAGACAACGCGCAGTCCGTTTATGAGCTTTCGCTGATCGAGCAGATTCCGGGAATTGAAGGGGAGATTAAGCGGGATTTCAATCTTGATGTGCATTTTGAACGCGCGAAGGAACTCTTGGAGGAAAACGACGGGGCTGGAAATACATTTAAGGCGACTGCGAAGCCAGTGCTGATCGGCACGGCAGTGGTTGGAGCCACCACGATGATTTTCTCGATCATCATGGCGCTTACCAACGGCATCACGATGAACGTCGACAAGCTTTCCTTGCTTCACGCGCCATTTTTCCTCGGGCTGATTACCGGCGGGGCGATGATTTATTGGTTTACGGGGGCATCGACGCAAGCGGTCACGACCGGAGCATACCGGGCCGTGGAATTCATCAAGGCTAATATTCAGCTGGAAGGCGTGGAGAAGGCTTCGGTGGAAGACAGCAAGAAGGTGGTGGCGATCTGCACGAAGTATGCGCAGAAGGGCATGCTGAATATTTTCATCGCCGTGTTTTTTGCCACGCTTGCGTTCGCGTTCGTGGATCCATTCTTTTTTGTCGGATATTTGATTTCGATCGCGGTTTTTGGTCTCTACCAGGCGATTTTCATGGCCAACGCCGGGGCGGCCTGGGATAACGCGAAAAAGATCGTCGAGACCGAGCTGAAGCAGAAAGGCACTGATCTGCATGCGGCGACAGTGGTTGGAGACACTGTGGGCGATCCGTTCAAGGATACTTCGTCCGTGGCATTGAATCCGGTGATCAAATTCACTACGCTTTTCGGGCTGCTGGCGGTGGAACTGGCTGTAGAGCTTACGGCGCAGAACGCGTTGCTGACCGAGATTCTTGCGGCCGCGTTCTTCCTTGTTTCGTTCTTTTACGTCTACCGGTCATTCTTCGGCATGCGGATTAAGGCGTAGCGTAGTGACGTTAGCTTGATGGCTGAAACTCAGCTCCCAGAGCCTTGGCTGCGCGGAACTTTCGCTGACGTTTCGGCTGTGCAGAGAGCGGTGCTGCACGCGCTCGAGCTAGCTAGGGAAGACCTCGAAAAGTGGTGCTGGAACCTGAGCGATGCCGAGCTAGACGCCCGCCCTTCCAATCTAGCGCCGGTAGCATTCCACATTCGACACATTTCCCGCAGCATCGATCGCTTGTTGACATATGCCGAGGGAAAAGAATTGAGCGAGGCGCAGATGGAAGCGCTTCGCAGCGAGCTTCGCCCTGGCGCCCGTCGCGAGGACTTGTTCGCGGAATTAGCGTGCGGCCTGCAGGAAGCCGCTGCGCGCGTGCGAGCCTTCGATGCGAAACAGCTGGAAGACTCGCGTACCGTGGGGAAAAAACGACTGCCAACGACGGTCGGAGGGCTTCTCGTACATATTGCCGAGCACACTTCGCGGCACTTGGGGCAAGCCATCACTACGGCGAAAATCTTTGCGGCGTCTCGCAAGTAGCCGGCAACGCTTGCCGCTTCAGCTATTTGTAAGCCCGAGGAACTGCTTGGGATCGTTGTCGAATCCGGGGAAGACGGTTTTCAGGTTGTCGTCGCGAAGGCGTCTGGAAAGAATTTCGCCGAGCACGCTGCGGTAATCGGTAGTGACGGCGAGGTCGCGCCCACCGTGCAATTGGCCTTCGTTCAAGCCTGGCCAGCGCGAATAGACTCGCCCGCCTTTGACGTTTCCTCCCATCACAAACATGCAATTGGCGTGGCCGTGGTCGGTGCCGCAGTTGCCGTTCTCGCGGGCAGTGCGGCCGAACTCTGACATGCTGACGAAGACCACATCGCTCATGCGGTCACCCATGTCGCGATGAAACGCCGCGATTCCCTGCCCCAGATCGCGAAGCAGATTCGCGAGTTGGCCTTGCACGCCGCCTTCGTTGACGTGATAGTCCCAGCCGCCGCTATCAAGGAAAGCGACTTCCAGACCAACGTCCGCTTTGAAAAGCTCGGCGATTTCCATCAAGCTTTGGCCGAAGCGATTTTTGGGATAATCGGCGCCATTTTCGGGCTGATACTTATCTGGATTGATTTTCTTAAGCTGATCAACGGCCTCGAAGGTTTCGTGGCCCACGCCGCGCAGGGCGTGATCGACCGTCTGGGTGTACATGGCTTCGAAGCCGCCTTCGACGGTCTGTTGCGGCCCATACACTTTGAACTGCTTCAGGTCCGGGATTGTGATGACCGGGGTTGTTCCTTGTAAAGTGCGCGGCAGGTAAGGGCCGAACGCTACTGCGCGAAACGGAGTCGCTTTTTCGTCCGGCATTGATTGCATGGCGCGGTTCTACCAGCCGTCGTCCGTAGCCTTCCTGCCGGGAGTTCCCGATTCCATGAAATCCTGGGCGTCGAAATGCGAGCGGGTGGGATCGGGAGAGCCGACAGCGTGCACGATGGCAAGTTCGCCCCGCTGATAGATCGGCATTAGCGGAGCGAGGCTTGGATGCAACCCGAAGAAACCGTCCAAATCAATCACTGTATCGGCGTTGCCGCGACGCGGCTCGGGAATCGCGATGGTGGGACGCAGATTGTCATAGTTGCGCTCACCGAAGGGGATGACGACGTTGAGGCCGTCCATTGCGCCGCGCTGAAATAGCACGACCATTTTCTTTTTGTTCGACGTTGTGCTGGCTACAACGGCACGCTGTAAGAACGCCGGCAGGGCGGCCATACCGAGCATTGCCAGGCCGCTGTGCTTGACGAAATATCGCCGCGAAATGTTCATGCTGCTTCTCCTGCGTCCTTCAGCGCCGCTGAAATTCTGGCGCACCCAGAACCAGACCGGCGATCAATCCTTCGTTGACCTGCTTCACTGGATCGTCGAGGCTCGCTTGCAAGATCTGCGGGTCAGTCAAGCGCGCTTCGAGGGTCTTTCTGGTTGAATCGGCGACGTCGCCAGCCAGGAAAATTTGTATGGATTGCTCGAGGGCGATGGCTGGGTCCGCGGATGAAGGCTGGCCAAGCAAGGTTTTCAGGTCGACCGACGTGCCGGCCATTTTGTCTCCGGCAAACGTCAGGGCGAAGTTCAATCGGTTGAGCAATGCGCCGGTATTAACCCAAGTCTCCGATTTATCGGAGTAGCCCGTGGGCGGCTGGCACAAGAATAGGGGCTCGCCCATCCGTCCCACCCATTGCGCCAGAGGCAAAGAGACCGGCACGTCCGCGCCCAATGCGCGCGCTGTGCTGGCGACGAGCTCAAAGGGGGTCTTCACCTTGGCGCGATATGCATCTTTCGACCAGAATTCCAGCGAATAGATCATCGTCTTCAGGACGCTGCGAATATCGCCTCCGGTGGATTCGTAGTTTTTCGTCATGCGATCGATGAGCGAATCGGGCGGATTGTCGGAAACAAAATGGCGCGCCAGTTCGGTGGAGATGAATCGTGCGGTGCTGGGATGGTTCGCCAAAAACTTCAGCGATTCCTCGCCATCTTTTTCTCCCCCGTAGTTGAAGGTGCGGCCCATCACAACTTTCTTGCCCTGTGCGTGGATACCTTCGTCGAAGAAGAATTCCGGGTCTTTGCGAGGTTCGTGAACGGTCCAGCCCGTGAGCGTCTCGGCCATTGCGATCACGTCCTGCTGGGTGTAGCCGGCATCGACGCCTACGGTATGTAGCTCCATCACTTCGCGCCCGTAATTCTCGTTGAGCCCCCGGCCTTCTTTTTTCTTGGCAGGTGCGATGTTGCCGCCGGGGACGGGGCACTTTCCGGGAAATGTTCCGGGCAGAGGCGGCTGCGCCCCCGTGAAGATTCCTTGATAGCACCGGCGCCGCGCTTGCATTTCCACTTGCATGCGTTTGAAAGCAGCGGGGTCAGCGCTCATCCAGTTGTCGAGATAGAAGAGCATCGCGGGGCTCTTGGCCGTGGCGATGAGCAGGTCTTGAAACTTGCCCATCGTGCGAGGGCGGATCGTGTCACGCGCGTAAGCGGTAACGAACCATTTGTCAGCACCCTTATTTGCGAAGACATTGAAATGGTTGAACCAGAAATCTTCCATTACTGCTGCGAGTTGCTTTTGGGTGTAGACCGCGCGGTCTACTTTGGCCATGGAGAGCTCGGCAATGATGCGATTCGGGCCCTGGATTTTCGCGAGTTGATCATTGGCGCGGTCAAAATTTTCATTACCCGTCGGGAGCATTTGCGCCAGCGCGTCCTGGCGTTTTTGCTGCATCTTTTCCTTGTAATCGTCTTTAGTTTCCCCCTGGTGCTTTGCGGCCTGTCCGGGTGGAGGAAACTCGTCGAAAAGCTTCGTGGACGACTGGTTCAGGGTGGAATACTGATCGAGCCGCTGGTCGAGCGCGGTGTCATCGATCAGCTCGGGATGCAGTTGCTGTTCTATCCATTTTTCGAGGCCCGTTTGGCGGATGTGTTCGACGTCACCAGGACGCGGGCCGTATCCCAGCCGATTGAGCGCGTGCAGTGTCGCTTGGTCTGCGGTTAGCTCAGTGATGGGCAAGGTGCCTTTGAATTTTTTGTCGAGTGGAATTCCGGCGGACTTGGGCGTTTTCTTCGTCTTGTCGGCGCTGGATTGAGGCGTTATGGCGGTGAAAATCATTGCAGCAGCAAGACATAGGGCGCCTGCCGCGACGCTCTTGATGCCTCCGCGGGGATACAGCAATCGGCCAACTCTTCGGCTCGCCATCTTCAATTCAACCCCTCGGCGACAAAACTCCCGGTGAAACCCCTCAATTCGAACCCCATCGCCGGGGAAAAGTTGCAATAAAAGCAAGACCGCCCCCGCAAGCAAGGGCTTGTGAAAGCGGCGGCAAGCCCGCACTCCAATATGGCTCGGCAGCGCGAAGACCATAGCTGCCTCAGCTGAGAGCGCTTCTGGCGTCAGAGCGGTGATTGACCAGGATTGTGCCGGGCGGCGCGAAAGCCGTCGAGTGTCCATGAATCCTGTCCGATATCGTGGCGGAGGACATAGAAGTTCCCATCTTGGGCGCGCACTCGGAAGTAGGTCGCATCCGGCGAGTACCACTGGCCGTCTAAGTCGTTGACTTCGTATTCGTGGCCGTGGAAAACGAATCGAAGCGGCCGCTCGTCTGCGCGATAGCCCGAATAGCAGTCGACTCGCATTTCATTCATTGCATTTGCGCCCGAAGGGTCGGGAATCCCTGCGTTATCTCCCGGAAGATCGCGGCAGAGGATTTCAAGTTGCTCGCTCCCAGATCCTCAGCCCTTTATGATGCGCTTGGAGCGATTCTCGCGCCTCCGCGTTATACGCTGCCCCTACCAGCACAACGATCGCGGTCAGGTACATCCAAAGCAGCAAACCAATCGCAGCGGCCAGGCCGCCATAGACAGCGTCGTACGGCATCTTTCGCACGTAAAAGCCGAAACAAATGTCGGCAGCCCACCAAAGCACCGTGGCTACCAGTGCGCCAGGCAACACCTCTCTATAGCTTCGTTCTCCCGACCGCCCGAAGCGATACATTACCACCAGGACGCACATGGCCAAGAGAAACACAATTGCCAGGTAGGCCGCGAAGCCGAGGGAATGAATTAGGGTTGATAGCCCGATACGTTTGATAAGCCATCCGCGGGCTTGCTTGCCAAAGACCGTAAGAACCACAACGGCGAGAAATGGGGCGGAGGTCAGGCTCAGCAGAATTGTAGCGCGGATATAAAGGCGCCAAAACGAGAGGCGGAGAAGATCACCTTCAATCAGACGGAATCCCTCGATAAAACCGACCATCACCTGAGAGCCGGCCAGCAACGCGCCAGCTAACCCTAGCGCCATCCACTTTACCGGATGGAGCCCTCTACGAACGAAATACTGAACAACAATCTGGTCGCTACCGGGCGGCAGAATGGTTGAGAGTCTTTGAGGAATTTCGCGAACTGCGTTGTGAAAATAGGCAGTGCTGCTCAGAACGCCGAGAAGGAACAGCAATACCGGAAAAAAGGCGAGGAACATGTTGAAGGCGATGGCTTGGCTGAGCGTGATGCAATCGGGAAAGATGCGTCCCAATCCGCGCAATGTGTTTTGCAGAATTCGCACCACTCGTCCGCCCGGCGGATTATACGGGAAGCAGGAGACGGCGCGCTGTTTTTTAGCATGGTGGCATCCACCAGCTTTGCTTTCCAGTCCGGCAGAATTCCTGCCCCGTTGCTTGCCGCGTTACGCACCACGGAGTAAACTTGCAGTTCGACTTTCATTTTAGTTTTCTAGAGCACCTTGGTGGGAGGTGTCTGATGGCTCGGCTGGTGCGCTGTGGACTCATTCAAACTCACTGCGAGTGGTCGCCCGAGAAATACTCGATTAAGGACATCAGCAAGAAGATGCTGGACAAGACGGAGAAGCTGATAGAAGCCGCGGCCAAGAAGAAGACTCAAATTCTCTGCCTCCAGGAACTTTTCAACGGCCCGTACTTTTGCGCTGAGCAGCAAATCCGATGGCACGAACTCACTGAACCGATTCCCGATGGTCCAACCACCGAGCGCATGAAAAAGCTGGCTAAGAAACATGGGGTGGTGATTGTCGTCCCGATTTACGAGCGCGAGATGACGGGCTTCTTTTTCAACACGGCCGCGGTAATCGACGCGGACGGGAAATATCTGGGGAAATACCGCAAGCATCACATTCCGCAGGTTGCGCCGGGATTTTGGGAGAAGTTCTATTTTACGCCGGGCAACACCGGATATGTTGTTTTCGATACGAAATTCGCGCGGGTCGGCGTTTATATTTGCTATGACCGGCATTTCCCTGAGGGTGCGCGGATTCTCGGACTGAACGGCGCGGAAATTGTATTTAATCCTTCGGCGACCGTTGCAGGCCTGAGCGAGTACTTATGGGAGCTCGAACAGCCCGCGCACGCTGCCGCCAACGGTTATTTCGTGGGCGCAATCAACCGTGTGGGAAAAGAGGCACCATGGAACATCGGCGAATTCTACGGGAAGAGCTATTTCTGCAATCCGCGAGGCAAGATTATTTCGCAGGCAAGCCGCGACAAGGACGAGCTACTCACACACGACCTTGATTTGGATGAAATCGTGCAGGTACGCGCCACCTGGCAGTTTTTTCGGGATCGCCGGCCGGAATCGTATGGCGAGATTTCGCGAACGCATACGCAGGCGCGAGCAGATGCGGCAAATTGAGACTCGATTTGACTATATGCGGAGAGGACGAACGGAATGACGACCACCCCGAAATTGACTGAAACACGATCTGACGAAATCGTCCGCAAACACAACGAATTCATTTGGCCGGCGGTAACGAACTACTACCAGAAGCCGCTCGTTGCAGACCATGCTTCGATGCAATACCTCTGGGACATTGAAGGCAACAAGTACCTGGACTTTTTTGGCGGCATCGTGACGATAGGAGTGGGCCACTGCAATCCAAAGGTCACGTCGAAGATCAAAGAGCAGGTGGACAAGCTTCAGCACACCTCCACCTTATTTCCCAACGAGCATATGGTTGCGCTGGCGGAAAAGCTGGGGCAGATCACCCCGGGGAAACTGCAGAAAAGCTTCTTCACCAGCTCCGGCACAGAAGCGAATGAAGCCGCGCTTCTTCTGGCGCGCATGGTTGGCCCGAGCTATGACGTTGTGGCGTTGCGTCATGCCTATTCGGGCGGATCGGCGCTGGCAAAGTCCGTCACGGCGCAGGCACCCTGGCGCAAATCGGGTGTAATCAGCGTAGGCGTTTCGCACGCCGTGAATCCCTATTGCTACCGTTGCCCGCTGCACTTGAAGTATCCGGATTGTGGGGTGGCTTGCGCAAACGACGTTGAAAGCACAATTCAGACTACTACGGGCGGGTCGATTGCGGCGTTTATCGCCGAGCCGATTCAAGGCGTCGGGGGATTTATCACGCCACCACCGGAATATTTCAAGATCGTGTATCGGATCGTGAAGAATTACGGCGGGCTGTTCATCGCCGACGAAGTGCAGACCGGGTGGGGCCGTACGGGGAAAAAATGGTGGGGCATCGAGCAGTGGGAAGTGACGCCGGACATCATCACGTCGGCGAAAAGCATGGGGAATGGCGTGCCCGTTGGGTTGACAGTCACTACGGCCGAGCTTGCGGATAAATTCCAGGGGCTTACGATTTCGACTTTTGGCGGGAATCCGGTTACTTCAGTAGCTGTGCGCGCCGTGATTGAAGTGATCGAAGAAGAGAATCTGCGAGAAAATACGTACGTTGTCGGCGGGTATTTCCGTAAGAAACTCGAAGAGTTACAGGCAAAATATCCGCTGATAGGCGACGTGCGCGGAATGGGCATGATGCAGGCTCTCGAATTGGTGAAAGATCGCCAGACGAAGGAACCCGCGGCGCACGAGGCTACCCAGGTGCTGGAAGCGGCACGCCGGAACGGCCTTCTAATCGGCAAAGGCGGTTTGCTGGGCAACACCATTCGCATGGCTCCACCGATGAACATTTCGAAGACCGACGTCGACGAGGGAATTCGGCTGCTGGACAAGAGTTTCAGTGAAGTGCGCATATAATATTTCCGTAGGATCATTTTAAGGACAGCGATCATGGCGACTGCGACAGAAATAACGACACTTTGCAGGAATTACATCAACGGCGAATGGGTGGAATCGAAATCGCCGAAGATTGCGGAGCGGCGCAACCCGGCGAATACGGACGAAGTGGTTGCGCGGATTCCGCTTTCAACGCGGCAGGAGATGAAAGAAGCAATCGCGGCAGCGAAGATGGCGTTTCCCGCTTGGAGGGATACGCCTGCTCCGGCTCGCGGAAAGATCCTGTTCAAGGCAGTGCGGATTATGGAGGAACAGAAAGAGGAGCTCGCGCGGCTGCTGACGCGCGAAGAGGGCAAAGCACTCAAAGATTCGCTGGGCGAAGTGCAGCGTTCCATCAACATTACCGAATTCATGGCCGGCGAAGCTCGCCGCCTGAACGGCGAGACACTGCCGAGCGAATTGCCAAAGAATTTTTCGTATACGATTCGCCAGCCGCTTGGCGTAGTGGGTGCGATAACGCCATGGAACTTTCCCGTGGCGATTCCTGTCTGGAAGATAGCGCCTGCGCTGGTATGCGGCAATGCAGTGGTATTCAAACCTGCGACTTTGACGCCGCTCACGGCAATGAAAGTTGTGGAGATTTTTGAGCAGGCTGGACTGCCGGCGGGAGTGCTAAATCTGGTTATGGGTTCGGGACGCGACACCGGTGATGAGCTGGTTCAAAACCCTCATGTTCACGGGCTTTCTTTTACCGGTTCGAACGAAGTGGGCAGCCAACTCTATGCCACCGGCGCGCTTCAGCTGAAGAAGTGCCAGTGCGAGATGGGCGGGAAAAACCCGATCGTGGTTCTTTCCGATGCGGATTTGCACCTGGCGATGGAATCGACGCTGTTTGGCGCATTTGCTTCCACGGGGCAGCGTTGCACGGCCACGAGCCGCGTGGTGATCGAAGAGAAAGTTGCGGATCAGTTCGTGTCCATGCTCGTCGAGCGCGCCAAGAAATTCTCCGTGGGCGATGGCTTCGAGCCCGGAGTCGAGATGGGGCCATCAGTTGACGAATCGCAGATGAACACCGTTCTCCGGTACATTGAAATCGGGAAGAACGAAGCCAAGCTGCTTTGCGGCGGAGAACGATTGAAGGGAGCGAAATACGACAGGGGCTGGTTCGTCGCACCGACCGTGTTTGACCATGTACGGCCGGAGAGCGCGATTGCGCAGGATGAAATCTTCGGGCCAGTGCTGAGTGTGATCCGCGTGAAGAATTTTGGCGAGGCTGTCGAGGTGGCGAACTCCGTCCGGTACGGACTGACGAGCGCGATTTATTCGACCGATTCGAACAAAATTTTTGAGTTTGTGGATAAGATTCAAACCGGCATGACGCACGTGAATTCGCCGACGGTGGGAGGCGAAGCGCACGTTCCGTTTGGCGGCACCAAGGCAACGAGCGTTGGCCCGAAGGAAGTGGGCAACACTGCGCTCGATTTCTACACCGACCTCAAAATCGTCTACATCGATTACACCGGGCGCAAACGCGAATCAAGCATCTACTGACCGGCGGGCAAGTGTGGCGCATCTATAGTATCGTCTGCCTGATCTTATGTATCGCGTCTTCCGCAACTCCCAAAGATGATGGACGTATTCACTGGAAGCCGATCGATCGAGGCCAGGTGCGGCTTGACGATAAACAGCCGCTCAAGACGGCCCTTTATCAGCCGGATAAGTCACAAAAAAAACCGAATCTCGTTCTAATTTTACTGGGACATCGTTGGCTTGCAATGGACATCAAGGCCAAGACGGTATATCAGGTCCTGCCGTCCGATTTGCAAGCGCAAGGCGCTGATTTCGAAAGCGGAGATCTTTTCACCAGCGATCGATTGATTCCAACGAAGGACTGGCTCCTGCGCGACGTCGGTCCTGCCGAGCGCATTAGGCTGACGCTGAACGACTACGGCCGCGCACTCGAAATAATGCTGCCGCATCCATCGGACCTGCGGGCTTTTTACTGACGATTCAGGCGTGCGGCGTGACGGGCCCCGCTGCTCCCGCCATCTTCTGTTTCCACGACATCGCTGGCAAGCCGTTATTAATCGGCTGCATCGTGATGCACCCATCCACCGGGCAAACGAGCGCGCACAAATTGCATCCAACGCATTCTTCTTCGATGATCCGCGGGACGTGGACTTCCATTCCGTTTACGTTATGCTTGCCGTTTACATTCTTGGCGGATGCGCGTTCGATGCACTGGTGCGCGCCGTCTTCACAGGCGACGTAGCACAGTTGGCAGCCAATGCAACGTTCGGTGTGAATCTTGGCGACGATCTTATAATTCAGATCCAGATCGCCCCAGTCCAGCACGTTAGCGACGGCGCGGCCGCGGAAATCGTCTACCAAGCGATAGCCATGGTCGTCCATGTAAGCTTTGAGTCCGTCAGTCATGTCCTCCACGATGCGGAAACCGTAGTGCATTGCTGCGGTACATACCTGCACGGTAAAGGCCCCCAGCGCAATATGTTCAGCAGCGTCGGTCCAGTTACCGATTCCGCCGATGCCAACGATGGGAATCTTCACCTTCTTCGCCACGCTTGAAACGAGATGCAGCGCGATGGGTTTCACTGCGGGGCCACAATAGCCGCCGTGCGAGGACTTTCCTGCTACGTTCGGAGCCGGTGCAAACGTCTCAAGATTCACGCTCATCAGAGAATTAATCGTATTGATAAGGCTCACGGCATCAGCGCCTCCGCGTTGGGCGGCAAGGGCGATGTGGGTGATGTCGGTAACGTTGGGCGTTAGTTTTGAAATCACCGGCGTTTTTGCAACTTCCTTGGCCCAGGACGTAATCATCTCCGTGTATTCCGGAACCTGGCCGACGGCTGCGCCCATTCCACGTTCGCTCATACCGTGCGGGCAGCCAAAGTTCAGTTCCAGCATGTCGGAACCGGCGTCTTCGGCGCGGCGGACGATGTCGTGCCACGTTTCGCGCTTCGATTCGACCATGAGGGACGCGATCACAAGGTGCTTCGGGTAGCGTTTTTTTACTTCTGCGATTTCGCGGAGATTCACTTCGATGGGGCGATCGCTGATGAGCTCGATATTGTTCAAGCCCATCATCTTCACGCCATTCAGATCGATGGAAGCGTATCGTGAGGATGTGTTTTGGATTGGTTCACCAATCGTTTTCCAAACCGCTCCGCCCCATCCCGTGTCGAATGCGCGCATTACCTGGTCGCCGGTATTTGTGGGCGGACCAGATGCGAGCCAAAACGGATTCGGCGATTCAACGCCGCAGAGCTTCACACACAAATCAGCCATTTCTCACCTCGTAATCGCTTGCGCTGAACGAGTCACGTCCTTTACTCCGCGCCAGATCAGCCAGCCCACAACAGATAGCATACCTATCCAGCCAATAAAACGAACAGTGCCGGCAATCTGGACGTCATGCGGTAACACGCCCAACTTGCCAAACAAATAGTTCCAATCGTGAATTACGTAGTCGCCTTCGCCGGTAGTCAACAATGGCAAGTCTTGCGCTCGAGCGTCCGCCATATATGTGGCAATCGGAAGAAACTGCTCGAAAAAGAAAAACAAGCAAAACGCCACGCCCTGCGCCTGCCGCTGGAACAGAAAGTAAATTGCCAAGGCAACCGGCACGCCCAACTGCAGCAGTGTGCCGCCGGCGATATTCAAAAATTCGCCGAAGAAACGGAACAGCAGATGTCCGCCCTCGTGAATCGGGACGGAAACGCCGTCCATCAAGAGCAAAAAACCGGATCCCCGCGCCCGTTTGATATAAAAACAAAAGATAGAATCCTGACCAAGCGAGCAGAGCCCATCTCGGAATCGGATCCCAATCGCTTTCCAGTCTCTGCAATACCGGAAGGCGATCGGTCAGAGCTTCAGGAATCTGCACAGATGCTCAATTTCTCGCGCGGGGCGCGGCCAACCAGGCATCGATGCTCTGCGCTGCAGCTTTGCCCTCCGCGACTGCGTCAACAACCTCTTTTCCACCGTTCGTGCAATCACCACCCGCAAAATACTTTTGCGCGCCGGTGCGATGATTGCCGTTGATGGCAATCGTGCCATTGTCTCGTACTTCGATGCCTGGGATTGTGCGAAACAGATCCGTCACGGGCTTCTGCCCGATGGCGCGAACGATCATGTCCACCTGAATGATGTGTTCACTGCCTGGAATTGGAACAACTTTTCCACGTTCCCGGCCGCCGCCCTGCTCAAGCCGAGTGCGCATGCACTCGAGACCCGTAACTCTTCCCTCTTCGCCAATGATCCGAACCGGCTGCGTGTACCAGTGGAAACGAACACCGTCGAGCTTCGCGATATCGTACTCGTACCGGAATGCCGGCATCTCTTTCTCGCCACGCCGATAGATCAGGTGAACGGAATCCGAGCCAAGCCGCTTTGCCGCGGTGACGACGTCGATCGCTGTGTTCCCTGCTCCGATACAAGCAATTCGCCGGCCCACCTGCACTTCAGCGAACGAGCGCAATTTGGTGGCTTCAATAAATTCCATTGCACCACATACGCCGACCAGATTTTCGCCGGGCAACGCAAGATCCCATGTTTCTCCTAGTCCCACGCCGATGAAGATCGCGTCGTAATCGTTTTCAAGTTGTGAGACAGGCACGTCGCGTCCGATTTCGACTTTTTGCTGAAACTCAACGCCTAACTTTCGTATCGGTTCAACCTCGCGAAGCGAGTCGTCGGCCCGGAGCTTGTACGCTGCAATCCCATAGGTGTTCAGGCCGCCGGCAACTGCATTACGATCGAAGATCGTTACCCGATAGCCAGCTTGCGCAAGCTCGGCTGCGCATGCGAGCGAAGCGGGACCCGCGCCGATGCAGGCAACACGTTTCCCATTCGGAGTGCCTGCGTGAAAAAGCTGAACCTTGCGATCGAGCACGTAATCGACGGCATGACGCTGCAAGCGGCCTATCTCAATCGGCTTCTGGCCTTTTTCGTGCATCACGCAGGCGCCTTCGCACAGCACTTCTGTAGGACAAACGCGTCCGCAACTCGCGCCCAGGATATTCGATTCCAGAATCACGCGCGCCGACCCTCGTAAGTTACCGGTGTAGATTTTCTTGATGAAGGTCGGCACGTCAATATGCGTTGGACATGCGTGGATGCAGGGCGCGTCAAAACAATAGAGGCACCGAGCCGCCTCGATTGCCGCTTGACTGGGCGTCATCGGAGGCACAAGTTCGGCGAAATTCTTTTCGTATTGCTCGGCCGAAAGGGGCAAAGGTGTTTCGTGTAGGTTCATAGGGTCATTTCAGGTCAAGGTTCAGTTTTTGGAAAGACGCCATTCTAGTGCGATTGCCCCGGGATGTCTCCATGTTCCTTCGGACTCTGGATACAGACTAGTAAGGAGTGGCCTCCCGGCGGAGCGTCGAGACATTCACATCTCGGTAAGATGCGAATGACTCCAAAAGCGGTGTAAGCTAATCGCCCTGCAGGAAATACGAGGAGACCAGGACACATGCGCTTCGACACGGTGATTCGCAACGGGACGGTGGTTACGGCGACAGATACCTATGCGAGCGACGTGGGCATCGTTGATGGCCGAATTGCAGCGATCGCCAAAGATTTGCCTACGGAAAATGCGGGCAAGATCATCGACGCCGCTGATTGTTATGTGATGCCTGGCGGAATTGATGTGCATACTCACCTGGATATGCCGTTCGGTGGGACGAAGAGTGCGGATGACTTTGAATCGGGCACTATGGCTGCAGCGCATGGCGGAACAACCACCCTGATCGACTTCGCTATTCAGTACAAAGGCCAGACGCTTCACGAAGCCTTTAACACGTGGATGAAAAAGGCTGACGGCAAGGCTGTAATCGACTACGCGTTTCACTGCATCATCACGGACTTGCCCGACACACAGCTCAAGGAGATGAAGACCCTGGTTCATGAAGGCGTGCCGACGTTCAAGCTGTTCATGGCTTATCCCGGTGTGTTCATGCTCGACGATGCTTCGATTTTTCGCGCGATGTCTGCCGCCGCAGATTCTGGCGGCATGATCTGCATGCACGCAGAGAACGGAGGGGCCATCGACGTTATCGTGCAGCGTGCACTGGCCGAAGGAAAGCGAGCGCCGAAGTATCACGCGCTGACCCGACCAACAACGGCTGAGGCGGAAGCCACAGGCCGTGCCATCGCGCTCGCGGAGATGGCGGGCGCGCCGGTTTACATCGTGCATCTGTCGTGTAACGACGCTCTCGAGAAAGTTCGCGAGGCGCGGGACCGAGGAGTTCGGGCATATGCGGAGACTTGCCCGCAGTATCTGTATCTATCGCTCGAAAATATGGAGGCCCCCGGGTTCGAGGGCGCGAAATACGTCTTTACTCCACCGCTTCGCGAAAAATGGCATCAGGAAAAGCTGTGGCAGGGGCTCGCGCAGGACGACCTGCAAGTGGTTTCCACTGATCATTGCCCATTCTGCTTCAAAGAGCAGAAGGAACTGGGAAAAGATGACTTCACGAAGATTCCGAATGGTGGTCCAGGAATCGAGCACCGACTGAGCCTTGTATATAGCGGCGGGGTGCATGGGAATCGCTTTTCGCCAAACCGTTTCGTGCAACTTGTTTCCACCGCACCTGCGAAGCTCTTTGGCCTTTACCCACGCAAAGGAACAATCGAGATCGGATCAGATGCAGACCTGGTCGTGTTCGACCCGAACGCGGAGCATGTGATTAGCGCGAAAACTCACCACATGCGTGTGGATTATTCGATGTTCGAGGGCGTACGAGTGAAGGGCTCGCCGAAAATCGTGCTTTCGCGTGGGCGTACTCTCATCGAGAATGACAAGTTTGTTGGAAAGGCCGGCACTGGCGAATTTCTCAAGCGAGAAAATCCGGCCAGAATTTGAGGTCTAGTTATTTCTTACGAGTTCAGGGCCGAGAGACACCCGAAACCCAGGGTATTCCAACTAAGCCACCCTTAACGTGCACTTGTACAACGTCGCCAGTCGCGAAGCGGTCAAAATCACTCGGATCTACCGGGACACGCTCGAACCGTCTGCCCTCGCGCCAGGAATTGACGATGAGCCTGCGGCTCGGCACAGGTCCGCGCATACCAAATTTGCCGACCACCCGAGCGGTTTCAATCTGTGGAGGCGTCCGGTCGAGGGCGCCATTAGCCAGGAGCAATAACGCTAGCAGCCACGGAATCGGAATCAGCCCGTAATAGACCCGCTTTAAGGCTTCCACCTCAGCGTGCCGCAGAGCGCGGCGCTCCACCCAAATAGCCACGCCGAGTGTAAGGAAAAACAGCACACCAATGAAGATGAGGATCCCATCTAGATCGAGGGCAGGATAGCGCCCGGTTGCCGCAACGAACGCGATCGCACCCAGCAGGAAGAGAGCCGTACGATTCAATAATTTACTGCGCAGCGAAAATTCAGCAGCCGTAGAACCTAGCCCACAAGCTTCGCAAACATCCGCGTTCCGGTCCGCTCCGCAGTTCAAACACCGCGTCATGTTTATATCCGCGTCTGACTTCAACTAATTCATGCTAAGCGGTGCCCCATGAACTGTCAATTCGAGCGCACGGTTACCCACTAGGTTAGACACCGGAAATCACGGTGAGAGCTGGCGTATAATCTGAAAATGACGCTCCAGCAGTTTTTTCTCAAGCAAAAAGAAGCCGTACGAGCCCGCAGCCGCGATGTGTTTTCCATGATTCAGGCTGAGGATATGACCTGGAAGCCGGAAAATGGGACGCTAAGTGTCGGGGAATTACTTCGACACTTGTGGGTGTCCGAAGAGGGCGTGCGCCAGTGCGCGCTGGAAGGCGATTTCAAATATTACGAAATTCGCGTGCCCAAAGGCCTGCATGCCGTGATGGGCGTTCCTGGCTCGCTGGAAGACGAATTGAAAAATATCGAACGAGTGCATGCGGAAACGGTTCGAGCGGTGGGAGCATTGCCCGAAGCTGCGTTCGATGAGGAACGATCGCACGCCGCGCTTGGTTTTCGCCGTAAAGTGGGGGTGATGCTCTTCGGCATCAATGAGCACGAGATCCATCATCGCGCTCAACTCATGACCTACCTGAGGATGCTGGGGACACCCGTGCCCCTGAAGCTCGGCAAGAACTAGAAACAACAAGCTGATTATTTGGTTTGGCGGACGCTTGCCGGTTGAACGTCGTTGCACGCCATCAATTCGTCGCGCCCATTGGTGATTAACCCACAATCGATATCTTTCGCACTGCGGATCGCTTCCTCTGCGGTTGAACCGCGGGCGGTGGCGCAATGCGAGCGGTCTTTAAAGTTCATGCACACTTCATATTCTTTTTGCGTTTGCTGCAATGTGGAGTAGAGCAACACACCGAAGAAGGCGATACCGCTGAGCACCACGATCCATCGCATTTGTGCCGATTTTTTTGCCATCTTGTTATAGACCCGCCAGCGGTTGCATCAGTCTAAATTATCACGCTCCCCTTTTGCTCGCCGCTCGAACTCACGCTCAATGTATTTCCTAAGATGCGGCGCCAGGGGCTCGAGCTTTGCAAGCTCTTTCAGGTCGGGAATCGTAAGATTCGGAAGGATCGCCAAGGCAAAGGACGCCGGTGTATGCGGGTTTCGCATCAATGCCAGCCGGACATTGTACAGACAAGACCATTTCGTGTGCTGCGCAATCGCGATCAAAACCCGCTCGGGTACGTCCGGCTTTGCAACTATCCTTAACACTTGGCTCTCAGCAAGAAGACCATTCCCGAGCGCGAGCTTGATCGCCTGAGGATGCCCTTCCGCCAAAACCGCGCCCGCAATTCTCGACGGCCCGCGCCGCGCTAGTGTTAATTTTTCTCCCACGGGCAGATGAGGGATTTGGGTGAGAATAATCCCCTCGGCCGCTCGACGAACGTCCGCCGGGGCGGACGGCTGTAAGCTCACACTGACCAAATCGAAAAGAAACAGTTGACGGAGTAGCGCCAGAGCAATTCGCCTCGGAGTGCGGGGATGCTTCGCTAGGCGCAAACGAATGCGTTCACTCGAAGCCCATTTACCCGTGTCGGCGATAGCAGATAGCAGTGTCGCAGAAAGATCTAGCCGCTCGAGCAGCTGGATTACACTGGGTTCGTCAAAGTTGGGGTTTTCGAGTAATGCGAGCAAAATCGTTTCATCGGCGTCGTGAACGAGAACCTTGATCTCTTCAGAGGCAGCTGACCGCGCGTGCTGTGCAGCGGTCAGGGAGGCGTCATCCGGCATGAGCCTTGCGTCGCCCCGAGCGAATCGCGAGCTGGGCCGCGGCCTCCGCGGGTTTCACCGCAAGTGCAGTCAACCTCGCGCATGGCGCCACACGATTCAGCCCGTCATCGATTGCGGCGTCGAAAAACCTACTGCGACCCACGGCACCGCCAGCTTTCGCAATGGGAATCTCACGATCGTTCAAATTCAATCGTGACAGGACACTGGCGACAAGCTCCGTGAGTGATTCAGCCGCGTTGGACAGAATCGACTCACAGACCAGATCTCCCGCATCGCCAAGCTCTGCGACTAGCGGAAAAATCCGGGGAAATACATCGTCAGGGTTCTTCACTACCCAATCCAGAACCCGGTTCCATTCCGAGCATCCGAGCCACTTCAGTATCCGCTCTGAAAGCGCCGTCTCGGGGCCACGATTTTCCTCCGCGCGAACCACAGCAGCCAGCGCGCGCCTCCCGATGTCAAAGGCGCTGCCCTCATCGCTGAACCAAGGACCGCGCCCACCTGCTCGGGCTGTCTCGCCGTTGGCTCCCCGACCGTATGCAGCAGAGCCAGTGCTTATTATGAGCACGAGGCCTTCCGCATCACCTACCGCCGCTTGCAGTGTGATGGCCAAGTCCGTCGTGACTGTTACCGCTGCCTGAGGGAACGCACTTTCGAGGAAGGTTCCAATCCGCCTCGCTACCACATCCCTGCCTGCACCCCCAATGCCGGCGTAAATCCCGCGAATATCTCCGGCCTTGATGTGATGGTGCTCAAGAACGACATCGGCTGCATCGCTTAGCGTGAACCACGCTTTCGCGTAGCCAGCACGAATCGGATTGGATGGACCTGCCGCTGAACGGGCGAGTGTTCTACCTGAGCTATCGACCAGGACGCAATCGGTTTTCGTTCCACCGCCATCCAAGCCGAGGAAATATTCAGCGTCGGAGCCGTGCTTTCTTTCGGTCATTCGTCCTCGCTGTACTTGACAGGCTTCAAAGGGGGCAGTTAGCATCGCGCGACTCGCCGACCTTCATTTAGAAACGGGCGCGATGCAAATCAGCCCAATCGACCTCGCCATCATAATTCTCTATCTTGCGGGTATTACCCTTTTCGGCGCGTATTTCCGGCGCGGTCAAAACAGTCTTCGCGATTACTTTCTCGGTGGCCGATCAGCGCCCTGGTGGGCAATTGCCTGCTCCATCGTCGCCACCGAGACCTCGACCCTCACAATTATCAGCACTCCCGGTATTGCTTACAGCGGAAACCTCAGATTCTTGCAAATTGTGTTGGGCTATCTTGTCGCGCGCGTGGTTCTGTCCGTTGTATTGATCCCGCAGTACTTCCAGGGCGAATTCTACACGGCTTACCAGCTTCTCGGAAAGCGATTTGGGACCCGAATGCGTTCGGCGGCAGCTGTGGTTTTTCTCGTAACGAGGGCGCTGGCCGAGGGTGTTCGAATATCGGCCATCGGCAAGGTAGTAAGCGTCGCTCTTGGAACGGGCGAGCGAATCTCGATCCTGATTATCGCGCTGCTCACGCTGTTTTATACATTCGAAGGCGGCATGCGCGCTGTGATTTGGACCGATGTGATTCAGTTCGCTCTCTACATTACGGGTTCAGTTGCGGCATTCTGGCTCCTACTTCACAAGATTCCGGGTGGCTGGTCGGAGGTCTCGCACGTTGCTGCGGCGGCGGGCGGCAAGCTCAAGGTCTTTGATTTCGCTTTCAGCCTGACGAAGAGCTACACCTTCTGGGCGGGGATCCTTGGCGGCACTTTTTTGACCATGGCAAGCCATGGGACGGATCAAACACTTGTGCAGCGTTTGCTCGCAGCGCGAAATGAGCGGGACAGCAAGACGGCGCTTCTGACGAGCGGTGTGATCGTATTTGTCCAATTCGCGCTGTTTCTTGTGATGGGAGTGATGCTATTCGTCTTCGCACAGCAGGGAATGCTGCAGAACCCCGGAAATGACCCGGATCGCCTCTATCCGCAATTCGTTGTTCACCACTTGCCGCCCGGTCTCACAGGACTGGTTTTGACCTCGATTCTTGCGATTGCGATGTCAAACGCCAGCGGTTCGTTGAACTCACTCGCATCGTCGAGCATCATAGACATCGGAAGGCGGCGGAGCGACCGGGGACTACAGCCATTAGGCCGATCGCGCATCATGACACTTGTGTGGGGTATTGTACTTGCGCTCCTTGGACTAATCCATTGGGGACCAGTGCTAGTCGCCGGTCTCACAATTTCTTCAATCACGTATGGGGCTATGCTGGGTGTGTTCTTGCTAGGGATGGGGAACGGACGCGCAAATGAGACGGGAGCGCTTGTGGGATTTGTAGCGGGGTTAGCATTCATGCTTGGCATCGCACGATTCACGCCTTTGGCATGGACGTGGTACGTTTTCGTCGGGACCATCGTTACCTTCTCCGTCGGTATGCTCGCGAGCCTCGCTGCCGACGATGGTACACATTCTACGTGAATTAGCTGTCAGGCTATGCTTGGGCGTCAACCAAGGACGGAGGAGAATTTATCGCCACTCTCGCGGAAACGAAAACGACACAGCGTCTGGAATTAATTCGCGGGCTCGGCGCTTGGGCTGCCGCTGCGATCGTCGTCGGCACTATGATCGGGACTGGCATTTTTTTGAAGCCGGCCGAGATGGCTCGCGAAGCCGGCTCGACCGCCGTCGTCTTCGCGGCCTGGATCGTGGGTGGTGTACTTTCGATGTTCGGCGCGCTCAGTTTCGCCGAACTCGGAGCGGAGATACCGGAAGCGGGCGGCGAATACGCATACTTGCGTCGCGGATTTGGTCCCGCATGGGGATTTCTATTTGGCTGGACGCATTCAATCGTCGGCCGTCCTTCGTCGACCGCATCTATTGCGGCCGGACTGATGCGATTTGTTGGTTTTCTATTTCCGGCCGTCGCTGCGCCTATTTATACGCTCCATCTGCGCTTGCCTTTATTCTCAAGCCATCATTCCGAGTTCGCGTTTACATGGGCGCAGCCGCTTGCCGTTCTCGCGCTCATCCTGCTGACCTTCATCAACTACCTTGGGGTGCGGCTGGGTGGACAGGTCCAGATCGGACTGACAATTATCAAGATCACTTCGGTCGTAGCAATCATCTGCTTCGGGTTCTTTCTCTCGCACGGACGCGCGGCGAATTTTCAACCCATTTGGCCAACCTCGCTGTCTTGGACCACTACTACGGGCTTTCTCGCAGCTCTCGCCGCTGCACTATGGGTGTTTGACGGTTGGGAGGACCTGAACTTGGTCGGATCGGAAATCAGGGATCCTGGCCGATCTATTCCTCGCGCTTTGATTGGCGGCGTTGCGTTTGTGATTGTTCTTTTTAGCGTTTTCAGCGCGGTCTGTTTCTACGCGTTGCCATTCGATGTGGTCGCAGGATCGCAACACGTCGCATCGGACGTCGTGGAAAGCTTTGCGAGCCGCGGCGCGGCTGTCTGGGTCACTCTGGCGATGGTGATTTCAGCGCTCGGTACGTTGAACTCATCCGTTCTTAGCGGCGCGCGGGTGGATTATGCGATGGCACGAGATGGAATCTTTTTCCGATTTGCAAGGGCCATTCATCCGAAATTCCGTACTCCGGGGAATGCGCTGATTTTTCAATGCTCCCTTGCCAGTTTGATGGCCTTAACCGGGACATTCGAAGACCTCACTTCCCTCTTCATCTTCGCCGGATGGATCTTCTACGGTTTGGCTGTGGTCGCACTTTTTCGTCTGCGTCGCACCGAGCCTAATATGCCGCGTCCATATAAGACTTGGGGCTACCCGATTGTTCCGCTGGTCTTCGTAATTGGCGCGATGGCGCTGACCATCAGCATTTGGGTTCAGCGGCCCGTTCGTTCATCAATTGGCTTGGTTTTGATGTGCTCCGGTTTAATTTTTTACCGGTACTGGAGCAGGCAGAACGTGAATAGTCGTGGGATTCAAAGCGACTGAAGCCTTTGAAAAGCCTCTCTAGAGACACTCAGCGGCACGATTTGGGGATGAAACAGGTGCGCAAGGAGCTCAACCCCGTCTGAAAGTCGTGGGCCAGGACGCGAGAAGTAACTATTCGCGTCGACTGCGAAAACGCGCTGTTCACGTATCGCTGGCAACCTATCCCAACTCGACGGGAGATCTTTGAACGTAAACTCCGCTGCGGCGCGCCGCAAACTGTAGCCGCACGGCATGACAACGATGATTTCTGCGGCGGCTTCGGCGATTTGCTCCGCCGTCGCGCGAAACGACGGCTCGCTCGCACGGCCCAACACGTCCTCTCCGCCCGCCTTCATGACCATTTCTGGGACCCAATGACCGGCGGCATAAAACGGATCCATCCATTCGAGGCACAGGACACGAGGCCTGGGAGAGTGCGCGACTCTCATTTCGATCGCGGCAACTTTTTGCTCGAGAGTGATTACCAGCCCCTGAGCATCTCTTCGCCTACCGGTTGCCTCACCAATTTTCCGAATGTCGTCCCAAACATCCGCGAGGGAATGAGGCATTAGAGACAGAATCTTAGGCCGTTTCGACAAACCTGCGAGGGCAGTGGCGAGGTCGTCAGGCGAAGCCGCGCATACATGGCATAGATCCTGCGTGATGACAAGGTCAGGAGCGAGTGATGCAAGCAGCTCTGCGTCCACCGAATAGATGCTTTCACCACGTGCAACAAGCTCTGTGACTTGTTGATCGATCAAGGCGGGTGGTGCCTGTGGGTCGACGCGCGGCCGAATTAGCGGCGGCTTCGTCGCCGCTTCCGGCGGAAAGTCACATTCGTGGGTCACACCCACAACTGAATCGCCGAGTCCGAGCGCGAAAAGAATTTCCGTCGCGGATGGCAAGAGTGAGCAGATGTGCACAATTCAATGGTACAGGAGATACTTCTCACGCATCGTTCGAAATCGATCGAGATCACTAGCCGATCCGGACTCGATTTCTTTAGGATCGTCGCCACGCGCGAGTCGGTCCACCGTGACCCGCGAGCCGAGGAGGTCTATCATCTTTTCGACGCGAAATTCTGTCGGGTACAAACTATGCAAGAGCGAAGCAATTTCGAGTCCCATCATAACGGGCCGGAATGCTTCACGATCCTGCAGCTCAATCGAAATTCCTTTGCACAATACTTCGTTGTACTGTCCGCTTTCTGGCGTGAACTGTGTTGCAGCAAACCGCACGCCTCTTAGCTCGTGGCTATTCAATTTAGTCAGTAACACCCCAGGGTCAATCCATGGTGCACCGAGTTGCTCGAAAGGATTTGGCGTGCCTCTGCCCACTGAGACACCTGCGGCTTGCAAGATTTCAACTCCCGGGTAGAGGAAGTTCTCGCGCAGAGAGCGAAGCGCGGGCGATGGGGCGACCCAAGCGAGCCCAGTCATGTCGTAGAAGTCACGCCGGTGCCAATCCTGCATCGCCACCACATGAAGGTCAGCACCGATTTTGTTTTCGGAATTGAACATCTGCGCCAGCTCACCGATTGTCATCGCATACCGCACCGGCATGGGAAAGTAGCCGACGAAGGAAGTCCGGTCACGATCAAGTACCGGGCCTTCGATAATCTCGCCACCGAGCGGATTCGGCCGGTCAAGCACGAAAAAGGCAATGCGCTGTTGCGCTGCCGCCTCCATCGAGTAGGCCATCGTCGTGATGTAGGTGTAGAACCGCACTCCGGCGTCTTGGATGTCGAATACCAATGCATCAATTCCGCGAAGCATCTCGTTCGCAGGCCTTCGCGTGGCCCCATACAGGCTGTAGATTGGCAGTCCCGTTGGGGCATCCGCCTGATTGGAAACCGCAGCATCCGCCACACCGGCGATCCCGTGTTCGGGACTGAATATGACAACTAGCTTGACGCCCTCCGCGTGGGCTAGGAGATCGATCGTTCGGTGTCCGAACGAATCAAGGCCCGTCTGATTCGTAATCAGCCCCACACGTTTGCCTCGCAGAGACCCGAATTTCTCGGTTTCTAATACGTCGATGCCCGTTCTCGTATGGTCGCCCGTCTTGAGGGCGTTGTCGTCGAAAAAAACCCGCGCTGGGATGGCAGGCTCCCTCTCTGAACTGACCGCAACGATAAAGAATGCCAGGCCGGCGATCAGTGAAAAGAATGGGAGTAAACGGAAACGAAACATCGGCTGGGAGGCTCGGTTGTGCCGCATGAAGCCGTGTGCTATATACAGCCGCGGGATGCAGTCGTCAACATGGAACGCCCGAAGAGCTTCCCTGCAGGCACTCGGGCTTTCCTCCATAGCGCTGCTCCTTCTCATGACACCTTCCGCGCGCTCCCAAAAGCCTTCGCCCAAGAAGAATCGCGCCTTGGACGCCACTTCCGCGTGGGTGGAGTCCACGTTGAAGAAAATGACTGTTCGCGAAAAGCTTGGACAGATGTTGATGCCCTACTACTTCGGAGTTTTTGAGTCAGTGGAAAGTCCGGCATATAGGGATCTTCTTCATCAGGTTGAAAAGAATCACGTGGGAGGATTCATTCTCGGAACGATTCGCAGCCCGCTTGGAATTGAACGAAGCCAGGTATATCCGACAGCCGTAATCATGAATGCCCTCCAGGCGCATTCCAAAGTACCGCTTCTGATTGGAGCTGATTTTGAGAGCGGCACAGGCATGCGTCTCGACGAGGGCACGAATTTCCCGTCGGCCATGGCGATTGGTGCGACGAACGATCCAAAACTTGCATACACCGCAGGGAAAGACACCGCGCTTGAGTCCCGCGCTGCCGGCGTCCACTGGATCTTTGCTCCTGATGCTGACGTGAACGACAATCCCGCCAATCCCATCATCAATGTCCGGGCCTTTGGTGAAGAGCCGGACAAGGTGGCTGCCTTCGTGACGCAATTTATTCGCGGCATCGAAGAAAATGGCGCGCTGGCGACTGCAAAACATTTTCCCGGCCACGGCGATGTGAACACGGATTCGCATCTCTCGCTTCCGGTTGTTCCAGATGACAGTAAGGAACTCGACAGCAACGAGCTAGTTCCTTTCCGCGCTGCAATTTCTGCCGGCGTCAGTTCGATCATGCCCGGTCATCTCGGCGTACCGGCGCTCGAACCGGACATTACCGTTCCGGCATCGCTTTCCCACAACATCCTTACGGGCCTTTTGCGCAATGAGATGAAATTTCGCGGTCTCGTCGTAACGGATGCAATGGACATGGGCGGCGTAACGTCTCTTTACCCTCCGGACGAAGCTGCGATACGCGCGGTTGAGGCCGGAGCTGATATCGTGCTTCAGTCTCCGGTGCCCGATGCCGCTTTGGCGGGCCTTGAAAAGGCAGTCAAGTCCGGGCGGGTGCCTGAGAAGCGTATTGATGAATCGGTGCGACGAATTCTTCAGGCTAAAGCGCGACTCGGCCTCGACAAAAACCGTATTGTCGATATTCCCAGCCTGAATCAGAAATTCGGAACGCCCACATTTGCGAGTGACGCACAGGCCATCGCAGATCGCGGTGTGACCCTTCTTCGCAATTCTGAAAATCTGGTGCCTCTGAACGCATCACGCCCACTGCGCGTCTTGCTTGTCTCGCTTTCCGCCGATCCGGATCCGTACCCAAGTGCGACCGTTGAGAGCGAAATTCGCTGGCGTGTGGATTCGCTCAAGTCTCTTCGCGCTGATACGCAATTCGTCAGTGTCAGCACGCTGAAGCTGCCGCCGGCTGATTCCTACGATGTTGCAATCGCGGCTCTGTATTTGCGTGTGGCTGACCGTAAAGGTAACGTCGGCTTTCCAGACGATCAGCGGGCCTTTGTAAATCAAATGCTCGCGAGCGGAAAGCCATGTGTCGTGATTGCTTTTGGCAGCCCATATTTGATTTCGAGTTTTCAGTCCGCGAGGACCTGGGTCGGCGAATTCTCGACGAACGACGTGTCGCAGCGCGCCGCTGTCCGGGCAGTGTTTGGCCAAACATCAATGGGAGGCCGGATGCCAGTAACCGTTCCGGATACGGTTAAGCGCGGCGACGGAATCCCAATGACAGCAAATCCGATGAGACTCGAACCGGCTCCCCAGGCGGTCTCGAATCGCCTTGCGCCAGCCTATACGCTGCTCGATCGGGCCATAGCTGATGGAGCCTTTCCTGGTGGAGTTCTTGCGGTAGGGTTGAACAATCAGCTTGCTGTACATCCATTCGGAAAATTTACCCGAGATGCAAAAGCAGCTGCGGTTGAGGCAGGTACGATTTACGATCTTGCATCGCTTACAAAAGCGATCGCAACGACGACTTCCTTGATGATTCTCGCGCAACAAAAACGAATAGATCTTGACGCTCCACTTTCACGGTTCCTGCCGGAATGGGGCGCTGCAGCAAAAAGTGACCCGGATCCTGCCTGGCGCCCACGCGTCACACCGCGCATGCTGCTGCTCCACGATTCTGGCCTTCCGGCGCATCGCGATTTCTACAAACAGGCCAAAGGACATTACGCGATTCTCGCGCGAGTTTTGGCTGAGCCTCTCGTTCATGAGCCTGGCAAACAGATTGAATATTCCGACCTTGGATTCATATTGCTCGGCGAAATCGTAGAGCGGCTTACCGGTGAATCGCTAGCAGTGTTCACGCAAAAGGAAATCTTCACTCCGCTTGGCATGAAAGATTCGCTATTTAATCCGCAGCGCTCGCTTCGAGGCCAAATTCCTCCAACCGAGAACGATCTAAGCTATCGCAAGCGTCTGATTCAAGGCGAAGTCCACGACCAGAACGCCTGGGCCATGGGCGGAATCGCGGGAGATGCGGGTCTGTTTTCAACCGCCGGCGACGTAGCCATCTTCGCGCAGATGATTTTGAACGGAGGTATTTACGCACATCATCGCGTTGTGTCGCGCGCGACGATCGACGAATTCATCACGCATCGGATGATAGGCAATTCCGCACGCACACTCGGTTGGGATGTTGCGGGTGATCCGTCGGCTACCGGGCGTTTTTTCTCGGAACGCACTTTCGGCCATTACGGATTCACGGGCACGTCTCTATGGATCGATCCCGACCGAAGTCTCTTCATTATCCTGCTGACCAATCGCGTGAATCCATCCGTCGAAAATATCAAGATTCGAAAGGTGCGCCCCCTGTTGCACGACGCGATTTTCGAGGCATTGGGCTTTGCCTCTGCCCCTGTACCCTCTCAATGATGTTCTTAAAACATCAGGCAACTTGCTTCTCGTGACACCCAACGTGTGTCACTGTATCGGTATACTGTATGTTCGCATTGAGGCATACGATTGAGGCTAGCTCGCACCGAACAGAGAAATCCTCGCTCGCGAAGGCTCGATAAAAAATCGACGCTCGAGATTCTTCGCACAATCAACCGTGAAGACCAACACGTGGCAATTGCTGTTCGGCGCGAGTTAAACCAAATTGCCCATGCGGTCGACGCCATCGTGCTAAGCCTGGCGAATGGCGGCAAGCTCTTCTATGTGGGAGCAGGGACGAGCGGCCGATTGGCATCTTTGGATGCAGCTGAATGCCCCCCGACATTCGGCACACGCGCCGCTTCGATTCAGGCGCTGATTGCCGGCGGCGCAAGAACAATGCGCGGGGCAAACGAAGCAGCGGAGGACTCGGCAGCAAGCGGTGCGCGCGATCTCTCGGCTGCGGGCGTCTCGTGCGAGGACGTTGTTATCGGAATAGCCGCTAGTGGTACGACACCCTATGTACTGGGCGCCATCGAGTTCGCTCGGCAGCGGGGAAGCGTCACGATCGGAGTCACATCGAATCCGCGATCGCCATTAGCCCGAAAGACAAAAATTGTGATCGCCCCAGAGACGGGCCCGGAAGTTATCGCCGGCTCCACGCGCTTAAAGGCTGGCACCGCCCAGAAAATGGTGTTGAACTTGCTTTCAACAACCGCGATGGTGCGCCTTGGTCGCGTTTATGACAACTGGATGATTTACGTGGCACTCACAAACAAGAAGTTGCGGCGGCGCGGGATACGGATTATCGAGGAGGCCCTGGGTGTGAGCGCGTCAGTGGCGGAACACGCGCTGCGGCAAACGGGACACAACCTGCCGGCTGCACTTATCATGCTGAAAACCGGGACAAACGCGCGCGATGCCAAGTCTCTTCTCGCAAGATCCAACGGCAGCGTGCGTTCGGCTCTTGAAGCTTCGCAAGCGGTGCGGAATGGAACAAAGACGAGGAAAATGATCAGGAGCAAGTAACGTGGACCGTTTCAAAATCCAGGGTGGGCACAGGCTGGAAGGAAAAGTGCATATTAGCGGCGCGAAGAATGCTGCCCTTCCTGCAATGGCGGCAGCGCTGCTCACCAATGAACCAGTGCATCTCCATAACATTCCCAAGGTCCGCGACATCATTACGATGGCCAAGCTGCTCGCACACATGCGCTGCCGCGTTGAGAGCCCTGACATTCCGCCTAGCCAATTCACGATCCGGGCGGAAGCCATTTCCCATGCTGAGGCACCGTACGAGCTGGTTAAAACGATGCGCGCCTCAGTTCTAACACTCGGCCCTCTGGTTGCCCGCTTCGGTTACGCCCGCGTTTCGATACCGGGCGGCTGCGCCATTGGCGCGCGTCCCGTGGACTTGCATATCCAAGGACTCGCACAACTAGGCGCGGAAATTTCAGTCGATCACGGGTACGTCGAGGCTCGCGCCAAGCGCCTGCGCGGCGGTACGTTTCGCTTTCCAAAAATCACTGTAACCGGAACCGAAAACATCCTGACGGCTGCCGTGTTGGCTGAAGGCGAAACAATTCTCGAAAATTGTGCCCTGGAGCCGGAAGTCACCGACCTGGTCGACCTGCTCGGCAAGATGGGCGCCAGAATCGAAGGCCGCGGCACTTCAACATTGCACATCCAAGGGGTCGAGCGCCTTGGGGGTGCCACTCACACCGTGATTCCCGACCGAATCGAAGCTGGCACATTTCTCGTCGCGGGAGCAATCACCGGTGGCGAGCTGCTGCTCGAGAATTGCGACCCGAGCCACCTTGGCGCGATCATCGAAAAGCTCAGAGAGTGCGGCGTCGAAATCCGCTGTGAAGGCGGCCACACGGTGTGCGTTAAAGCAGCGAAAAAACTAGTCTCCGCCGATGTGACTACTGAGGAATACCCCGGCTTTGCCACGGATATGCAAGCCCAGTTTATGACGCTTGCAACGCAGGCCGAAGGTGTCTCGCATATCCGCGAGACTATTTTTGAGAATCGTTTCCTCCACGCTAGCGAAATGTCCCGCATGGGTGCGAATATCGCCGTGGATGGCAATCTTGCAGTAGTGACCGGTCCGACCCACCTCAGCGGCGCGCCCGTCACGGCATCTGATTTACGCGCCAGTGCATCACTAGTCCTGGCGGCACTCGTGGCAGAGAACACAACCTACATCGATCGTGTCTATCACATCGATCGCGGCTACGAACGCATCGAAGAAAAACTGAGCGCAATTGGCGCACGGATTGAGCGCGTCAACTGATGGGCTTTGGGCAGAGAGCCTTCGCTTTACAAGTCGTGGCACGAGCGCTTGTTTTATCAATCTCCCTTCCTGCAATAACGCTTGCCCAAAAACCCTCAGACTCACAGCGAGCGTCTCTTAACAGCCCACGTCCCGTGATCGAAATCGAAAACCCCAGACCTCCCTCGGAGAAACCCCACCGGAAGAAAGATCCGACTGGCTCGACGGTTTTGCTTCGGTATCGAATCGTGCCCAACACCTCAGGAGTCACATCTGCTCGCATCGAGATTTGGGATCGACCGGACCTGATCGAGAAGATTCCAGTTAAAGTGGCAAAAACCGGCGAAGCCACATGGGCTGATATTTCGGTGCGAAACCCTGGGCGGCTCGATTTCACCCTCATTGATCCGGATGCACCCCGTTCCTGTGGTCACAACTGCGATGACCCTGACATAGAGGCGCAATCAATAACGGTCGCAGGTGACGTTCCACCATCATTCACATCCGACCCACTGCGCGTTCGCGCGGGTGCCGAGACGATGTCGGTTGATCTCGATGGCCGATTTTTCACCCCTAGCACCAAAGTGTTGCTCGCAGAGCCGACCCCGAAAAAAGATGTGTGGAAAGCCTGGGAGTTCGTGGCCACCGACTATGTCGACACCAATAAAATTCACGTCACAATTCCGTGGTCGTACTTGGCGTCACCGCGCAAGCTCGTTCTGTGGCCTTTTAACCTTGACGAAGTCGAGGCGGCGCAAGGCAACGGCTTGCCTTTGAACGGCACCGAGCAGAAAACTCCTGTCGGCGGAGGAGCCCAGGAAATGATTTATGTTGCGAGTAGCTCAAGTCCCGAATTGACCCGTCTCGATCCGTCGCAACTATCGGCGGACGCTGGCGATCGAGACGAGGCCAAGGTGGTACTCCACGGAAGCGGCTTCACCCGCACGAGCGTGGTGCTAGTCGGACCAGATCCCTTCGAAGAAAGTGTCTTGCACAACCCGCCATTGTTAGTGTTGCTAAAATATCTATCGCCTGAAGCGCTCGAGATCCATATACCAGCGTCACAACTCAGATTTCGAAGTCTTCCATATAGCAAGCCTGGACCGCTCCGGATCTGGGTACAAAACGCAGGCGGCGGCTTCCAAATATCAGAAGGTCGCGATGTTCAGATCCTCCCCACGCCGAGCCTTCCGTTCCCGCCGCCACGCGCGACGATCCTCGATATCTCACCAAGCCCGTTGCCTCTCATGACTGCTGGCGGCGCGTCGGCTATGGAAGTCACAGTAATCGGCACAAATTTTCGTCCTAATGACTCAATCATCGCGAGTGCTGACCAGGGCGAAAAGACCAAGCTCCCGACCCAATTCATCTCGCCAAACGAGTTGCGCGTCTCTCTACCCCGTCAGTCATGGCGCGAACACCGTTTAAGCTACCGCTTTGTGATTGTCACGGGTCAGGGCGAGCGCGCTAGTGAGCTCTACGAAGACGAAAACACGCCTGAAACAGAATGACCTTCCTCAAATTAAAAAAGGGAGGCGATCGCTCACCTCCCCTCGAATCCACCCTCGATTGAAACGGAATCAGCCCGCAGCCTCCGACTTCTGTTGCGGCTGTTGCTTATCACGTTGCTCTCGCAATACAGCTTTGCGGCTCAACCGGATTTTGTTGCCCTCAATAGCCAGCACCTTTACAAGAATCTGGTCGCCCTCTTTCAACTCATCGCGCACGGAACGAATCCGCGCTTCCGCGATTTCGCTGATGTGCAACAAGCCATCAGTTCCCGGGAAAATCTCGACGAATGCGCCGAATTCGGCGATGCGCACCACCTTGCCGAGGTAAGTCTTGCCGATCTCGGCAGTTGCGGTTACATCGCGGATCATTCTTAGCGCATCTTCCGCGGCGGGTCCGTTCGCAGCGAACACGTGGACCTTCCCGTCATCCATCACGTCGATCTTTACGCCCGTCGCCTCGATGATCGATCGGATCTTCTTGCCACCGGGCCCAATCAAATCGCGAATCTTATCGGTGGGAATGCTGAGCATGTAAAGATGCGGCGCGTAGCTTGAAATTTCTGCCCGACCAGTGGAAATTGTCTGGTCCATGATGTCGAGAATCTCTAAGCGAGCCTTCTTCGCCTGCGCCAGCGCCTCACGCATCATGGCGACGCTCACGCCCGACACTTTGATGTCCATCTGGAGCGCCGTGATTCCCTGCCGCGTTCCTGTTACTTTGAAATCCATGTCGCCGTAGTGGTCCTCCGCGCCTGCAATGTCGGTAAGAATGGCGTACTTCTCGCCTTCCACCACCAAACCCATCGCGATTCCCGCACACGCGGATTTGAGCGGTACACCCGCGTCCATCAGAGCCAACGACCCGCCGCACACCGTCGCCATTGAGGAAGATCCATTGGACTCCATAATGTCTGACACGACTCGCATCGCATATGGGAAATCCCCTTCCGGCGGAAGCAGATTTGCAAGTGCGCGTTCCGCTAGAGCACCATGTCCGATTTCTCTGCGTCCGGGCCCGCGTAGAAACTTCACTTCGCCCACTGAAAACGGTGGAAAATTGTAATGAAGCATGAACCGCTTAAATGCCTCGTCCTCAAAAAGCAGATCCAACCGTTGCATGTCCTCTTTGGTGCCCAGGGTCGCCGTAGCAAGCGCTTGCGTCTCACCGCGAGTGAATAACGCAGAACCATGAACGCGAGGCAGCACCCCTACTTCACAGGTAATCTGCCTGATTTGATCGAAGGCCCGCGCATCCGGACGACGGCGTCGCAAGAGCATGTCATCCCGGAAAATCCGTTCACGGAGCCGTTCGAATGCACGATAGGCGAGTTTGAGGCGCGCTTCATCGTTCTCCGGAATCGACGCCATGATCTCGGCCTTGATCGTATCCACCAATCCGTAGCTCTCGCTTTTGGGATGCTTGGCCGTGTCGAGTGCGTCGCGCAGCCGCTCTCCGTACTTCGACTTGATCTCGCCGTATAGCGTTTCATCGAACGCGGGAGGAGTGACCTTCACCTTTTCGGGATTCACGCGCTTGTGCAGCTCTCGAATCGCGGCGACGATCTTGCGAATTTCCGCGTGCGCGAACTCGAGCGCATCGACCACCGTGTCTTCCGACACCTCGAGTGCTCCGGACTCGACCATTACGATCGCTTCTTCGGAGCCAGCAACCACCAGATTCAGCAGGCTTGTCTTCTGCTCGGCCACCGTCGGGTTCGCCATAAGCTTCCCGTCAATCAAACCCACCCGGACCGCAGCAATCGGCGTCTCGAAAGGAATCTTCGAAATAAATAGAGCTGCCGATGCTGCCGTCAATCCGATCACGTCCGGATCATTTTCGCTGTCGGCCGAGAGCACCATGGAGACAATCTGAGTTTCCGTCGAGTAACCTTCAGGAAAGAGGGGCCTCAGCGGCCGATCCGTCAGCCGCGAAGTCAAAATCTCGCGCTCCGAGGGCCGCCCTTCACGTTTAAAGAATCCTCCGGGAATCTTGCCTGCCGAATACGTGTACTCGCGATAGTCTACTGTCAGCGGTAGAAAGTCCTTGTCAGTCGCTTTACTATCCATGCAGGCCGTGGATAAAACCACCGTATCGCCGTATCGCGCTACAACCGCACCATGCGCCTGGCGCGCCATTTTGCCGGTTTCAAAAGTCAATTTGCGTCCACCAACCTCGACGCTCACTTGTTCAAACATCTAATCACATCCTTTGCGCCCCGAATCTTCGGATGCGCCGTTTCAGATACGAGAGTCCGCTCTCGCGTAAGATTCGAAAAGGAGATCGTTAGAAAAGAGTCTAAGGCAGGTGTCCACTGCGGCGGAACAATCCTGTACCCCCGCATGAGTCTCGAAGGCTTTGCTTCAATTTGAGGTGTCTGCGGTGGGACAAGCGCGGTCACGTGACCGCTCGGGAAAGCGCTACTTACGCAAGCTGAGTCGTTCCACAATCTCGCGATACCGATCCGGGTCGCGGCGATTCAGATAGTCCAGCAATCTTCGGCGCTTATTGACCATCATGATCAATCCGCGACGGGAAGCGTGATCCTTTGCGTGGGACTTGAGGTGGGTCGTTAGGTAGCTGATGCGCTCACTCAACAATGCAATCTGCACTTCCGGCGAACCAGTGTCCTTCGGATGCGTCCGGAATTGCTCAATAACCGCTGCTTTTACTTCCATCAGCTCGCCCCTCCCCTTCTGAAAAGCCGTTCCCTGCTCTCTCTCGATTTCCTTTTCGACATTGAAAATCGTAACACATCGTCAGCAAGCCACAAAGCGCTTTTACAGTGAATCCTGTAGGAAAGAGGGCGGCCCCACTGTAGATCTCACACCCGAAATCCAGACCGAAAAGATCCGGCTCAACTCTTGCCGTGGTTTATCAATGACAGAAACTCGTCGCGGGTCTGCTTGTTTTCCCGAAAAGCCCCTAGCATCGCGCTCGTCATCGCCGCCGAGTTTTGTTTTTCTACACCGCGCATAACCATGCACAAATGGCGCGCCTCGACGACCACTCCTACGCCTTCAGGCGCGAGCTTTTCCTGAATTGCTTTCGCTATCTGGCTGGTCAATCGCTCCTGAATCTGCAATCGCCGCGCATACATATTCACTAGCCGCGCAATTTTGCTTAGACCCACTACTTTCTTATTCGGAATGTACGCTACGTGACATTTTCCGAAGAACGGCAGCAAATGGTGCTCGCATAGGCTGTAGACCTCAATGTCCTTTACGACGACCATGTTGTCGTAACAAACGCTGAACATTGCTCCATTAAGAAGTTTTTCGGGGTCTTGCCGGTAGCCGCTCGTCAAATATCGGAATGCCTTCTCAAATCGCTCTGGCGTCCGGCGCAGCCCTTCGCGATTCGGATCTTCACCAACCAGGACGAGCATCTTGCGCACCAGGTCCGCAATCGTTCCTTCACCCTTCGCATCAGGAATTATGATTTCAGTGGCTTCGCTCATTCTTTCTCCGTCTTTGCACGGACGTACTACTCTCCGCCGTATTCGAAGCTGTTTTTGCTCGTCTCTTCGATCCGCACCCGCTCAATCCGCGCCGGGGAGAACTTCGTCAGGCGGCGGTGAATTTCGCGGCAAACATTTTCCGTCGTTGGAACCACCGCTTTAAACTCGGGCACATCTTCGTTCAGGTATTTATAATCGAACGCCTCGATCATTTCTCGCTGTACGAAGGGATCAAGATCTCCTAGATTTGCGATCATTCCCGTGTCTCGATCCACCGGCCCAGTAATCGTCACTTCCACCAAGTAATTGTGGCCATGGCCGTAGGGGCTGTTGCACTTGCCATAGATGCGTTCGTTCTCCGCCTCGCTTAGCGCTGGCGAATGCAAACGATGCGAAGCAGCAAACCGGTAGCGACGAGTGAGCGAAATTTTCATCGCCTAACGCCGTCCTCAGACGCCGTACAATCGGCAAACAAGTCTTCCGACTCGAACAACCTCACCCGGTCCAATTTCCCCCGTAGAATCTTCGGCTCAAGTAGATTCCAGATTACGGCCGCGACGTTCTCGCAAGTGGGAATCTTGCCCGCAAGTTCCGGCACTTCGTAGTTCAAATGCCGGTGATCCATCCGCTCGACCACTTCGCGCTGCAAGATATCCTTCAACTCCTTCAAATCCAGCACCATGCCGGTAGCTGGGTCCGGTTCTCCCGCAATCGTCACTTCGAGCGTGTAGTTGTGCCCGTGTCCATTTGTATTGCTGCATTTGCCGAAGACGAGCTTGTTCTCCTCTGCCGAGAACTTCGGGTTATGGTAAAAGTGCGCTGCTGAGAATTCCACTTTTCTGGTAATCCGAATCATCCCACCCTTCACGTTTCAGAACCCTGTTTCACTCCGACCGGATAACTCCGACCCTTCCACACCACACGCCGTCCATGGGAGTTCTTCCACCAGGATGCGATCAGAACTAGGGCGTAAAGGACTACCGCAGGAACGTAGTATTCGATGAACCGTTGCGGGTAGCGATTCTGATAAAGATCCCGCCTGTAGCGCGCCATTCGAAACGACAGTGCGCCTGCTGCAACCGCGATCGCCCAGGCCCAATCTACTTGTCTTTGATGCCATCCGAACCAAACGAACCAGGTAAGGAACATAGCTTCAAATACTGGTGTAATCTCGAATAGTTCTGTCAACGCGCCCACTGCTGTGCCGCCAACCAAAGGAAAGAGATTCTTTGTCCAGCCTTCCCACATTGTACGAAAGCTTCGGTACATCCGAGTCCGAACAGCACCAACCGGCGCTCCAAAATAGAGTCCCCGTTTCGCCTCTTTCACACGACGGGCCAGGGCGACGTCTTCTAGAATTTCGCCACGAACTGCCTGGTGCCCTCCCAGTTTCTCGTAATCTTCCCGTCGCACCAAAATAAATTGGCCGTTCGCCGCGGCATCGGGAAGCGAAGGATTGTTCACACGATCAATGGAGAATCTTGTTGCTAGCCGGCAATATATAAACGGAATCAGCGCCCGTTCCCACCACGTCTCCATCTCCTGTTCGGGCGAATACGAGACCATCGCCGCTCGATGTTCTGCTGCATCTGCCAACGCCTTCGCCATGGCACCCTGCAAATGGTACGTATCCGCGTCTGTAAACAACAACCAGTCCTCGTGCGCCGCGGCCGCACCCACAGCTGCAGCGTGATTCTTTCCTACCCAACCAGCCGGCAACTCACCTGCCTGCACCACTCTCAACTTCGCAACCCGCGAGCCGAGCTCGCTTAGGACTTCGGGAGTAGCATCCGTCGACCCGTCGTCGACAACAATAACCTCCGCTATCTCCGGCTGCTCCGCCACAGACACAATCGTTCGTGCGATTGATGCCTCCTCGTTTCGCGCCGGGATGATAGCTGAGACCACGGTGTGGGGATTGATTCCGCGCTGCTCAAAATTCGGCATTCCCGTCGCGGATGTCTTATTATATGTGCTGGAAGCGCTCATTGAAACGGAAACTAAACACTGCTCTCGTCCTGATCTTTATCGCTGGCCTTCTCTACATGTTCGCGCGCGCGGATTATCGCCAGGGCGAACCAAGCCTCCGCGGCCAGCCGGCAAAGGATTTTGCGCTTACCATTACCGGAAAACCGGCGCGCCTTTCCGATTTTCGTGGCCAAGTTGTCCTCCTCAATTTCTGGGCCACCTGGTGCCCGCCCTGCGTGGACGAGGCGCCGTCGCTTAATGCCCTGCAGCGTCGGATTGCTCCGCTCGGCGGCACTGTGCTAGGAATCAGCCTCGATGAAAACCAGGCCGCGTACGATAATTTCCTGAAGACTTACCAGCTCAATTTTCCCAACTATCGCGATCCATCAAAGAAAATTGCGCTCGACTACGGCACCACGATGTATCCGGAAACTTATATTATCGATCGCAAAGGCCGTCTCGACCGCAAAATCATTGGTCCGCAAGATTGGACCAGCTCCGAACTCACCACTTACCTTGACTCGGTGCTGAATTCCAGATAGTCGCGGCGACGCAACACTATCCATCCTGAAGCATCCTGCCAACGTGGTCGAACCGAAGTATCTTCGCTTTCATTTTCCAGAACATCGACATCATGCCGCGGGCCGTTGACTTTGAACCCTCTCACCCCTAACATCCTTCCATCTCTAAGTCCTCCGATCGATTTCTGGCGGAAAGCTCATGCCTTCTCCCAGCGCGCAGCCTTCGCCCATCTTCGTGCGCATTCGTGCTTTCCTCTCGAATCAGGGGCTGTTCCTCGTCGTCGCTCTCGCGCTCTTCGCAATTCTGCGCCTCACAAATTGGTCGGGTGCGGATTTCGGAGCGATACTCCTCTACTCCCTCGTAGCAGGTAACCTGGTTTCCCCCGCTATGAATCGGCTCGCTCCATGGTCTTCGAGGTTTCAAAACCCGTATGACTGGATTGCCTATGAATTGTGTCTGGCGCTCGTCGCCTTCATCAGCTCCGCGGCGGCAGTGTCCGTCACCATGGCTGCATATCGTATACCTCTTTCACGATTCCCTTCTCAATTTCAGGGCGGGGGGCTGCTCGGTGTCGTCGTCGTCCTAATCGTCGGCACTATCGTTCATCTGTACCATCTGACTCGCGCAAAACTCGAGCACACCAGCCTCGAGTTAAAACGCACTCTTGAACTGGGCAGGACCCAATCCCGTAAGCAGGAAGAAGACCTCGACCAGGCACGCGAGATTCAAGAACGCCTTCTACCCAAGCGAATCCCCCAGATCAGAGGTCTTGACATCGCTGGAGCTTGGAATCCAGCCGCCGTCGTCAGCGGTGACTATTTCGATGTCGTGAAATTTGGCGAGTCGAAAATTGGCGTCTGCATCTGTGACGTCGTCGGCAAAGGAATCAGCGCAGCGTTATTAATGGCCAACCTGCAAGCCAGCTTCCGGGCTTTCGCGTCCGAGCCGGTATCTCCAGGCGCAGTCGTCAGCAAGTTGAACGATGTGATTTGCAATAACATCGCCTCCGACAAATTCGTTACCTTCTGCTATTGCATCCTCGATGTAACAAAAAGCACGCTCACTTACGCCAGCGCCGGGCACTGGCCGCCGGTACTGATCCGGCGTTCCGGGAAGACATACTCACTCAAGGATGGTGGTCCTCCGCTCGGCCTTTTCCCCGAGCATTCTTACGAAAACATCCAACTGCAGCTCGAGTCCGGCGATCGCCTCGTGCTTTACACCGACGGCTTGACCGAAGCTCGCAACTCCAGCGGCGTGGAGTTCGGCGAGCACAATGTTGCTCGCATTGGGAACGAAAACCTGCGACTGAACGCGGCCGAGATGCTCGAAACCCTCCGGCGCGAAGTGACGGCCTTCTGCAATGGCGTGTTCGACGATGATTTCACGCTCGTGATCGTCACTATGAAGTGAGAAATTTATGTGGAAGACGTGTTACTTATCGGCTCGCAGCGGACTTGACGTAGACACCCACCTCAAGTACTATACCCCATAGGGGTATATTGAAATGCCGTCGAGGCAAGCCTGCAAGAATCAGAGTGCGGCCTGCGCCTGCGAAGTTCTCGCCACTGCCACGCGCGAGGCGGTCGCTGTTGATCCCGGTATCAAATCGGCTAATTTGAAACGCCTCCGTCGAATCGAAGGCCAAGTTCGAGGTCTCGCTCGCATGGTTGAGGCTGATCGGTACTGCCCCGACATCATGGTGCAGATTTCATCGGTTCAGGAGGCTCTTCGAGCTGTCGGCCGCGCTTTGATGGGCAACCATCTTAGGCATTGCGCGTCTCAGGCGATTCGCAAAGGCACCCGAGCTGAGGCGGAATCAACCTACGATGAACTCTTGAAGTTGATCTACAAGCATGCACGCTGAGCACAAGGCGATGGAACGTGATGTGGTTTGTGGAATGACGGTCGACCCCGAGCGCGCCAAGTCTCGCGTGGAGCACGCGAACAAGACTTATTCATTCTGCTCTGAGGGCTGCGCGAAGAAGTTTTCGACCGAGCCGGCCAAGTATTTGAACTCGAAGCAAAATCTTCCTGTGGCAGTCACTCCCAGTCAAAAAGCAACCAGTTTGCGTCCGAAGGTCTCGTCCGAACTCACAAAGGCCTTCGCGTCTTACATCTGTGCAATGGACCCCGAAGTACGCGAACAAAACCCCGGAGCCTGCCCGAAGTGTGGCATGGCACTCGAACCTGCGATCCCAAAGGCCCCCGCTAACCGCATTGAATATACCTGCCCGATGCATCCCGAAATCATTCGTTCCGGGCCCGGCTCATGCCCTATCTGCGGAATGGCTCTCGAGCCGCACACCGTCAGCGCGTCCGAAGAAGAAAATCCCGAACTCTCCAGCATGACGCGCCGCTTCTGGATCAGTGTCGCCCTGACTGTTCCTGTCCTCATCCTCGGCATGTCCGACATGCTACCCGGCCATCCTCTGCAGCGATTCCTTTCGATGCGCGCAATCAGCTGGAACGAGTTCCTTCTCACAACTCCGGTTGTCCTGTGGGGAGGCCTTCCCTTTTTTCAGCGCGGCTGGGCCTCAATCGTAAATCGAAGCCTCAATATGTTCACCCTCATCGCGCTCGGCACCGGCACAGCCTACCTCTATAGCTTGATCGCAGTCCTTTTCCCCGGCATCTTTCCTCCGTCGTACCAGACTATGCCCGGCATCGTTCCGGTTTATTTTGAAGCTGCAGCTGCGATTACCACTCTTGTGCTCCTCGGCCAGGTACTCGAACTTCGCGCACGAAGCCGGACTTCCTCCGCGATTCGCGCGCTGCTGAATCTGTCCCCGAAGTTTGCTCGCCTCGTTCGCGCCGACGGCACCGAAATTGACGTGCCCGTCGAACACCTACAGCCGGGCGATACTCTTCGTGTGCGCCCCGGGGAGCGAGTACCGGTCGATGGAGTTGTGCTTGAAGGCTCGAGTTCGGTAGACGAATCTCTGGTGACCGGCGAACCCATCCCCGTCGAAAAAGCGAAAGCGAGCCGCGTCACCGGCGGCACAGTGAACGGCACCGGTACTTTCCTCATGCGCGCTGAACGGGTGGGCAGCGAAACATTGCTTGCGCAAATCGTTCGGATGGTCAGCGAGGCCCAACGCAGTCGCGCTCCCGTCCAGAAACTCGCGGATCGGGTCGCCGCTTACTTCGTCCCTGCTGTGGTCCTAATTGCGGTGCTCACATTCACCATTTGGGCCATTTTCGGCCCGGCGCCGAAAATGGCGTATGGCCTCCTCAATGCCGTGGCAGTTCTCATCATTGCCTGTCCGTGCGCACTGGGACTGGCAACACCGATGGCGATCATGGTCGGGACCGGCAGAGGAGCTCTTGCCGGCATTCTCATCAAAAATGCGGAATCGCTCGAAATTCTCGAGAAGGTGGACACCGTCGTAATCGACAAGACCGGTACGCTCACCGAGGGGAAGCCTCGCGTCACGTCCGTGCTCCCGGCGGCAAGAGTTGAGGAAGTTCATGTGCTCGAAATCGCGGCCCGTCTCGAGCGTGCGAGCGAGCATCCGCTTGCCACTGCGATCCTCGCAGCCGCGAAAGATCGCAAAATTGAAATCGGCACCGCTACCCATTTTCGTTCGCTTACCGGTAAAGGCATTACGGGGCGCATAGGAGAGGATAGTGCCGCACTGGGTAACCGCGCTCTGCTGGCCGACTTACAGATTGTGCCTGGCCCGCTCGACGATCGCGCGAAATCCCTCGAAGCGGAAGGCCAAACGGTGATGTTCGTCACCGTCAACGGACAAGCCATCGGAGCCATTGGAGTCTCCGATCCAATCAAGCCGACAACCGCCGAAGCTATTGATCGCCTCCATCGCGACGGGATCCGCATCGTGATGCTAACGGGAGATAGCCGCGCCACCGCAGAATTCGTCGCGCAAAAACTGAAAATCGACTCGCAAGAAGCTCAAATCTTGCCAAATCAAAAGGCAGAAATTGTGAATCTGTTAAAAGCGAAGGGCAGGATCGTGGCGATGGCCGGCGACGGCGTGAACGACGCCCCTGCTCTTGCAGCCGCCAATGTCGGGATCGCCATGGGCACAGGAACCGATGTGGCGATTGAAAGCGCCGGGATCACGCTTCTCAAAGGCGATCTCGTCGGCATCGCTCGCGCTCGTGCCCTCAGTCGTGCGACGATGCGCAACATCCGCCAAAATCTCTTTTTCGCATTTGCCTATAACGCTTTCGGCGTTCCGATTGCCTCGGGAATCCTCTATCCCTTCGTCGGCCTTCTTTTAAGTCCTATCCTGGCCAGCGCCGCGATGACCTTCAGCTCCGTGTCAGTGATCACCAACGCACTCCGTCTGCGTCGCATCGCTCTTTAAGGAACTGCAATCAGGCTTGCGTCATCACTTGAAGGCGCGGATGTTATAATTCCGCGCATGACACTCATGACCGTCACCTACGAACTCCAAGACCGGCTCAATCCGGCGCAATTTCGCACGCTCGGTGAATTTTCAAATACCTATGGTCTGCACAAATTCCGCTACGACGAGCAAAACAACCGCCTCGTGTTTGACTATGATGCTTCGCGGCTCCGGGAGACTGTCGTCGAACACGTCCTGCGTCAGTGCCGAATACCTGTCCTCCGCCGCGTCGAAAACTCCTGACAATCTCGCCCTCTCCCCCCAAAAAAAGCAAGTCTGTCCGCGTTCTGTGCAGCACGCCAGGTGCACGATTGCCGGCTGAGCGAAGCATCTCAAAGGTCGCTCGCAATGTACGCAAAAAAAGAGGGGCTCTTGCTTGGGATCAAGAGCCCCGAAAGGCTGCGTTCCATTGATTGGACCTAGGCGTGTGATAGAATCATGGGGTCATCCATCCTAG
>DATFSH010000028.1:0-3697 GCA_035262725.1 Candidatus Acidiferrales bacterium | reverse complement strand
TTACTTGCACGGAATCTACGAAATGGCGCTGCGTCCGGACCTGACTTTCTGGCTCAACGTAAAACCTGAGGTTGCTTTCGACCGCGAGTTCAAGAAATCGCAGACAATCAGCTACTGGGAGTCGGGGCGCGATATGTCGCTGTCAAACGATTTGTTCCAGTCATTTATCCGGTATCAATCGCTGATCCGGCGGGAATTTGATTATCTCTCGCAGCGGCACGGCTTTATCGAAGTGGACGGCGAAGAAAGCGTCTCGGAAGTGAACCGTGTGCTGCGCAAGCGAATCGCGTCGGCGCTGGGAATCCGGAGCACGCACTACAAACCCTCACACGCACTTGCGCACCTCTGGCGCTGAAAATTGGCCGCCCCTGTCCAGCTCGCGGCGATTGACGCAGGCTCGAACGCGATTCGTCTGGTAATTGCGCGGGCGACTTCCCCCGAACACATTCAAGTGCTGGACAACGAACGCGCGGCGGTACGGCTGGGCCATAACGCGTTTACGCGGCGGCTTCTCGATTCAAAGACGATTGCGCGCGCCAGCCGCACCTTCGAGGGATTCCGCGAGCGGATGGACTGGCATCACGTGAGCGCTTACCGCGCTGTGGCGACAGCCGCCGCGCGCGAAGCCCGCAATTACCGCACCCTGATGGAGCGGATTCGCCGGAAGACCGGCATTGAACTGGAAGTGATCAGCAGCGAAGAGGAAGCGCGGCTGGTTTGCGCGGCGGTATTCCGGTCGCTGGGGGATCAAATTCAACCGCGACTGATTTTTGATTTGGGCGGGGGCAGCCTGGAGCTGAACTTCTTTGAGCGCGGAGTGCTCGAGCACCGAATCGCGCTGCCCCTGGGAACGATTCGCCTGATGGAGACTTATTCGATCCAGGGAGCGATCGACGAAGATCACGCGCACCGGCTGCGGCTGCACACGCTGGCGCTGCTGCGAAGCGCGATGCCGTCGCCGCCAAAGTTATCTCGCGCCATCGCAGTGGCATGCGGAGGCAATGCGGAAGCGCTGGTTCGTCTGGCTTCGGGGCCTTTTGTGGGGCGGACACCCTCGATTAATGTGCGACTGCTGAAAGATCAGACCTGGCGGCTGCTGGCGCTGGATATCCCTGGACGGATGAAAGTATTCCGAGTGAGACAAGACCGGGCCGAAGTGATGGGAATCGCGGCCATCATTATCACGACGCTTGCGAAGTGGCTGGACATTCGCACGATGCTGGTGCCGGGCGTGGGCGTACGCGAAGGGATTTTGATCGATCTCGTAGCGGCGCAATATTCGACGTGCCTTTCGTCCGAGGAAGAGAAGAATCGCGCCGAAGAGCTTCTTGCGGGAGCTCGATGGTTTGGGCGGCGGTTTAATTACAACGAGCAGCATGCGGACCAAGTGGTGCGGCTTGCGCTTTCCCTATTTGACCAGCTCCGGCCGCTGCACGAGATGGGAGCCGACTTGCGGCTGGTGCTGGAAATAGCCGCTTTGTTGCACGACGTGGGCGATGCGGTGAGCCACAAATCGCATCACCGGCATGGCGAATACTTGATCCGCAACGGCGAGATTCCGACTCTGCGCGGCTGGCGATGCGATATGGTGGCGGCGCTGGTGCGCTATCATAATTCGAAGTCGGAGCCTGAGCTTGAACACGCCTCCTATGCTGCGCTGGACGGCCCGCGGCGGAGACAAGCACGGCTGCTTACCTCGCTGCTGCGCATTGCAGAGAAACTTGAATCCGAGCACGAGCAGCACATTGCCGCTGTGGACGTTCAAATCGCGGGCCGCAAGGCGATCTTCAATATTCGCACGGCCGAAGGTACGCGATTGGATGTGCTGGGTCTGGAGCGAAAAGCTGATCTTTTTGAAAAGGAGTTCCATTTGAAGCCTGAGTTTCGCCGGGAGCCTCGGAAGGAAAAGGTGGCGTAAACGATGATCCTCTACATTGTGCGCCATGGAATCGCAGTGGACCGTACTGATCCCAACAGCCCGCCCGACCCGGAGCGGCCGCTGACGGCACGGGGAGTGAAGAAAACACGTTTGGCGGCGCTGGGGCTGGGAAAATTTGAGATCAAGCCCGACCCTTTCATCACAAGCCCTTTGATACGCGCGGTACAGACGGCGGAGATTTTCGCGGAGGCGCTAGGCTTTCCGCCAAGCAGAATTCGTTCGAGCGAGCACTTGAAGCCGGCCGCTGATCCGGCGGAGTTTTTGAAGGAACTCTCGCGGCTGAAGGCGAAGGAAGTGATCTGCTTTGGTCATGCACCTCACGTTGACACGATGATTTCGCAGCTGGCTGGGGCGCGCGGGGTGTTTACTTCGATGAAAAAAGCAGGGGTCGCATGCTTCGAGTGCGGCGCGTCGCACGGACGCTGGGGACTTCTGTGGCTGGTGACGCCAAAAACGCTACGTCAGCTGGCCGAGTAAGCGGCCCTGATCTCACCTGTCAGAACGGGAAGCGGAGTGTTGCCTCCCTGTAGTCCTGACCGCCAATCCAACCAGAGCGATTCCTTGCCGTTGGTTTTGGCGAGAAACTTCTCGAGGCGCTCTGCGCGCGCCGATTGAATTTGATTCAGCCACGCGGCAACAGTCTGCTGCGGCTCGAGTTCGCGGGAATGGCGGCGAATATAGGTGCGAAGCACATCGAGATCGTGAATGTCTCCCAGCAGGTCCTGCGTTTCCTCCAAATCTCTGGCCCAGGCTTCGTAGTGCTGCGGTAGGAAATTCTCGACGATATAGCGAAAACGCTTGATCGCGATGCGAACCCGGTGCCAGGCGACGCCACTTTTCCGCTTCCGCGCCTGATGATACAAGGCAACCGCCTCATTTAACTTCATTAACGCCTGGCGCTGGAAAACAACGCTTCCGATCGGAAAGATATCGGCCTTATCGCGCAATTTTCTAGATAATTTTCGCCATTCTTTGCGATCGAAGTGGTCGAGCTCCTTCTGCGCTTCCCGCAAGCGTTGATTCTCGATCGCGCGCAACCGCTTCAGCAGATGGGTCCTTGCATCCGTTGCGCCGGAGAGGAGCTTCTTGAACCATACTTGCTCAACCTGAACGTCGCGCAATTCGCCGAGGGTGTGAAAAACCTTCTTGGAATTTCTCTTGAGTTTGTTCCAGCCAGGGCTTGGATTGGTGTCGGTGAGGACGTCCGCCATCGTCCGGCATCTTCGCAACGCCACGCGCAAATCATGGACGTCGGCGGCGCTCCAGGTCTTGCGAACTTTCTGTCCGCGACGCAGGACGCGTCCCATCCACTTCTCTAAAGCATCATTCTTAGCCCACACGGAAACAGGCAGCGTGATCGTTTGTGACATCGAATGCCATTTCAAAGGCCGCAACGGAACGTAAATACTACCTCTGGGGCCAAAGTTTGACTATAGGGCCTGTGGATTACGAGAAGCAACTTGTAGAATCCGGTTGATTTTTGCGACTGAGTCTTGTTTCGCGTGCCCGGATGGAAGCATTTTTGTGTTTCAGTTTTCATGGCTCACTCACCCAAAGCTAACAACGAACGCTTATTGGTGTAGCGGCCACATCACCTCACCAAACACGCCCACTAGCTCGCCCCGAATCCTTCGGGACGGCCTAGTCCCTTTTTAGCTGCATTCCACAGCGCATTCGGCGCTATTCTCTTGCTCGAAACTGGATTGCGAATCTGGAGCACTGATGGCTCGAGCATCGCGTAGCGCGGATCTCACGCAA
>DATFSH010000027.1:0-2079 GCA_035262725.1 Candidatus Acidiferrales bacterium | reverse complement strand
GATTTATTCGAACAAATCCAACGCCTCGAGCTCACCGAAGCCGTTGCACCGATTCAACTCGCGATTCGCCTGCTGATTACCCAGGGTTCGCGGCTGCTGGAACTGGATGAAGTTCGCCAAATGATTGGCCCGTTTGATGCGCCCGCTCTGGTATATCCGTGGAAGAATCCAAATCCTGCGGTGGACGAGCTCTGCGAGGAACTGCAGGTGCTTGTCGCGTCTGGCGAAAAATTGAAGCGCACCCGCACCGGCACATTCGAAAAAATGTGGCATGCCGTGAGCCTCGCAGTGCGTAGCGATTTGATGGCCCAAGCAGGTAAACCGCTTGCTGTCCGTGCCACGGTCCCGTACCTCAATGAGCCTTGGTACTGTTGAGCCGAACCCACGCGGGACCAGTTGGTCCCCATCGCGAAAGCCAAGGAAGCAGTCCGCCTGGCGGAAACCTTTTTGTAGGAATCACCCATGGCCGAAAACAAGCGCATTCTTTTATTCGCCAGCAAACTCGGCTATCAGACCCGATCGTTTCAGGCTGCCGCCGAGAAACTGGGTGTCCACCTCGCCTACGTGACGGATCGTTGCGGCCGCCTCGATGATCCGTGGAACGACCGTGCCCTCGCAGTGCGTTTCGATCTGCCCGAAGGCGCCGCGGGCAGCGTCCTCGAACATGAGCGCACTCTTGCCGTGGATGGCGTGCTGGCGGTGGGCGATCGGCCGACCGTGGCCGCTGCCTATGTGGCGCGCGGATTAGGTCTGACGCATAACCACCCTGCCAGTGTTGAAGCGTGCCGCAGCAAAGTAAGGATGCGCGAAACGTTGCGCGACGCGGGAATGCCGGTGCCGTGGTTCCGCGTTGTGCCGTTCGACCCGGATCCGGAACCGGCACTGCTCGGCATCCGCTATCCCTGCGTGCTCAAACCGATTTCGCTGTCGGCGAGCCAGGGCGTTGTGCGCGTGAACAATCGCGATGAATTTGCGGCCGGTTCCGCGCGGCTGAAACGCCTGCTCCATTCGCCGGAAATTCGTGCAACGCGCGAGCCGCATCTTGATCAGATGCTCGTGGAGGGCTATCTGCAGGGCCAGGAGGTTGCAGTCGAAGGTCTGCTCACCGCAGGCGCCTTGCGTGTGCTGGCCATTTTCGATAAGCCCGATCCGCTCGAGGGTCCATATTTCGAGGAGACCATTTATGTAACGCCTTCACGGCTTACGGCAGCAGCGCAACGCGCCATTGGGCACTCCTTTGCCGATTCTGTCCGCGCGCTGGGGCTGACGCACGGCCCGGTGCACGGAGAATTCCGCGTGAATAAGGATGGCGTTTGGCCGATCGAAGTGGCTGCGCGCTCTATCGGCGGACTGTGTGCGCGGGCGCTTCGCTTCGTGCCGGAAGTGGCGGAAGAACCGATCGGCTTGGAAGAACTGATCCTGCGTCACGAGTTGGGCTTCTCCGGCAGCTTTGCGCCACGTGAAACGCAGGCTTCGGGAGTGATGATGATTCCAGTTCCGCACAGCGGAATACTCGAAAAGGTGGAAGGGCGGGAACAGGCGCAGGCCATGCACGGAATTAGCAGCCTGGAAATCACCGCCAGGCTGCACGATTTCATCGCTGCCTGGCCGGAAGGTTCGAGCTACCTGGGCTTTCTATTTGCCCGCGCGAAGGAACCGGCGGCGGTGGAAGCGGCATTACGCGAAGCCCACAAGAAATTGCGCTTCACGCTCACTCCGCGCCTGCCGGTGGAACACCCGCTCAGCCGCATGGTTCCCCCCGCCGGATGACCGGTTCTACCTTAGGACGCTAAGTCGGTTTTCACCGAAACCCATGGACGAGACAACGGGTTACGAAGGGATTTGGGGTTTGTGATGGAAAACGGATTACTGACAACAGAAAACTTATCTCAGCCTTTCGCCTTCGGGGGCACGTACCCTTCCGGCAGCTTGGCGCCTTCGCCAAAGAAAAACTGCTCCATCTGCTCTTCCATGATTTTTTGCGAATTGGGATCGAGGGGATTCAGGCGGTATTCGTTCATCACCATCTTGGAGTATTCGACCCAGAGCTTCCACGCATCCTTCGACACATTCTCGTAG
>DATFSH010000026.1:0-78761 GCA_035262725.1 Candidatus Acidiferrales bacterium | reverse complement strand
AGGCCGGGTTCACGCCAATGGAGGCGATTCAATCGGCGACGATTGTTCCGGCGCGGGCGATGGGCGTGGACAAGGAAGTTGGCACGATCGAGGCGGGAAAGCGGGCTGATGTGGTGATTCTTAGCGCGAATCCACTGGAATCGATTCGCAATATTCGCACGGTGGAGTTCGTGGTGACGAATGGCGTGATGTACAACTGCGCGGAATTATGGCGCAGCGTGGGATTCAAACCTTAGCGGACAGCTTCGCGAGAGGCCGCTGCGTTCATTTCTCGACGACAAAACTGCCGATGACGAGCGCGTCCATTCCGGAACTGAAGAATGTCCGTACAGCGTCCGTTGGGGTGGAAACAATCGGTTCACCGCGCAGATTGAATGAGGTATTCATCACGACCGGGACGCCAGTGCGGTTGCCGAACTCGCGAATCAACCGCCAGTAGAGAGGATTCACATCGCGCTCGACGGTGTGTGGCCGCGCGCTCCCGTCCACGTGGGTAACGGAAGGAATCACGCTGCGTTTTTCCGGCTTCACCTGAGCAGTGAGAATCATGAACGGCGAATCGGTGGCGGACTCGATGTACTCGCCGGCCGCTTCGGCGAGCATGGAAGGCGCGAACGGGCGCCACCATTCACGAAATTTCACCGCGTTGTTCACTTTCGAGTTCATTTCCGGATCGCGCGGGTCAGCGAGAATCGAACGGGCGCCTAGCGCTCGCGGGCCGAATTCCATGCGTCCCTGAACCCAACCGAGGATTTTTCCGTTGGCCAGCATTTCCGCCGCGGCCGCCGCTGGATCGGCGACGCGCGTGGCGCGAAGCTTGTAAATGGTGAGAGCTTTTTCGATTTCGGCGTCGGAGTTTTCTGCGCCGAGGTATGCGTGGCGCATCTTGTGCATGGGCAGCTTGCCGCCGCCGTCGAGGTATGGGGCGAGGGCGGCGCCGAGGCACACACCATCGTCGCCCGCCGCGGGCTGTACAAAAATCCCTTCAACGATTCCGGAAGACAGGATCTTGCCGTTCGCTTTGGAATTCAGGGCCACGCCTCCGGCGAGGCAGATGTTTCGCGAGCCAGTTTTTGTGACAGCCGCGCGAGCGAGCGTCATCATCGCTTCCTCGCAAGCATCCTGCACAGCGAAGGCGATATTCTTGTGTTTTGGGTCGATCTCAGATTCGGCTTCGCGTTGAGGTCCAAGCCGGGCGGTAATGCCGGCAAGCGGGCTCGGCTTATCGTCGAGCAGGAGGCGAGTGGAGACTTTATAAGGATTGTCGTCGGGGATAATAAAATCGCGGAGGTTGATTCCGGGCTCGCCATATGGAGCGAGACCCATCACTTTCCACTCGTCGCTGTAAGGCTGAAAACCCAGGAAATCAGTAAACTGAGCGTAGAAAAGGCCGAGGGAATTGGGCCACGGAATCGTCCACACGTGTTCGAGGCGGCAATCGCGGCCATGCCAGAGGGAAGATGCCTCCCACGCGCCGCGTCCATCGAGGACGAGCACAGCGGCATCGTCAAATCCTGAAAACGAATAGGTGCTGATGGCGTGCGCGAGATGATGCTCGACGAATCGGAATTGTGCTTTCGTGCGGAATCGCGCCAGAAACTGTTTTTTGCCGTTCTGCTTGCGGGTGTGGTTAAGATTTCGCCGGACGGTGCTTGCGAGATCGACGTAGGTTAACGGAAGCGAGCCGGTGGCCATGCATTTCAAATCATGCTTCAGAGCCTCCATTGCGGGCGGCCACCCGAAGCAAACAAAATCGAGTTGGTCGGAACGAATGCCTGCCGCGGCAAGGCAGGCTTCGATCGAGAGCACGGGAAATCGCGCGTCATGTTTCAACCGGCTCATTCGCTCTTCAGCGACCGCGAAGAGAATCTGGCCATCGCGGGCAATACAGGCCGCTGAGTCGTGCATTTCCGAATAGTTGATACCCAAACTGATCAAGCTGATTTCCTCTGACCGGTTTTTAGAAGCGCCAGAACCTCTTCGAGGCGCTGTCCTTGTGCTTCTGTCGAATGCGCTCGCGCTACTTCCATGCGAAGCGCGCGTTTCGGGCTGTCCGGCGGCTCTTCAAGCGCGCGAACGACGGCTGCCGAGAGCTCCTCGGCGGTGGAACCTACGTAAACGAGATCCTTGATTTCGGCAATCTCAAGAATCGGAGTAGAAGCTACGGGCAACCCCTTCAAAAAGTAGTCGTACAGCTTCAAGGGAGAGCAGTGCAAATTCTTCTTGCCTGAACAATCATACGGCATCAGACCAGCATCAAGCGACTCAACGTAGCACGGCAATTCTTCAGGAGGATGCCAACCCAGCGCACGAGCATTGGGCGGCAAAGAATCATCAGGATCGCCGAAGTAAACAAAAAGCCAGTGCGATTTCTGGCTAGAACTTCGCTCAATAGCGGCAGGTTGAGACGCGCAAAGACCGGCCCCAGATATCCTAGGCGCGGGCGAGGAATGTTAGCGAGTTCATCCGGTTCGGGACGCAAGCTGTCGCCCGGTACGTAGGCCGCGGGCAGGTAAATCGATTGTGGAATCCATTGAATCTTTTCACCGTAGCGTGAGTGAAGCTCTCGAAAGACTTGCTTCGGAATCACGACTGTCTGATCGGAAAGCTCAATCAGTTCGTGCTGATACGGTTCAGGGTAGTCCATGCAGACGTGGACGAGCGGGTACCCTACGGCTCGCATTTCCTCGCAGAGCGGCGCCATGTTCTCGAAATGTGAGTAGAGGAATACCGGATTTTTCAGCTGCAAGGATTCCGCGCGCTCGACGATTTGCCTTGCAACCCCTTTCCATTGGAGACGGCCGACCAGCGGCAGAGAATTGAACTTCGCACCGAAATACTCGGGGCCGAACCGGTAGACTCCTTTGCTTACCTCGCTGAGCGGTTGGCCTTTTCGACGAACTCGTGAAACGGGAATCTCGCAATACAGAACACGGGCTTCGCGAGACGCGAGCGCGAGCGAGATTCGCTCCGGGACGTTGAACATATCCCAAGACCAGTTCGAAAATACGACGGCATCTCGCAGCGTCAGGCTCTCTTCGCGTAATACTGATTTGGGATGGGCAAGCGCTTCTATCTTCCTATCCTAGTGGGCCGCTTTTCGTTCCAAGTTCAACGTTTTTGTAACCGTGACGTTCCGATTTCAGCGTTGGGCACCGGTTCACCGAGCAGCCCCCGGACTCGGCGCCAATCGCTGTGATTGTACCAATCCCTGACCTTATAGAAATTCCCGGAAGTCATCACGAGCATACAGACAAACACGAAGCCCTTGAATGGCCGGTAGCCAGCGCCTCCTTTTCGTAACAATTTTAAACTGGTCTCGCTCGGTTTGGAATGTCTCCCAGGGCATGCCACCGTCGAGCGTGAGCCGGAGACGCCTGCTGTCCACATCGAGCGGCTTAACGATCGCACCGGTGACATCCGGCGTTATGCCGGCGGAAGCGAGCCGGATGCGGAACTCTTGGGCCAACGCCGTAAGAGATTGCAGAATCCGCCGCTGCTTCGCTTCATCTTTGGTTCTGAGCTGAAACAAGTTTCCAGAATGCAGGCGGTAGAAGGTCAGCGGTTGCTGTATCAGACCTGCAGCTGAATAGGCCGCGCTCATAAAGGATACACACTCGTCTGCTTCGACCACGATTCGTTCGGGAATTGAAAGTACTCGCGACAAGACATTGCGGCGCACCGTCACATGGCTGGTGCCCAAAAAACACATCATCTGCCTAAAAAGCGGTCACCTTCCACGCTGTCGAAAGTAATTTCCTGAATGCGCTGCGGAATCTTAGCCTTGGTATTTCCGCTATCGGAATCGATTTCATAGATGCCGTGGCCGACAACCCCGATTTGTCGCCGGGCCGCTAAATAGTCCGTAACAACCGTGAGCTTCGTTTTCGCCCACCAGTCGTCCGCGTCGAGAAATGCGACAATGTCACCCTTGGCCTCGGGAATGCCGGTATTGAAGGCGGACGTCTGGCCGCCGTTTGTTTTTTTGGATCAAACGCACACCCGGGGCGAATTTGCGAACGATTTCAGGCGTGCGATCGGTCGAGCCGTCATCCACCACAAGAATTTCCATCTCTGCGCGCGGAAAATCCTGTTCCAGGACGCTCACCATCACTTCCTGTATATAGCGCTCGTGATTGTAAGTGTCGATCAGGACTGTGACGGCAGGTATGCCGATGTCAGCTGGTTGCCTTCGAGACGCCCTCTCGCCTGCGTGCCAGACAGTACAAGCACAATCCAGTGAATCCGCGCATTCGCAGGAATGGAAGCAGCAGTGTGGCGCCCGGTCGCGATTCGCCGCATAGTCATTCTACCGTCGTAGCGGCTCACGCACCCTTGAAAAACGTGGAGAACAGTCCGGAGGTAAGACGCACCCCCAAAGCCTAGGTGCTTGGAAGCGGTGGGCAACAAAGAAGCAGCGCGCGGTCCGGCGAATCAGAAGAGATTGCTGGACCGCGGCGCGTAACGACGATGTAGTCTATTTCGAGAAGCTGGCGACGGCGGCGGCTTCGCTGTCGTAGGTGTCGAAGACGGTCATCAACTTCGTCACCTGCAGCACTTCCTTGAACTTGGAGCCAAGGTTGGCGAGCTTCAGGACGGCACCCTGCGAGCGGGCGCTGTGGAAGGTGGCGACCAGAGTGCCGAGCCCGGCGCTGTCGATGTAGCCGACGTTGGCGAGATTGAGCACGATTTTCTTTTTGCCGGCTGCAAGCAGGCTTTTCACCTTTTCGCGGAACGCATTGCTTTCTTCGCCGAGCACGATGCGACCTTCGATCTCGAGCACGGTAACGCCATCCATTTCTCGATCCGTCATTCTGAGTGCCACGTTCGCGCCTCCTGGAATCTGTCAGTTGGTATTTGAATTTGATGACCGGAGAAATCGCCGCTGAGCGCGGCGAGGATTCTCGCAAAATCTGCCTAAGCAAACCTCAGTAAAAATCCGAACAGGACATGTAATACCCGCAAGATGAGCAGATCAGCTTGCAGCTCCGTGGCTCAAGCCGGGCCGAACAGCGCGGGCAGAATGCGGATGGGAACTCCGAATGCTGAACCGCGTCTGCCATCGGCTTCGCCTTCGCGTTGCTTTCTGCTTGCGGCGGCGCGCCCGCTCTTATTGCGAAATTAACGGGCAGTGGCAAAGCCGGGTGTTTCTGAGCCATATCCGGACACCCTTCGGACGGACGTTTATAGCACATCCAGCCTACCGGGAAAAGCAAGGTAAATCGTTATTTCCGGGAGGATGATCACTTTCACTGGACGCAGGGCTGGGCTTAGGTGTAGACACCAGGGAATGGATTCTGTGCCGGAGCGCGAGGGTCTGCGCTTTGGGTTGTCCTAGAATCGTGCAACCGTAACCATAGTGTGGGCGTCTCATATTGTGGAAGAAGGGAAGGGGCCATGAGAGTGCATGGCAGATTCGGGCTAGCCACCGCGGTACTGCTGGTTTTACCTACTTTTTCGCAGGCCCAACATGCGGCGGGAAGTTTTCGAGCCGCGCAAAGTGCGTCCACAAGCGCTCCGGCTGTTCATAACACAGCGGTACGGGCACACAGTGGGAATCGGGCCGGGACTGGCCACGGAGTAAAACCGGGGTCCGCCGCTCGTTCCGCTGACTCGAGCCGCAGCGGGAATAATTTTGCATCCTTTGGCGCTGGCGTCGATCCGCTGGCGACGCAACAGGTCTTGGACCCGTTATCCAGCTTCGAATTGGATTTCGCGCAGGCGATAGCGATTCGAGACGAGCAGCTCAAGGCGTTTATCGATCCAGCCACACAGCAGAGGCTTGCGCTCGCCGAGCGGCGTGCGCGACGAAAACCGAAAAACACGAACGGGTTCATTTTTCTTGATGGCGGCGCGGCATATGCGCTGCCTGTCGAGCCTGGGGCGGACTTGAATCCGGATGCCGATGCGCGGCCGGCACAGGATCAAGCGCAAGATCAGGAGCAGGGCGCGCGCCAGGAGCGAGCGCAGCAAGCGTCGCAGCAGCAGGAGCTCATGGAGTTGGAGGCGAAGAAGGCACGCTTCGCCCAGGAACAATCTGAATCCTTGCCGGATGAGGGAGAGTTCACGCTGATTTTGCGAAGCGGGCAGGAAATTGAGGCTGTGGCGTTCACGCGCGTGGGCGACAGGATTGTGTACATCACCACAAATGGCGGACGACGGACGGTTGCTGTGCGCGAGGTTAATGTGGATGCGACTGTGCGTTTGAACCAGGAGCGCGGGACTCCGTTGCAGATTCCGCTGTAGGTTCGAGATAGCAGGGATCCCCAAAAACCAATTCATCGTTTACAGCTCTCGTTTCGCCGCGCCATGCTGTGCGACCAGAAAAGCATGCTTCGTTTCGATTGGCCGAAAAAAGAACGAGAGCGCGGCCTCGCCAAGCAATGGATTTCTGAGTATCTAGTCAACGTGGGCGCAGGCTGAAGCCTGCGCTACTGAACAACTACTGCTAATCGGCGCGGCTAGTTGGAGCGGGCTCGGGCATTAGTGGGCCGGCTTCGGCGGGGAGGCCGGCTCGCTCGAACTGGACGGTGGTGTGCGAGATTTGAAAATCGCGGGAGAGGACTTGCTGAATCTGGCTGAGAATTTTTTCGCAGCCTTCCATGTGCATATCAGGGATGCGCGCGTGACAGGAAAGCGCGTGAAGATCGGTGCCCAGCGTCCAGATATGGATATCGTGGACTTCCTGTACTCCTTCGACCTTCAAGATGGCGCGGGCGACATTCTTCAAATCAATACTTCGCGGCAGTCCTTCGAGCAGAATGTGAGTGCTCTCACGGAGTATCCCGGCCCCCGTCCAGAGGACCATCGCGCCGATCGCGATGCCGATGATGGGATCGATCCAGTTCGCGCCGGTGTGGCGAATTACGATTGCGCCGACGATGATGGCGATGTTGGAGAGCGCGTCACCCAGATTATGAATCCAGACGGCGCGGACGTTGAGATCGCGCCGGCCACTGTGGAGAGCGAAGGTAATGCTGCTATTGATCACAAGCGCCAGGATCGAGACCCACAGCATAACGCCCGACTCGACTTCCACAGGGGTTCGAAGCCGCTGGATCGATTCGTAAATCAGGAAGAGCGCTAGAATCGCCAGCAGCATCGAATTGATGAAGGCCGCTAGTATGCCGGCGCGGTGGTAGCCGTAGGTTTTTTCGGGGGTAGGTGGACGCATGGCCCAGCGCGCGGCCAGCCACGAAATCACCATCGTGGGCACGTCGGTCAGGTTATGGAGGGCGTCGCTGATGAGAGCGATTGAATGTGCGGCGTATCCGGCGATTAATTCGACTGCCACGAGAGCGAAAGTGGCGACCACGGCGGTGCCGAGAATGAGGGTCATTCCCTGGCTCGCATCAATAGGCGCATGCGAGTGGTTATGAGCAGCGCCGTGTGAATGGACGTGCATCTTCTGGATTCTACTCGCACAGCAGACATCGGAACCATCTTTCGCTATTCGCGATGTCGCGAAAGTTCTGGCCGACAGCCGAATCCGCGGATGGCATGAAGCGAGAGTCAAGGGCCAGTGCTGCGAGATTCCGGGAACGAACACCGGCGGGAAACTCAATTGACTTGGCGCGCTGCCACCGCCTACCATGAGCATCATCCTCGAAGCTTTGGGACTCTCAGGGGGCGCGGGCGGCGCGCGGGAAGCTTCGCCCAGCGATGACGCACAACGCAGCCAAGCTGATTTTCTGGGGAGTGCGCGGCTCGACGCCTACGCTTGAGCGCGATACTTGGCGCTATGGGGGAAACACGCCCTGCCTGGAGCTGACGTCACCCGAAGGCACGCGGTTCATCCTCGATTGCGGCACCGGTATGAGGATGCTGGGGAATCTCTGGACGGAGACGCATGGGGAACGCGGCATCCATGCGCACGTCCTCGTGACCCACTACCACTGGGACCACATTCAGGGCCTTCCGTTCTTTCGACCTCTTTTCGAATCGCAGAACAAATTCAACTTCTATAGCTTTCAATCGGACTATCTGGGGCCGGATAGCCTTCGGAAGGTGCTCGAAGCGCAGCTGGCGAGCCCGTATTTTCCTGTGGATGTAAGCACGATGACGGCCGGGCGGACGTTTCACGAGGTAACTTCCGGGCAGAAGTGGGAAATTGGCGGAACGAAGATTACTGCCGGATGGCTGAACCATCCTCAGGGATGCTTGGGCTACCGTATCGAAACTTCCGGTGGGTCGATTGTCTATGCGACCGACAACGAACCAGGAGTCTCTGAATTCGACAAGAATCTCAGAGAGCTGGCACATGGCGCGGACGTCCTGGTCTATGACGCACAATATTCCCCGGAACAATTGGCCTCAGAAAGACGGGGCTGGGGACATTCGAGTTGGCTCGAAGGCGTGAAAATCGCGCGGGAATGTAAAGTCCGGAATCTGATTCTCTTCCATCACGATCCGGATTCGACCGACAAGATTATCGATGGTTTTCTCTCCGCTGCGCGCCATGAGTTCACCGCTGCCTGGGCGGCCACGGAAGGGATGACCGTGTCGCTCAGCGAGCGCGGAATTCATGTAGCCCTGCCGAAGTCGCGCGTAGGACAGCGGCGCCGGATTCGGTTTGCAGCGACGGTTAGCGGCCAAGGAGAAGATGGCACGGCTTTCGAAGAGAAGGCGACCGTGCGCGACATCAGCTTGCAGGGAGCTTATCTGACGCTGAAGAGTCGGCCGAAGCTGCAATCGGAATTGCGCGTGGTGATCGAAGCGGCCGGTGACGACAAACGCTCGAGCGTGTTATCGCTGCGCGGTACTGTGATTCACTTTGACCCGGGACGCGAGAAGGGTAGCAATGGTGTCGGGGTAGTGTTCATCGAGGAACCGGAAACAGCCCACCCGAACGACTAAAATTCTTGTCGGTATATGAACTTAGGACTTTTCTGTCAGCTCGGCAATCTGCGAATCCAAATCGGCTAAAGCGCTACTGAGTTGATCCCGGTGGCGGGGATTCTGAGTCGCCTGCAGATCCTTTTGGACGCGAGAGCGGGATAGCAACAGTACCTCGCATCTGCGGCGTGATTCCAATTGTTCAGCGGTCAGTTGCTTCTTCGTATTTTGTCCTTTCTTTTGCTCATGTTCCTGGACTTGTTCTTCGACAGACTTACTTTCCCATCCTCTGGCCATGCGTCCATTCTATGACAAGTGTGCTATCCGCGCTCGATTTTTCGTGTGGATGTTTCAAAGGCCAGATGTTGTTATCCGGCTTGCGCAATCGAATCGAGTTCGATTGAGCGGTGCCCGGGCGCTTCTACGGCGACACCATCGCGAAAGGCCACGAAGCGACCGGAAATCGCCGGCACGCGTTCGCCGGGAGATATAATTCCGACGAGATTGAGCGGATCGGCGGCGGATATTGTTGTGGTTTCACCGGATCGTTGCTGGTCGCGGGTTGCTCGCAACGATTCCACAGCCACCGGCAGCGCGAATTGCTCGCCGAGGAAGCCGCTCACGAATCTGCCCCCACGAATTTCTCCTCGATCTTCGAGACGACGAAGGGCCAGCAATACTTCCCGCCAGCGCGGAAGGATAGCTTCGCGCGTGAGCACTTCGCGGAACACCACACCATAGCGGTTGAGCAGCATCTTGCAGGTGGCTTCGAGCGCGGCGGTGCGATCGTCGGATTCCACCGGATAAAGAAGCGACCAGCGGCCGGCGCTGTGGCGCGGACGATTGGTGCGGCCGTGGCCTTGGCCGCTGCGGCGCTTGGGGTCGATCAAGGCGCGAAGATTATCGAAGCCATCGGCTGTGATGATTCCAGCAGCCACAAGTTCCCAGAGCGCGGATTCAACTTCAGACTTCAGCTTACCAGTGCCGCGCACGATGTCCGGAAAGAACGATGCGCCACGCTGTTTTAGAAATTGCAGAACTTCTGCTGCGCCCGGGCTTAGGCCTTTCGTTGCGTCCATGCCGTCTTTCGTGCGCCGGGGCATCATCCACTCGGATTCTTCGCGTGCGAAAAATGTGATGGGCGCGACGCTGGTCGGGATCACACGGCGCGCGCCTTCGCGCGAATCGTCGAGCAACGCGGGATGCGGGGAAAGGCGGCCCCAACCGACGGCGCCCGTGAGGCAAAGCTCGTCAAGTATTTTCGGATCGTAGTTTGCCACGCGACGGGCGAGAATTTGCCGTTCCCAGGCGTTGGCCGGAGCCTCATAGCCCTGAAGCTGGCGCAAGGCTTCGAGAGTGCCGCGCTCGCCTAGAAGCTGCGTGGACGGCGCGACGTGTTGCCAGCGCAGCAACCAGCGGATGAATTGCGCGGCGTTGACGGGCTGAATTTCGTTCCGCAACTTGCCAAGAGTAAGGCGATGAATCCGCGCGAGCAGCCGGCGATCGCACCATTCGGTTTCCGGAGTCGCCGGATCGGTGAACTTTCCGCGGAGCACAGAACCGCTGGCCTCAAGTCGCAAGAACGACTTGTCAATTTCGCTTGCGGGAATACCGAGTGCATCGCCAAGTTGATTGGAAGTGACCGGACCGCAGTGTTGCATCCAGCCGGTGACGAGAGAGGAGCATGCTTCTTCCTTCGAGGGAGTCGCAGGTTCGACGTCCGCGAGCGTGGTTTCGAATCGAGCATTTGGAAAAATCGCAGCGAAAGATTTTGCCCGTTCGGCTGCCACCCAGAATGTGTGGCTTTGCCCGGTGGCGCGCGTGGCACGGCCTTGCAAGATGAGCTGCTCAAAGAATTCCTGCCATGCGCTCGAGTCTTCTGGCATAAGCTGCAGTATTTTTGAGCCGCCTGCACCTGGATCCGGGAGTGCAATCAAGGTTAGCAAGCCGTCATGCAGCTCGTCGGCATCGCGAGCATCAGGCCGAGCTTCTTCCCGCACCTCGGCGATCGCGGCGGGGTCAAGGCGGCCGACCTCGGAGAGAACTGCTTCGGGCAGCACGCGGCGCATTTCGACAGCGCGGGCGCGACGCTCTTCTAGAGGCGCGTCATCGAGATAGGCAAAAGGATTCGCGTTTAGGATCTCGTGTGAGAACTGCGACGGCACGGGAGTATCCACAGCGACGCAACGGATGCTGCCGTCGAGAATCCTGGCGAGAACCTGCTTCAGGCCGTCGATATCCATCGCTTCGGTGAGCGCATCTTTCATCACTTCTCGCACCAGAGGATGGTCGGGGATGCGCACCTCGCCCTCGAGATTTTCTGGGCATGCGGCGGCATCGGGAAACACGGCCGCCAGCAGATCGTCGGCGCGCATGCGCTGAATGTGCGGAGGAACTTTCTTACCGCCCTTAAACCGAAGCAGCAACAATGCGCGGTTTGCGTCCCAACGCCAGCGCGCGCCGAAAATCGGAGACGGCAGAACGGCTTGCTCGATCACATGGTCGAGCGACGCCGGATGCAAGAATCGAAATACATCGGCCAGCGGGAAGCTGTGCTGCTCGGCCAGCGAAATATTGAGGCCGTCATCCGTGGCGGCTGCTTGCAATTCGAGATTGAACGAGCGGCAGAAGCGTTTTCGCAGCGCGAGCCCCCAGCCTTTGTTGATGCGGCCGCCGAAAGGGGCATGGATCACAAGCTGCATGCCGCCGCTTTCATCGAAAAAACGCTCGGCCACGATCGTTTGTTGGGTTGGAACCGCTCCGAGGACTGCACGGCCCGCAACCACATATTCCAAGATCTGCTCGGCGCCTGCGTCGTCAAGGCTACATTCTTCCTTCAGCCATGCAAGCGCGGGTTGCGCGGCGGGGAGATTCTTTACTTGGACGCCTGCCGGGACGTCGCGCGTGCGTTCGTCAATTTGCGTGCGTAGGTCGGCAACCTGCGCGGAGAGTTCCGCCGTCCGAGCCGGAGCTTCGCCACGCCAGAAAGGAACCGTGGGAGCAGCGCCGTGAGCGTCCTCGACCAGCACTCGGCCCATTTGCACGCGGCGAATGCGCCAGGAAGTGTTGCCGAGCAGCATGATGTCGCCGCGCAGGCTTTCAACGGCAAAATCTTCATCGATTGTGCCGACAACGGTGCCTTCCGGCTCGGCGACTACCGTATAGAGAGCGTTATCAGGAATCGCGCCGCCACTCGTGATGGCCGCGAGGCGGCTTCCCCGCCGGCCACGCACGCGTCCATTCACACGGTCACAATGCAGATAGGTTCCGTAGCGGCCACGTCGAGCCGCGATCCCTTCCGAAAGCATTTCGACGATGGTGTCGAATTGCGCGCGCTCGAGATTGCGATAGGGATAGGAGCGACGGATGCGTGCGAAGAGATCGTCTTCCTGCCAATCTTCCGCAGAACACATGGCGACTATTTGCTGCGCGAGGACATCCTGCGGCGCCTCGGGAATTTCGATGCGGTCGAGATCGCCTTGCCGAATCGCACGAACCAGGGCGGAGCATTCCAGCAGCTCATCTCGGGTTGCAGCGAAGATTCGTCCTTTCGGAATTGCGCCGTGCCAGTGACCGGCGCGTCCGATGCGCTGCAGAGCGGTGGCGATCGAGCGTGTGGAACTGATCTGGCAAACCAGGTCCACTGCGCCGATATCGATACCTAGCTCGAGCGACGCGGTGGCGACGAGAGCTTGAATTGCTCCTGTCTTCAGCTTGTTTTCCGCGCCGAGCCGCAGCTTGCGCGAAAGGCTGCCGTGATGCGTGGCAACCGCATCTTTGCCAAGGCGTTCTTCAAGGTGATGGGCCACTCGTTCCGCGAGTCGGCGCGTATTGACGAACACAAGAGTCGAACGATGCTGGCGAACTAGTTCGGCTACGCGGTTGTAAATCTCGTCCCACATTTCATGCGAGGCAACCGGGCCCAGTTCGCTTGCTGGGACTTCGATGGCGACATCCAGCGCGCGTTGATGACCGATCTGCACGATCACAGGGTCAGTGCGGCCGCTGCCGGTGAGAAAATGGGCAATCAGCTCGATCGGCCTTTGCGTGGCAGAAAGGCCGATACGTACGGGCGGATGATCGGCGAGCGCTTCGAGGCGTTCGAGCGACAGCGCGAGATGCGAGCCGCGCTTGTCGCCGGCGACGGCGTGGATTTCATCGACGATGACGGTTTCGACAGATTTAAGAATTTCGCGGCTTTTCACCGCAGTGAGCAAAATATAGAGAGATTCAGGCGTCGTGACGAGAATGTGCGGCGGCCGCTCGAGCATCTTGCGCCTTTCGTGCATGAGCGTGTCGCCGGTGCGCACTGCGGTGCGAATCTCGGGCATCAGGAAGCCGCGTTCGGCGGCGAGCTGCAAAATTTCGCCAAGCGGAATCTCGAGGTTTTTCTGGATGTCATTGCCTAGAGCCTTGAGAGGCGAGACGTAAAGAACTTCGAGCCGGTCGGTCAGCTCACCGGCGAGTGCTTTTCGGACGAGGCGGTCAATACAAGCAAGGAACGCAGCGAGAGTCTTACCAGAGCCGGTTGGCGCCGAAATGAGTGTCGTCTTCCCGGCGAGAATATGCGGCCAGCCTTGTTCCTGTGGCTCGGTGGGCGTGCCGAGAAGGCGGACAAACCACTCGCGAACGAGCGGGTGCGCCCAATCGAGAGAGGCCAATGCCCCAGCCGCCGATTCTGTAGAAACAGGATTCATCGAAGAGAATTCGGTATCGCTACCCTGAGCAGGCTGAAGTTAATTGCTACCGGCGAATATCTAGAATACTCTTTACCGAAGGCGATGTCACCTTGGGGCACGGCCGCGAATTTGCTCGGTATCTTGTACAGGAGTGACTGAACGTGAATCGAATCAAATCTAACGGTGAGTTCACAAGACTGTGCGTTGCCGCTTCGATGCTGATTACGCTCCTTTCCCTGGCCGCTCTTTCTCCGCGCTCAGCCGCCGCGCCGCCACAACCGGATGATGCGGCTGCCATTCTCACCCTGCTCAACGATCAAACTGCCGCCTGGAATCGGGGTGATATCGAAGGCTTCATGAATGGCTATTGGAATTCGAACCAGACTGAATTCGTAAGCTCCGAGGGAGTATCGCGCGGCTGGCAAGCACTTCTCGAACGCTACCGGCGCAGTTATCCGGATCGGAAAGCGATGGGACACCTGACGTTCGCAAACCTCGAAATTCGAGTGGAGTGCGCCACCGCCGCGTTCGCGGTAGGCGAATATCATCTGCAGCGCGTGAACGACAATCCCTCCGGCGTGTTCACTCTCAACTTCAGAAAATTTCCGGAGGGCTGGCGAATTGTCGTGGACCACACAACGGCGTTCCCGAAGCCGGCTACGGCGCCGAAATAGCACCAATCGAGATGACACCAATCAATTGAAACGCGCCGCTGAGAAATTCGGGCGATAATGGATTCGAGCGAAGACGCTGGCTGGTTGAGAATCACCAAGGAGAGAACAATTTGCGCGCTGTGATCACAGGCGGTGCAGGTTTTCTAGGCTCAAATCTCTGCGACTTGATGCTCGATAAGGGCTGGGAAATCCTTTGCCTGGATAATCTCGTCACCGGCAGCGATTCCAACGTGGGGCACCTTCTGCCCCATCCCCATTTTCGCTTCGCCCGCCAGGATGTGAGCCGGTACATTGACGTGCAGGGCCCAGTGGATGCGGTGCTGCATTTCGCTTCGCCGGCAAGCCCTCCCGACTATTTGAAGATGCCGATCCAAACCATGAAAGTCGGCGCGCTCGGCACGCACAACGCCCTCGGCCTTGCACTCGCCAAGAAGGCAAAATTTCTCCTCGCATCAACATCAGAATGCTATGGCGATCCGGAGGTGAGCCCTCAGCCGGAAAGCTACTGGGGCCGGGTGAATCCAATCGGGCCGCGCGGAGTCTACGACGAATCGAAACGATTCGCCGAGGCTCTTACGATGGCTTATCACCGCTATCATGGCGTGGATACGCGAATCGTGCGCATCTTCAATACCTACGGGCCGCGCATGCGTCTGAATGACGGCCGTGCGCTTCCGAATTTTTTGCATCAGGCTTTGACCGGCGAGTCCTTGACGGTCTACGGCGATGGCAAGCAGACCCGCAGTTTCTGCTACGTTTCCGATTTGCTCGATGGAATCTACCGCCTGCTCGAATCCGACGAGCACGATCCCGTCAACATCGGCAACCCACACGAGATCACGATTATGGAATTTGCCGAGCGAGTGCGGACGCTGGTGGGTTCCAAGGAACCGATCGTGTTTCGAACGCTGCCCCAGGACGACCCCAAGCAGCGCTGCCCGGATATCACCAAAGCGCGGCAAGTCTTAAAGTGGGAACCGAAGGTGAAACTCGAAGAAGGATTGAAGCTCACGTACCAATACTTCCATAAGAAGGTTGCTGAGCCTGCGCGTTAAGCCCGCGCTTAGGAGACAGTCCTATTCCATCAATCCGGACGGCCGATCGAATAGTATTCGAAGCCGAGCTGTTTCATTTCCGGACCAGAAAGCAAATTGCGCGCGTCCACGACGAACGGATGCGTCATTGCATCGCGGATCCGCTGCCAGTCCAGATCCCGGAATTGCTTCCATTCTGTTGCGATGATCAAAGCCTCAGCGTCTCTTGCGGCTGCGTAGGGCGATTCTGAGATTTTCACCTGTGGCACGATGGCCCGGGCCTTCTCACTGGCTTCCGGATCAAACGCGCGAACGTTTGCCCCCTCCGCCAGCAGTTCCTGAATCAAGTCGATGGCCGGCGAGAAACGAACATCGTCGGTATTCGCCTTGAATGCCAGCCCCAGCACGGCAATCGGCTTTCCCTTCATGACCCAGAGCCCTCGCCGGACTTTTTCGATAACGTGACGAATGCGGCCTTTGTTAATTTTTTCCACTTCCTTGAGAAGCGAGAAATCGACGCCTGACTTTTCCGCAAGGTGGACGAAAGCCTGCAAATCCTTAGGCAAACAAAATCCGCCGAACCCGAGGCCGGCGTTCAGGAAACTGCCGCCGATTCGGGAATCCATACCCACCGCTCTCGTCACTTGTTGAATGTCGGCCCCTAAACGTTCCGCCAGATCGGCCAGCATGTTGGCATAGGAAATCTTCAAGGCGAGAAAGGAATTTGAAGCGTGCTTGATCAATTCGGCGCTATTGATGGTGGTCACCAACCATGCGGGTGGCGGCACGTCCGGGCACGGGGAGGGAGCGTGAAATGGGCAATTGAATTTGCGCTCCAGCACCGGGCGATAGATCTCGTGAAGCTGCTTCTCTGCAACTTCGTCATCCACACCCACGACAATTCGGTCGGGATGCAGGAAATCTTCCACGGCTGTGCCTTCGCGAAGGAATTCCGGATTCGAGGCCACGCGAAACTCCACTTTGCTCTTTCGGCCGTAGACCGCTAGGGCGCGCTTCAATTCCTGGCCCGTCTGCGCGGGAACGGTGCTCTTCTCAACCACCAGCTTTGGCGAACGCGCTTCGTTTGCGATGAGCCGCGCGACGTGGTCAATTGCGCTTAGGTCGGCGCCGCCATTCGGCAACGGAGGAGTGCCCACACAGATAAAAATCGCATCGCCGGCCGCTACCGCATCCACGGGGTTGGCGCTGAACTTTAGCCTGCCCTGTTTGCGGGTCTTTGCGATGACGCCGTCGAGCCCCGGCTCGTAAATCGGCAGTCGACCGGCCTCGAGTGTCGCAATCTTCTCGGCATCATTGTCAGTACAGACCACTTCGTGGCTAATTTCCGCTAAGCAACCACCCGTCACAAGCCCCACGTAACCCGCGCCAATTACGGATATCTTCAAACGGTTCCCCCAAACATGTGTTTTGACAAGCTATTCAAATCCGCCCTCTTATGTTACTTGAGGCGCCCTCGGTTTCCGAATAACCGCGGAAGTAGGTGCGTGAAACACACGATGCACGGACTCGAAACCTGAAACAGGCTGTCATGAGCTATCGCTTCGAGAGCAGAAAATTTCCCGCCATCAGTGCGTCCACACCGGAGCAAAAATAGCTTCGAACCGCATCCCTCGGCGTTACCACCAGAGGTTCGCCAAATAGATTGAACGAAGCATTCACGAGAACGGGCGCCAAGCCCTTCTCTCCGGAGCGTTTTAAGAGCTTCCAGATCAATGCGTTGTCTTCTTTGGTCACAATGTGGAGACGCACGCGGTCCTGAACGATAAATCCTGATGCAACCGGCTCCAGCAACTTGCGCATCCTGGGTGTCGGCGTCGCCATCGTCGTCATAAATCGCCCGTTCGTTGTGCACTCAAAATACTCCTTGCAGTCCTCTTCCGGTATCGACAGCGCGAAAGGGCGATACGGTTCGCGATGCTTCACAAAATCATTCAAATTATCAACAATGTACTCTGCCCAGGGCGATGCCAGCAAGCTGCGGTTCCCCAGCGCGCGCGACCCGAATTCGGCGGCGCCCTGGAACCACGCAACGATCCTGCCCGCTTGCAATAAGCTCAACACTTCGTCAACCTTCTGATCCTCGGAATTGCACCAGCGATAGGTAGCCTTGCAGTTGTCGAGCACTTGTTTGATCTGTTCGTTGGAAAATTGCGGGCCAAGATACAGGCTCGCAAGCGGCGCCACACGCGAACGCTCCGGCGATTCGTGCCAGGCAAGACATGCAGCTCCCACAGCGGTACCCTCGTTACCGGCGGCGGGTTGAACAAACACATTCTCGAAGCTCGTTTTCTCCTCGACGGCAGCCACCAGAAGCGGATTCAAGAACAACCCCCCAGCCACGCATAGATTTTGCTGACCGCTTTGTTTCCGCAGGGTTTCGACCCATTCGACGACGATTTCACTGCACGCGTTCTGCAGACTGGCGGCGATGTTGGCGCAGAGCTTAGGTTCGAGATGCGGTTCCTCCTCGCGCTTGATTCCGAGGCCTTTATAGAATTCATCGCTAAAGCAAAGGTCGGCCGAAAAATCGCGCTGAAAGTATTTGGAATGCAAATGCGGGGGAGACTGCGGAGCCCGCCGAAGCATCGCCGTGAAGAAATCCGCAAAGATAGGCTCACCGGTCGCTCCCAGCCACTGCGTCTTATGCTCGTCGCCGTGAGGCTGAAATCCGATCAGCTTCGTAATCTGCGTATAGAACCAGGCGACCGAGTGTGGAAATGAAATGCCGGCGAGCTCTCGGATGTTTTTGCCGTCACCCGCGCCTGCGAAACCGCAGCGTCCATCGCCGCGTTCGTCGAGCGTCACGATCAGAGCCCGTTCGAATGGTGACGCGAAGTAAGCGCTGGCTGCATGGCTCAGATGGTGATCGAAGCCTTGCACGCGGTCCCGGGCGCCGGCCGCCATGTCGCGTACGATCCGAAAATTGTTCAACTCACGCCCCAGCTCACCAGAAGCTTTATTCAAGAAATAAACGCTGGACTTGGGTGCGAACGGCGCAAGCCGCGCCCGAAACAGAGCTGTGCGTGACCATGCGCGTCCGGGTCGGGAAGCGATGGCGATTCGATCGACATCCGGCCACTTGATCCCTGCGGTCTCCAGGCAAAATTGAATAGCGCGGCGCGGGATGCCCTCTGCGGTGCGTGTCCTGGCCAGCTTTCCCTCTTCAATTGCGGCGATCAGTCCAGTTTCGCCGATGATTGCGGCAGCCGGACCGTGCTCCAGAGAGGAAAGCCCCAAAATGTGCATTTATTCGATCTCATTCATTTCTATCGGTCCACACACAATCAGCAATCCGACGAGTTCGTCCAAGCAGCAAATAAATCCGGATCGGCGCGAACTCTGAATAAGCCGCAGAAAGCACAAAAATGCTTAATCACGAGGAGGATGAAGCGTTGACCTCGCCGTCAGCAACCCGCGCAGGCCGAGCAGCAAAAGACGCGGCTGCTTCAGGCAAACGCGCCACAAGATTTTCCAGGCTTCATCCCGCGAGTAATCGCCCAACGATTGAATCGCAGGCGCATTCAACAAATCCACCAACCGGCTGTAATCGGATTGCTGGAAATCATGCAGTGACCGGCGCAACAGGAGATGCAGATTCAACTCGCGCCGCAGCGACCGAAGCTCCGCGCTCGCGCCGCCATATAGAATCGCTTCCGCCACGCCAAGCGCCCCTCGAAACCCGGTTACAATTCCGCCCACCGTCGTCACCTTCACTTGTCCGGCAGCGTCGCCCACCACATATACCGACCCGTTCCCGAACTGACGCCTCACCGGCACCCATTTCTTGTACACGGGGATGCGCGCACCCTGAAATTCAATCGGGTCGAGTCTTCGCTTTTCAAGGAAGCGTTCGAGGTGGCGCCGCGTGTCCGGTCCATTTTCGCCGATCAATCCCAACGCACCCCGCGTAGGGGATTCTGGAATCAGCCAGTAAAAGTAGGGCGTGTCTTGAGGAACGAACCACACTCGCGCCGTATCAGATTGCATATCCTTCGGCAGCGCCACGATTGCCTGTACGAGTGGAACCGTTCCGAGGGGCGACCAGCCTGCCGCGCGCGCCACCCGACTCGAAGCCCCGTCACCGCCAACAATCGTATCCGAACGAATTTCTTCGCGTCGGCCGCTCGCGCAATGCTCCACCTCGAGGACGATGCCTCGTCCGTTCGGGTGAAGCCCGTGAAACCGGTGACCCAGCGCAACGGAAGCGCCGGCTCGTTGCGCCCCTTCTGCCAATCCTTGGATCAAAGCGCGTCGCTCGATAACCAGGTCCGGATATTTCAGGGAAACATTGGCGCTGCGCCCATCTGTAAACAATTCGAAGCGCCTGATTTCATTGACGATGCTTCGCTCCGCAGCAGAGCCAAGCAGGTTCCTCATCCGATGCGTCACAATGAGCGTCCGCTCCGCAGGCTCGAGCGTTTCGATACGCTCAAACACACGGACGGGTACGCCTTTACGGGCAAGCAAAGAGGCTGTAAAAAGGCCGGCGGCGGAACCGCCGACTACGGCGACGTTCTGGTTGCTTGAGCGTGAACTAGAGTTGGAGTCGTTGTACGCGACGCGCGATTCGAGCACTGGTCGTCCTCAGTAGAATCAGTACAAACGTTTAACTTGTTTCGCAAGCCGTATTTTCGGGAAGGCAATGAGGCGCTTGCGACGCGTCAGTCGCGATGCCACAAGCACCTGCCGTGGGTATCCTCAGCACCCTGAAACACAGGCGAGAAAGTATATCCTACTGCTGAAGCACCGCCAAAGACGATGAGACCTAGGTAGGGGACGAGGATTTCTGCAGCTTGATCTGCCTCTCGTACGGAGCTGTCTCGAGAAAAACCACGGCGATCAGCGCGCACACAGCCAATGCGCCCACGAGAGCGTAGATCGTGCCTGTGGAAAAGCGTCCGACAAACAACGACATCGTGCCCAGCAAGCCCGCCAGCAAATACAGGATGAGCACTGCACCCCGATGACCCAAGCCCAGGTTCGATAGCCGGTGCGCAGTATGATCCTTCCCTGGTGACGTGAAGGGAAGAAGCCCGCGGCGCAGCCGGGAGATTGATATCATCGTCGTATCAAAAATCGGGACACCGAGAATTAAAACCGGAACAAGCCATCCAGCCGGAAATGGCGCCCCATCCGGTCGGATCTTCAAGCCCAAAGTTGCCATCAGGAAGCCGAGAAACATTGCCCCACCATCACCCATGAATATTTTGGCGGGATTGAAATTCCAGCGAAGGAATCCAAGAGCGGCACCCAGCGTGGCGGCTGCCAGAGTTTGCACAGCCGTCTGCCCATTCATATAGGCAGCCAACGTGAAAAACGCAGCCGCGACCGCCGTGATGCCGGCACAGAGGCCGTCCATATGGTCGAGGATACTGAACGAAGCGGTGATTCCGACCACCCAGATGACGGTCAAGCAGCCGTCCAAAATCATCCCCGCATTTCCAGGAATAAACTGAGAAAAAAGTTGCGCGCGAATTCCCGAAGCCAGGAGCAACAGCGCCGCGACAGGCATGCCGATAAACAGCTTCACCTGATGATGTAGCAACCCCCCGTCGTCGAGAAATCCTACGATCGCTAAAAGGGTGGCGCCGGTGAAAATCGCGATCGTTTGCTGCTGCATCACGCCGTGCTGCGTGAGCAAAATAGCCGCCGCGAAGCCCAGGTAGATAGCGATACCCCCCAGAAGAGGAATCGGTTTCAGATGGACTTTGCGTGGGCCCGGCTTGTCTACAAGTCCAGCCCGCAGCGCAAATTGGCGCACCGGCGCCGTTAGTCCGAGAGAGCCGAATAGCGCTACGCAGAACGCAATCAGACTGGTTGGTATCGCCATGGTCGATTTTAGTCCCGTGGTCACCGCGCCGTCAGCATCTTCTCCAGCACGCCGCGCACTTCGTCCGTCTTCTTGCTCTCAAAATACCAATCCATTGTCTTCTTCAGCCCGTCGCGGAACTTCGTCTTCGGCTCCCAGCCCAGCAGCTTTTTAGCCAGCGCGTTGTCCGCCACCCGGTTTGCTGGGCCCGTCGGCATGTCGCGCCGCAGGCGAACTTCAGCTTTCTTACCGGCGAAATCGAGCACCATTTTCGCCGCGTCAATCACTCGAATGCGCTCCATCGTGCCGAGATTCACGGCGGTGCCGTCGTTGATTTTTTCGGCGGCCAGTATCGTTCCATTCACGATGTCGTCCACATATGTCCAGTTTCGGATTTGATTCCCGTCGCCCCACACTTCGAACGGATCCTGGCCCACAAACGCGCGCGCAATCATGGCAATCACCGCGTGATTTTCCACCCCTCGCGGCCCATACACCGTGAAATAACGGCACGATGCAGCGCCGAGTTTGTGCTCCTGGTGATACGCCTGCAGCGTAAGCTCGGCCATCAGCTTCGCCCATCCGTACATATTATCCGCGTCGTGCGGCGGCTTCACATCTTCTTCCCGCAGATAGATTTCTTTCTTCACGTCTGTCTGCATGTAGTTGGGATACACGCAGCCGGAGGAGGCGTACACAACCTTTTCCACGCCAGCTTTCACCGCCTCCCAAAAGACGAGTCCGTCGAGAAACAAATTCGAGGCTGGACCGGCCTGATGCAGGTCCACATAACCGCGGCCACCATGATCGGCGGCCAGGTGAAACACCACTTCGATGCCATTTATTGCAGCTCGCGTGACGCCGGGTTCGCGGAGATCCGCCTCTACGAAAGTGACGTGGCCGCCCTTCAGGTGATGCTCGATATTGCTTAGCCTGCCGCTGGTAAGATCGTCCACCACGCGGACCTTCGTGCCGCGCTCCACCAGCGCATCCACAAGATGCGAACCGATAAAAGATGTACCTCCGGTAACAAGAACTTTCTTATTTTTCCAGATGGCCCCCTCCAGGTCTTTCCTGCGCGGCTTCTTCCAAAATAATTGCAAATTTCTCTAGCTCATTCACTCTAGCATATTTCCCCGCGGTTTCCCGGGCTCTGCGACCCATCTCAGCCAGCTGATTCGGGTCCTCACGGAGCTTCCGGATTGCCGCCGCCACTGCAGCTGGATCGTCCGGATCCGCCCATAGGCCGCTACCGGATTCCCGCACAATTCGCGCCGCGTCGCACTCGAGCGCCGCCACCACCAGTATCGGCCGTCCCGCAGCGAGCGTTGAATAGAGCTTGCTGGGCACCACGACGCCTTCCAGTCCGCGCTTCATGGTAATGATATGCAAGTCGCCCGCCGCCATCACATGCGGTATCTCGCTTGCCGGACGGAAGGGCAAGAAGCGCACGTTCCTCGAACCGTTGATTGATGCTTGCATTGCGGGGCGGTTGGCCCCGTCACCCACAAACACCAGACCGGTGTTTTCGTTGCGCAGCAACTCTGCTGCTTTCAAGAGCGTTGTCCATGCGCCGTAAAATCCAAGATTACCCGCGTGAAGGACGACGAACGGGAATCCGCAGCGAACCTCCTCCACAGCGGGATGCTTCACATGAGGCGGCGGCACCGAAGGCGAGGCTCCATCGCGAACCACCGCGACGCGGTCCGGCGCAACGCCCTTCGACAGAATTCGTTCGCGCATGTCGTCGCCAAGGACGATTACTCTCGCAGCCTCGCGCAAGGCTCGGCGATGCATCTGCTCCCAGCGCGCGACAAGCGCATTCGCACGCACGATGTCGCCTCCCAGCGCCATGTCCGGATACATGTCTCGTATGTTGTAGACAAATGGACGGCCGCTCATGCGCGCAATGAAAGCTCCGGCGATCCCTGCCACGGGAGGGTCCGTCATCGCGAGCACCACATCCGGCCGGATCGCCAGCGCGCGCGGCACCGCCAGCGCAAGATACGAAAGGTAATTCGAAACGCGGCGCTTCATCTCGTGCCGCGGAAAATCAGTCGAGCCTACGCGCTCAACCGTAACATTGTTTCGGTTATCGCTGCGAAGAAAAGCGAACGGATAATACTCCTCGGGGTCATAAGAGGGCCGGCCGGCAAGGACGGTAACCTGATGTTTCTTGGCGAGAGTTTCCGCGACGAGCGCAGCCATCTTCGCAGTGGCGGAAGTGTCCGGCGGATAGTATTCGTTCAAGAGCAATATGTGCATGAGCGGCCTAACACTTCAGATTCGTCGCAGGCTGGGATTCGGAGCGACGAGAACTGCGCGTCAAAGTTTTGACCTGACTACTGCTTGCAATCTTACCCCAATTCGTCATTTCAGCGGCTCGGCAAGACCGTCGGCGCTCATGGCGCCCGCCGCGAGCGCAGCTTTTTTCTCGAGCGTGAAGTTCCCCATCACCAGCACGTCCATTTGCGTGCGCCGGAAGCAATCGAGCGCTTCCTCCGGGCGGCAGACGATCGGCTCGTTGTCGTTGAACGAAGTATTCAGCACCACCGGCACGCCAGTAAGGTCGCCGACAGCTCTGAGCAGTTTCCAGTAAAGAGGATTCGCTCCGCGGCTCACCGTTTGTAATCGCGCCGTACCGTCCACATGAGTCGGTGCAGGAATTACCCCGCGTTTTTCGGGGCGGACCGAATATGCGAACGTCATAAAAGGCGACGGCTCGCTCCGCTCAAAATATTCGGGGACGGCTTCCTTGATGATCGAAGGCGCAAAGGGACGGAAAATTTCGCGGTGCTTGATCCGCCGGTTGAGCACATCCTTCATTTCCGGGCGCCGCGGATCGGCCAGAATGCTGCGCTGCCCCAGCGCTCGCGGCCCCCACTCCACGCGCCCTTGAAACCATCCTACAATTTTCCCCGCGGCGATGTGGCGAGCCGTGGCCTGCACCAGCGAATCTTCATCCAGTTCGCTGAGCTGCATATCGCCGTTGGATGATCCTGTAATCGCCTTACGAATTTGCTGCTGCGAAAATTCCGGTCCCCAGCCCGCCTGCTCCATCACAAATTGGCGCGGGCGGCCGAGTGCCTGGTGTTCCACAACGAACGCTGCGCCCACGGATAATCCGGCGTCCCCTGCCGCCGGTTGCACATAAACGCGCTCGAACGGCGAATGATCGAAAATTTTGCCGTTGGCCAGGCAATTGAACGCCACTCCTCCCGCAAGACAGAGCGCCTTCTCGCCGGTTTTCGTCGCGAGCGCAGCCCAATGTGCTGCCAACACTTCTTCGAGCGCAGCCTGCATGCTCGCCGCAAGATTGTGATGGCGCTGTTCGAGAGGCTCTTCCGCTTTGCGCGTGGGCCCGAGCCGCTTCTCGAGGTAGGGCGAAAAAAGTCGTCCGAGCACAGGAGTCTGGCTGGCGTCGCGCCACGACATCTCGGCCCCCTGATTCTGATGCGTGAAATAGTCCAGGCCTAGCCGGAACGAAAGCGGCCCGTCCGCGCGCACGATGCGGCGAAATTCTTCGAGGAATTCCGGCTGGCCATACGCCGCAAGGCCCATCACTTTGTATTCGTCGCCAAATTTCCAGAAACCGAGGTATTGCGTCAGGGCCGTGTAGTACACCCCGAGCGAATGAGGAAAAGTGATCTCGCCGAGGATTCGCATGCGCGCGCCTTTGCCCACGGCCCACATGGAGCTTGCGAAATCGCCGAGCCCGTCCGCGGATAGAACCGCGGCGCGCTCATAAGGCGAAACGAAATAAGCGCTCGCAAGATGCGCGGTATGGTGTTCGATTCGATGAAATTGCGCGCGAATACTTTCAGGCGCAATCTCGGACGCCGATGCCAGATCCTCTCGAATGCCGGCGAAGCGAGCCATTACCTGCGCCCGCTCGAACGCGAAGCGCGGCATGCGCATAGCAAATCGCAGCTTGGTCGCAATCCTCGCCCGTGGATCGCGTGGAATCGCGATGTGATCCACTTCCGCGAGCTTCACGCCCGCCTGATCGAGGCAATATTGAATCGCGCGCGCCGGTAGACCCGCCGCGTATTTCACGCGATTCAGGCGCTCTTCTTCCACCGCTGCGAGCAGGCGCCCGTCGGCGACGATCGCCGCCGAAGCATTCGCGTGGTAAGCATTGATGCCGAGAATGATCATTGCGAGAAGTCGGCTTCAGGCATTGCGCGCGGATCAGGCCACCGAAACGGCGGCATCCTTTCGAGGCTCGGAATCTCCGGCAAACTTTCCATGCATATGCCGTTTCACCCATTCGTTAAGCACGTAAAGGCTCCATGGCCGCGACCACGTTGTCCGCCCCGCCAGAAAATCGTCCCAAACTCGTCGCGCGTTTTCGCCGCTGAGCAACGGCTTGAGAACCGGAGACCAGTCGCCCAACCCCGTCGCGATTCGCCCGCGCAGCGCGCTCCGCATCCAATTTTCCCATGGAAACGTGAAAGTGCGCTTCGGCTGCGCAGTCAGTTCCTGCGGCAAAAGTTCGCCGAGCGCGGCGATCAAAAGCGCCTTCGGCTGCTTGGGATTGCGCTTCTGCGATTCCGGCAGCGACAACACATATTCGACCAGCGAAGAATCCAGAAACGGCACGCGCACTTCCAGTGAATGGTGCATGCTCATCCCGTCGGTATCCCGCAGAAGTGTATTCACCAGGTATGACCGCAGCTCCAGCCACGAAACTCCAGTGAACTCATCCATGGACTGCGCTTCGCCAGCCTCCTCGCCGAGCCACTTCCCCCACGAAGTCCCCGCCCAAGCGCTCGCGTCCTGACCTAGCCACCCCGCAACCACCTGCGGCGTAAAAAGTGAACGCGTGAAGTAATAAGGATGCGGCAGCGCAGAAGGATCGAGCCACGCCGCGGACGCTTTTCGAACCGCATCCGGAGATGACTCGGAGAGCCTGCCGGCACCGCTCGAAGCCACTACCCGTCGCAGCGGTTTGGGCATCCAGTTAGCCGCCGAAGCCAGCCGCCTGATTTTCGACGTCGCCTGAAAAGATGTATAGCCGCCGAATAGCTCGTCGCTTCCCAATCCAGAAAGCGCCACTTTTAATCCCGCCTGCCGCGCCGCCCACGAAACAAAATAGGTGTTGATCCCGTCCATGCTCGGCTGATCGAATGACGCTACCGCTTCATCGAGCCGCGCCAGCATCTCTTCGCCTGATAGCGTGTACTCTGAATGCTCGGTGCCAAGCCGCTCCGCCGTCCGCCGCGCTTTCTCCGCTTCGCTGAATTCCACATCTGGAAACGCCACGGTAAACGTGTGAATACCGCGCTGCGCCCGGCTCGCCAAAGCTGCGATTGCCGTCGAGTCCAGCCCGCTGCTGAGAAACACGCCCACCGGCACGTCGGCAATCAAGTGCCTCGCCACGGCCTGTTCCAGCAGCGAACGAACGCGCGCCGCCGGTGTTGCCGCAGCACTCGTTGCCCGTATCGCCTCTTCTCTCTCTTTCGCCCCATTCCAATACGATTTCGGAGCAATCGCACGGATGCGCTCGCCGTTGACTTTGATATCAAGGTAATGACCAGGCGGAAGCGAAAAAACACCCTCGACCAAAGTCGCCGGCTCGCTCACAGATCCAAATAAGAGGTACGACGAAAGTGCATCCGCCGAAATCCGCGCTGGCACCGCTCCGCTGGATAAAAGTGCCCGCACCTCCGACGCAAAAACCAAAGCCCCTTCCACTATCGTGTAATAGAGCGGCTTGATTCCCATCCGGTCGCGAGCGATAAAAACCCGCGTCGCCCGCCCGCCGGGCCCCTGAGGCATTTCCACGATCGCAAACGTAAACATCCCATGCAGGCGTTCGACGCATTTCTCGCCCCACGTTTCAAACGCATGCACAATCACTTCCGTATCGGAATTCGTGCGGAAGGTATGTCCGGCAGCCTCGAGTTCCTTGCGCAGCGAGCGAAAATTATAAATCTCGCCGTTGTAAACCACCGCCAGCGTGTTCGTCTCGTTCCACACCGGCTGGCTCCCGCTAGGAAGGTCAATGATGCTCAACCGGCGGCTGCCTGCAACCACCGGCGACGTGAACAGAATACCTTCTGCGTCGGGTCCGCGATGAACGATCGCCGCCATCATCCGGCGCACCATCGCCTCGGCGTGCTCGCGCGACTCCATCCCAACGATTCCGCAAATTCCGCACATGCTGGGTAGCGTCCCTGATTTAACGCACCAACAGAATACCCTCGCTGGCGCCGCTATTCCACCTTCCAGCAGCGCGAAGGGCTCGTCAAAATCGAACGAAACCCAAGCCGTGCTCTGGTTCTTGCAAAGGTCCTAAAGCAGGCGTGTCATTTGCCAGTCAATTTCTTATATTGCGCGTCACTCAAGGGCACCACCGAAAGCCGCCCCTGGCGAACGAGCGGTGACGTGGCGAACAGCGGATCAGATTTGATTTGTGCCAGCGATACCGGCATTGCCAGCGCCTTCCCGGCCTTGATTTCTACCGCCGGGTTCTTCGGATTGGACGTGTCCACCGAAAGCACCGAAGCCGTTCCCACTGCGGTCTTCTGATCTCCAGTCTCGTAGATCACAAGCCGCGTCCCCGGCTTCATCTCGCGAAGATTCCTCAGCGCGACTGGATTCGAAACGCCATCCCAGACCGTCTCTTTATCCTTCTGAAGATCCGCAAACGAGTACTCGGAAGGCTCCGTCTTCAGCAAGTAGTTTGAAGCGCCGTCCTTTTTGTCTTGCTTCATCGTTCCCATTTCGCACTCCGCTCCTAATTTGTCCGTGAGTTCTTGCGCCGCAGGCTCTCAGCCTCTCTGCCAGAAACTTCAGTCCCCATGATACAGGTATGGTAGTACACAGAGTCACACATCCGTAAGGAACGTACTGTCCTTCCCCTGTCCTTTCTCTGTACTATCGTCCAGTTGTTCGCCTGTCCCAGAGTTCTACACTGCTGAAGCATTGTCGCGCCAGGGTTAGGGGGTAACCATGGTCCGCAGAACGCATTTATTCATTCTACTTTTTAGCACGATCGGCCTCTCCTTTTTCGCAAGTTCCGCTCGGGCCAATCCCGCAACCCTCAAATGCAATTCCAATCACGATCAGGTGTGGGTCTACGATTCGCTGAACAGCTTCAATGTTGATGCGAAGTTGAAATGCGGCCAGGACGTCGAAATTATCGAACGTCTTCCGAATTACGTGAAAATCCGCACTCAAAATGGCGTCGAAGGTTACGTGCCGGACGCCGCCGTGTCAGGTCTTCCAGCTTTTCAGCCCTATCGCGATTCGGCCCACGACGTTGGCCTGGCTGCAAAACAACTGCAAGCCATCGAGGTTGCCAAAGCCGCAGCGCAAGCCGCTTCTCTGGCGCCTGCTGATGTGAACTACTCAAAAGTCTCGCCGGCGTCGGCTTCTGGATCTTCGAACTCAGTTACCGCAACAGCCCGACAGAAAACCGTCGCCAAAGTTTTGATAGCAGCGCCGCCCACCCTCGGAGAGCTGACACCGGCCTCGGCCACATCCGCAGCGAAGCCAGCAGCTTCCGCTGCACTCGCGGCAACCGCAACTCCAACGGTCTCGCCGGCGCTTCCAGCGCAACCACCCGCAAGACCGGCCGCCGAATCGTCCGAAATGGCGGTAGCGCAGCCGGCAAAGACGCTTTTGCCGTCCGCCATGAATTCTGATTTAGCTTCCGACTCGGCAACTCCGATCGAGCAATCGAACACGTCGTGCCAGGCCTACTTTTCAGCCTACGGCCTCACGCCCAGTCAAACCAAATGGATGGCCAAAAATCGCGAAAAAGCCTTCTCGCAAATTTGTCCTGCGCCCGATCCTTCCAAGGTCGATTTCGTGATGATCTTTACTCACGACGTGGACTTCTTCGGCGGCACGATGCCCGATCCCGTTCATATAAGTGGCGGCTTCTCTGATTTCACTCCCATGACGCCCATGGACACCGCCCTAATTCCGCAATCGCAGGCAGACAACGCCCGCCGCGAGTATGTCTGGATCTTTCAGTTTGAGAAGGGAACATTCGATCCGGCGAGCTTCCCTGCGAAACGGCGCTATCAATATTCAAAGATGGAAACGGGTTCGCTGGGCGCAAAAGCGGGCGTCAAGACAATTGAGGATGCTTTCCGATTTGTCTCCGGCGCGAGCCACTAAACACACGCCACCCGATCACAAGCGCTCACCAGAAGCAACTGATCGCAATCTGTTAACGCAAGCACACTTGACGGCGATTTCTCAGCCTCGCCTTACTGTCCGCTTGCAACGCCTGCCTCCGTTTGATCCAGCGGCCCTTCCCACGAAAGGCTGTCCACAAACGCCCGGCACCCCGCTCGGCAATTTTCCCGCAGTTATCGTTGCGAGCTGTCCAAACCCCAGCCGCAGCGCTCCGCCCCGGCATGAGCGCCATTTCCTTTCCCAAGCCCCAGGTCCGCCGTCAGCACTGTAACCCGATGGCCTCGCCTGGCGAGTCCCGTCGCGAGCGCGCGCACCTTGAACACGGGTCCACCCCGTTCCTGAAAAGGGAAATAGGACTGAACCACTTTCAAAATGCGCATGTGGCCTGTTGTGTCGACTAGAATCTTAAACGTGAGCTGGGCAGCTTCACCCTGCAGAGAAACGAGAATGCTACGTCAAGGCACCCTAATCCAGATTAGGAGCTCCGCGCATGCGCAGCCCGCACAAGAATTGAAGGGATAAGACTCGGAAGCGAATACCTTGCGAAGAAGAAGAAAAAGGGAGTGAGCAGACCCCACCGTCGTTCGATATCAGAGGGGTAGGAAAAAAGGAGCGACGGTAGGTGGCCGGGGGAAGGAAGCTGGCCCAGCCCTCAATCCCCGAAGGGATTCTCAGCTTTCCTCCCCCTGACCCGACACCCTATCGCACGCGAGAAGCCAAAGCATATGATTGAAAACAAAGGCTCTTCAGAATCACCTGAGGTGTAAAAAGTCCAAGCCTCCTGGTAAATTTTCCGGGGCACAAGCGCTTTCGCCCTCCTTCGGGTCAACATTTCTTTCCAGGAAGTCGCGCTGCCGCCTTGACCGCCATCGCTGCGCTTGCTATGTTTGAAGATTATTCCGAGCGCAATCTACCCAGTGTGCGCTGTCCTCTACCGTTAGACGGCATTAAAAGCGGTCACCGAACTATGGGCCTCAAGAAAATCGTTATCCGCGGCGCGCGGCATCATAATCTCAAGAATATCAGCCTCGAGATTCCCCGTAACTCGCTGACCGTTATCACCGGCCTCTCCGGCTCGGGTAAATCCTCGCTTGCCTTTGACACCCTCTACGCCGAGGGACAGCGCCGCTATGTCGAATCCCTTTCGGCCTATGCGCGCCAGTTCCTCGATCAGATGGAGCGTCCCGACGTCGACTCGGTCGAAGGACTTTCTCCGTCCATCGCCATCGAGCAGAAGACCACAACCCGCTCGCCCCGCTCCACGGTTGGTACTATCACCGAGATTTACGATTACCTCCGCGTCGTTTACAGCGCGATCGGCACTCCGCATTGTCCCAAATGCGGCAAACCCATCACCCGCCAATCCACGGAACAAATCGTGCAGTCGGTTCTCGCCCTCAAGCCTGATGACCGCATCATGGTACTCGCCCCGGTCGTTCGCGGGCGCAAAGGCGAATACAAAAAAGAACTCGAGAAATACGCCAAGGAAGGTTACGTCCGCGCCCGCGTCGATGGCGACCTCGTCAATCTCGACGAACCGATTCCGCTCGATCGCCGCAAGAATCACACCATAGAAATCGTCGTGGACCGGCTGCTCCTGAAGAACGGCATTGCGCAACGTCTCGAGGAATCCATCGAGGCAGCTCTCCGCCTCACCGGCGGCCTCGTCACCATTTCTGTCGTGGGCGGCGAGGAGCACGTCTACTCCGAAAAACTTGCCTGCCCCGATTGCGGCATTTCCGTTCCGCAACTCGAGCCGCGTTCCTTCAGCTTCAATTCGCCGTATGGTGCATGCCCCGAATGCCACGGCCTCGGCTCCAAGTACGATTTCGATCCCTCCAAAGTGATCGTTGATTGGTCGAAGCCGCTTTTTGAAGGCGGCCTCGGCCCCGGCTCAGGTTCCACCTTCGTTCAACGCACCATGAAACTCGCAGCCGCGGCCCACGGCTTTGATCTCGATACGCCGTTTGAGCAATTCCCGCACAAAGTGCAAAATCTAATCCTGCACGGCAATCCTGCTGACGGCACCGGAGTGAAAGGCCTCAATTTTCAAGGTGTTCTCACACACCTCGAAAAAAGCCTGGAAGAATCGAACTCCGATACCTATCGCGAATGGCTTACGCAGTACATGTCGCCCGCTCCGTGCGCCGCTTGCAACGAACGCCGCCTGCGCCCCGAAAGCCTCGCCGTAAAAATCGCCGGCCTTTCCATCGCCGATTTCACCGCGCTCCCGCTCACCGAAGCGCGCGCCGCCGTTGACAAGATTCGCGGCCACCTGTCGCTCCGCCAGCGAAAAATTGCCGGCCGCCCGCTCACGGAAATCGCCGAGCGCCTCGATTTTCTTCTCGCCGTGGGACTCGGCTATCTCACTCTCGATCGTTCAGCCGCCACGCTCTCGGGCGGTGAAGCGCAGCGTATCCGCCTTGCCACTCAGATCGGCTCGCGTCTACGCGGCGTCCTCTATGTTCTCGATGAGCCTTCCATTGGCCTGCACGCGCGCGACAATGGCCGCTTGCTCAGCACTCTCGAAACCCTGCGTGACCTTGGCAATACCGTCCTCGTTGTCGAGCACGACGAAGAAACCATTCGCCGCGCCAACTACGTAGTCGATCTCGGCCCCGGCGCAGGCACCGCCGGCGGCCATCTCGTCGCTGCGGGAGCGCCCGAGGAAATCGCCGCCAATTCGGCATCGCTCACCGGGCAATATCTTTCCGGCCACGCAAAAATTCCCATCCCGGACCACCGCCGCCCCACGAACGGAAAAGCCATAACCATCCTCGGCGCGCACGGAAACAACCTGAAGAATATCGACGTCACTTTTCCGCTCGGCCTTTTCACCGTCGTCACCGGTGTCTCCGGTTCCGGAAAATCCACGCTCATCAACGACATTTTGTATCGCGCCCTCGCTGCCAAGCTCTATCGCTCCACGGAAAAGCCCGGAGAACATCGCGCCATCACCGGTATCGAGCACATTGACAAAGTTGTTCAAATCGACCAGGCTTCCATCGGCCGCACCCCGCGCTCGAACCCCGCCACGTACACGGGCGTTTTTGCGCCGATTCGCGAACTCTACGCCATGCTCCCGGAATCGCGTGAACGGGGCTACCGTCCCGGACGTTTTAGCTTCAACGTGAAAGGCGGCCGTTGCGAAGCATGCCAGGGCGATGGCCAGCGCCGCATCGAAATGAATTTCCTGCCGGATGTCTATGTCACCTGCGAAGTCTGCCGCGGCAAGCGCTACAACGCCGAGACGCTTGCCGTCCGCTATAAAGGCCTCACGATTTCCGATCTTCTCGATTTACCGATTGAGGAAGCCTTGAAGGCTCTCGAAAATATTCCCGCCATTCAGCAGAAGCTGCAGACGCTCGTTGACGTCGGCCTCGGCTACATTCAACTCGGCCAATCCGCCACCACGCTCTCCGGCGGCGAAGCTCAGCGCACCAAGCTTGCCCGCGAACTTTCGCGCCGCCAAACCGGCCGCACATTGTATATTCTCGATGAGCCCACCACCGGCCTCCATTTCGACGACGTGAAGAAACTTCTCGACGTGCTGAATCGTCTCGTCTCGCTCGGCAACACCGTGCTCATCATCGAGCACCATCTCGACGTCATCAAACAAGCGGACTGGATCATCGATCTCGGCCCTGAAGGCGGCAACGAAGGCGGCCGCATCGTTGCCCAAGGTACACCCGAGCAAGTTGCGCGAGTGAAAAAATCTTTCACCGGCCAGATACTCGCCCGCGCGCTGAACGGCACAAACGGAAATGGACACGGCAGCGCCACTCAAAGCGCCAACACGCAACCCGACACAAACGCGACCGCCTGACTTGTATGATCGCCGACGACAATAACCCCATCCCCATCCCCATCCCTCCCGAATCATTTCTAGAACCGCCCGCTTCCCCGTCCACAGGCTTGCGGCGCGGTCCGGAAATACCCGCCGCTGCAACATTGCCCTCACCCGTCCAGCCCGACGCGCCTCCGCCCGAACTCCAGCAGTATCCCGAAGATCTGCGCGCACGATGGGGCTGGCTTGACCTGCTGCTGCTTGTAGCAGTCGCACTACTCGGAACTTTCGTAATCAGCATCATTCTCGTCGGCATCTTCGCTGCCTTCGGAATGACTCCTGCCAGCTTGCAGAATTCCGCCAACAACAAGAGCCTCTTCCTGATCGTCAACCAAGCCATTCTCTCGCTCGGACTGCTCGCCTATCTCGCCGTTCACATACGTGCCCGATGTCAATCCCCATTCTGGAAAACCATCGGCTGGCGCCGCCTCCGGACCGGCACGATCCCGCGCCGCATCGCCTATATTGGCCTGGTTCTCGGCGGCTTCAGTCTTTCCCTGCTGGTTCAACTCGCCTCCGCCGCGCTGCAAACCAAAACCAAACTCCCCATCCAGGAATATTTCCAGGACCCGCGCAGCGCCCTCCTCCTGATGCTGATGAGCATCCTGCTCGCCCCGCTCGTCGAAGAAACCGTCTTCCGCGGCTACCTCTACCCGGTTCTCGCGCGCAGCTTCGGCATCGGCGCAGGCGTCGTCATCACCGGCACTCTCTTCGGCCTGCTGCATGCCCCCCAACTCTGGGGCGGCTGGGGCCAAATCCTGCTCCTCATCGGCATAGGAATTGTTTTCACCGCCGCTCGCGCCATCTCGCGCACGGTCATCGCCAGCTACATCCTCCACGTCAGCTACAATTCGTTCCTCTTGATCGCATTCCTCGTCGCATCCCACGGCTTCCGCCACTTCCCGCCCGGCCCCCAGTAGCACAGCCATTTCTGCCTGTGCCCCCAACCCAACCCTCCACCACCTCAACCTCCCCACAAATCAATCACCGTCAGCCCACCTTTCTGCAGTAGGGGCGGCTCTAAGAGCCTTCCGCGCCGCCAACTCGAATGTTAGCCATCACGATCCGCAGTCAGTTCGTCACGGGCGTTGCATTTTTCGCCGCCAACGCCATCCACGCACTGCCCCATTCACCCCTGGCGTAGCTCAGGTCCCGTTCTGGCGGTCCGCCAGAACTGACCTGAGGTCCTCCTCCACCATCAACATCCCCGCACTACAATCAGCTAGAATAGAACGCCGTACGCCGGGCGCTTCGCACCACCCCGCGTCCCGCGATCACGGAACCCAAAAACTTGTATACCGTCGAACCAATCCGCTGGACGCACGAAGGCGTCGTCATCCTCGATCAGCTCCGCCTCCCGCGCGAAGTCACCTATCACACCTACACCGACTATCGCGACGTGGCCAAAGCGATCAAAGACATGATCATCCGCGGCGCCCCGGCCATCGGCGTCGCCGCTGCGATGGGCGTCGCTCTTGGCGTCGAACGCTCCCGCGCGCAAACGCTCCCCGAGTTGCGCGCCGAATTCGCCACTATCTGCGACACGCTCGTCCGTACCCGTCCCACTGCCGTCGATCTTTTCTGGGCAATCAAGCGTTTCCAGGGCCGCTTCGAAGAATTAGCCTCGGAAGCTGCATCCTCTAAAAACGGCGCCTCCGGCCTCGCCCACCTCCGTGCCGCCCTCATCGAAGAAGCGCAGAAAGTTCACGATGAGCGCCGCGAAGCCGATCGCCGCATCGGAAAATTCGGCGCTGACCTCCTCGTCAAATCAGGCCGCGTCATGACCCAATGCAACGCCGGCGCGCTCGCCACCGGCGGAATCGGCACCGCCTTAGGGGTGATTCGCGTGGCGGTCGAAGAAGGCCATCAGATTGACGTGCTCGTTCCCGAAACGCGCCCCTACCTGCAAGGCGCCCGCCTCACCGCCTGGGAATTACAGCAGGACAAGATTCCACTCACGCTCATCACTGACAACATGGTCGGCCATTTCCTGAAAACCGGCGGCGTGAGCGCCGTCGTTGTCGGTGCCGACCGCATCGCACGCAATGGCGACACCGCCAACAAAATCGGCACCTACGGCATTGCAGTTCTCGCCCACGAGAACAACGTCCCCTTCTACGTCGCGGCCCCTATCTCCACCATCGACATGTCGCTCGCATCCGGCGACCAGATCCCCATCGAAGAGCGCTCCTCAGCCGAAGTCACGCACCTCGCCGGCACCCAGCTCGCGCCCAGCGAAGTGAAAGCCGCTCATCCCGCTTTCGACGTCACCCCGGCCCGCTATATCACCGCCATAATCACAGAAAAGGGCGTAGCCCACGCCCCGTTCGACGAACCCCTCCGCAAATTCACCGCAGCTCCGTAGTTCGCAACAAAGCTCGCAGCAAAGCTCGCCGCGAAGCAGTTCACACACTCCAAAATTTTCGTCGCTTCGCCCGGAACTTTCAGCCCCACCCTCACGTACCAATCAATGTGACGGGCGCATGCCCGCAAAACAAACGGCAAAACAAAAAATGTTAAACGACCAATTGCGACAAGTTCTACGACGCTTCGCCCGCGCCCCGCTCTTCACCGCCATCACATTGATCACTCTCGCCGCCGGCATCGGCGCCAACACCGTGATCTTCAGCGTTCTCGAAGGCGTACTGCTGAAGCCCCTGCCATATCCACACCCCGACGAATTGATCGGCGTGTGGCACACTGCTCCGGGCGTAGGCATCAAGGACCTCGAGATTTCTCCGTCCATCTATTTCATCGACCGCGAGCAAAGCACCACGTTTCAGGATATCGGCGCCTATTCGAGTGATTCGATCAGCGTCACCGGCGCCGGCGAACCAGAACAAGTCAAAGGTCTCGACGTAACCGACGGCACCTTGCCTCTTCTCGGCGCAAAGCCCGCACTGGGCCGCCTGTTCACGCGCGAAGACGACTCCCCCCGCACGCTTGAAACCGCTCTTCTCTCTTACGGCTATTGGCGCCAGAAATTCGGCGGCGATCCCAACGTCATCGGCCGCTCCATCACGCTCGATGGAAAACCGCGCGAAATTATCGGCGTCCTGCCGCAGAATTTTTATTTTCTCGATGAAAGCGAGCCCGCCATTTTTCTTCCCTTCAAATGGGATCGCAACAGAGTGAAGCTAGGCAATTTCAGTTACCGCGCCCTGGCCCGCTTGAAACCCGGCGTCACCATGGCGCAAGCCAATGCTGACGTCGCGCGGATGCTTCCGATCTCTATCCGCAGCTTCCCGGCCCCCGAAGGCTTCAGCCCGTCTCTCTTCGAAAAAGCCAAATTCGGGCCGAATCTGCGCCCGCTCAAGCAGGACGTAGTCGGCGACATTGGCAACGTACTGTGGGTGCTGATGGGCTCGATTGCGGTGGTTCTCTTGATCGCTTGCGCCAACGTCGCCAATCTGTTCCTCGTGCGCGTCGAAGGACGCCGCCAAGAACTGGCCATTCGCGCGGCGCTCGGTGCCGGATGGAAACGCATCGCGGCAGACTTGTTGTTCGAAAGTGTGGTTCTCGGCCTGATTGGCAGCGCGCTCGGCCTCGCCCTGGCCTATGCCGCGCTCCGCATTCTCGTCGCCATGGCGCCCACCGGACTGCCGCGCATTCACGAAATCGACATAGATTTCCGCGTGCTGCTCTTCACCCTTGCGATCGCGCTGTTTTCGAGTCTTCTCTTCGCCTCCATTCCTATTTTCAAATACGCCGGCTCGCGCTTGAATACCGGCCTTCGCGAAGGTGGACGCGCGCTCAGCCAGAGCCGCGAGCACAATCGCGCCCGCAACGCCCTCGTAATCGTGCAGGTGGCGCTCGCCTTGGTGCTTCTGATTTGCTCTGGTTTGATGATTCGCACTTTTCGCGCCCTCATGCGCGTCCCGCCCGGTTTCACCTCGCCCGAGTCGGTTCAAACCTTTCGCTATTACATTCTGGAAACGGATGTGCCCGATTCCGATGCCGAGCGCGTTGCCCGCATTGATCAGGAAGTGCTCCGTAGACTTGGGGCCATTCCGGGAGTTTCCAAAGCGAGCTTTTCGAGCGGCATTCCGTTCGATCACATTGGCTCGAACGACCCCATCTTCGTGCAGGATCGCGTCTATGGCGAAGGAGAGCTTCCACCTTTGCGGCGATTCAAGTTCATCTCCCCGGGTTTCTTTTCCACTCTGAATACTCCGTTCATCGCCGGCCGCGATCTCACCTGGGACGATATCTACCAGCGGCTTCCCGTCGCGATCGTTTCTGAAAATCTGGCCCGGGAGTACTGGCATAGCGCGGGCAACGCGCTCGGCAAGCGAATTCGCGTTGGCAATAATGACGCCTGGCGCGAAATCATCGGCGTCGTCGCCAATGTGTACGACGATGGCGTTGACAAGGATCCAACCTCGTCCGTCTATTGGCCGGTCATCATGAATCGTTTTGAAGGGCAAAAAGAATCGCTGCGGCGCGGCATCGGATTTGCCATTCGCAGCCCGCGCGCCGGCTCGGAAGCGTTCCTGAAAGAAATTCGTCAAGCCGTGTGGTCAGTCGATTCCAATATTCCTCTGTCCGAGGTTCACACCCTCGATTACCTCTACAAGCAATCGATGGCGCGTACTTCCTTCACCCTCATCATGCTGGGAGTGGCGGGCGGAATAGCGCTGCTCCTCGGAATCGTAGGCATCTACGGAGTGATCGCTTATTCCGTTTCGCAGCGCACCCGTGAAATCGGGATTCGCATGGCTTTGGGCGCGCAGCAGCAGACGCTCACCTCCATGTTCGTACGCCACGGGCTTTGGCTGGCAGGAATCGGCGTCGCATGCGGGCTGGCAGCGTCGTTCGCGGTGATGCGTTTGATGTCATCTCTGCTCTTCCGCGTCAGTCCCCTTGACCCGATCACTTACATCGCCGTCACCGCCGGTGTTATCGCCACTGTGTACGTTGCGTGCTATCTGCCATCACGCCGTGCGGCTACGGTAGATCCGGTCGAAGCCCTCCGCGCGGAATAGATTTACTCGCCCGGCAAACTGCTGGCTTGTTATATCTCTCCACGCTAGAATGAAGACTCCGGGGAAAGCCCCAGCGTAGGTAGACCGGAGGGCGCAATGAAAGTCCTCTTCGTACATCCCAGCCCCCTGATGTACTCGGAGATTTACCTGCGCCTGGAGCCGCTTGGGCTCGAGTTGGTCGCCCAATCCGCGCGCAAAGCTGGCCACGACGTCCGTCTTCTGGACCTTCAAGTCTTTCGCCACCGCGATTACTTCCGCCTTCTCGAAGACTTCCAACCGGAAGCCATCGGTTTTTCGCTGAACTATCTCGCAAATATTCCCGAGGTGATGGACCTCGCCAAAGAAACCAGGCGCCGTCTTCCGGAATGTTTCATCTTTGCCGGAGGCCACAGCGCGTCTTTCACCGCGAAAGAAATTCTCGCCCACGCCGGTGGCGCCATCGCCTGTGTCGTTCGCGGTGAAGGCGAAGCGATCACGCCGTCGGTGCTTGAAGCAGCGCATGCCCCGGACAAACTTCGTACGTTGCCGGGCGTCACCAGCGTCTATGGCGATGGCCCCGCGCCTCGTCTCGTCGAAAACCTGAACGCCACGCAACCAGCTCGCGATCTAATCGCCCGCCGCCGTAAATATTTCATTGGTGTGCTGGACCCCTGCGCCTCAATCGAATTCACACGTGGTTGCCCGTGGGATTGCTCGTTTTGCAGTGCCTGGACGTTTTACGGTCGCAACTATCGCAAGTTGAGCGCAGAAGTGGCCGCCGAAGATCTCGCCACGATCCAGGAGCACGGCGTATTCATTGTGGATGACGTTGCCTTCATTCAATCCGACCACGGTCTGGCTCTTGCGCGCGAAGTGGAGAAACGCAACATCAAAAAGGAGTATTACCTCGAGACGCGCGGCGATGTCCTCGTCAGAAACAAAGAAGTTTTCCGCATTTGGAAGCGCCTGGGCCTGAAATATATGTTCCTCGGCATCGAAGCCATTGACGATGAAGGTCTCAAGAGCCACCGTAAACGCGTCACAGTGAAAAAGAACATCGAAGCGCTCGAATGCGCCCGCTCGTTGAACATTCATGCTGCCGTGAATATCATCGCCGATCCCAATTGGGATGAGCGCCATTTCGAGGCTGTCCGCGCATGGGCGCTACAAGTTCCCGAAATCGTTCACATCACCGTCAACACGCCGTACCCCGGAACGGAAACCTGGGTTACTGAGTCGCGCAATTTTACCTCTCGCGATTACCGGCTCTTCGACGTGCAACACGCCGTGCTTCCCACCAAGCTTCCTCTCGATCGTTTCTACGAGGAACTTGTGCGCACGCAGCAGATTCTCAATCAGAAGCATCTCGGCTTCGCCGCGCTCAAAGACACTTTCTTCATGGCCCTCGGCTTTCTCGCCAAGGGACAAACGAATTTCGTCAAAATGCTCTGGAAGTTTTCGAGCGTCTATAATGCGAAGCGCCAGATGCAGGATCATCAACGCGAAATTCGCTATCCCATACGGCTTCCCGAAGCCGCACCTCGCAAGCGTGTGGATCAGACGCTTCTTTACATTCACACGCCCGAAACAGCTCACGCCTCACACGAAGTCTGAGCATCGCGGAAGCGTAAGAATTTCCTAGGTTAGTACCTTTCGGCTTGGCTGATGCGCATCTGCAAAACGGAAATAAATCCTTTGCCTACAATCGTTTCCAGATACCAACCCTACCTTGGCAAGATGAATGCTTCCCCCTATCCCAAATCTTTCGTACATGCTTGAAAATGGAGACGCAGTCGGAGGTGACACAATGAGCGGAGTGCGAAACTTAAACTTGCCGGAAACGACTGTAAGATTTTCTGACTCGCTCCACGAGCCAGTCATTTACGAAGATGAGGTCAAGGCTCGGCTGCAGACAATTACGAGTTTCGTCGAAGACCTGAACACTTCCACGGTGGATCTCTTGCTCGCTGAAAAGCCTTTCGCGCGCGAACTACTGAAGGAGTTGATCGTGAAGGAAGCGGCGCTCGGCTGGGCCGTTCGCGTGGCGAGCCTGTCCAATGAAAACGTGCGCGCTCGACTATGGGCCGATATCGACAAGGCGCTTGGTGACCTGGACCTGATCGTTGACCTGGTGGGACGCGCCAACATCGAGTGGCCGGTCAACGATGCGGTGCAGTTCGATGACGAATTGGCATACATCACCTAGGCACCTGGTCCGATTGCCGGTTCGAACACAGAGTTTCCTTTCAAAAAACACCAACCATCCATTCAGCTACCCATAGCACTCTAAGTGAGTAGCGGAAATCAGTCCCCAACACTTTTTAGCGAGCGGGGCACCACCGGCTCTTAAAGTATGCTGAAACCAATCATAGCTGCCTTGACGAAGTCGTTGGGCCTCGCGGCCCTGCTCGCTTGCTTGGTTTCCCTTCGCGCTTACGGCGATGTGGGCGTGATTCTCAACGAAACGCTCAACGAAAGCGTCGCCCGCGTCACCGGCTCGGGACACACCGCCGTCTACTTCTCGCGCATTTGTCCCGATTCTCCGGTCAAGCTTCGCCTCTGCCGCCCGGACGAGAATGGCTCGGTGATGAGCAACTACATCAACCTCGGAGAGGACGAGCGCTTCGAATGGAACATCGCGCCATTCAATCTCTACGTCTACGGCGTCGAAGATCCTGCTGACCGGCCCGTCTTCGGCACCGAGAAAATCAAGTCCGTCCTCGAAGAGCGTTACCGCCAGCAATCGCTGGCAGCCTACTGCACCGTAAAGGACTGCTTGCAGGGCGACAAAGCCGAGTGGCGCGAAATGGTCGGCGCCAACATGATCCGCAGCATGTACATCTTCGTCGTCGAAACCACCCTGCAGCAGGATGAAGATCTGATCGCCAAATTCAACGCGCTGCCCAATGAAAATCATTTCAATGGTATGACGCGCAATTGCGCCGACTTCACAAAGGGCGTAATCGACACCTATTTTCCGCACTCGGCACATCGTGACGTGATCAACGACTTCGGAATGACTAGTCCGAAGGCCGTCGCGCGCACCTTCTCGCACTACGCCCAGAACCATCCGGAATCGAATTTCCGCGTCCTGCATTTCTCGCAGCTGCCCGGCACGATCAAACGCAGCACGGAACCGCGCAGCGGCACCGAGCAGCTATTCCGCTCCAAGAAACTCCTGATTCCCATGGTGATTTTTGCCGACCACGAATTGCCCGTCGTCGCCGCCGCCTACCTGATTACCGGGCGGTTTAATCCCGAGCACGAGTTCGAGCAGCACGCCACAGTCGAACCGGCTCAACTCAACGACTCCACCAGGCTGCAGAAAACCAACCGCGCCGCGAGTCCTTCCGGCGCGCTCGATCCGGTCGAAGTTCGGGCGCGGGAAGAAATCGTGGGGGCTCCCGGCGAGTGGGAAAATATCGCAAGGCATTTGGCACGCTGGTGGGCCAAGCCGTTCAAGACGAATTGATTCCGGATCGCGGCTACGTCGTCCGCATTTTCAAGCGCCTCGATGCGAGCGGGCACCCCGCCGCCGATGCTGGCGGCGACCTGTGGCTTGAAATGTCCGGCGCGACTGGCGCCTCAAAAGTAGGACTGAGCCGCAACAATATTTTCGCGCCAGGCTCCGATCCCCACCTCGCTTTCGAAGTGCTGCTCGCCCGCGTGGACGCAATATCGAAAAGCCCCAAGCACAGCCGCGAGACGATGCTCGAGTTCAAAGAAGATTGGGCTCTTCTCCAGTACGCGCGCATGCGCATTTCCTCCGCAGCCCCGTTGGCTAGTTCGTCGGCATCGAATGGCACAGCAGTCGCGGCCGTCCCGGCCGGCGAAAATTAATCGCTGTGCGAAATTTCAGCCAACCTCCGGCGCTCAGCCCCGTTTTTCTTGTCGCCCTGATGCTGCTATGATGTTTGCGGAATCGATGCACTCGATGCGACCTTTCGTATCCGCGTTTTTCGCCCTGATTTTCCTTTTCTTCGCCTACGCGCACTCTCCTCGGACCGTATCTGCCGCTGACCCGCCCGCGCACAATTCATCTCCGCCCATCGTCATCGGCTTCGTCGGCGGCTTCATCAGCCACACGAATGCCGTCCACGGCGGCGTCCAACTGGCCGAGCGCCTGCGCAAAGAATATCAGGCGCAAGTCCACATCGAAGTTTTCGAAAACCATCGCGGCGAACAAGCCCACCAGGAAGTCCTGCGTCTCCTTGACGTGGACCACGACGGCACACTTTCGCCCGAAGAAAAACAAAGCGCCCGCATCATCATCTACGGCCATAGCTGGGGCGGCTCGGAAACGGTGACCCTCGCGCGCGAACTGCAATCCGATGGCATCCCCGTTCTCCTCACCATTCAAGTGGACAGCGTCTCCAAAATGGGCGAAGACGATTCGCTCATCCCCGCCAACGTGCAGCAGGCCGCCAATTTCTACCAAGCCAACGGCTACCTCCACGGCCGCCCGGAAATTCGCGCAGCCGACCCAGCGCGCACGAAAATTCTCGGCAACATCCGGCTCGATTACGATTCGCATCCGGTCCAGTGCAACGGCTACTCCTGGCTCGCCAAAACCTTCGAGAAGCAGCACATCGAAATCGAATGCGATCCGGATGTGCTGAATCGCGTGGAAGAGCTGATTCGTTCGAGACTGCCCTCGTCTTCGCAGACCGCACAACAAATCGTATTGAAGTAAGTTTCGTTCTGCCGCTCCACAAGTCCGCAAAAGTTCCGCGCAATCAACCAAAGGCGCCGGCCGGAGGCCGGCGGTACGTAAACCCTCGCCACTAGAACGAATCCACGGCGACAGCGAAGAAATCGAGAGGCCTTCGCGCGAGATTCCGATACAATCGCCGCCGGGTGCGCGTTGATTCGCACGCACGCCGGAGAGATGCTCTTGAGCTTCAGCCAGCGCGTGAAGGAAATTCGCGAAGGCTTCGCGCCCGCCTTTTGGGTGGCCAACTTCACGGAGATTTTCGAGCGCATCGCCTACTACGGCACGAGCGCCGTCCTCGCGATTTACCTCAACGAGCAGCTGCACTTCTCGAACGTGCTCACCGGCTGGCTCGTGGGCACCTTCGGCCTGGTGGTGTGGTTTCTGCCGATTCTCGGCGGCACGCTGGCCGACCACTTCGGCTTCCGGCGCGCGCTGATGTTCGCGTTCCTCATTATGGCCGTGGGATATTTTCTGCTCGGCTCGCTCGGCGCGCCATGGCTGCAGCCGCTGCGCCACGCGCTTGGCGACAAGTGGCTGGTGCTCATCATCCTGATGATTCCGGCGCTGGGTCCCGGCGTGGTGAAGCCGTGCGTCGCGGGAACCACCGCGCGTGCGTCCACGGAAAACGTGCGCTCCATCGGCTATTCGATCTACTACACGATCGTCAATATCGGCGGCGCGCTCGGCCCGCTGATGGCGTTTGTGGTGCGCAAACAAATGGGCTGGGGTATGGAAAACGTGTTTCGCGTCGGCGCTCTTAGCGTGTTCCTGATGTTCTGGGTGACGCTTTTCTTCTATCGCGAGCCGCGCAAGCCCGGCGACGTGCAAGTGCCCAGCGTGCTGGCGGCGATCACGAATATGTTCGTGGTGCTGGCGAACCTGCGCTTCATGATTTTTCTCGTCATCTTTTCCGGTTTCTTCGTGATTTTCTGGCAGCAATACATGTCGATGCCGCTTTTCATCCGCCAATTTGTGAATCGCAATGCGGACGTTGACCTGCTGCTCACCGTGGACCCCGCCATAGTGATCTGTTTCCAGGTCGCAGTGAGTTTGGTGACGCGCAAAATGCGCGCCTTCACCGCCATGGCATTCGGCTTCCTGATCACCAGCATCGGCTGGATGCTGCCCGCCTTCCATGCCACGGTGCCGGTGTTCATCGCCGCGCTCGTCCTGGTGGCCATCGGCGAAATCACGCAGGTCTCGCGCTACTACGACTACATCTCGCGCCTCGCGCCTTCCGGCCAGCAGGGCCTCTACATGGGCTACGCGTTTCTGCCCATCGCCATCGGTTATTTCATCGCGGGACCGCTGGGCGGCTGGCTCGTGGCCCATTACGGCAACAGCGCCTCGCCCCAGCAAATGTGGTGGGTAGTCGCCGGGGTGGGCTTCCTCTCCACGGCGCTCGTGCTGATTTACGACCGCATCGTCAAGCCGGTGTCGGCGGAAGCGCCCGACGTAGCATAACGACGCCCGCCCGCGCCAGACTTCACTGACGTTTCGCCGCCCAGTAACAATCCGGCAATACGGCTCACCCAAAGTAGCCGCTCCAAGGCGTCGGAACAACACGTGGCGCCGGACGATAATTTCCCCAAAAGAAAAAAACAGCCCTATGAAAATGAAAGCGGTGGTTTTGTGTCTGCTTGCAGTGTCTCTTGCGGGCGCAGCGTCGGCACAGGAAGGCGCAATACCGAAAGGCATTCCGTCGCTCGATCACGTGTTCATCATCATGATGGAAAATCACGCCTGCGCGCAGGTAAATCGGCCATCCCAGCCTCACCAACTACCTCGAAATCGTGGGCGGTTCGAATTTCGGCGTCCGCGACGACAATTCTCCCGACTGGAACGATGGCACCTGCACGCCCAACATCATGAACAACGGAGCTGTGTCGCTGGAAAATAACACCACGCCTATTTGCCCGATCTTTGGCAGCGGAACCGACGCGGCTACGCCTGTTCTTGACTTCTCGAACGAAACTGCCGGGCCTCCGGGCGGATTGATGTGGATGGTAAAGTAGGTTTTGCCGCCAATCCCAATACCATTGGCATGACGATCGCCGACCAGCTCGTTGCCTCCAGCCGTACCTGCAAGAGCTATCAGGAAAACCTGCCGCCCACGGGCACCGAGAGCGTGAACAACGCCGACGGCTTTTTCTCGAATCTTGACAATCTCATCACGGACCTTCCCGGCGAAGGGCAGACGCAGAGCAATCTAGTGGATCTCTACGCCGTGAAACACAACCCTTTATTTCCAGAACGTGCAGGAAGGCTTCAATCCGCAGCCCAGCCTGAAGAGAATGGGCGGCTTCGAAGGCACGGGGCGGTCTCTTTACCAATCTAGCCGCTGGTTTCGCCCCTTGTTTTCTTTCATCGTGCCGAATCAGTGCAACGATCAGCACTGTCACACCAATGCCGGCCCTGTATGCGAGTTTGATCCCACTGACAATGGTACGCTCATCGGTCTGAACGCGGCCTTGATGTACCAGGGCGACATCACCGTCCAGGCGATCGTCACCACCATTCACGATTCTCCGGCGTGGAGCGAGGGTCACAACGCGCCATCATCATGGTGTGGGACGAGAACGACTACAGCATCTCCCCCACGACGAACAAAGTGCTGCTCACCGTGGAAACGAACTACGGAGTAAAGGGTGTGCGCAGCAAGAATTTCTACACGCATTTCTCTCTGCTCAAGTCAATCGAAGCAGGTTTCCGTCTGCCCTCCCCTCAACCATGCGTGCGACAGCAGCACTGCGGTGATGTCTGATCTGTTTGCCGCAGCGCCACACGCAGCCGCCGCCGAACAGGCCGCGAAGCCGATCCAACCCGGCCTCGCTTGTCATCCTGAGCGTAGGTCGAAGGCTCTCTCCCTTGCCTACAGTCGCACAGGCCTGCCCGCTGTGGCGGGCACTCTTGTTTACCCTGAGTTTCGAAGGGTCTCTGCGTTCTTTGCCGTTGGTTTCCGTACCGCCCGCTTCCCCTGAGCCTCGAAGCGCTAAACAGTGAGAGTGTGTCCCACTACCCGCATCGCTGAAACGTCGCCGGCAGTACGAAAGGCAACACAAAAAAGCGGCGGCTATACCTGGGCGAAGCCGCCGTCTACGACCAGGTCTGCGCCGGTAATGTAGCTGCTGTCGTCGGAGGCGAGAAACAGGACGGCTTTGGCGACTTCGTCGGCGGTGGCGAAACGTTCGTGCGGGACCGTTTTGGCGATGGCGGGGATGCGCTGCTCGGCGGCTTCGTTGACGTGCCAGGCGGGCGTGTCGGTAAACCCGGGGCTGACGGCGTTGACGCGGATGTGGCGATGCTTCAAGTCCATCGTCCAAGTGCGGGCGAAGGAACGCACGGCGGCTTTGGCGGCGCTGTACATGCTCCAATCGGCGAAGCCTTTCGTGGCGACGATGGATGCGTTGAGGATGATCGAGCCGCCGTCGGTGATCAGCGGAAGCGCTTTCTGCACGGTGAAGATCACGCCTTTCACGTTGGCGTTGAAGATCAGGTCGTAGTGCTCCTCGGTGATTTTGTCGAGTGGGGCGAAGCGGGCGAAGCCTGCTTTGGCGAACACGATGTCGAGCTTGGCCTTCTCGCGTTTGATTTGCGCGACGAGGCGGTCGAGGTCGGCGAGGCTGGTGACGTCACCTTGCACGGCGGTGGCGCTGGTGCCGAGTTGCTTGAGCGCTGCTGCGAGCTCGGTCTCGCGGCGGCCGGTGATGTAGACGTGGGCGCCTTCGGCGACGAAGTGCTTCGCGGCGGCGAGTCCGATGCCGCTATTGCCGCCGGTGACGAGTGCGATTTTGCCGTCGAGCTTGCCCATGATTTCTCCTTGGCTTTCGGTTGTGCCGACAGAGGCGATCGAGTCGCGCGGCAGAGTTTTTCACAGGCCCGCGTAATTATCAAATGGAAGCCAGGGCGAGGCGGCGCGAAAGGCGGGGGAGAGATCCTTCGCTACGCTCAGGATGACAGGCGAGAACGGCGGTGCGAATACGCGAGGCGGCATCGCGAGGCGAAGGCCCAGGTCAATTCCGGCCGAGAGCGGCCGGAATGGGACCTGAGCTACGGTGGTTCTGCTGCGGATGAGTCGGGCGAGTTTTGCTGCTTCGCCCTGAGATGGATCGGGTGGCGGAGGTTCTTGCCATCCGCCGGTGCAGGACTCTTCCGGGTACATGCGGAAATCCGGGCACTCTACTGACGCGAGCGTCTCGGGGTTGACGAGCATGGAGTCGGTGTAACGTGGGGCGGCGTAGACGACGAAGTGCTCCGCGCAGACGTAGTAATCGAGGAACCTCAGTTTGTCGCAGTATTTCTCGACGCAGATGCCCAGATCCTTCATGTTCCTCTCCTTTTCCTCTGCTTGAGCGCGGCCTGCGATTCACGGCGCCGCTTACTGGCGCAAGAGAGGGCGCACGGGACCGGCGGAGCCGCGTGCCGGTTGATGGCCGCCGCTCCGACGTGCCTCGGTTAGTTCCTGTCGCCTTTGGGACCCACTACTACGGACTGGATGGGGGCGAAAATCGGAAGGACACGATTAGCGCACGAGCGAGCGCCGAGATAAAGCAGACGGCCGAGGCCCGCTCCGACAATTGCGCAAAACAGGACTGCGAGAAATGCCGCAAGCAAGGATTAACAACGCCGCGACGGGCACCAAAATTCCCAGTGCAATGGGGCTTAACGATGGAAGAGGCATCGGCGTTACACCCCGCGCTTCGCAAGCAGGTGAAGGAAAACCAACCAGAGATTGAAGAAGACGGCCATGAGGAGTTCCTTCGGGGGGCGGTAATGAAAATGATATGCGTGCGCGTTGCGAAGTGGAATCGGCGGCAAGCGGATTCGCGAGACGAGAACTATTTAGGGAGAAGACATGAGTTTGAGAGGGGAGAAAATGATTCTGGAGCGCCGGAGCTGCGGGCAAAGATGGGGCGAAGGCGACAAGGGAGGCGGCTTGCGGCTGTGTCAGGCCGCGCGCGGGTGTGTGCGTGGGGCCCCAGCCGGCCGGATAGCGGAGTGGCCGGCGATTAAGTAGGCGGTTGGCAAACGCTTCATTTCTATGGAGTTCGACGAGGACGGTGGAAGGTGGGGTTGCGGCATACGGACTGCAAATCGTTGAGTGGAGCGGTCTCGCGGACCGAATTGGTATGTTTACCCAAAGGGTGCGCGGCGGGTGTCGCGGTGGATTTTTGTTGGGTGCGGCGCCGCGAGGCGTGGCATTCTAAAACGCCAAGAGAAATGACGAAATCGATTCATGCCGGCGGGCGTCCTGTGTGGGCGGAAATTTCGCTCAAGGCGATCCTGCGAAATCTTGAAATCATACGCAAGCATGTGAATCCGGGAGGGAGGGCCGGACGCGAGTTCGCGAGTGAGGTGGGGGGCGGCTTTCTCGCGAACGAGATGCGCACAGGCAAGAGTGCCTGTGCCACTGAAGGCGAAGGGCAAAATCGCCGGCCGGAGGCCAGCGGTACGAAAGGTGAAAAGCAAAATGGGCGGATGATCTTGGCGGTGGTGAAGTCGAACGCGTATGGGTTGGGGGCGGTGCCGATTTCGAAGGCGTTGCAGAAAGCTGGGACGGATTGGTTTGGAGTGACTTGCGCGAATGAGGGGATTGAGCTGCGCGAGTCGGGGATTCGGAAACGGATTCTGGTGCTGACGGGATTCTGGCCGGGGGAAGAGAAGCGGCTACTGGAAAATTATTTGACGCCGACTGTGACGCGCGTGGATGACCTGCGGCATCTGGAGCGCGCGGCGAAAGCTTTTCTTGGAAAATCTGCGCGCGGGAAATCAGCTCGTGGAAAATCCTTGCGAGTTCCCTTCCATTTGAAAATCAATACGGGGATGAACCGCCTGGGGATTTCGCCGCCGGATGTGGAGGCGTTTGCGAGCGCGCTGGCGGAGTGTTCGCACATCAAGCTTGAGGGAACATTCACGCATTTCGCTTCGGCGGAAGATTTCATCGGCGGGCAGACGGTAACGCAGGAAGAATTGTTTCGCTCGTGCCTGGAGCGTCTGCGGGCGCTGGGCGTGGCGCCGGGGATCGTGCATCTGGCGAATAGCGGCGCGATTTGCGCGCGGCCGGAGACGTGGGCGGACATGGTGCGGCCGGGCGCGATTCTTTATGGTTACCACCAGCGCTTTGATCCGCCGGAAAAGCGGAGCGAGGTGATGGCGGAGATGCCGCTTCAGCCGTGTCTTTCTCTGCGCGCGCGGATTATTTCGCTGCGCGACGTGCCGCCGGGAGAAGCGGTGGGATATTCGGCTCGGTTTGTCACCGAGCGGCCGTCGAAAATCGGGGTGATCAATGCGGGATACGCCGATGGCGTGGTGCGCGCGCGAACGAATCGCGGTTGCACGCTGGTGCGCGAGAGGCGCGTGCCTCTGGTAGGCACGATTTCGATGGATTTGACGACGCTCGACGTGACGGATGTGCCGGGCGTGGCGCTCGGCGATGTGGTGACGATTTACGGCAAGGATGGAAAATCCGCGATAGAAGTTTCTGACGTGGCGCCGGAGATTGGCACGGTTACGTCGGATTTGCTTTGCGCGCTGGGGCGGCGTGTCCCAAAATACTACGTTTGAGTTACGTCGCGCGGCGGAAGCAAGATTCTCTCCACCCGGGTTGTGATGACACGACACAAAGGCTCGTGTCCAGCCACCGTGGCACTCCATAAGAGACCAGCTCTAGGAAAACGCGCGACGTTCAGGCGGGCATGCAGCCAGGCGGCTGGGGTGTGATTCCGAATGGCAAAAAAAGAGGCGGCGGCGAAGTCTGAAGAAATAACGATCGAACAGATCTTTGGATCCGGAGGGCTGCTCGAAAAGCGGCAGCCGGGGTATGAGTTTCGCGCGTCGCAGCTGGAGATGGCGCGGATTGCCGACGACGCGTTTCAGAAACACCAGCATGTGGTGATCGAAGCGGGCACGGGGACGGGCAAGACGCTGGCGTATCTGATCCCGGCGATCCGCAGCGGCCGGCGCGTGGTGATTTCAACCGCGACGAAGTCGCTTCAAGAGCAGCTCTTCCAGAAGGACATTCCTTTCCTACAGAGACATTTCGCACCGAATTTGAAAGCGGCGTTGATGAAAGGACGGTCGAATTTCCTTTGCCGGGAGAAAGTGCAGCAGATGGCGGGGCAGCCGGTGTTGAAGGGAATCGACGAGGTGGACTGGTTTTCGCAAATCAAGGACTGGGAGAAGTTGACGGAGACGGGCGATCGGAGCGAGCTGACTTTCCTGCCGGACGACGCCGAGCTTTGGCACCGGATTGACGCGCGGAGCGATCTTTGCACGGGCAAGAAATGCGCGGAATTCCAGAACTGCTTCATCACGGCTATGCACCAGCGGGCGCAGGAAGCCGATTTGATTATCGTGAATCACGCGCTTTTCTTCGCCGACCTGGCGATCCGGAAAGATGATTTCGGGTCGATACTTCCGGAATACTCGGCAGTGGTGTTTGACGAAGCGCACGAAATCGAGGATGTGGCGAGCGATTATTTCGGGCGCCAGGTTTCGAGTTACCGTTTCGATGAGCTGGCGCGCGACGCGGAAAACACGTTGCGGGTGTTGCAGATTTCCGCGCCGCAACTCCGGCGGAATCTGAGCCGGATGCGCGAGCGAGGGCACAGTTTCTTTGAAACTTTTCCGGAACGGGAAGGGCGCTTTCCGTTTGAGCAGGCCGAGCGCGGCGCGTTTCTCCAGCGGAATCTGGAACGGTACAAGGAGCTGGCGAGTGCGGCGAAGCGAGTTGAGACGGAACTTTCGGCGCTTTCACCGAAGCCAGAAGAGGTGGTGACGCTGGCGCGGCGGGCGTCGGAAATCCGGCGCGAGCTGGAATTTCTGCTGGAGAGCGAAGAGAAAAGCTACGTTTACTGGTACGAGCGGCGAGGCAAAGGCGTGTTTCTGGCGGCTACGCCGATCGACGTGAGCCAGATTTTGCACGAGCGGTTGTTCGAGCAGTTCGATACGGTGGTGCTGACGTCGGCGACACTCGCGGTGGGCGGGCGATTCGACTACCTGAAGCAGAGGCTTGGAATTCAGCCCGCCAATGAAAAAGTGCTGCCGCAGGAATTTGATTTTCAGGAGCAGGCGCTGCTGTACATTCCGCCCACGATGCCGGATGTGCGGGACGCGAAGTTCTCGGCGAGCGCGGCAGATGAAATCACCCGGATGCTAGAAATTTCCGAGGGCCGCGCGTTTTGTCTGTTCACCAGCTACGCGCAGATGAAAGATGTGCACCAGCGGGTATCCGCGCGAGTTGTGTTTCCATTGTTATTGCAGGGGACCGCGCCGCGGACGGTGCTGCTCGACCGTTTCAAATCAACACCCAATGCGGTGCTTTTCGCGACGACGAGTTTCTGGCAGGGCGTGGATGTGCCGGGAGCGCAGCTTTCTTGCGTGATTATCGATAAGCTGCCGTTCGCTGTGCCGAGCGATCCGGTTGTGGCGGCGAGGGTGAAAGCGCTGCAGGAGGATGGGCGGAATCCGTTTGCGGAGTATCAGGTGCCGGAGGCGGTGCTCGCGCTGAAGCAGGGATTCGGCAGGCTAATCCGGTCGAAGACGGATCGCGGGATTCTGGCGATTTTGGACAACCGCATCCGGCGAATGCAATATGGTAGAATTTTTCTCGAGTCGCTGCCTCCCTACAAGACCACGCAGGACCTGGCCGAAGTGGCGCGCTTCATGGAAAATCATCCGAAGTAGGCGAGCGCACGGGCGGTGCTCGGCGAGTTACTGTCAATGTTTTTCGAGAAAGGAATTCATGTACGAAGTTTATGTGGATGAAACTTTTGCAGCGGCACACAAGCTGCGTGGGTACAAGGGGAAGTGCGAGGATCTGCACGGGCACAACTACAAGGTGCGCGTGACGCTGGAAGGCAAAGAAGTGGATTCGGTGGGGCTGCTCTATGACTTCGTGCATTTGAAGCAGGTGATTCAGAGCGTGATCAAGGCGCTCGATCACAAGTATTTGAACGAGCTGAAGCCGTTTGATGTGGTGAATCCTTCGGCTGAAAATATCGCGCGGCATATTTGTGAAGAGACGGCGAAGCAATTGAAGCAGACGGCGAATGGCGCGGCGGTATCGAGTATTACGGTGTGGGAAACGGATGTGACGGCGGCGACGTACCGGCCGTGAGATAGTCGCGATTGCCGTGCGGTTAAATCGGGAAATGCAATTTGAAATTTAAAATTTCAGATTTGAAATAACGGCAGCAGTGGGATCAAGCTTCGTAAGAAGCTTCTCCGATGAATCGGGCTTTTTACATTATTGCGGTGCCGGCGCTGTTCACGACGTTTGGGTGGGTTACGTTTGGCTGGAACTGGCGGCTGGCGGCTGTGATAACTGCGGCGGAAGCGGTTGTGATGGTAGCGGCTGTCGCTTTTCTCGCGAGGCAGCAGAAGGCCCTGAAGAAAGCTCCTTAGTTTTTGGGGCTGAACGTATACGCATGGCGATGGTCATCACCGAGATTTTCAAATCCATTCAGGGCGAAGGGACGCGAGCGGGATTGCCTTGCATATTCGTGCGGCTGACGGGGTGCAATCTTCGCTGCACGTGGTGCGATACGGCGTATGCGTTTTATGGAGGCGCGAAGGTTGTGCTGGATGAAGTGATCGAGAAGGTGCGCGAGCTTTCGGGCGGCGAAGCGAGACGGCGCGTTTCGCTAGTGGAGATTACGGGAGGTGAACCGCTTCTGCAGGCGGAAATGCCGGAGCTGGCGAAGCGGCTTCTCGCCGAAGGCTATACGACGATGATCGAGACGAGTGGGGAGCGCTTCGTGGGAACGCTGCCGCGCGAGGTGATCAAGATTGTGGACATGAAGTGCCCGGATTCGGGAGAGGCGGATACGTTTGATTTCGCGAATCTGGGGGCGATTGACGAGAAGGATGAAATCAAGTTTGTGATTTCCACGCGGCGGGACTATGAATTTGCGCGCGATTTTAGTCGCGAGCACGGGCTTGCGGGGCGGGTGCGCGAGGTGCTGTTCTCGCCGGTGTTTCCCGACCCGGCGGGGAAATGGACGGGGCTTGAGGCACGCGAGCTGGTGGAATGGATCCTAGCGGATGGTTTGCAGGTCCGGCTGGGGCTGCAGCTGCATAAGTTCGTCTGGGATCCGGCGATGAAGGGAGTCTGAGGAAGAAGTGATGAGCGGAGAGTGATGAGCGAGAAACCGAAGGCGGTGGTGTTGTTGAGCGGCGGGATGGACTCGTGCGTGACGACGGCGATTGCAAATCAAAAGCACCGCCTGGCGCTATTGCATGCGAGTTATGGGCAGCGGACTGAGAAGCGCGAGCGGTGGGCGTTTGATGAGATCGCGGATTTTTACGGAGTGCGCGAACGGCTCGCGGTGCGGTTCGACGTGTTCAGGCAGATCGGCGGGTCGGCGCTGACGGAAGCGGGAATGGCAGTGCCTGAATCGGAAAAGGTGATCGAGGCAGCGGGTGCGGCGATTCCGGTGACGTACGTGCCGTTTCGCAACGCGCATTTTCTCGCCGCGGCGGTGAGCTGGGCGGAAGTGATTGGGGCGAGCGCGATTTTCATCGGGGCGGTGGCAGAGGACAGTTCGGGTTATCCCGATTGCCGGCCGGAGTATTACCGGGCGTTTGAAAATTTGATTCGGGAAGGGACACGGCCGGAGACGCGCATCGAGATTGCGACGCCGGTGATCGCGATGCGCAAAAGCGAAATCGTGCGGCGGGGGGTGGAGCTGGGTGCGCCGCTCGAGCGCACATGGTCATGCTATCAATTTGAGGACGAGGCGTGCGGAGTATGCGATAGTTGCCGGTTGCGGCTACGGGCTTTTGCGGGGGCGGGCGCAGCTGATCCGATAGCATACCGGGATCGGCTCGCGGGGCGGGCCCGAGTTGCGCGATAATTGAATTGCGCCAGGGCGTGGCGGCTTGGTAGATTGCGGCGTTAACCCGACGGCAGGAGGACATCTCATGCGGCGAATGATTCCAGCCTGGATAGCACTGATTCTCGCGCTTTCCTTTGCGACGATCGCGCAAGCGCAGGGGACGGGGCGCGTTGCGGGTGAAATTCTTGACCGGGACGGCAAGCCGTATCCGGACGTCAATGTGGAGATCAAGAATCCGGACACCGGCCAGACCTATACGACCAAGACGGACAAGAACGGGCGATTCACGCAACTGGGATTGCTGAGTGGCATCTACCTATTCACGCTGACAAACGAGAAGGACCACCTGGATTTCAAGCTGCAGTTCCGCGTGGTGCAGGATCAGGAAAATCTGTTCAAGCTGAATTTCAAGGAAGTGATGGCGCAGCAGGGGCCGAGCGCGGAAGAAGTGAAGAAGCGGGAAGAGGAAGAGAATAAGTTCAAGAGTATGAAGACCCATTTCGACGCCGGAATGGCTGCGATGAATGATTCCTCGGCGCTTCGCACACAACTGAAGACTGCACCCGCCGACCAGCAAAGCGGAATCAAAGACAAGCTGAGCGCAGACTACCAGACAGCTATTACCGAGTTGCAGACGGCCGAGCAGGGAGTGCAGCCGAAAGACACAAAGACCCATGCCATCGTCTGGTCAAACCTTGGCCAAGCCTACGAATTCGCAGGCCGCTATGATGAGGCAGCCGCAGCCTTCACAAAAGCGGCGGAGCTTCAACCACAGGCGGCGTTCTACGAGCACCTGAGCACAAGCCTTGCGAATGCCGCAGCCGCTCAGCCGACTCTGGACAAGACAAAACTGGCGACTGCCACTGCCGCCTGCGACAAGGCCGCCGCCGCCGATCCTGCATCGGCGGCCCGCTGCTGGAAGAACATTGGAATTATTTTGAGCAACAAAAATCATCAGCCGGACGCGGTGGCGCCTCTACAAAAGGCGACGCAATTGGATCCGAAAGACGCGCAGTCTTGGTTCCTGTTGGGCGGAGCGCTTTCAGCGGAGATCACCCCGAAACAGGAAGGCGATAAGATGACGTACGAAATTCCGCCGGGCACAGCTGAAGCGTATCAGAAGGCGATTGACACAGCGCCGGCCGGGTCTCCGATTGCAGAGCAGGCGAAGCAGATGCTAGACGGACTCGCGGCGATGGGCAGCGGCGAGGCCACGTCACTATCGTCCAAGAAAACCAAGAAAAAATCATAGTCGGGCGATTTCGGGCTTGCGGCCGCGGGAGTGGTTAGATGAGTCCTAGTGCGGCGCGGTAAACTCATAGAACCATAGATTTCAACACGAAGCAGTAGTTCTCCGCCCTCGACCCAGTCACCTGAGAGTGTTATGCTCGCATCTTCAAGGCTCCAGGAAACGGTGCCGTCAGTGGGATCGACGCAGCAATCCAGCACAGAACGACGACGCAGCGCTCGTGTGTCGGAACCACTTCCTCTTGTGATACGGGGAAGTGATCTGCTGGGGCAGCCGTTTGAAGAACGCACGTCGACGCTGAATTTCAATCTCCACGGCTGCCGGTACTCATCGAAACATCATCTGCCCAAGAACACGTGGCTCACGATCGAGACGCCGAAAGACTCCGCGCATCGCAACGTGCGGGCGCGAGTGGCTTGGATCCAGCGGCCTCACTCTGTTCGCGAATTCTTCCAGATTGCCGTGGAGCTTGAAAGCCCGGAAAACATCTGGGGACTGGAATCGCCGCCGGCGGACTGGTCCTTGGAGGTGCCGTCATACCAGCGGACGGCGGAAACATCGGCCCAGCAGACAGAAATCCGCGCCGTGGAGGAAACAAACTCCGGCGCCATTCCGGCGAGGCCCGCCTCGTACATGGGAAAACCAATGACAGATGTTAAGGACAACTCGATTCAGGGCAGTTCGCTGGCTGGGTCAGATGCTGGTGCTGATTTCATTCCCGCGCCGGACAGTCCGTTTCTGAGAGAGTTGCGCGCGGAACTCAATCGTCACGCGGAGAAAGCCGTGGAGAGCGCGGCCGCCAGCGCGCAGGAAAGAATCCGGCAGAACGCAGATGAATTGGAGCAACAGCGGCGGACGGCGAGCGATGAATCGTTCCAAAAGTGGAAGGAAGAATTTGCGAAGACAACGGACGGGGCGATCGAAAGCGAATTGGATGCCTGGCGCAGCCGTTTGCGATCGGAAATGAATCTCGCTCAAGCGGAATGGAGCGAACTGCTGCAATCATCGCTCGATGGCAGCTTGCAACGGCTGGTGGAGCAATTGTCGCAGCGCTCGCAGGAAGTGCAACGGAGAGAAGAGTCCCAAATGAGCGAACGGTTTGCCGAATTGATTCATCCGGTGAACAACGCGGCAGCAAAGGCCGGCCAAACTCTGGCTGAAATTCGTTTTGGCCTGGAAACGCAAGTAGCCGCGGCGCGTTCTTCCCTCGAAGAAATGGAGCGGTCCGCGACGCGCATCCGAGAAAACTCGGCGCAATTTGAAGCCGCGGGGCACGACAGTCTGAACGAACTGCACCGGCGGCTCGAAAACGTGCTGGACGCACAGACGGCCGAGATGTCGCGGCGGGTGGAAGCCATGACTTCGGCAATGTCGCAGAGAATCTCGCCGGCGATTGAAGCGATGGGCAACCAGCAGGTGGAGCGAGCCGTAGCGCAGATGGAAGCGAAGTTCGCGCCCCATCTCGAGCGGGTTCCGGCGCTGCTGCGCGAACTCGACGCGCGCGAATTGCAGACGGAAGAAGGATTGCGGCTGCATCGCGAGAGGCTGCGGCAGATGTCGGAGAATAATCAGCGCGATGTGGCATCGCGGATGGTCTTCACGCTTGCCGAAATCCAACGCGATTTTGAAGCCGCGCGTACGCAAGCTTTAACGAAATGGAATGAAGAGCTGGATGCAAGCGGTGTGCGAGCTTCGCACTCGGCGACGGAAGCATTGAGCCAGGCCTCAGAGTGGTTTCAGCAGGAGACGCGCTCCCGCCTGCAGGTGCTTGTGGAACAAGCGCTCGCGAATGCGAATGCAGGGTTAGAGACCAAAGTTGACGACGCAGCTCAAAAATTCGAGGCTCGGCTCACAGAGCAAGCGAATGCGCGTGTCGCGAAGGTGAGCGAAAACATAGAATGGCTCGGCGACGAAGTGGCGGCCCGGACGAAAACCCGGCTGGAAGCCGCAGCGGAGACGGCAGCTGCATCATTTGGCGAAATCGTGCGCGGAATTTCCAACCAGGAAATGGATATCCTCGGCCAGAAAACCCGTGCCGCCGTGCAGGAACGAGCGCAGGAATTCGAGAAAACTTCGGCCGATCTTCTGCGGAATCTGGAAGCAAACGCAAACTCTTCACTTGACCAGTTTTATGCGCAGTTCGGCTCGCATTTTGAAAGCCGGATCGCGCAAGGACGAAGCGCGCTTGCCAGCGAGTTTAGCGCAGCAATGGACGGGTACCGCGCAGAGCGGGATGCACACGAGCAGGACTGGAGCACAAAACTGAATCAGTTAAGCGAGGAGGCAGAAGGTAGATACCAGGAACGATTGAATAACGCCTCCGATTCCTGGAGCGTATCATCCGTTCGCCGGCTCAACGAGCATGGCCAGAACGTCATCGAATCGATGATGCGCTCGGCTGATCAGACGTTGCGGGATTCCTTCGCGAAAATTTTTGATGGAATGTCCGAGATGCTTCGCGAGCGCACATCGGCAAGCGCGTCCGGCGCCGGGTTTCCTCCCACACCCAAACGCGAAACGGGTGAGCAAGCGTCCCCGCATCAATGATGCGAGCGGGCGCATAGTTTATCGCTACGAGGCGGCGGTTATGTTCGTTCTAGCCGCTACTTCGTTCCCACTACTTCCACAACTGAGTTTGCGACGTGCGCTACCTGATCTGGCGTCATGCCGGGATAAATCGGCAGGCTCAAGACGTGGTCGCAGGCACGTTCGGACAGCGGAAACGAACAGGGTGGGTAAGCGAGCGAGGAGTAGGCCGGCTGAAGGTGAAGAGGCCTGGGATAATGGATGGCGCTTTCAATTCCTCGAGCGGCGAGTTGCGACATGACTGAATTCCGGTTATTCACAAAGACTACGAACTGGTGATAAACGGACTCGTCCTGCGGCGAGTCGTTGGGCACTCCCAGCTTTGCACTGGCAAAGACACGGCGATACTCGCGCGCAATTTCCTGCCGGCGCGCGGTCCAATGATCAAGATAGCGCAGCTTGATGCGAAGCACGGCGCCCTGAAATCCCTGCATGCGATAGTTGTAACCGACAAATTCGTGTTCGTAGCGCGCGGTCTGGCCGTGGGAACGGGCGGCGCGAGCATATTTCGCAATCGAATCGTCGTTCGTCGTGAGAGCCCCGCCTTCCCCATAGGCGCCGAGGTTCTTGCTGGGATAAAAACTGAACGCGGCGGCTTGGCCCAGGCCGCCGACGCGGCGCCCGCGATATCTGGCGCCGTGCGCTTGGGCCGCGTCTTCCAGAACAAGAAGCTTGAGATTTTCAGCGATGGAACGGATGGCATCCATATCCGCGGGGCGGCCGTAGAGATGGATGGGAATGATGGCGCGGGTACGCGGCGTGACAGCGCGCGCGATTCGCACGGGATCGAGATTGGCGGTTGACGGATCGATGTCCACGAACACTGGACGAGCGCCGCAGTAGGTGATCGCCTCGGCGGTGGCGAGAAATGTATTCGGACAGGTGATTACTTCGTCGCCCGGTTGAACGCCGAGGGCGAGCAAGCCGAGGTGAAGAGCCGCAGTACCCGAGCTCAAGGCCACGCAGTGCTTCACGTCGCAGTAGTTAGCAAACTCGTGTTCGAACAGTTCCACCTCCTCGCCCAGCACAAAGGCGGAGTTTTCGCAGACGCGATCGAGCGCAGGAAGAATTTGGTCGCGCAGCTCGTGGTATTCAGCTTTCAGATCGAGAAGCGGAACCTTCATCGGTGACCTTTCAACCGCGACAAACTGTACTCGAGGCGGTGATGAATCACAAGAAGCGACACTCGAAACCGCCGAAGGTGTCGAACTCTAAATATGGGTGAGAGTGCCGGTGACCCTGGTTCGATTGAGCGCCCAAGCAAAAACCAAGAAGGAAAGCGGCAAGAGGATCGCGGCGAAGACGAGTAGAGCCAAAATGGAAAGACCAAATTGACTCCATCCTGCGCCATCGAGCAAAGCAGCCCGCATCCCTTCGAGCGAATATGTGACGGGGATCAAGCGCGCTACCAACTGCAAAGGTTTGGGCAGAACCGAGACGGGATACATCATCCCGCCGAGTAATCCCGAAACTCCTAGTACAATCCACTTCGCCGGATTCCCGCGCTTGAACAGGATCTGGTAACTCGCGGAAAGGATTCCGAGCCCTGCGAAAGCGAGAACGGAAGCCAGCAGGACCGCCGCAGCTCCGGGCCAGTTGGCCGCACGCGGCGCGAAGCCAAAAAGCAAAGCAGCCCACGCGAGGTACACGCAAGTTCGCAGCGCGAGGGTCACGAACGGATAGATAGCCGAGCCGGCGAGAATCAGAACCAACGGAGTCTGGGTGACCAGCAGAGCTTCGAGCGTGCGATTCTGCATGGCTTCGTTGAGGCTGGTATCAAATGCGTCGATCGAGACATTCAAATAATCGAAAAACGCAAAGCCCACCAGGGCAAAAGCGAAATAGTTGGTGCCGGCCGGCAGGGCGCGCGCGAGGTCCGGGGATTGCACGAAACGCGAGAGGTAGTAGTAGGTGGCGACGCCAAACAGCGCTTCGAACGTCTCGAGGACTAATGCGCCGCGGTATCCCCGGGCAATCGCGAAGTCACGATAAAAAAAGGCTATCAATTTGCGGATATTGATGGCGGCGCTCATTGCAATGACTCCGCGTGCGCCGGTTGACGAACAAGCCGGCCAATTGCTTCATCCAGCGTGCGCGCTTGAGCGGCAGAGCACAGACCCTGCGGCGTCTCATTCGCGACTACGCGCCCCTCATCGAGCAGGACCACTCGATCAGCAATCTCTTCCACTTCCCGGGGAGTATGAGAAGCGAACAGGAGCGTGGTTCCTTCGCGGGAAACGATCTCATCCTTTAGCAAGCGGCGAAAGTCAGACGCAGCCAAAGGATCGAGACTCCTTGTGGGCTCATCGAGCAGTAGGATTCCGGGCTCATGCAGCATGGCGCGGCCCAATCCGAGACGATGCGTCATTCCTGTGGAAAGCGTTCGAACCTGGCGATCCAGTTCCGGGTCCAGTCCCAGCCACGTGGATATGCGTGAGATTCGTTCGCGCGCGAGAGCCCCGGTGATGTCGTTCATCGATGCAAAGAAGATAAGGTTTTCCCGCGCCGTCAGCCGGGTGTAAAACCCTTCGTCGCACCCGGTGTGATAACCGAATTGCTTGCGCGCCTCGGCGCCGGTTCGTTCCACGTCGAAACCGCCAATTGTGGCGTGGCCGCGCGTAGGAATAATCAGCGTGGCGAGTATGCGAAGCAGCGTAGATTTGCCGGCACCGTTTGGTCCCATTAGCGCAACCGCCTCACCGGCGCGTACCACGAATGAAACGTTGGAGAGAGCCTTCTCCGTGGGCCTGGAAATGGGTTGGAGCAAGGCTCGCCAACCCGCAAGAGCCGCGGGGAAGAACTTGTCGATGGATTCGACCGTAATGACGCGCGAATCGTTCACGGGTCCCGTTATACCGACTTTGCAGGGACGAATCCAGTTCCCTCATTGATTGTAGACTTCGACTCCCAGTAGAATGGTTAAGGGCGTGTAGGTGGATGGGCAACCGGCAGCGGAACCGCGCTCCGCGGCGGATGGGCTTTTTTCTCCCGAACACCGGGTCCTTCAATTACCGGGTGACGCCACAGGTGGAAACTTCTATGTACGAGTCTCTCCGCACGAGTTCAACCGTTGTAGTGGCGAAGGAGCAGGTTTCCTGTCCCCTTGGAGAAGAGGCCGCTATTCTGAATTTGAAGAACACCGTGTACTATGGATTGGACTCGGTGGGAGCACGGGTCTGGACGCTTTTGCAGCAGCCACGAAGCATCGGCGAACTTCGCGACACGTTGCTCTCCGAATATGAAGTTGAAACAGGGCAGTGCGAACAGGATTTGCTGGCGCTGCTGGAATCAATGCGTAACGAAGGACTGATTGAAGTTAGAGCCGTTTCCGCCGTTTGAGCGACGGTGGAGCGTTGTAAGGCAATCCTCAGGGCCCTTGAGGATTGACCGGTAACCAGCCCCGGGGCCGTTCACTGAGGCGCGCACGACTTTTTCGAAGGCTAAGGGTTCAAGCGATGATGCGGAGGTGGCGCAGGTTTCGCCGTTTGAGCAGATTTGAGCGCGGAATTGTGCTCGAAGCTGCGGCGGGTTTGCTCATTGCGTGGCTTGCGGTGCGCCTGCTTGGTTTCCGGATTTGCCGGGCAGTTTTTAAGGATGCTGGCACCTCGACGCGGAATTCGAAGGCTCTCGAAGCAAATTCTTTGAACATCGCGCGGCGAATCGCGCACCTCGAAGCTGTCACCGCCGTGAATCTTTTTTTTCGAACCAGTTGCCTGGAACAGTCGCTCGTTCTCTGCCGGATGCTCAGGCGCCGGAGCCTGAATGCAGCAATCCGAATCGGGGCGAGGAAAGAAGGAGATCGTTTCGAGGCGCACTCCTGGATAGAGATGGAAGGCAACGTTGTCGATAGCGGCGGGACTGAGCATCTGCATTTTGTTCCGTTCGAGCATTTCGAGTCTTCGATGAGGACGCAAACGAATTGAGCGCAATCGCCGGAATCTTCGATCGCAAGGGCGTACCGGTGCAGAGGGCACTTCTTCGGAACCTGACGTATTTTCTCGATTACTGCGGGCCGGATTGGCGCGATATGTGGTTCGGTGGTGCGATTGGATTCGGCCATGCGATGTTGCGGACGACGCGGGAATCGCTGAACGAACAGCAGCCTGCGAGTCTCGAGGGGCAGTTTTGGATTACAGCGGATGCGCGGCTCGATAGCCGCGACGAATTGCGCGCGGATATTGAGAAGGCGGGAAGACAGTGCGGCGGGATTGCTGCGGACTCCGATTTAATTCTTCATGCTTATGCGGCATGGGGTTCGGAATGCGTGCGCCATCTGCGCGGTGACTTCGCGTTTGCTATCTGGGACGGCCGCCGGAAAACTCTCTTTTGCGCGCGCGATCACTTTGGCATTAAGCCATTCTATTACGCAGATCTCGACGATCAGTTCGTGTTCAGCAGCGCATTGAATTGCGTGCGTATGCATCCGGGCGTGTCGGATAACGTCAACGAGGCTGCGATCGGCGATTTTCTGCTTTTCGGATTGAACTTCGATAACGCAACGACGGCGTTCCGTGATGTGCGCCGTCTGCAGCCCGCGCATTCGCTGACGATTACGCAAGATGAATTTTTCCTGAAGCGCTACTGGAGTCCGCCCACCAACGGGCGCATTCGTTATCGCGATGCGGATGATTACATTGAACAATTCAAGGCTTTGTTCCAGGCAGCGGTGAAGGATCGCATTCGAACGGACCGGGTCGGAGTTCTACTCAGCGGTGGACTGGATTCTGCCGCTGCGGCGACCACAGCGCGGGCGCTCTCCAGGGGACCAGGCGAGAAGTTCGATTTGCGGGCTTATACGCTTGTATACGAGTCATTGATTCCGGATCGCGATGGCGCGCACGCGAAAGAGACTGCGGAGTTTTTGCACATTCCGGCGCGATATCTCGCTCTGGATAATTTGAAGCCGTTTGACGGCTGGGACAACGGGGACTGGATGTGGCCGGAGCCGGCGGACGAACCGTTTTTCGCCGGGCTCTTCGACCAGTTTCAAATGATTTCGGAAGACTGCCGTGTGGCGCTTTCTGGCGAAGGCTGCGACAACCTGATGGATTGCGAGATGTGGCCGCACGCGAAAGATCTGGTTGAGCGCAAGGAGTGGCGGCAGCTCTTGCGCGAGACGGTGCGATACGCTTCTATGCGGCGCGCACCATGGAAGGGATTTGGCCGGCGGGTGAAGCGAGCGATTGGCAAGGACCATGATGCGCCGAGATTTCCGCGCTGGATCGAACCGGATTTTGCGCGCAGGATGGGTCTTGAGCAACGCTGGAAAGAGGTCACGTTACCTTCCGTATCAGAACGGCATCCGATTCTTCCGCGAGCCCACGCATCCCTGGATTCGCCCCAGTGGACTTACTTATTCGAGCATGAAAATCCGGGAGTGACGCGCCGTCCAGTAGAGGTGCGATATCCATTCTTGGATTTGCGAATCGTGGACTACTTGCTGGCTCTTCCGCCGTTCCCGTGGTTTCTTGAGAAGACTTTGCTTCGCGAGGCGATGGTAGGCTGTTTGCCGGAGCGCGTGCGGAGGCGGCCAAAAACACCGCTCGCGGGTGATCCGCTGGCGGAGTGGCTGAAACGTTTTCCGAACTGGGCGAGCGAAGCTTCTTGGAGTGAAGAAGTAAATCGTTATGTTACTCGTGGTGGTATACCGCCATTGAATGGCGTGCGCGAAAGCGAGAAATTACAAGCCGTAGTCCGTCCGATTTGCCTTAACTTTTGGTTGCAGTCCGTTCGACGAGTCCGGTATAACTTAGGTGCGGAGGCCCGTAATGGATAAGCCCCTTCTGGGGGGACCGAAGAAGCCGTACGTGTCCCCTAAACTCACTATCTACGGCACTGTTAAGGAACTCACAAAGAGGATAGGAATCCGGGGCAACCGTGACGGCGGGCGATTTCCACGTTTCAGGACCCACATCTAGAAACTGGCCATGGATTTCACTTCTAGTTAAATTCGGATTTCGGTGAGCTTCACTTACTCTGTTTTCGGCCTTACGGTGCGGTCCACTGCGTCCATTCCAGGTTTAATTCCTTCACAAGCTAACGCAGATCATCCTGATTTGGAGCTTTATCTGGGATGTTCCGTGGATGCTCTTATCGAGGCAGGCTCAAACCGTCCTGAATCAGTGATTTACACGAGCGACTATACGGGTCCGTCTGGAACTCCTGTCCTGCGAATCTTCTGCGCCGATGAAGGGCGCCTCTTCCATCTGGTCTATTTTGACGGAATGCAATTTTGGATGGATCGGCAGGGAACTAAACTCTGGGTGTCCTGGCCCAGTCAGTCGTCGGTCGAAGAGGCGGCCACTTATTTCTTGGGGCCAGTTCTGGGGCTGCTTCTGCGCTTTCGAGGGGTTACTTGCTTGCATGCCAGCGCGGTGGTTATCGACAGAGCGGTGGTCGCATTTGTAGGAGCGGAAGGAGCTGGAAAGTCTACCACTGCCGCCGCGTTTGCGCGGGGCGGGTATGCGGCGGTGTCCGACGATGTGGTGGCGTTGGTCGAGCGGCACGGGAACTTCTTTGTTTCGCCCACCTATCCGCATCTGTGCCTTTGGCCCGAATCGGTGGAAATGTTGTATGGGAAAGCCGATGCTCTCCCTCCCTTCGTTCCGAATTGGGGAAAACGCCGCCTTTCTCGTGAAAACGGTGGAGCACGATTTGAGGATGGCGTGTTGCCTCTCCGGGCGATCTATCTTCTTGATGAAAATCGCGACAAGCCGGGTCCTCAGGTCGAAACCGTCACGGGTCAGACAGGATTGCTCGCTCTTGTCGCCAACAGCTTCGCGACAAATATGTTAGATAGTGAAATGCGCGCGAATGAATTCAGGACCCTTTCGAGCGTACTCACGAAGGTACCGTTGCGGCGTTTGTTCACGAGCAAAGGGCAGCTTCCGCCTGCCGATCTCTGCCAAGTTGTGCTTCAGGATCTTGCCTCTCTTTAAAGTCTCTATCTTGAGTCCCGCTTGAGAGGTCCCGTTAGATCCACCGGCGTTTCTGCTGCTGATGTCAGGTGCAAGGACGACGCACTGCGCTTAGACAATACGTAGCAATTATGGAAACTCGGGGGAGAAGTTTTGCTGTGTCCATTTTGAAACGGGCTACCATTTGCGGCCAAGGCGAGGGGTCGCGGACTGCAACCGAGAGAGGCTTGAGGGGGCCAAATGAAATTGCGAATTCGAACGGCAAGATATGCGCTACTCGCCGCGGCGAGTGTCATGCTTCTATCCATCTTGCACCCTGCGGCCATCCGTAAAAATACTTCAAGCTTACGTGAAAATACGACTACTCCGCTTGTCAGTACGGGTGTTGATACGCCGCGATGGGAAAAGGCTTATGCCCAAATTCCAATGGGATTTGAAAAGAATCTTGGGCAGGCGGCCCGCGATGTGAAGTTTGTCTCGCACGGTTCGGGGTATGCGCTTTCGCTGGCGCCTCAAGAAATTGACATTGCGCTGCTCAATCGCCGCGCGAGGACCGCGTCACCGCTCCACCGTGCGGCGGCATTGCGCGCGCTGCGCGAAGCGCACAAGGCGATGAAGACCACGGTAATCCGCATGCAGCTGGAAGGCGCAAATCCTGCGCCCGCGATCGCTGCAGAGGAGCCACTCCCCGGAAAGTCGAACTATTTCATCGGGAACAATCGCGAGAAATGGGTGACGGACGTCCCCTCGTACGGACGCGTGAAATATTCCGGAATCTATCCTGGCGTGGATGTGGAGTTCTATGGAAACCAGCGTCAATTGGAATATGACTTCACCGTGGCACCGGGCGCCGATCCAAAGGCTGTCGCGCTGAAAATCGAGGGGGCACAGAAACTCACTATCAATTCGCACGGCGACTTGATCCCGCACACCGCAGATGGCGATGCGAAATTTCAGAAACCCGTCGTGTACCAGATGGTCGGCGCCGAACGCCACGAAGTGGCTGCAAATTACGCTCTCGCTACGGGGAATCGCGTGACATTCACGGTGGCGAAGTATGACCGATCTCTGCCACTTGTGATCGATCCGCTACTCACCTACTCTACCTTCCTTGGCGGCACTGGAGATGAGACCGGTTTTGGTATCGCGGTGGACGTGACGGGTGACGCTTTTATCGCCGGATCGACGACGTCGACCGATTTCCCGCCAACGACGAACGTGGCTCCAGTGGCGGGCTGCGGATTCATCACCGAGATCAATCCTACGGGCACAGCGCAGCTTTATTCAAACTACCTCTGTGGGACGTCAGGACTCGACGAGGCGTTGGCCGTAGCTCTGGATTCCAACGGCAAGGTTTACGTGGCTGGCACGACTTCTTCAACAGATTTCCCAACCACGACAAACGCGTTGATTCAATCTCCTATTGCGAACCCGAATGGAACCGCCTTCGTCACAAAGATAGATCCGACACTGACCGGCACGGCTTCGCTGCTCTATTCATCGTACGTGGGGGGCACGAACGGCGACGTCGCCAACGCAGTTGCTGCAGACTCCGGTGGAAATGCCTACATCGGCGGTCAGACCTTTTCAAACGCTGGCGCCGCGGGCTCCGGAGGGTTCGCGGTTACGGCTGGTGGACTCCAGCAGACGCCGAGTAATAACGTAGGAACCGGATTTCTGACGAGAATCGATACAACAAAATCCGGGAGTGCCAGCCTGATCTATTCGACATATCTTGGCGGAGATGGTGCGAATAGTAATAACAACCCGAACTCGCTCGGTTTTGGAGACTCGATTGTTGGAGTTGTGGTCGATGCTTCGAATAATGCATATGTGACCGGTGCGACGGCATCTACTGTATCCAGTTTTCCGACTATGAATGCATTTCAGAGCACAGCAAATCCAAGCAATGTGGACGGCGGGGCGTTCGTCACGCGGATCGACACAACGAAATCTAATGCAGCCTCACTGATATATTCGACCTATCTGGAAGGCTCGACATTCGATGCAGGTCTGGGAATCGCAGTGGGTCCGAATAATGTCGCGTATTTGACAGGGTCGACAAATTCGCTCGATTTTCCCACAACTGCGGGAGCATTCCAGACAGCAGGCGCGACTAGCGGCGTAGCTTTTATAACTTTGATCGACACTACGATGACAGGCAACTCGTCCGTCACGTATTCGACGTTCTTCGGTGGCACAGGAAGCGATACCGGTTTCGGGATTCAGGCCGATGGCAACGGCAACGCTTATGTTGTGGGAACCACGCAGTCGCTTGATTTCCCCATTGCGCCATTCGTTCTTCCGTCAGGGCTGCCCAACCCAAATGGCAGCCCGTTCGTCGTGAAGCTAAGTCCGAAGGGCAATGGAATGGCCGATCGTATTTATGCGAGCTATTTCGGTGGTAGCGGCGACGGTAATCCGAACGATCCCGACCAAGGGAATGCGATCGCGATCGATTCCCACGGCAATGTATTCATTACTGGCAGCACCTTTTCTTCCACCCTGTGGCCCATCACGGCCGGCGCCTTTCAAACCGCGTTGAAGGGCACTTCGGACGCGTTCGTGGCGAAGTTGCCACTGATTCTGCCTGTGGTTGTGTCACCTGCAAGTGTCGATTTCGGAACGCAACTCGTCGGAGCGCCTACCGGGCCGCAGACTGTTACTTTGACGAATAACGATTCGACGGCTCTTTCAATCACGAACATTGCGATCGTCGCGATCGCTCCTCCCGCTGCCGGGACGGATTTCGCCATCGCACCCGGCGGTACTTGCAGCTCGAGTTTGCCGGCGGGTATGTCGTGCACCGTGAACGTGATATTTACACCTTCTGTCGCCTCGGCCGAATCTGCCAAGCTCGTTTTCACAGACGTGGATCCGAGCAGCCCGCAATTCGCCACACTCACCGGCACGGGGACGGCGAATGCACCTGTCGGAATTCTGACGCCGACGAGCTTGGAATTCGGAGGTCAGCTCGTGACTACCACGAGTTCGCCGGCTAAAACGATCTCGCTGAAGAATAATGGCAACCTGGTGCTGAATATCACTTCGATCACCAGCTTGGGAGATTTCGCCCAAACGAACACATGCGGCACATCGCTGGCAGCTGGTGCGACCTGCACGATTAGCGTGACATTCACTCCGACCGCAACGGGTGCTCGCGCCGGAACCATCACGGTCACGGATAACGCCAACGGGAGCCCGCGAACGGTGCCACTCACCGGCACCGGAACGGACTTCACAATCAGCGCCCAAGCGTCTGTCACGGTGCCTCGCCGCTCGAGTCAAATGTTCAACGCGACGGTAACCCCTGTGAGCGGGTTCAACCAGGCGGTTGCACTCACATGCACGGGTGCGCCGGTGAAGACCACGTGCGCACTCAACCCAACTTCTGTTACGCCCGATGGCACCAACCCGATCACTTCGCAGGTAACGGTGACCTCGATGGGGTTCTTGCCATCGGTTCCGAGACAGCCGCTGCCACCGTCGAACCGGCAAGTCGTTCTGTTCGCAGCGGGCCTGGCGTTGCTGGCGATGGTTTTTGCGGCGCGGCGGCTTCGCACGCGAATCGGCCTTGCGGGAGCTATGCTTCTCGTGTTTGCTGTAGCCGGATGTGGAGGCGGCACTCCTAAGCCGGTCATGGGCACTCTCACTCTGACGGGAACTTCAGGAGGGGTGAGCCATTCAACGACAGTTGCGTTGACCGTTCAATAAAGCACCACTTTTCTCTCGCCAAAGAGCCGGGCAACCTCACCGGAGGTGCCCGGCTTTTTCGTCGTTGGGTGATTCTGGGCTTTTTCAATTCTTCTTGCGTGCCAGACTCGGATAGGAGACCCTTTCATGCCCGGCGACATCATAGAAGGTCTCAGTCAGTACGCATTTGAGGAGGAAGTGGCGGATGAAGAAATGGTTCGGCCTTTTCGCACTACTTTTTATTTTTACGCGGCCTGCGCTTGCGCAACAAACGCCTGCATGGGACGTGGAAGGAGCTTATCTCTACCGGTCTTTCTACCCCACAAACGCTCCACGGTTTGGAACGAACGGATGGAACGCCTCGCTCGACCACAATCTGCGAAAATGGATCGGTGTTACTGGAGATTTCACCGGCACCTACCGCAACAAAGGCGTCAACGGCGATTCGCAGGTTTATACTTTCATGGTCGGTCCCCGTATATATTTCCTTGGCCATCGGCACAGGTTGATTCCCTACGGACAGGTTCTATTCGGGGGTGGATACGATCGCCTTACATTTCCTCTGAACGCGGGATTCCCCAAGACCACGTTCACGAGCGGCGCGTTTGCGTGGGCTGGAGGAGGAGGGGTGCAGTGGAGACTCAAGCCCAAGTGGGCCCTGCGTCTGTTTGAGTTCGATTACGAACAAACCCGATTTTCGAACTATCCAAATCAAATGACCGACACGCAGGGGAATTACCGCATTTCTGTCGGAATCGTCTATCACATCGGCGAAAAATAACTGAGTTTCGCAGCCTTGCGGCATGTCCCGAATTGCTGCAGTCTGCCCATATAAGTCTGTATACCCGCCGCCCTGTCGTCTCAGATAGCGCTTGCGGATGGGCCGATTTCCATAGGAGATTACGTCGTCATGACAAGTCTGCCTGAAAACTTTGGTTCGCAGCGATTTGTCCTGTTGGTGTGCTTGTTTACCGGGGCGATTCTTACATTTCAGGCGATTCGAATTTGGGTGGCTGATTATCGCGTCCATAGCAATCAAATGCACCAAAATGGTACGCGGCGCAGCGCTGGAACCTGAAAATGCCGCTGCCGCCTATCCGGTAACGTCGCCTCCTCTCCCTTCCGGTAGTGCCATGTCGCACCGGCGGATTCGCGGTCGTGAACAGATGCTGGCCGTAGATGATTAGTAGCCGACGGATTTGTGGCGATTCTTCATGCCCGCATTTCGCCCGCTAGTCCTTAAATTTCAGACTATTTTCATCTTGAAGCTCTAATATAAAAAGAGGTCAGTGTGTCGGTTTCGGTAAATAGAAATTATGGAGTAGTGAAGCCAATGTTCAGCTCGCATACAAATTTAAGACCATATGTGCTATTTGCATTGAGCTTTCTGGTTTGTGTGGAATGTATTTTCCCTAGCTCAACCGCCGCGCAGGCTTCCTCGGATAATGCGGCACCACAGTTCGATCAGCAGGTACAGCTGATGCAGCCGGCCAGTGCAGACGGAGCGAGCCCGCCTGTGACGATCACCCTCTCAGACGCAATCGCACGGGCTCGCAAGAATGACACGCAGTTTCTTGCGGCCGGAGCTGACGCGAGGGTTTCGCACGAAGACCGGGTGCAAGCTCGAAATGCGATGTTGCCTACTGTAAGCGCAACGACCCAAGCTCTCCTGACACAGGGCAACGGAAAGACAGCGAATGGGCGATTCGTCACAAACGATGGCGTTCACGTGTACCGCGCATGGGGTGTGCTGCACGAGGATCTTTCGCCACAGAACTATACGTTGACGTCTTATCACCGCGCGGGAGCCGTGGAAGCAATCAGCAGAGCGAAAGCTGAAATTGCCAGCCGAGGTCTTACGGTGACTGTTACTAAGCTTTACTACACGCTGGCGGTGTCCGAGCACCGGTATGCGACAGCCCAACAGAGCTTGGATCAGGCGAAACACTTCTTTGAAATTACGCAGCATGCGGAGCAACTCGGTCAGGCGGCTCATGCGGACGTGATCAAAGCGGAGATTCAGTATCGCCAGCAGGAGCAAAGTTTTGGGGAAAGCACGCTGGCTATGGAAAACGCACGTTTGGATCTGGCCGTTTTGCTTTTTCCAACGCTCAACGAGAATTTCACAATCGTCGACGATCTCGAGTCGAGCGCTGAACTGCCTCCGTTTACGGAGGTACAGAGCATGGCGGGGAAAGAAAATCCCACATTGCGGGTAGCGCTGGAGAGTACGCGACAAGCCGACGCTGAGGCGTTCGCTGCCAAGGTGGCATTTTTGCCGACCCTGACTCTCGACGTAGACTACGGCATTGAGGCTAATTCGTTCGCGCTGCGAAGTCCGATTGCTGCCGATCGCGCCTTGGGTCCGCTTCCTAATCTCGGATACTTTGTGACGGCTGGTTTCAACCTGCCGGTGTGGGATTGGGGTACTCTTCGCAGCAAGTTGCACCAGGCGAAGTACAAACAGGAAGTGGCGCACGCGGAGATGAGCCAGACACAACGGACGTTACTTAGTGAGCTTTACAGCGCATATAACGAAGCATCGGTGGCGCGCGCCTCTTTTGAGAATTCGCGACGTACGGCTGATCTGGCGGCGGAGAGCTTGCGTTTGATAAATCTGCGCTATCAGGCGGGAGAGTCGACTGCTCTTGAAGTGGTGGACGCGCTGAACACGCAGCTGATGGCCCGAAATGCGAATGATGACGCGGGCCTCCGCTATCGCGTGTCACTCGCGACACTCCAAACGCTCACAGGAAGCTTCTGAACCATGGCAGCAAACGACGGCACAAGAATGCAATTCGTCGAACCGACGACACATGCCGGCCCGATGGTCGCGTATTCTGCCGTGACGTTGGCTGTAGCGTCGCTCGTGCTTTTTGGATGCTCGTCGAAACAAGAGAGCGAGCCCCAGCCCACGGTTACCGTCCAGGTGGCGGCGGTAGAAGAGAAGCCGATTCAGGATGTGGTGAATGCCGACGCCGTGCTTTACCCGCGTGAGCAGGCGGCGATTGTTCCAAAAATCAGCGCACCGGTTAAGAAGTTCTACGTGCAGCGCGGGAGCAAAGTGCGGGCCGGTCAGTTGCTTGCCGAGCTTGAAGATCAGGACTTGGCTGGAGCCGTCACCGAAAACCAAGGTGGCTATCAACAGGCAGAAGCAAACTATGCTACCGCTTCACAGAAGGCGCAGCAGGACCTAGTTCTAGCCAAGCAGCAACTTGATGCTCAGCAAAAAATCTATGACAACCGGCAGTTGCTCTTCAAACAAGGAGCGGTTTCACAGAAGGATGTAACGGATGCGCAGATCGCGCTAACTCAGGCTCGCGATCAATATCAAGTCGCGCAGAAGCAATTCGATCTACAAGCCGCTGAGGGGCAGCTGAAAGCCGCGAAAGGCAAGAGCACCAGTGCTGTCGCTCAATTGAGTTACGCTCGAATCGTCAGCCCCATCAATGGTGTGGTCACAGACAGGCCCATTTATCCCGGAGAGACGGCCCCCAACGGAGCTCCGATTCTCACGGTGATGGATTTGTCGGAAGTAATCGCCCGCGCGCACGTCGCGCTAGAGGAGGCCGCCGATTTAAAAGCGGGTAATCCCGCGAAAATATCTCTTCCCGGCCAGGGCGAGGATTTTTCCGGCAAGGTTACGCTTGTGAGCCCTGCGCTGGATCCGAACAGCACCACCGTAGAGGTGTGGATACAAGCGACGAATCCCGGCGGAAAGCTGAAACCGGGAAGCAGCGTTCGAGTTGCCATCGTGAGTGAGACTGTCCCAAAGACGCTCGTTGTTCCCGTGGCATCAATTCTCACTGGTCCCGATGGCGCGACATCCGTCTTCACCTTAGATGCCTCGAACAAACCGATTCGTAAAACGGTGAAGGTCGGAATCCGCACAGACACTGACGCCCAGATCTCGGATGGATTATCGGAAGGCGAGCGAGTGGTAACCGTAGGGGCGTTCGAGCTCGACAAAGAAGACGAACCAGTTCTAGCAAAAACAAAAATCCTGGTGGAGGCGCCGAAGACGTCCGAGGCCGCGGGGAGCGAAAAGGAATGAAAGCGCGGGTAACACACTCCAGGTTCCGGGGTCTACGCGGATGAGTGACATCCCGCCGAGCGACAGTTTATCCGGACTCGATCGCGAGACAGTTCTCGAACAGCGATCGCGCTACTGGTTTGCGCGGCACTCGAAATCGATCTTGTTCGTGGTCGTGGTGTTAGTGATCGTTGGAGTCTACGAAGCATTCTCAATCCCTATCTCAGTTTTCCCGTCTACCAACTTCCCACGGATCATCATTAGCATCGACAACGGTGTGATGCCAATCGAGCAGATGGAAGTGACGATCACACGGCCGATCGAAGAAGCGGTCAATAGCGTTCGCGGACTTCAGGATGTTCGTTCTATTACCAGTCGAGGTTCAGCCGAAGTAGATTTATTCTTCAACTGGAATGTGGACTTGGCGCAGACGTTGCTGCTTGTCAATTCTGCAGTGGCACGCGTTCAAACGACTCTTCCCACCACCGCGCAAATCGAAACACACCGGTTGGATTTTGCGAGTTTTCCGATTCTGGGCTACAGCTTGACTTCAGACAAAATCCCCCAGACCCGGCTATGGGAGCTCGCCACCTACGAATTGCAGCCTCGACTTAACCGTTTGAACGGTGTTGCAACTGTGTTGGTTCAAGGGGGACAGCAGCCGGAATTCCATATTGTTCCCGACACAGCGCGAATGCTGCGTTCCCGGGTCACAGTTCAGGATGTTCTAGACGCCGTGAATCACACAAACTTGATCGATTCGCCCGGTTTGCTTACGCGGAATCATGAATTGTTCCTGACACTGGTGACAGCACAAGTAAAGACGCCGGAAGAAATTGGCGACATCGTGATCAAGGACGTAAACGCACTGCCGGTGCGCGTTCGGGATATTGGGACGGTGCAAGTGTCGGCGAAGCCAGTTTTCACAGTCGTGACCGCCAATGGAAAGCCTGCGGTTCTCCTTAGCATCAACCGCCAACCGGACAGCAACACCGTCGAAGTAGCGAACGAAGTGCACCAGGAAATGGAAAAGCTGCGCTCGGTGATCCCTCCCGGCATCGAGTTGACCCTCTTTTACGACCAGTCCCATATTGTGAAAGCATCGATTGGAAGCGTGCGGGATGCCATCATCATCGGCCTATTTCTAACCGGGCTGATCATTTGGCTTTTTCTGCGCGATCTCGGGACTGCGGTGATGGCGGGCCTTGTGGTCCCGGTCACAATCTGCATCACGTTCATAGCGCTGAAGATCATGGGGCAGAGTTTCAACATGATGACCCTTGGAGGGCTTGCTGCGGCAGGAGGGCTCGTCATTGATGACGCGATCGTGGTCGTCGAAAATATCGTTCTCCATCGCGATGGTGGCGAAGGCCCACTCGAAGCAACGAACAAGGCGCTCAAAGAACTCACCGTGCCATTGATTGGTTCTACGCTGACGCCCATTGTGGTGTTTCTTCCTTTGATTTCGATTACAGGAGTGACCGGCTCATTCTTCCGCGCGCTTGCGGTAGCGATGAGCATCTCACTGCTCACCTCGCTGGTGCTTGCGCTGGGTTGGACAACAAACCTGGGCACTCTCGTAATCCGTCGCACGAAACCACCGAAAAATTCGCAGGAGATTCCGGCAACGGCCAGTGCAGGGCTCTCTCAGGTAGACGAAATGCGTCGGATGATAGCCGCCGAAGAAGAGTCACTGCGAGGCGGAATGTTCGAGCGCATCCTGATGGTTTACGAACGCTGGATGCGCCGCGCTCTAAAGCATCCGGCCTGGCTGGCCGCACTTTGCATGGTGCTGGTTGTGCTGGCATATGTCTGCTACGCCCATCTGGGATCAGGCCTCCTCCCAGCGATGGACGAAGGCGGATTTATTCTCGATTACGTGATGCCGCCTGGCAGTTCGCTCCAGGAAACGAGTCGTGTAATAGATCATGTCGAGAAAATCATGCGCGCGGTGCCGGAAGTAGAGAGCACTTCTCGAAGGACGGGTTTGCAGCTTGGCCTCGCGGCGGTCACGGAGCCTAATACGGGAGACATATCTGTGAAGCTGAAGGACAAACGCGACCGCGATATCTACGAAATTATCACCGAAATACGCACGAAGGTTAAAACACAAGAACCGGCGCTCGATGTGGACTTTATACAGCTTCTACAGGATATGATCGGTGACTTGACCGGCGCGCCGCAACCGATCGTTGTAAAGCTCTTTTCACCCGATCCCCAGTTGCTCGCAACTTGGGCACCGCGTGTGGCGGATGCTCTGGGCAACATCACCGTGAACAACAAGAAACCGATTGTGGACATCCAGAACGGAATCGACAATACAACGAGTGGCCCTGCGGTTGTTTTCGCAGTCAATCCGGCGGCCGCGTCTCAAGCGGGTTTCACGACCGATCAACTCGCGATAGCGGCGTCCGCCATTGTTGACGGCGAACCCGCCACTTCCGCTGTAGTAATTAACGACCGGCCTTACACAATGCGAGTGCGTTTTCCGGAAGCAAACCGCGCATCGCTCGAGGCTATGGGCAACACAACTCTAGTGAACTCGGCCGGAGGCACTGCAACGCTCGGGTCGCTGGCAACGGTCACCGAAGTTCCGGGGCAAACTGAAATTCGGCGCGAGAATCTTCAGCGTGACGTCGAGGTCACGGCACGCCTCGAGGGTTTAGACCTTGGCACCGGAGTCGCAGCCACGCAGAAAGCCATATGTGGACTACACCTGCCTCGATCGATTCGAGTGGAGTACGGCGGAACTTACCAGGAACAGCAAAAATCGTTTCACGACCTGGTAATAGTGCTGGTGCTGGCGCTTGTTTTAATTTTTCTGGTTCTGCTTTTCGAGTTTGGCACTTTCACAGCGCCCATTGCGATTCTATCGTCCGCAATGCTTTCGAGTGCAGGCGTGTTTCTCGCTCTGCTGATCACCCGGACCGACTTCAATGTCTCGTCTTTTATGGGGCTGATCATGGTGGTCGGAATCGTAGCCAAGAATGGCATCTTACTCCTGGATGCAAATCAGAAATTTCAATCTGTAGGGTTCGCGCCCGAAGAAGCTTTGATACAGGCAGGACGACGCCGACTTCGGCCAATCGTTATGACGGCCATGGCGGCCGTCGCGGGAATGGTGCCCCTCTCACTGGCGTGGGGCGCGGGCTCGCAGATGCTGCAACCGCTTGCGATTGCCGTTATTGGCGGCATTCTCATATCGACGGTCTTGTCGTTGATTATCACGCCTGCCGTGCAATTTTACTTTAGCCTATCTGATCGAGAGCGGCCGCTGGAGGCATAGCGATGGCCTTCCTTTTCGTATACATTGCAAAGAAGGGCTGCATTCGCCGCAGGACACACCATGCGAGTTCTGATTATTGAAGACGACAGAGGCATGGCCAGCTTGCTGCAACGGGGCCTCCAAGAAGAGAACCAAGTCGTGAGCCTGGCTTTCGACGGGCAGTCGGGCCTTGAAATCGCAAAGTACTACGAATTTGACGTCATCGTCCTCGACTGGATGCTTCCCCTTGTGGATGGCCCGGAAGTTGCAAGACGCCTGCGAAAAATCGGGAATGCCTCGCCGATCTTGATGCTAACGGCTCGCGATGCCGTCCCTGACATCGTTAAAGGCCTTGATGCCGGCGCCGACGACTACCTCACTAAGCCATTTTCTTTCGCTGAATTTCTAGCCCGGCTCCGAGCGCTTGCCCGCCGCCCAAAGACGGAAGCGAGTGCGAAGCCCTTAAAGATCGCAAATTTGACACTTAATCCGAATACTCGACAGGTATCCCGCGCAGGGCACGAATTGAAATTGACTCCTACCGAATACAGGCTGCTTGAATTTTTGCTCCGCCGCTGCGGAAGAGTTGCATCCCGCCAAGCGATTGTGGAAGCCGTTTGGGGACTCGATTCCGATGTGGAAGAAAATACGCTTGACGCCTTCATCCGCCTGCTGCGGGCAAAGGTGGATCAAAATCACAAGCTGAAGCTCATTCACACCGCGCGCGGTTATGGCTATTGCGTCAGGCAGGATTCAGAAGAATGAAGGTACTTCCGCTTCGCTTCCGGCTTACGATTTGGTATTCGCTGATCTTAGCCGTGTCTCTCGGCATTTTCGGCGGTGCCGCCTATTTCGCAATGAGCCACAGTATTCGCTCTTCGGTCGATGCAGGGCTCCAACGAAGACTCGCGGGCATTCTGGGAATCATCGCCCGGACCGAGCCCGAAGGCTTGGCAGCGCTGAAGGACGAGCTTAGCGAATACGACGATGGTGACGGGAACGGTGGCCGGCTGCGAGTTGCGTATTCGAGCGGTGAGCTCATCTATGCCTCACCTGGATCGGACTGGGCCGATTCGAGAAAGTCTAGAGTTCAAGGTTCCTCCCCTTTCTATTCCGAAATCCACGGAGAGCAATTCCGCGTCTTGCGCGCTCCCGTGGAGGCGAATGGAAAGGCCTACGACATCGAAGTATCCACAGATACCGAAGATTTTGATCACGCCATCGATGGGTTCAGGCGCTTTCTCTATCTCGATGTACCTCTTTTTCTCTTGTTAGCAGCCTTGGGCGGATACTGGATGAGCAGCCGAGCGCTCGACCCCGTGGACGAGATTATCCAGGCGGCTCGCGGCATCAGCGTTACGAGTTTGTCGAGTCGCCTCACTGTTCCAAGAACAGGCGACGAGCTCGAGCGGCTCGCCAGCACACTCAACGAAATGCTCGCGCGCCTCGAGAAATCGTTTCACCGGATTACTCAATTCACCGCAGATGCGTCACATGAATTGCGAACTCCAATTTCTCTGATGCGCACAAACGCCGAGATCACCCTGCGTAAGGCACGCCCTGAAAGTGAATATCGGGCAGCGTTGTCGGAGATTCTAGGAGAATCAGAGAAGGTTTCGGTGCTGATTGACCAATTGCTGGACCTCGCTCGCGCGGATTCAGGCTCCGCAGCCATTCCGATGGTCCGAATGAACTTGACCGAAGCAGTGGATAACGCTTATCGAAAAGCAAAGGTTCTCGCGGAAACCAAGCAAATCAATGCGATCAAACACCTTCCGGATGAGCCTGTTTGGATTCAGGGCGATCCTGCGGCGATCGAGAGACTCTTTCTCATTTTTCTGGACAACGCCATCAAATACACGGCGTCAGGTGGACGAATCCAAATTTGTTTGACGACGCATGATGGTGTTGCGAAAGCCGAAATTCGTGACACTGGAGTCGGAATCAACGCAGGGGACATTCCGCACATCTTCGAACGCTTCTACCAGGCCGATCATTCGCGGTCAGGTGAAAATTGCGGCAGCGGACTGGGATTGGCAATCGGACGCTGGATCGTACAATCTCATCAAGGCGATATCGCCGTCGAAAGTGAGCCCTCCAAGGGCACGATTTTTCGAATTCAGTTTCCGCTCTCTAACTAGTAGAAACGTCTTACGTAGGTATCCTTACAATTGAAAGCCAGATTGAGCGCCGAAAAAGACCTCATGAAGAGGCCTCCCTGCATTCTGTCCCGGAGAACTTCCTTAGTGGTGATAATCATGGTCGTGGTCGTGATCGTCCCAATCGTGATCCGTACGCCACCGATGCTCGTCTTCATCCCACCATCTGTGATTCGAGGTCCAGCAGCGCTCCCGCTCTTCATGCAGGATGTGACGCCATTTCGCTGCCTCCTCGCTCTGGTAGCCGTGGTGCTCGATGGCTTCGTGCAGATTGTGGTCGGCTTTGGCGACGCGTCGCTGGCAGTCGTCGTCAGCGCGCAGAGTTGGAGCGCCTGCAAATATGAGAAGTCCGGTCAACGTCGCCCCGGCGACCACGACTCTCTTAAGGAATGAATTCTTTGAATGTCCCATAGCGGTTAGATCTCCTTTCAATGATTTGGACGAATGGCGGTGGCTCCGTGGCGAATTACATGCCACCCGAAGCCGTACGGATGTGGAGAGCATTCATGCTGCCACGTGCGGGGGTTGTCCGGAAGTGCTTCCGCGACAGATAATTACCCACGCCTCGGTTCATGGGGCTGTTGCATTGAGGTAAATGACCCTACGAAATTATTACGCTCGGTCGGACTATGGCTTGTTGAGAGTAGCTCAAGGACGGGCAACCTTGCGTCTGCGTCACGTCGCGTCAATTGCAAGGACTTGCTCGGCCTTCGCGAATGTGAGGCCCGCTGTAGCAATTCCTGTCGATCGAAGAAAATCGTGCCGGTTCGCTCCAGACTGCTTGAGCCAGAAATTCTGATCTCGAACTCCTATGGACGGATTGCTTCACACGACTTGCTTGGCCGTGCAAGACGCGGCCCTTGAGCTTGAGAGCGCAATGTTGGATACCGCTCGCCCCACGACGCAGCTAAATACGCGGCTTGGTTGGTGGGCCCGCTAGGATTCGAACCTAGGACCAACGGATTATGAGCGGACGAATTGAATTACTCTATATAACTCTATATTGCTCTTGAGTGCTTCCGGCGCGGGTTCTGAAAATCACGATAGCCTGGTATTGCCCTCGTCATCCCTCACTTTGTCCGCTTTCCGGTCACAGCGGCGTCACAAGTCTGAGCCGTCGCCCGGCAGTTTCCGATAATCCGACTTATCGGCAGTTAGGTTACTCCGGCTTTGGTTCGCTGTTTCAAGCTATCCACACTTCGAAGCAAAAAGTAGAGTAACTAATGGACACCTGTCCCAAATCTGACCTTGCTGCCAGTAGTGCGAGAGTCCTGCAGTTCATATCCTGAT
>DATFSH010000025.1:0-2735 GCA_035262725.1 Candidatus Acidiferrales bacterium | reverse complement strand
AAATGGTGAGATGCTCGCCGTCGATCTTGAAACGGTATTCGCCGGCCTTCAAGTCGGTCTGCCCAATCTTCGCGGAATGCGTGAGGGGAAGCGTGGTCGACATCGGCTTGGCGTAGAGAGGTACGGCGACGGCGAGTGCGCCACAAAGAGTGAGGTTCGCCAGGAGCGATCTGGTTTTCATGAAGTAATCCTTTCCACAATCGAGTCAACCGGAAGCATGTGGCGCGGAGGAACAGTTGACACGCCGAGTGGAGAGGAGTAGCCTCACGAACGAGACACCCTTCGTCCTGGTTCAAGAGCCGGAACAATTGCGTGTCATTGGCCCCGCGGCTGCCACCGCGGGGTTTGTTTTTAAGTTCTGTTCATCCTCGAACAGCCTGACTGCCGGCTGCACTGGTATAGACGAAACGCCCTAGCGATATGTTTCGTGGAGAGAATGAAATTTTTTGTGTCATTTTTACGGGAAAGCAAGTTCATAACATGCCACTTAAGCTTGTGCATTGCCGCCCAGCTTCATCTATACTCATGGAACGCGGTCCAGCAGGATGCGAACCCTAGTTCTTAGCGATCTCCATGCCAATTTGGCAGCGTTGCAAGCCTCGCTCCAGGCAGCCGAGGGGAAATGGGAGCGAGTGGTGTGTCTCGGCGATGTCGTGGGCTACGGCCCTGATCCCAATGAGGTTGCGACCCAGGTGCGGGAACTGGGAGCGGTGACGATTCGCGGCAATCATGACAAGGCCGTGGCGGAGTTGATGCCCACGGATGATTTCAATCCGGTAGCCAAATTGGCTGTGGAATGGACGCGCGCGCAGATGTCGAATGAAAATCTCGATTGGCTGGCGGCGTTGCCGCAAGGGCCGTTAGAAGCGGAAGGAATGGTGCTGGTACACGGTGCGTTTCAGGATGAAGATGAATATGTCTTCACCCCCTCACAAGCGCTCGAAGGATTACTGGATTCCACACTGCAGGTGACCTTTTACGGGCACACCCATCATCAGGGCGGGTTCGCGTATCAGGATTCGCAACTGGAAGTGCTGCAACTCCGCCCGCGAAATCACGAATTGCATTGCGCGCTGCAAATCGAAGACGAAAAAAGATATTTGCTGAACCCCGGTTCGATCGGACAACCGCGCGACGGCGACCCGCGTGCAAGTTTCGCGATTGCGGATCTGGACCATCGCGCCATCGAATTCTGGCGCGTGCCGTACGATATCGAACAGGTCCAGGACCGCATGCGTGCCGCGCGTTTGCCCGAACCGCTGGCGCACCGGTTGGTGTTGGGACGCTAGCCAGGAGTTTCGCACCTCGGCGGAGCGGTATTCATGCAGGAATCAATGGAAAATCCGGAGCCACTGGAAACGAGCAGTCGAGTGTCCGCGATTACGATCGTGGCGGCGATCGCGGCGCTGGTGGCGGTAGGCGGAGCTTTGTGGCTTGCCTTGATGCCCGGGCCGAAGAGCGCTCCGGCGGGGCCGGCAGCCGCGAACGCGCCGATGACCGCGGCGGAACAGGCCTATGCCCGGAAGCTCGAGGTCGGAAACATCGCGTTGAGCCGCGCCGAGAATTTTCTGCATCAGGAAGTGACCATTGTGAATGGCGACGTTTTGAACGCCGGTGCTGAGCCCGTGGCGGCCTTGCGGTTGACGATGGAGTTTGCCGACGATATGAATCAAGTGGTGTTGCGCGAAACGCGGTCCGTTTTGGGGACGCCGGAGCAGCTGCTGTCGCCGGGAGAGCGGCGAGCGTTCGAGATTTCCTTCGAACATGTACCGGCGTCATGGAACATGCAACGGCCGGTGGTGCGCGTATCGTACCTTCGATTGCCGGATCACCCGTAGCGGTCTCACATCCATTCACTTTTAGATTGGATTTTGGTGCAAAGCTGCGCGCCCGATCATTCCTCCGAACGCGTAGCGCTTTCGCTAGAAAGATTCGGGAAATCAAAACCCAAAAAATGAATCTTGTCCGGCGGCGTTCGAACCTGGCGCGAAAGAGATCTGCCGAGAAGGATTTGGCGCGCCACTGCGACGGATTCCGGCGGAAAGAGGCTTCGCCCGCGAAGGCACGAGGATGACGGAGCGCAGTTTGCGTGATGCGGGAAAAATGAAATCAGATGTTTGCAAAATCGCGTGTGGAATCGTGTTGCCTTTCGACGCAATCGCAGTAAAATTTGTGGGGGGGCTCGAGGGGTGGGAGCGTGAGTTTCACGATTGAAGTTCGACAATCGGGCGCAGTTTCTCTGATCGAAATGAGTGGGCGGCTGACGTCGTTTGAAGCGAAGGCCTTTCGCGAAGTGGTCTACGGGCTCCTGAAGCAGGGCCAGACGAATATTCTCCTGAATCTGACGCAGCTCGAGTATCTGGACAGTTCGGGGATTGGCGAACTGGTGCGCAACTACATGACCACGGTGAAACAGGGCGGCGCGATGCGCGTGATTGGGCTGGCGCCCAAAGTCGAAGAAATTCTGAAGATCACGCAGCTGTACCAGGTGTTTCCCGAATTTCCTGATGAAGCGTCGGCGCTCGAGAGTTTTGTGCCCGGTCAGCGAAGCGCGTCGGCTTGAGCTTTCGGGTTTTTGACCGCGCAGGTTTCGATTAACGCAAAAAATCGGCCGGAAAAGGAGAGAAGCAGCTAGGGTGTGGACCCTAGCTGCCTCCCGGGGTGTGTCCTCGAAGTGGTTGTTATAAGTTTAGATGCATGGCACGAAAAAAGGTTTCCCTAATTTTACTAAATCG
>DATFSH010000024.1:0-42646 GCA_035262725.1 Candidatus Acidiferrales bacterium | reverse complement strand
CGCCCTCATCGTCGAGTCCGGCTTCCACAAACAGCTCGACAACTTGATCGTCTGCTGGTGCACCGCCCAGCAGCAAAAGGAACGCCTCCTCGCCCGCGGCCTCACGCAGGAGCAAGCCCAGCTTCGCATCTCCTCACAAATGCCCACCGAAGAAAAGCGCAAGCTCGCCGACGAAGTCATCGACTGTTCCGTCTCGATAGAAGAAACCGACCGCCAAGTAAAGAACCTGGTCGCCCGCCTCAAACAACTATCCGCATCCTGAAGAAACTTTCTTCTGCCTCCGCGCATACCAATTCGTGAACGCCCTCTCACATCCAGCCGAAAATGTGTGAGATGATTGCAGCTACTCGTTCTGCGCACGTGAAGCACACGGAAGGTTGATTCATGACCACCGGAAGAAACGACCGAAGCGCCATCCGTCTTCTCGCCATCGGCCTGATCATCGGGCTCGGCGCTTATTGGCTGGGTTCCCGCTACGGCAAACCATCTCCTCGCTCCGTCGATGCGCTCCATCTCAATGCAACGCCATCCGACAATGCGCTCGACGCTTTCGAAGCGGAGAACGTCCGCATCTACCGCCAGGTTTCGCCCGCGGTCGCCAACGTCGTCACCCGCACCGTCGAATATGATTTCTTCTTCAATCCGGTTCCGGTCGAAGGCGCCGGCTCAGGCTTCGTAATTGATACCGAGGGACACATCCTCACGAATTACCATGTGATTCAAGGCGCGCAAACGATTGAAGTCACTCTCGGCGATCGTTCGCGCTTCAAAGCCAAACTCATCGGCGTTGACACGCGCAACGATCTCGCCCTGGTCAAAATTGACCCCGCGGGACGCAAGCTCACCACGCTTCCGCTCGGCGATTCGCGCAATCTCCTCGTCGGCCAGCGCGTTCTCGCCATCGGCAATCCCTTCGGCTTTCAAAGCACGCTTACCACCGGCGTCGTCAGCTCGCTCGGACGCACCGTGCAAACCGGCGAGAACACTTTTATTGACGAGGCGATTCAGACAGACGCGGCAATCAATCGGGGAAATTCAGGCGGGCCGTTGCTCAATTCGCACGGCGAAGTGATCGGCATCAATAGCGCGATTTATGCGCCCACAGGCACTACAGCCGGAATCGGCTTCGCGATTCCTGTGAACACCGCGCGCCGCGTCGCCGAAGATCTCATCAAAACCGGCCGCGTCCGCCGCGCCACGCTGGGCATCGAAGGCCGCGGCTTGTGGCCGGGCCTTGCCGAAGCGCTGCATCTCAACATGCAGCAGGGAATTCTCGTCGAACGCGTCACGCCCGGCGGCCCTGCCGCGCAAGCGGGCATTCGCGGTGGTACTCATTCGATTGTAGCGGGCCTGCAGGAACTGCGCACCGGCGGCGATGTACTCGTAGCCTGGGACGACACGCCCCTGGCCACGCAAACAGATCTGAATCTCCTGCTCAATCGCGCCTGGCCCGGCGACTCCGTCACCCTAACCCTCATGCGCGATGGAAAAAAGGTAACCGTCCCCGTAAAACTAGGCGAAGGTCACGACACGCTAACCCAGTAGCACAGGCATTCCTGCCTGTGCCCGCGTAACATCACACCAACCCTTCAAACCCTCGGCAACGTCGCGACATCGTTCTTTTGCCTTCAGCCTTTTGTAACGTTTCCTCCGGCCGGCGCCTTTGCCCTTTTCCGATCCAAACCTCGCAAATTACCGCCGCGCCTTCACCTCATCTGAAGGAAGGCGACCATTGCTTTCAAGCAGGCCGTTGGAATGTTGCGGCGTGGCGGAACGTGTGTCGCTCCGGGACCTAGCGCCGCCACGATTCCCGCTCCCTCGTGACCCGGAATAAACGGCAGCACCGGCTGAATCGGCCAATCTCCATCAGCAGCATGCAAGTCCGTGTGACAGACCCCCGAAGCCACGACCTTCACCAATGCCTGTCCAGGTCCGGGAGTCGGAATTGGAACATCTCGCACCACGAGCGGCTGCCCGAACTTCTCGACTACCGCTGCTTTCATCATCTTTGCCATGATGGCTTCCTCCGTAGAACTGCGCCAATCTACCCGCGGCGCAGTTCGCCGTAAGTACCGTAGTCACTGCTCTATGTGACTTGAATCACATTAGGTAGTACAGGCATTCCGAGCTTGCCTTGAGGTACGAAGGGCTTGTCCTGAGGTACAAAGATCTACCCTGAGAACCGAAAGGCCTGTGCCAACGTAACACCACACCCAATCCGCAATCCCTCGGCAACCTCACGACACCGTTCTTCTCGCTTTTTGTACCGCCGGCGTCTCGCCGGCGCCTTTGCTTTGCCGTTTCCCGGCACAAACGTGTTACGTGCTGGCAGCGCTCGACGGCTGGCTCTCCTCCGGCCGAGGTTTCGCTACGTTTCGTCGCTCGCTCCACTCCTCGCGCACGCAATCCTGTTCTTCCGAACTCAAACTGAACCACGATTCGGCCGCGTCCCGCACTCGCTCAAGTGCCGCCTGCATCTCCCTCTGCTTCCCATGAATCGCTTCGCTATCCGCATCCACCGGCACATAAATCGGCGGCGCCACAAACATCACCGCACGCGAAAAAGGATAAGGAATCTGAAACAAATCCCACGATTTCTTGAACGTATGCGCTCGCTTGAGCCCCACGTGAAATACAGAGATCGGTTTTCCCGTCCGCCGCGCCAGGATCACCGGCCCGGGTTTCGCCACGTAACGCGGCCCGCGCGGCCCGTCGATCGTGAATGCCACATGCTTCCCTTCCTCAAGCCGCTGCGCCATCACCGTCAGCCCCTCAATCGCGCCGCGCGAAGAACTCCCCTGCGCCGTTCCAAAGCCGAGCCGCTCGATCACCCGCCGCGTCCACTGCCCATCGAAGTTCACCGTGTTCATTACCACGATCCCGCGATTCCGCCAGATCCAGATCGCCGGGAAAATACTCCGGTGCCAGAACGCTCCGATTCCGTGCTCGCCCGAATTCCGGATCTGCACGGCGTTTTGCACTCCCAGAATTTCAAGGCGCAGCGTGGGTCCCAGCACCCTGACCAACCAATATGCCGCCCACGCAATCACAGGAATTTGCATTCGCCGCCAGCGCGAAAGCTTCGGCATCTCAATCGCGGGAACGGCGTTTGCATTCGGCGCCATCTCGCCAGGGGCGGATTTCGTCGCGTTATTCACTGCTGTATAGTATAGGCGACCTGGAAGACGGCCAATGCCCGCTCAGTTCCAATTCGCTCGCGGAATAATATCCGCGCATTGGCGTGTCTGTCGCTTGCTGCTGCCCTTCCTTCTGCTCGCTTGCCTCGTTCTTTGTCTCGCGCCGCTCCGCGCCCAGCAATCTCCGCCGCCTGGCACGATCGGCCGCGTCGAGGGCAATGACGTTTCCGTCGAAGGCGGGGCCGCGGCCACAAACGGGACTGCAACCAGCGCTCCTAGCATGTTCGTTGTGAACGGCAGCATAATCACCGTCCATTCGGGCCAAGCCCGCATGACGCTTGCCGGCGGAGGTGAACTCGATATCTGTGGCCCGGCGAAATTCACTCTGCTTCAGTCCGGACCAGCCGTCACGCTGGCGTTGAATTTCGGCCGCATGCGCGTGCAACTCCCCGCCGCCGCCCAACTCAGAATCTTTACACCAACCATCGTCGCCACGCCCATCGACATCGGTGGAGCGCCGCGCGATGTCACCATCGGTCTCGATTTGAGCGATTCGCTCTGCGTCGTTGCGACCAGCGGCGCGCTTAGACTCGAACATCAGTTCACCGGCGAAGGCCTGATCGTGCCGCAGTCCGGCGAATTCTTTCTCGCTGCCGGAAAACTTCTGCCCGTGGCAGGCGTAGCCGGCAGTTGCCAGTGCGTCTCGCTGCAGGCGCGCAAATCGCCGGCCGTATCAGGTCCGCTCCCTCGCTCACCGGAAATGGGCCTCATCTCGAAGCCGCAACCAGAGGCGCCGCCGGTTGCCGAAGTTGCTTCCAATCCGCCAGTGTTCCCGCAGACCGAGCCGCCACCGCCTGCTGCAGCGCCTGACCCAGGCCCTGCGATTCAAATCCGCCAGCTCGCCGCCGCCAACCATCTTCATCCCAATGCGCCCGCACCGGCCAACGAAGTTCCAGATGCGCCGGCCGTCTCAATTCCGATCTATAAAGTCGTGATGCCGCCGCTTATGTTCTCCGCCAACGGACCGGCGCCTCCCGGCGAACCTTCCACGGACATGATCCTTCTCGTGCGCATCGCCCATGTGGAACCGGAATGGCAGTTCAAAGGCCGCGTCGAAGCTCCTCAGCTCGAGCAGGTCTCTGCGCGCGGGCCGAACCGAAGCCCGTCGGCGCCGCGCTCTTCGCAAAAGAAGAAGGGCGGATTCTGGGCTGCCCTGAAACGCGCTTTCGGCGGCGGCGGTGACGAAACCCAGAACTGACCGCCCACAGGCGCCGCAAGTGCGGTGTCTCCTTGAAGAGAACTCATTCCAGGCTTCCGCTTTTGAATTGCCGCCCCTATAATTCACGCGGCGCCACCGCGTGTTGCGCCGCTTCCGATGCACTTCGCAACCACACTGGCGGCGCTTCTCGCGGTCTCGACAATCTGCGGCGGCAGTCACATTCGGGTCGCGCGCGCGACGATGACGGATCTCGCGTCTGGCGCTTCGTTCGCGCGGGATGCGATGCAGCGGCCAGAGTCATTGCTGAGCGCGGCGAACATTGAGCCATCCGTCGACGACGAGACGGATACGGAAAGGCTTGTCGCGAAATCCCACGAGCTGACCAACCTCACCGCGATTGGGAGTGCTCCTTTTGTCCTGCACGCGTCGCTATTCTTCAATGACCCGAGTGGCGATCCGCGCGTTCCTCCGGCGCGCGGCAGTTACGCGTTCACCTGGCAGTCTGCCGACAAGTGGCGCGAGGATGCCGAACTGCTGCACCTGAAGCAAACCGAAATCGCCAATGGGAATACGCTGTGGACGAAGCGCAACGCTCCGTTTCCCTCCTTCAGTTATTGGTGGACGCACAATGCGATGGAGATTACGCGCGGCGTCGTCTATCACTTCGATTCCCTGACGCGCATCGAGATTGCGCAGGTGAACGGACGTAACGTGGTGTGCGCCAGAAACGGCGGCGTGCATTTGACGCAGGAGCTTTGCCTAGACACGAGAACAGGCTTGCCGCTGCTGCAATACGATTCGACGCTGCACCTTCAGTATGTGTTTGGCGATTGGGCGCAATGGGGAAATCACTGGTATCCGCGGTCGATCAAAGGGCTCTCTGGAACAGAAGCGGTGATGCAGATTGAGATCGCGAATATCGCCAGCGCACCGGCGGAAGCGAAGTGGATTGCGCCGCCAGCGGAGGCGACGCAGCGCGAATGGTGCGCGAATATGAAGCCGGCGCAGATGAGCGATGCGATCCAGAATGCGGCCCTCCCCAATCCAAACGCGCCGGCTGGAACGACGCCGATCATCGGCGCGATCGTTTACGGGGTGATCAGCAAAGATGGAAACTGGCGCGATCTGAGCGTGCTGGAAAGCTCGGATTTCAAAGCGGCATTCTTGATGCTGGACAAATTGAGCGCGTTTCGAAATCAGCCTGCGACGTGCCGCGGAACGCCGGTACAATCCGAAACGATTTTTCGAATTTCACCGCCGCCTCGTTAGTTTCCATCGCAATCATTATTGAAATCGCGAGGCGCGAGCGGCGCAAGCAGTTTACATGCCTTCGTAGTTCGGGCCGCCGCCGCCTTCGGGTGGAACCCAGTTGATGATCTGGTAGGGATCGGCGATGTCGCACGTCTTGCAATGCACGCAATTCGAAAAATTGATTTTGAGTTTGGGCTGATCTTTTTCTGTCGCCATCTCATAGACAGCGGCAGGACAGAAATACTGGCAGGGGTTTCCATACTCGCGTACGCAGCGGTCTGTGCAAATGCTGGGATCGAGGACGATGAGGTGGCACGGCTGGTCTTCTTCATGGCGCGTGCCTGAATGGTAGACGTCTGTGAGGCGGTCGAAGGTGATTTTGCCGTCGCCTTTAAATCGAGTGGATTGATCCACCAGAACTCGATCGCGATTGAGCTTGTGATATTCCTTGTAGCCCGCCTCGGAATGCATCGGATCGACGAGGCCGCGGCCGCCGGAGACGAATTGCAATCCGGCCTGCACGAGCCCGGAATAAAGGCCGCCGTGAAATGCCTGGTGAAAATTCCGCACGGCCCACAATTCTTTTTTGACCCAACTCTCGTCGAGTTTCTGCTGGTAGGCCGCGAGCTTCGCGGCTGAAGTATCGCCGGAGCAAAGCGCTTCGTAGATTGTTTCAGCGGCGAGCATACCGCTCTTGATCGCGGTGTGAATGCCTTTCAGGCGCTGCGAATTCAGCAGGCTGGCGGAATCGCCGATGATCAGGCCGCCATCGATGAAGCTTTTCGGCATTGAATACCAGCCGCCGTAAGGAACGGTCTTCGCGCCGTAGCGGACGAGCTTGCCGCCTTCGAGAATTTTCTTCACGTAGGGATGCGTCTTGAATTTCTGAAACGCGGCATGCGGATCGAAGAGCGGATCGTGATATTCAAGCGCGACAACCATGCCGAGCGACACGCGATTATTCTGCATGCCGTAAATCCAGCCGCCGCCGTAGAGATCGGAGCTGAGCGGCCAGCCGAGCGTGTGCGCCACGTAGCCGGTGTCGATGCGCCCCGGTTGCACGTCCCAGAGTTCTTTGATTCCGATGCCGTAGACCTGCGGGTTGAGGCCGTCGAGCTTCAGGCGATTGACGAGTTCTGTGGTCAATGAGCCGCGCGGACCTTCAGCGAGGACCGTGACTTTTGCGCGCAGCTCGTAACCGGGCGTGAAGTTGTCCTTGGGCTTGCCGAATTTATCGACGCCTTTGTCTTCGGTGAGGACTCCGGCGATTCCGTTCTTGTCATAGAGCAGTTCCCTGCCAGCGAACTGGGTGAAAACGTTCACGCCTTTTTTCTCGACCAGGCCGCCGAGCCATTTCACCATCTTGCTGAGCGACACGATGTAGTTTCCGTGGTTGGCCAGAGGCGGAGGCGTGATCGGCAACTTGTGCGCGGCGGATTCGGTGAAGTAGTAGGCCGCGTCACCGGTGACGGGTGTATCGAGCGGCGCGGATTTCAGGAAGTCGGGAACGAGTTCGGCAATGCCGCGCGGATCGATGATCGCGCCGGAGAGTTGATGCGCGCCGAGCTCGCGGGCCTTTTCGAGCACGTAAATATTTTCAGGGGAAAGCGCGGGCGTCTTGCTCGCGGCAGTGTGCTTTTCAATCAGGTTGGCGAGGTGCAGCGCACAGGCGAGTCCTCCGGGACCGGCGCCGATGATAAGAACGTCGGCTTCAAGCTGTTCGCGTTCGACTGGCACGCTTTATCCTTTCCGAACCGGAGTGAAAGCGAGCCTTTGGGCGTCAGCGCCAGGGGGCCGCTTACCGCCGATTAGAAAATTATATGTCATTGATTTCAGTTGATTTACGAGGAGTCTTAATCGCGGAACCGTAAAAAACCAGCGAGTGGTGCCCGTTGGAAGGCGAGGCTCACGGCCTCTCCTTTCTAACCTCTCTCTGCGCGACTTGTAGCTACTCTTCATAGTTCCGTGGTGACGGTAGCATAGAAACTCAGTGGATTTCAATCCGTATCGCGGATGTAGCCAAGGAAACTGCCTGTCCTGACATCTGCTCAAAGCCGCGTTATACTCGGCCTATGCGACATTCTTGTCGACATCGGCTTCACTGGTCGAGAAGCAGGTGGTCCAGTGAGGTACGGTTTGCGTTGACGCAGTAGAGGAGGCGCTTGTGGTGCCGAGCGCCTCTCTACTTTTTTCCCTGCGTATCACTACCCTTTAATTAGACCAATTTCATGCCATCCCGCGTTGCTATCGGGATGAAGCGATCGAAACCTGCCTGGCTGAGAGCCATGCTGCCACGGCGAGGCAGATTGTGATCACGATTGAAAAGGCGATCGGAAGGATAAAGAGGTATCGCCAGCTCACAATCGTGATAGCCGCGAAGCAAAGAGCGAAAGCCCACAGAGCGCCGCGCATGAGTGCTAGGCTCGCGGCCGGAAGGCTGCCCAGTTGCCACGCCAGAATCGCCGAGAATAGATAAAACACGCCGACAGAGAATCCCGCCGCTTGGAAGAGGTCCCAATAGCTGCGGTTGAAGCCCTGCACGTCAAAGTGAATGGAGCGCATTCCGGCGAGAAGCGAATCAACTCCCCAGGCGGGATCGGATTGGCGGAAGCCGAGGGTGTGTCCTGTGGCGAAGAGGAGAAGGAGAACAGCTGCGATTCGATAAAACAGTGATGCGCGCATTTGCGCCTCCGACGACCGGCGGCAGAGGGAATCCCGTGCTGCCGTGATGCGCAATGTACCATCAGCCAGGGATTGGAGGGCATAAGTGAGTTGCGGCGCGGTCGAGTGGCGAGCGACGCGAGGGTCAGGTGGTCGCGAGGTTGGCCTCAGGTCAATTCCGGCCCCGGGGCGGCCGGAATGGGACATGAGCTACGGGAATTTCGGCACGGGTTCGTTGAACTGGTGTCTGAGCTCGCAAGTAAGGCTGGGATGGCGGCAAAGGGTTTCTAAGCCGTTTACCCGAGGATTGAGTGGGCGATCCTGATCCAGTACGGCAGGTTATGGATGACGGTGTACGTCACGATTGTTTGGCCCACGATGAACGCGGGTAGAACGTAAGAATAGATCCGGTGGATTCTGCGGTTGACGATCACGTCGCGGAGGACACCAAGAAAAATCAAGAGATCGACGCCGGCATAGAAAAACTCGTGGGGAAGGAGCCACTCCGGAAAGCGCCCGAAAGAGGCAGCGGTCAACGCGCAGGTGGCCATGAACGTCAGGCGGCGATGGAACTCCGGTTTCTTGCGCCAGTAAATCGCCAGCGTGAAGGTGCTGTAGAAGCAGACCATATCCAAGAGCGGAATCATCAGGAAGGACTCCGCGTCGGTGGAATGCATTTGTAGGGGTATTGAAGCGCCCCATGGCGACGGCGGTGGAAACACCGACCACGAGAATCAGCACCCCCAGCGCGGCGCCGAACCAGCCGATGCGGCGATGCCATCGCACTGTGTGCGTTCGCACCAGCGCGGACTGCAACAGGAAAAATAGCAGCCAACCGGAAAAGACCGCCGTGTGGACGTAGAGGATCGGGGGCGGCGGGATGGCTGGATGAATCAGCCTGCTGCCCACGGTGAAGCTGAAGCCATATACCACCACCGCGGGGATGAGGAGCGACATGAAGAAATAGAAATATTGATCGAGCAGACCGCCACGCTTCGTGGTGACGGCGGTCGCCTGAAGAAGACTCGAATTGGACGCGGTTACCGTTGATTTCTCGTGCGGCGCAGCGGGACTTGAGTTGCGTAATGCTACTACCAAATTGAAGTTCGCACGTAGAAGGATAAATATTCACAGGCTGATAACGTCGCGCCGCTCATCTGAGGGTTATAATGCGGCGGGATAGGCGGCACGGCACGGCTTTCCGGAAGGCTTAAGAATTTCGAGCCCGGAAAACGCGGGTAGCGGCCTACAGGTTGCGCTGTATTCCCGAAAACGTCTGAGTGCATCATCATTGCGCAAAGCTGGCTGAACAATCTGCTGCAGTTCAAAAAAATGAGAGATCATTTCAACAGAGCAATTCGACTGGCGACAAGCGCGAAGATCGCGCTTATTGCATGGCTCAGCCGGGCGTCGCGGGAAATTTCACGAGCGGTCGAAACGGGAAGAAAAAGAGGGGAAGAATTCATGGCGACGGCGCCACAGCGATTCAGGGCATTCAGAGCGGCGTCAGAATTCAAACTACAAGGCCTGCATTCTTATATTCAGAGGGGTAACTCGTACGTTCACAGACGCGTCTCGGACATTCACTTAAGTATAATGTCTCGCCGCCGGTCCGAAGCGCATAGTTTGGGCGCCGATGGGTGGCGCGCCCTTACTGATCCACGGTCAGAGGAAGTGCTAGCCGAGCCGAGAATGAAACGACCTGCCGGAGTGACACTCATCGCGATTGCTACGTTTGTGGGAGCTGCGATTCTGGCTGTGGGTTCGTGCGTTTTCTTCTTCATTGCGGTGATGGCGCTGGGCGGCGGAGACGGAGGCGATCCGGTTTCCGCGTCGATTGCGGGGATGGGAGTGGCGGGAGGATTTTCACTACTGGTGCTGGCGGGAGTGGCGGGGTGCCTGGCGCTAGGAGTGCTGCAATTGTGCGAATGGGCGCGAATTCTGGCGATCAGCTGTATCGGAATCGGAATTTTGTGCACGGTGGTCAGTATTCTTACTTTCATCGGATATCCTGTGGTTCCGCTCGGGCCGATGATTTTCGTTCATGCGCTGGTGATTGGCGCGGCCGGCTGGTCGATCGTGTATCTTGCAAAACCTGCGGTGAAGCAGGCGTTTTCGAGCGGGCTTACCCTCCATCGGTCTAATTAAAGAGATCCAATAGATTTGTTGGCGTGCAGCCGCAAGATGCGGCTAGAGTTTCGTTCACGCGATCAGGCGAAAACCGTCCTCCCAAGCCGCACGCACTCCAAAAAAGAATTAGAGAATACCCACGGCGCGAGCTGCGAGCAGGGTGACGATGGTCAGGGAGATGATGGACTGCGTCATCATGACCACTTTGGCCCAGCGGGAAAGCACGGCCGTGTCCGTCGGCGAAAAGGCCGTGCTGGTGTTAAAAGCCAGAAACAGGTAATCCACGAATTGGGGCGACCAGCGCTCTTCCTCTTTTGGCGGGTTCTGGGATTGTTCACGCATCATCATCTGCGGGAACAGAAATGAGCTATCGAAATCGCCGCGAGCTTTATCGCGGCCGAGCGGCCCGCCGGCATCGATTTTCCAGTACCACAAAGCGAAGACAACCACGTTGGTGATCCAAAGGGAGAGTGCGGAGCGAAGGAGCGTCTGAGGAGGGTCGAGATGCTTGGGTATGCCGGTGACCAAAAGAACGAGAGAAGCGACCATAGCGAAGGTGATGATGCCGGTGGCGACGAAGGTAAGGATGCGGGCGACATTGTAATGGCCGCGGTGATTCGAATAGATAAGCGGAATCAGCAGAACCACGGTGATAACGAGCAGGCCCCAGCTTGGGCCCACGGAGAGGCGCTCCGGCATCGAGCGGTGGACGAGAGCCGCGGCAAACATGGCGACGAAGGCGGGCCAGCGCGGCTCGCGAAAAACTTTTACGGGCTTGGTGGTCATGCGATTCGGCTCGTCCCGGCAGGGCTGATCGCGCGAAACGCGCGCTGCGAAGGCCAAGCCGAGCGTTCGTATCCTATCAGTTCTGGCGCCGTACCGGCACAGCGTGCACTGCCATGTGCGATCAGATTTCGAGTGCGGCGGCCACATCGAGGAGCCGAATTAGCGTAGAGATTTCATGCGGACGGAGCACACGCCGAAGCTTTTCATCTACGGCGCGGCGTTCCCTGATCAAGTGGTCGCGATACTTGTTTCCTTTGGCTGTGAGATGAAGCAGAAGCGCCCGGCCGGAATCGGCTTTTCGCTCGGTGAGCAAACCTTCCCTGATCATTCCTTTGATGGAGCGATGAACTACGGTGCGATCGAAGCCGAGGAGCTTGGCGATTTGATTTTGGTTGAGCGCGGCGCCGCCGCGGAGGGTGGAAAGAATGAAGCCGCGCGTGGCCGAGCATCCGGTTTTTTGTTCAAGCCGCTTGGCGATCGAAAAATAGGCTTGCGCGATGTGAGCAATCGCCGAATCTCGCAGAATCTCGGACGGAATCGGCCGCTTGTCTATGGGGATCATAGAACCTCTACCGTGGCATGAAGCGGGCGGCGCCATTGGGGCTGGTCAATGTGGCGCGGGGATTTTTTGCCGATGGCGATGACCAACACGATCTCATGGTGGCGTGGCGAGAGGCCCAAAAATTTCGAGAGCCGGCGGCCGTCAAACCATTCCATCGGGCATGTGTTTAGGCCCAGCGCTTCGGCAGCGATCATCAGGTTTTCGCAAGCGAGCGACGTGTTCTTCGTGGCCCATTTAAACATGCCTTGGCGGGCGACGGGAGGAGAGCCGAGGGTCTTGAAGACATTCACGAGCCGGCAGATCAGCCATTTTAATGCGCCGAGAATGCCAAACCAGCCCTGGATGAAAAACCATTTGGCCCATTCGGATTTCTGCTCGGATTCTTCGATTTTCTCGGGAGAAAATCCGGCGGTACGCATCCATGCGAGGTGGGCGTGGGTGGTGGGTTGCCATGATCCGAGATCCGCGACGGCTACGATGAGACGCGATGGCCGCAGGCGACTGATTCATGCATAGCCTGGCGGCTTCGCGGCGGGCGGCCGGCGCTTCAATCCAATAGAAGCGGTAGGGCTGGATGTTGAAGCTTGAGGGGGCTAGGCGAGCAGCTTCGAGGATCTGCTCGCGGGTTTCTGGCGGAATTTCTACGGGGTCAAACACTTTCACGGCTCTTCTTTGAAAAATCGCGTCGAGGATATTGCTCATGGACGTCCCTCCATGTTGTCATTACAACATATTGATGTTGCAATGGCAACATGTATTTTGGGGCGGGCTTGGACCGATGTGGAGGCAAGGATGATGCCGCCGAAGGCCTACTCGTAGCGCAGCGCGACGATTGGATCTACGCGGGTGGCGCGGCGAGCGGGGATGTAGCAGGCGAGCAACGCGACGGCCATCAGCAGAGCAGGCACGGCGATGAAAGTGATGGGATCCGTGGGTTGAACGCCGAAAAGTAGGCTGGTCATCACCCGGGTGACTGCAAACGCGACGATGAATCCGAGCGCCACGCCGAGCAGGGCCAAACGCGCACCCTGGCCGAGAACCATGGAGAACACGTTGCGCGGCTGGGCGCCGAGGGCGAGGCGGATGCCAAATTCCTGAGTGCGCTGCGCGACGGCGTAGGAGATTACGCCGTAGATGCCGATGGAAGCGAGCAAGAGCGCGAGTAGTGCGAAGGCGGCGAGGAGCAGCATCGAGAAGCGCGGTTGGGTCATGGAGTCGTCGACGAGAGTTGACAGGGTGGAGACTTTGGCGATGGGCAGGGTGGGATCGACGGAGCGAATCGCTTCGCGCGCGCTGCCGATGATGGCGCGAGGGTCGGCTTGCGTGCGCAGGGCGACTTGCATGGTGAGCATGTCGGGATAAGGCTTTTGCGTGTAGACGACGTAGAACTCGGGACCGGTGGATTCGCGTACGGTGAAATGTTTTACGTCGGCAGCGATGCCGACGATGGTGAGAACGGGAAATTTGTCAGGAGGAAGCTTGATCGATTTTCCGATGGGGTCTTCGCCCGGATAGAACTGATCCGCGAGCGTCTTGCTAATGATTGCGACGGGCTGCGAATCGGCGGTGTCTGAATCGAGAAAGGGACGGCCGCGGAGAATCAGCGTACCGATCGCGGAGAAATAGCCGGGAGAGGCAATCGTGTAGGAAGCCATGGGCGCGTGGTCGGGGTTCTTGTCCAAATTGCGACCAGGAATTGCAAATGCAGAGGACTCCTGCCCACCGCTCATGGGCATCGGACTTCCCAGGCCCGCGGCTTGGACTCCGGGAATGTCGCTCAAGCGATCGAGGACTTTGCGACAGACACCTGCGAGGCTGTCTTTATCCGGATAGCGCGTGCCGGGAAGCGTGAGCTCGAAAATTAGGACACGGCTGCTGTTGAAGCCGGGATCAACTTTGAGCAGATGAAAAAAGGTGCGAACGAGCAAGCCTGCTGCGATGACGAGGACGAGAGCGAGCGCGACTTCGGAGACGAGCAGAGCGCTGCGAATCTTCTGGCGCGCCGGACCGGAACCCGAGCGGAGGCCGCCTTCCTTCAGAGTGTCAACAAGATCTTCGCGCGTGGCACCAAGGGCGGGGGCGAGGCCGAAGAGCAAGCCGGTAACAAGCGTGACGACGAGCGTGAAGGCAAATACGCCGGGATCGAGCCGGATTTCATGGAGCCGGGGAATATTGAGCGGACCGAAAGCTTTCACGAATTGAATCGCCAGTTCGCCGAGCAAAAGCCCGGCGACCCCGCCAAGGAACGCGAGCAGCACGCTTTCCGTGAGGAGCTGGCGGACTAGGCGGCCTTGTGCGGCACCCAGCGCGGCACGAAGCGTGAATTCCCGGCGACGGCCCAGCGAACGCGTGAGCAGAAGGTTAGCAACGTTCGCGCATGCGATGAGAAGGACTACGCCGACTGCGCCGAAAATGAGGAGCAGCGGGCGGCGCGTTTCGCCTGAGACTTGGGAGGCCAGCGGAGTGACTTTGCTCGAAAACCAGCCTTCGGCGCCTGGAAATTCTTTTTCGCGCTCTTTGGCAAAGACATTCAATTCGTTCTGGGATTCGCTGAGAGTGACTCCGGGATTCAAACGCGCAATGACGGCCATTTCGTCGGGAGCGGTGCGATCAGGGGAGATGTCCGTAATTTCAGGAACCCACATTTCCGGCTGGCGCGGAAACTGGAAACTGCCGGGCATCTCTTCACCGCGGGGAAAGGCGAAGCCGCTGGGCATCACGCCGACGACGGTATACGACGCGCCGTTAAGCTTGAGGGTGCGGCCGACGGCATTTCGATCGGCACCAAATTTTCGCTGCCACAGGCCGTAACCCAGGATCACTTCGCGATCGCGACCGGGGTGATCTTCTTCGTCGAGGAAGGTGCGCCCGATGAGAGGCGCGACGCCGAGCGCGCGGAAGAATCCGGCGGAGGCGCGGACGCCGTCGATGCGAACCGGATCGTCTGTGCCGGTGAGATTGAAGCCGGCGGCTTCAAAGGCGCCAACGTCCTGGAAAGTTTTTACGTCGTGCTGAAAGTGCTGGAAGGTGCGAGCGCCCCAGGGAACTTCGTTGTAGCCTAGGTCCATGACGGCAGGCGCCTGGCGCCATGGGAAGACAATGCGGTCAGCGTGCGGATACGGGAGGGGCTTGAGCAGGACAGCATCGACGATGCTGAAGACGGCAGTGCTAGCGCCGATTCCGAGGGCTAGGGTGAGTACGGCTACGATCGTAAAGCCCGGCGATTTGGCCAGCATTCGCGCGCCATATTTCACATCTTGAAGCAGCGTCTGCATTTGATGTTCTCCGAGCGAGTGGTGCCAGTTTCTTAGACTATGAACTCGCCGTTTCGATAGGCCGAACTTCGCCGGCCTAGTTCGTTTCATTCGTAGCGTAGAGCGACCATCGGATCGACGCGCATCGCCCTACGGGCCGGCAGATAGCACGCGAGCAGCGCGGCTGTGGCGAGTACTAGCGAGGTGGCGGCGAGTACGAATGGGTCCGTGGGCGCCACTTCGAAAAGCAGGCCGGACAAGATGCGGGTCAGAACGGGTGCGGACGATAACGCTCATATTGATGATCACTTCGCTCTGCAGCAGCGGCCCGTAAAAGACGGGCTGGGCATCGGGATCCTGGCGAAAGGACTTGAACTTGACGTTGCCAACGACACCCACGATTTCCATCCAGGGATTTTTTGAGTCGGCGGAGCCGTACTTGATGCGTTGTCCGATCGGATTTTGGCCAGGATAGAATTTCCGGCCAAAGGCCTCGCTGACTATCAATACGCGTGGCTTATCGAGACTGTTCTTCCATCGTGCAATCACGTCCGGAGAGGATGGGGATGCCCATGGTTCGAAAATATTTCGAACCGATCTCCTGGTAGGTGGTCGAGCCCTGTTCGACGGCGGAAGGAACCGAGTGATTTTCGAGTGTAAAACCGCGCGAAAAACCACCCCAGACGAACGGATCAATGAACGTGACCGCTGCGGATTCCACGCCGGGAACAGTTGCGATTTTTTGAGCGAGATCGGGGCCGAAGCGGTTGCGTTCGTCGCCTTTGTAATCGTGAGCAGGAACGTAGAAACGCATCGTGAGTAAACGGTCGGGCCAGAAACCAGGATTCGCATTCAGGAGACGACCGAAACTCTTCAACAACAACCCATCAGCAAGCGATCGCCACTGGCTCTTGTTAGTAAGTGTCAGCAGGAGAGACTCTTGCGGAGAGAACGCCGGCGTCGCGCGAATCGATGCTCGAAGGTGGGAGCCGCGATGTCGAAAGCAGACAGCACGGTGCGGCGGTTACTTCGTTTTTTCGAGTTCTTCGATGATCGCAGGCACGATTTCGAAGAGATCGCCGACGATTCCGTAGTCTGCCACTTCGAAGATCGGGGCGTTCTGGTCCTTGTTGATGGCGGCGATGGTACGCGAGCCTTTCATGCCTACGACGTGCTGGATGGCGCCGCTGATTCCGAGAGCGAAATAGAGCTTGGGCGCGACGGTCTGGCCGGAGCTGCCGATCTGGCGCTCCATAGGGAGCCAGCCTTCGTCGCAGATAGGACGAGAGGCGCAGATTTCGCCGCCGAGAAGCTTGGCGAGTTTTTCGGCCATGGGAATGTTTTCGGGCGCTTTGATGCCGCGGCCGATGGAGACGAGGATTGGGGCTTGGGTTAAGTCGACGGCCTGTTTGGCTTCGCGGAACAGCTCGAGCGGTTTCGTGCGGATTTGCTCGGGTCTTAGATCGACGGTAACCGGTTTCACCGGGGCTTTTCCGCTGGCGTGTTTGGTGACGAGGTCGGCGCGAAATGCGCTGGCCTGGAACGTTGCGATCCACGGGGGATCGCCTGCGAAGACAACATCTGCCGCGGTGCGGCCTTGAAACATCTGGCGGACGAAGATGAGTTTGCCGTTCTCGTAGCGGTAGCCGATGCAATCGCCGATCATTCCCTTGCCCATTGAGGCGGCGAGCTTGGGAGCGAAGTCGCGAACCTGGTAGGTGTGCGGAAGAAGGACGAGATCGGGTTTCGTGTTTTCGATTATTTGACGGAGGGCGAGCGAGAATCCGTCCGGCGTGTATTTTTCGAGCAAGTCGTGCTCAACCAGCAGCACTTCGTCGAGCTGCGAGTCGGCGAACTCGTCGGCGAGAGGCGCGATGCCTTTGCCACTGACCAGGGCAGTGAGGCTGCCCTTCGTGTGCTGGACGATTTGCTGCGCGGCGGCCAGCGTTTCGAAGCTGACTTTGTTGAATTTGCCTTCGCGCTGTTCGGTGATGAGAAGAATTTTCATTTAGAGTACCCGCGCTTCATGCTTCAGTTTTTCGACGAGCTTCGCTGCGATTTCCTTGGGCTGCCCGGTGATGAATTCCGTTTGTTTCGCTTTGTGCGGGACGTAGATGCGCTCCACGTGCTGCGTGTGAGCGTCGGGCACACCGAGCGATGCGCGTTGTACCGTTGTGATTTCTTTTTTCTTCGCCGCCATGATGCCTTTTAGCGTCGCGTAGCGCGGCTTGTTGATTCCGGACTGAATCGAAAGCACTGCGGGGAGCGGCAACTCGACCCACTGGAACCAGCCCGCTTCGAGTTCGCGCTTGAGTTTCATCCGCGAATCGGTGACTTCGATGGCCATGATGATCGTGGCGTGCGGGCGTCCGAGCAATTCGGCAAGAAGGACTCCAGTCTGTCCGAATCCCTGGTCGTCACTCTGGAGGCCAGTGAGAATCAGGTCGAAATTTTCCGCTTTGAGCGCGGCGGCCATGGAACGGGCCGAGCCGAGCGGATCCAGCTTGTAGAAGTGATCGTCAGAGACGTGAATGCCGCGATCGGCACCTTTGGCCAGCGCTTCTTTGATGGTTTGCTTGGCGCGTTCCGGCCCCATGGAAATCGCGACCACTTCGCCGCCGTGTTTTTCTTTCAGGCGCAACGCTTCTTCAAGTGCATAGCTATCGGGCTCGTTGGTTTCGAAGCCGATGTCGGATTCGCGAATCCAGGCGCCGGCTTCCACGATGGCGAGGGGGGCGTCTTTCGCTGGAACTTGTTTGACGCAAACTCCGATTTTCATTTTTGCCTCGTTGCAGTTATCAATGGCGCTAGAAAGCTAGAAGCCTCAGGTCTGAAGACCTGAGCTACATGAACCGCCCTTACTTACCGCCCCAGCGCTTGAAGATCAGCGATGCGTTTGTGCCGCCGAAGCCGAATGAGTTGGAGAGCGCGTATTCAACGGCCGCTTTGCGCGCTTGATTGGGCACGTAGTCCAGATCGCACGCGGGATCGGGATTCTCATAATTTACCGTGGGCGGAAGAATCTGATCGCGGAGCGTGAGAACGCTGATGCCGGCTTCAAGCCCGCCCGCCCCGCCGAGCAGATGTCCCGTCATTGATTTCGTTGAGCTGATGGGAACCTTTTTTGCGCGGTCGCCGAAGACGCGCTTGAGTGCAGTGGTTTCGATCGCGTCGCCGATGGGAGTCGAAGTGCCATGCGCGTTGACGTAGCCGACATCGTCGGGGGAAATGTTCGCGTCTTTCAAAGCAGCCAATGTGACGCGATAGCCGCCATCGCCGCCTTCGGCGGGCTGGGTGATGTGGTATGCGTCGCCGGACATCCCATAGCCGACAATTTCCGCTAAGATCGGGGCGCCGCGCTTTTGTGCGAATTCGAGCGATTCGAGAATCAGCACGCCCGCGCCTTCGCCAACGATGAAGCCGTCGCGCTTTGCATCGAAGGGGCGGCTGGCGTGCTCGGGATCGTCGTTGCGCGTGGATAGCGCGCGCATGGCGGCAAAACCGCCCACGCCCATCGGCGTGATGGCCGCTTCCGCGCCGCCCGCAATCATCACATCCGCGGCGCAGCGCTGAATGATTTTGTAGGCGTCGCCGATCGAATGCGCAGAGGCCGAGCAGGCCGTAGCCGTGGCGCTATTCGGGCCTTTCGCGCCGTAGCGAATCGAGACGTGCCCGGACGCGAGATTGACGATCGAAGCAGGAATGAAAAAGGGAGAAATCTTTCCGGGGCCGCCCTGGAGATATTTCGAATGCTCGCGCTCGATCACGTCGAACCCGCCGATGCCGGAGGCGATGTAGACGCCGGCCGCATCGGCGAATTCCGGCTTTAATTCGAGGCGGGCGATTTGCATCGCGAATTCCGAGGCGGCCAGAGCCAGTTGAATGAACCGGCCCATTTTTTTCAGCTCTTTTTTCTCCATCCAGAGGAGCGGATCGAAATTGCGGACTTCACCGGCGATGCGGCAGTCAAAGGCAGAGGAATCAAAATGAGTGATGGGGCCGATACCACTTTTGCCGGCCAGCAGGCTGCGCCAAACCTCATCGGTCCCGATGCCGCACCCGCAGACCAGTCCTACGCCCGTCACGACAACTCGGCGGTTCAAACCTGCATTCTCCTGTTCGGAATGGGACGGCCGGGCGGACTACTTATTACCCTTGGCGTGTTTTTCAATGTAGTCGACAGCGTCTTTCACCGTGGCGATTTTTTCGGCGTCCTCGTCCGGGATCTCGATGCCGAAAGATTCCTCGAAAGCCATGACCAGCTCGACAGTGTCGAGCGAATCGGCGCCCAGGTCGTCCACAAACGAAGCCGTCGGAGTGACTTCGCCTTCGTCCACACCGAGTTGCTCGACAATGATCTGCTTCACGCGTTCTTCAACGCTGGCCATTCTGATTTTTCCTCCGGTATCGGTAGTCTAACCCTTGAGCCCCCACGACGGCCGGGGCATCGTCCAAAATTGTACCGCCCATTCTAAGCGCGGCGGAATGCTGTGGTCAACCTTTGCACCGAACGAGATCTAAACTCTATTCTCTACCCGCTTACGCGTAACTTCAAAGTACATGGACGGCGCGCCCTAGCCCATGTGCAAGCCGCCGTTGACTTCCAGCACCTGGCCGGTGATGTAGGCGGCTTCGTCGCTTGCGAGGAAGACGATCGCGGCGGCGATGTCTTTGTCCGAGCCAAAGCGGCCCAGTGGAATCATGGATTTCATTTTGTCTTTGATCTCTTGCGACAGCACGTCGGTCATCGGCGTTTCAATGAATCCAGGCGCCACGGCGTTGACCGTGATATTGCGCGAAGCGACTTCGATGGCAATCGCACGCGTGAGTCCGATCAGTCCTGCTTTGGACGCGACGTAATTTGCCTGGCCGGCGTTGCCCGTTTGCGCGACCACCGAAGAAAGATTGATGATGCGGCCGGAGCGCTGTTTGAGCATCGCGCCCAATGCCTGCTGGATGCAGAGGTGCGCGCCGGTGAGATTGGTGCGCAGCACGGCGTCCCAGTCTTCGGGTTTCATGCGCAGGGCAAGAGTGTCGCGCGTGATGGCTGCGTTGTTGACGAGGATGTCGAGCCGGCCGAATTTCGCGAGAGCCTGCTGAAATCCCGTTTTCACCTGGGCTGCGTCGGCTACGTCCATTTGTATCGGCAACGCCTCATTTGCATCGCGATGAATTTCCTCCACGACGGACTGCAGCTTCTCGATATTTCTCGCTGCCAGAACAACTTTGGCGCCTGCCTCTGCGAGTTCAATTGCGGTGCTGCGGCCAATTCCTTGAGACGCGCCTGTAACAAGCGCAACCTTAGCTTGGAGACGATACATCAGGGGCATTTATCCTTCCGCCGCTTCAGCGCGGGATTGCGCGACTTTTTCGATCGCGGCTTCGAGGCTTGCTGCGTCTTCGACGTTGAAAGCGCGAACCGAGCGATCAATTTGCCTCATGAGACCCGTCAGTACTTTCCCGGGGCCCACTTCCACGAAAACCGTGACGCCCGCTTCGATCATTTCGTGAATTGAATCGAGCCAGCGGACCGGATGCGTCACCTGGCGAATCAACGCATCGCGCGCTTCATCGCCTGTGGTAACGGCTTCCGCGTCCACATTGGTAATGACCGGAAATTTCAGGGGGTGAAAAGTGGCCGCGCGCAGATCGGTTTCGAGACGCTCTTGTGCGGGCGCCATCATCGCGCAATGAAACGGCGCTGAGACCGCCAGTATCACGGCGCGTTTCGCTCCGCTCTGCGAGGCAATTTCAACGGCGCGTTTCACTGCTGCGGCCGCGCCAGAAATGACAGTTTGCTCGGGTGAATTTAAATTCGCAGGTGAGACGACCTCGTGATCTGCCGCCTTCTTGCAGACTTCCGCAACTTCCGAGGGCGGGAGTCCCAGGATCGCAGCCATCGCACCCTCTCCTGCTGGAACTGCTTCCTGCATGTAGCGCCCGCGCCCGCGCACGATTTTCACCGCGTCCGCAAAATCTAGGCCGCCCGCGGCGACGAGGGCAGAATATTCGCCAAGGCTATGCCCCGCCGCGAAATCGGGCGTGATGCCGCGCTTCTCGAGCGCGCGATACGCGGCCACTGAGACGGCCAGAATGGCGGGTTGCGTGTTCTCGGTCTGCTTCAGCGCTTCTTCGGTCCCTTCGCAGCAGAGCTTGAAGAGCGAAAAGCCGAGCGCGGCGTCGGCCTCATCGAAGACGGCGCGCGATTCCGGATATTTTTCGGCGAGGTCGCGTCCCATGCCAGGATATTGCGACGCTTGTCCGGGAAATAAAAACGCAAGCTTACCCATATCGTGCGGTAGTCCGCAGTGCTTAGCTGCGCGCCATATTGGCCGCGGCAGCTACGGCGGATAGCTCCTGATCGATCTTTTCGTTTACGCGATTGCGGTACAGCTCGACAGCGACGCGCATCGCATTCTTGATTGCAACAGGATTTGAACGCCCATGGCCAATCACAGTAACCCCGCGAACGCCGAGCAACGGCGCTCCACCCACTTCCGAGTAGTTTGTGCGGGCTCGAAAATCATCAAATGCTTGCTTCGAAAGAGCATACCCGATTTGAGATTTCAAGCTGCTCTTGATCGCCTTTTTCAACGTGCCGCCAATATACTCGACCAAACCCTCACTGATTTTCAGCGCGATATTGCCGATGAAGCCGTCGCAGACGATCACGTCCACATCGCCGCGAAACACATCGCGCCCTTCCACGTTGCCAGTGAAGTTCAGCGGCGAATGCTTGAGAATATTGAATGTCTCGCGCGTCACTTCATTGCCTTTCATCTCTTCTTCACCGATGGATAACAACGCGACGCGAGGACGTTTGGTGCCAAAGATCGTCCGGTGGTAAATCTCACCCATCACAGCGAATTGCGCGATTTGTTCTGCTTTCGAATCGACGTTCGCGCCGACATCCAAAATCACGCAGAACCTTTCCTTCATATTCGGAAACGCGCCGGCCAGCGCTGGTCTGTCCACCGAAGGCAGCGTTCCCAGCACGAATCGCGCGACAGTCATCACCGCGCCTGTATTGCCGGTGCTCACCAGTGCATCTGCTTTGCCGTCGCGCACGAGCTTCGCGGCCACGTGCAACGAGCTGTCTTTCTTGCGGCGAAATGCGTACGCGGGAGAATCGCTCATCGTCACCACTTCCGTGGCGTTGACAATTTCGATCGGCAACCCGCGATGCCGATGGCGTCCCAGCTCTTGCTTTAAGGTGGCCTCAATCCCTACCAGACAAATCCGCGACCCTAACTCGCGGGCCGCCAGAACGGCGCCTTCCACTTCCGCGCGAGGCGCGTGGTCTCCTCCCATTGCATCCATAGCGATGGTAGTCATCAAATGTGCCAGCTTGGAAATACAGGTGAGGAAAACTTAGGCTGTCTTGCTCTTGGTGTCAATCACTTCACGGCCCTTGTAATAACCGCAGGCGCGGCACACCTGGTGGGGCAACTTCTTTTCGTGGCAGTTCGGACACTCCGTGAGCGGCAGCTTGTGAAGATGATCGTGCGCGCGCCGGTTGCTCGTGCGCCGCTTGGAGTGTCGTCGTTTCGGATTCGGCATTACAGCTCCTCATGGCAGGCTGCGACAAAGGCAGCCAAAATGGAAAAAGATAGTGTAGCGTTTTATTGCTTTTTGAACCAGTCCTGCTTCAGGCGGGCGAGCGGCGCAAGCCTGGGATCAGACCCGTGCTTTTCGCAGCGGCATTCTTCGTTATTGAGATTTGCTCCGCAGTGCGGGCAGAGTCCGCGGCAATCGCTGCGGCAGATAATCTTCATGGGAATCGCGAGGTTTACCTGCTCCGCCAGGACATCAGCGAGAAACAGCCCATCGCCTTCGAAGAACGCGATTTCGGTGTCGTCGAGATTCAGGTGAAACTCGTCACCGGCGGAGATGGAAGTCATCGGCCGGTAGTAAAGATCGAAGTCCCGGCTGATTTCCTCGACGACCGTGTCCAGGCAACGAGCGCACACTAACTCCACGCGGGTGTGCAAGTTACCGTAGGCCCGAATCTGCCCATCTACGAGTTCAGCCGTCGCGCGGACCTCCAGCGGCTCCACCTGACGGAATTCCCCGGAGTGAAAATCGAGCGTACCGGGCGAATAGCTCTTGCGGATTCGGGTCTTACGGAGGGCGAGTTCGTTAACGTCCAAAAACATCGTTTTCTCCGCAAAAATGCAGCGAAAATCCATTATATGTCCGGTAGGCGCGATGTCAAGGAAGCCACCTGTGGAAGATTCTAAGTTTGATGCGTAACGAACAATGACCCTCTTGGGCTTACGGAGCAGGGGCAGGAGAACCGATTGGAGTACCAAGGAGCTCGTGGCATTGGCGCAGCAAGAAGTGGTCCGTCATGCCTGCGACGTAATCACAGACCACAATATGTGGCGGTTCCTCTTTGGCCATGCGGGCATAGTGTTCCGGCATGCGCTCGGGATGTTCCAAGAAGAACCGGAACAAATCATCTAGTGCCGCAATGGAGCGGCTGCGGTCGTCTGCGATTGCCGGATGAGAATAGAGGTGCGAAAAAAGGAATCGCTTCAAGCGTCCATTCTGTTCAGCGACCTGTGCAGAGAATGATGCGAGGCGCTTCGGCAATCCGCGTATATCGTCCACGGATTTCGCGCCACTTTCTTCTAATTGCGAACGTGTGTGCCCGATTAGATCCGTGGCGAGCGGGTCGAGCACGCGCTTCAAAGCCTCATTGAATTTCAGTTTTTGCAATCCGTTCGGGTGTGTGCGGTCCACCTCGCGATAAGCGGCATCGAAGACGGGCACTTCTTCGCGCAGTTGCTCGAGATCGAGCAGGCGGGCTTCGAAACCGTCGTCGAGATCGGCTGTGTTGTAGGCGATTTCATCCACCAGATCGATGAGCTGCGCTTCGAGGGGAGGCCGCTCTTCGAGCAGATATTCCGCGAGATCCGGAAAATCCGCGGCGGAATAATCTCGCGAGTGCTTGATGATGCCTTCGCGCACCTCGAAAGTGAGATTCAGGCCCCGATGATCCAGGTAGCGCTGTTCGAACTGCTCGACGATTCGTAGAGCGTGCAGATTGTGGTTGAAACGGCTGCCGTGCTCGCGCATGCGCTTGTCGAGCTGCTTTTCGCCGCCATGACCAAAGGGCGGGTGCCCAATGTCGTGGGCCAGCGCTAGCGCCTCAGTGAGATCTGTATTGAGTTCCAATGCAGCGGCTACAGTGCGAGCGATTTGGGTCACTTCCAGCGTATGCGTGAGACGATTGCGAAAATGGTCGGAGAAGCGCGTGGTGAAAACCTGGGTCTTCGCTTCGAGCCGCCGGAACGCTCGCGAATGGACGACTCGGTCGCGGTCGCGTGCGTAATCATTGCGATAGGAATGGGGAGTCTCCGGGTAGCGCCGCCCGCGCGAGCGGCGTACGTCCATCGCATAGGGAGCAAGCTGCATCAAGCTCAGTTTAGCGTGTAAGGTTGGGTTTCGAAAGAACGTGGAGGGCCGGGTCAGCCGGAAGATTGATTAGGACTTGCCGGGAAGGAGCGCCAGCTCCTGGTCCGCTTCATTTGCGATCGGGGTGTCCGGATATTCGGACTTGATCTGTGCGTACAGTCTGGCCGCTTCGGCTGGATTCTTCTGGCTGTAGTGCTCGGCCAGCGCCAACATCACCACCGGCTTGGGAACCAGCACACCAGGCTTGGCAATTAGCTGCTGATAGAGGCTCACGGCCTCGTCGCCTTGACCGTTGCGATCCGCTAACTGCGCCAGCTCGAATTTTGCCATTGCTGCGAAATCGGAATCGCCATCGGCAAGGCCTTTGAGCCATTTTTTCGCGTCGTCATTCTTGCCCAGCTTTTCGAGGCTGAGAGCAGCGTAGTGAGCCGAAAGCTGCCCGGGCCGCGTGTGCGGATAGTTCGTCGCCACATCCTGAAACTTCGTCGCCGCGTCGGTGTATTTGTTTTTCTCATCGACGTAGCTCACTTCGTTCGGTTCCTGTGGCTCGCCCGGAGTGCGCACTCGTGCCTGAAACACCTTCATCGCATCGTTATATGCGGCTGCGGCCTTCACCGTTTGGCGCTCGGTATATGACCGCCAGCCAAAGAAACCCAGGGCAATCACAGCGGCCGCAACCACAATGTAGAGCGTGAGACTTTGATGAGACAGCACCGCTTCGGCGCCCTGCGCCAGCGTGTCGCGCAGCTCGTCTTTTTTCAGTTCTTTCCGGGAAATATGCGCCAAAGCCGCTCCTTAACTCAGTGAATTACGGAAAAAATGGTATCACAAAGACCCCCGCAGACCATGCGTTGCCTGCGTCTTGAGCCGCGATTAGAGCCTAGCGGAAACTACGCAGCGCGGTTTCTTCGTCGGACTGCACATCGAAAACCGTGAATAGCCGGGTGATCTGCAGCAGGTCGTGCACGCGTTTCGTCAAATGAAGAAGCTTCAACTCGCCTTCCGCATTACGCACCGTGGTATAGCCGCTGACGAGCTCGCCGATGCCTGAGCTATCGATGTAATCCACGTCGTAAAGATTGAGGACAATTTTGCGGTGACCCTTGTCAATCAATTCCTTAATGGTGCGGCGAAGCGTGGAGCTACCCTCGCCCAGAGTGATCTTTCCGCTGAAGTCTATAATCGCGACGTCGTTAATCTCACGGCATGTGCCTTGTAGGGCCACGGTAGAACCTCGTTGCTTTAATTCTACTCCGGTTGTCAGCTTCCGTTGCCGGAAACTGGTTCGGGGAGTTTCTTCACCATCACCAGCTCAGCACCGCCTCCGGGGGCGGTGTGCACGTTGAATTCGTCCATAAACGCGCGCATCAGAAACAGGCCGCGGCCCGAGGTGCGCAGGAGATTCTCTTCGGCCAACGGATCGGGCACCTCGGTGAGTTCGAATCCCTTGCCTTGATCGAGCACCCGGACAATCATTTTGTCGGGTTCGAGCTCCACCGTCATGAAAATCTTTTTGTCGCGAATCTGCTGATTTCCGTAGTTATATGCGTTGATTACGCCTTCGCGAACGGCCATTCCCATTTTGTGAATGTCTTCTTCGCTGAAACCTGCGGCTTCCGCGATGCGCATCACAATTACTTCGGCGAGATCCACGCTCTCGAGCAGCGTCTCCAGCGTGATCTCGATTCGTTGAGTTTTGGCCGCCATCCGACGTCGAGGGGACACCTTAAAAGAGCAGTATGCGTAACACACCGCGCGCGCACAAGTCAATCCACCGCCGCAGGATCAACTAAGCAAGGCCCCGCGACCGAGGCCGTACATCTTGGCTGAAGGGAAAATCAAATCCGCAGTTGCGCACAGCGGACTTGATCCGCTCGCGGCTTTCTTTGAGGGCAATATCGGGCAAACCGACGACGCTGAAACAGCCCTGAAAGCCCGGACCGATATCCAGCTCGACTTCGACGAGGTATGCTTCGATACCGAATACGGCTGCGCTGAATGTTACTGAAAAGCATCCCAAGTGGCTAGAAGGGGTCCAACCCACCTGTTCGCTCTATGCGCGCTAGCGTAGCTGAAATCAGACCTTAACACTAGCGATACTCGCCTGGCTTCGTCGGCCACCCTTTTGACTGTGCTATGCTTTCGGCGGCTTCTCGGAGGGCGGGGTTGAGGACAACGTCGATCTGCGGCTTTCTGCTGCTTTTCGCAATTGTTTCGCCTGCGTCAGCAAATGGCACGCAATCCCAAGTCGCCTCCCACAATCAAGCGGTCGAATTCAATAATCGCGGCCTCGAACTTTACAAAGCGGGCAAAATCGACGAAGCCATTAAGCAATTCCGCCAGGCGCTCGCCATCGATCCAAACTTCCCGGAAGCCGACAGCAACCTGGGTCTCGCTCTCGACGCCAAAGGCGAGGACGACGAAGCCATCGCTGATTTCAATAAAGCCCTTGCCCTGAAGCCCTCCGACGCGATCACCGAAAGCAATCTCGGTCTCGCCCTCTTCCACAAAGGCAAGCTGGACGAATCGCTAGCCGCCTATCGGAAAGCGCTGGAATTCCAGCCCAATTTCCCGCAAGCCTACAATGGCATGGGAGTTGTTCTGTTCACGCAAGGGCACGCCGACGACGCCATAGAGGCCTATCGCAAAGCCATCGATCTCTCGCCGAAGTACGTTGACGCCATGAACAATCTCGCTGCTGCTCTGGCTTCAAAAAAAGATTGGGATGGCGCGATAAAAATTTACCAGCAAGCGCTCGAGCTCGAACCAAAAGCTTCCGATGTTCGAGCCAATTACGCTTCCACGTTGCAAAATGCCGGACGCACCGAGGACGCTATCGCCGCGTATCGCCAGGTGGTCGCCGACAACCCCAAGGACGCGCACGCGTGGTTTGAACTCGGCCACCTGCTGCACGGTCAAAATAAATTCGACGAAGCCATCACCAGCCTGCAGAAAAGTCTCGAACTAAAACCCGATCAAGCTGAAGCGGAATTCAATCTCGCAAGCTCTTACCAGGAACAGCAAAAATTCCCGGAAGCCATCGCGGCATACGAAAAAGGCCTGGCGCTGAACCCCAAGAATGCGCATGCACTCTACAATTTGGGCAACGCGTATATGAGCCAGAAAGATTCGAAGCGAGCGATTGACAGCTACACGAAAGCGCTCGCGGTGCAACCCGGCCTGGCCGAAGCGCAGATTGCCCTCGGTGCAGCTCTTTTGCACTCCGGCGATGCCGAAGCTTCCGAAGCTGCCTACCGAGAAGCAATCGCCTCGCAGCCGGACAACGCCGACGCCTACTTCAATCTCGGCAATGCGCTCTTCACTAAACGCCAGTTCGGTCCGGCAGCTGAAGCGTATCGCGAATCCATTCGCCTCCGCCCGGACTCAGCCCGCGCGCATTACAATCTCGCAATCTGCCTGCAGTGGCTCAACGACGAGACAGCAGCGGCGGAATTCAAAGAAGCCGAGCGCCTCGACCCCAGCCTCAAGCCCCCGAAATAGGGTACCTGGCAAGAGCCCAACTCGCTATGCGCTTTACTCCATCTCCATCCCGCCGTATCCTGAGCCGCAAGGATCGCGGCCGAAAGCCGGTTCCAGCCATTCCGGGAGGCGCGCAATGCTGATTGCTGCCGCTGTAGTTCTCGTGCTGCTGGTTTTTTTTATCGTGGCAATGTACAACGGCCTCGTCAGCCTCAAGGTGCAATGTGACAACGCCTGGTCTGACATCGACGTGCAACTAAAGCGCCGCTACGACCTGATCCCAAATCTCGTCGAAACCGTGAAGGGCTATGCCTCCCATGAAAAAGGGACTCTGGAAGGTGTCGTCGCCGCCCGCAACCGCGCGATGAGTAGCGAGGGTCCGGCGGCCAAAGCAGAAGCGGAAGGCGCTCTCACAGCCGCCTTGCGCCAGGTTTTCGCGCTGGCCGAGGCTTACCCGCAGCTGCGCGCCGTGGAAAGCTTCAATCAGCTTCAGGCAACGCTCAATCAGATCGAGGACAGCATTCAGAGTGCCCGCCGCTATTACAATGCTGTGGTTCGCGACCTGAATACGAAAATCGCGCAGTTCCCTTCCAACATTATCGCCGGCATGTTCAATTTCAAGCCGCGCGAATTTTTCGAACTCAGCACACCTGTGGAGCGCGAGGTTCCCAAGGTCAGCTTCGGCGGCGCCACATCCTAAGGCGCTCGCACCTCATGCCCCGGCTCCGCCTCAGAGTCCTGCCCTGCCTTCTCGCGCTTATCTCCGCACTGTCTCTGGCGGCGCCAACTGCGCAGGCTCGCGATCTCACAATTCAACGCTTCGATGAAACTGTCACCGTAAATACCAATGGCACCATCGAAGTGACCGAAATCATCGAAGCACGCTTCACCGGTTTCTCGCATGGAATTTACCGCACGATCCCCGTCGAGTACGATACGCCGCAGCATCTGAACTATTCGCTGCTTCTCGAACCTCTTTCTGTCACCGATGACCACGGCCATGCGCTGAAATACGAACAGAAGCGCGAAGGCCGCTACTTGAAATTCAAAATCTCGGTGCCTGGCGCACAGGACGCGACGAAGACCGTGATGGTTCACTATCGGATTCTGAACGCAATTCGATTCTTCGAAGATCATGATGAGCTCTACTGGAATGTCACCGGCGCCGAGTGGGACGCTCCCATCCGCACAGCTTCAGCGAAAATCGAATTGCCAGACGGTGTCACCGGCTTGCACGCTATCGCCTTCACTGGCGCGTACGGATCGCGCGAGAGCGATGCGAAAGTGGAAACGACGGGCAACATCGTCGAGGTGAGTACGAATCATCCGCTGTACTACCGCGAGGGTCTCACGGCCGTGGCTGGCTGGGACAAGGGGTTCGTTCATCCGCCTTCGACTGTTGCGAAAATCGCTCTTTTCCTTCGCAGCAACTGGCCGCTGTTTCTTCCCGCCATCGCGTTCTTCATTATGCTGTGGCTCTGGTGGACGCGCGGCCGCGACCCCGAGCGCGCTTCGATCGCGGTGCAATACGAACCGCCCGATAAGCTGACCCCCGGCGAGTGCGGCACGCTCGTCGATAACGAAGCTGCGATGCGCGACATCACCGCGACTCTTGTCGACCTCGCCGTGAAGGGCTACCTCACGATCGAACAAAAGGACGAAAGCCATCTCCTCGGCCTCACGCACAGCAAGGAATATATTTTTCACCTCAAGCGACCGTCCACTGAATGGGGCGCCGTCCGCCCGCATGAACTTGAAATGCTCTCCGCGCTTTTTGACGACGGTTCGCTTACCTCCGTAAAGCTCTCCGATCTCCAGAATCATTTCTATACGCACCTGCCCGCGATTCGCAGCCGCATTTTCGATGCCTTGATGGCCGACGGATACTATCTTCATCGCCCGGACACGGTTCGTCAGGGCTATATCGCCGCCGGTATCGTCATAGGAATTCTGCTCTTCGTGTTCGGTGGCGCACTCGGTGCGGCTACAGGCGTAGCGCATCTTACCTGGGTGATCGCTGCGATCCTCACCGCCGCGGTGATCTGCATTTTCGGCTGGTTCATGCCCGCCCGCACTCTCACTGGTGCGCGCACATTTGAAAAAGTTCTCGGCTTCGAACAGTTCCTTGAACGCGTCGAAAGCGACCGCCTGGAACGCATCGTGAAAACGCCCGAGATGTTCGAGAAATTCTTGCCCTATGCCATGGCGCTGCGTTGCGAAAAGAAGTGGGTGGCGGCGTTCGCAGGAATCGCGATGCAACCGCCGCAATGGTATTCAGGGCCGTATGGCAACGGATTCGTGCCTTATATTTTTGTCAACGATCTCAACATGATGTCCGCCCACGCCGGCAGTGTGATGGCTTCCGCTCCGCGCAGCAGTTCGGGTGGGTCGGGCTTCGGCGGAGGCGGATTCTCAGGTGGCGGCTTCGGCGGCGGTGGTGGTGGCGGCTGGTAAACTTATTTCGCCGTAAGCACGGCCAGCCTCAGAAGCTCAGGTTCCTACGAGCAATAATGCATTTCCGTAGCGCCGGCTTGTCCTGAGACACCGAAGGGCGTCTCATCGGCTCTTTTCCCCAATCACAAGCAAGCCCAGCTTACTTAGCTGATCGAGCTATCTCCGGACTTTTCAAGCCTCCGCGAATCCTCCGAAACCATCCGTGCTCCCGTACTGCTTCTTCATGCAACTGCCGGGTCCAGGCGCTCAAAATACTTGCTCGATTCAGATACCCCACCATCTGATCCGGTTCTTCCCGGCTCACCACCGGCAACCGCCCGATATCGCGTTTCAGCATCCGGAAAAGCGCCTCGTATACGAGCTCATCGGGAAACGCAACGACCGGGCTCATAGTGCCCGCTTCGCTCACCGCCATTCGCCCCGCAGGATCCTCCTCGAGCGCGCGCAGCAAATCCCCCTGCGTCACGATTCCCACTAGCCGCCCGTCTTCACCCGCGATCGGCAAGCCTTGTGTGATGTCGTACCCGGGCTCTCGCTGTGCCATTCGCTCGGCCATTTCTCCCACCGTCATTTCGGGAGGAATCGCCTGCACATCCTTCCGCATCACTTCGCTCACTCTCACAACGTTCAGCACGCCCGCTTCGTAGAACTCCGGCACAGAAAGGCCGCGACGCGCGAGCTTCTTCGTCATGATCGAACTCGGCAAATAGCGCAACGCGATCATGTCCGCAATCACGCAACCAAGCATCAGCGGGAGAATCGCGTTGTAGTCGCGCGTGATTTCAAAAGCGAACACGATAAAGGCAAACGTCGCCCGCGACGCCGCTCCGAATACTGCGGCCATCGCCACCAGCGCATATGCTCCGGGCGAGAGATGCGCGGATGGAAGGATCATGTTCACCACAATCGCAAACGCCCCGCCCATCGCCGCACTCGACATGAACATCGGCGCGAGCAATCCGCCTGACGTTCCTGATCCCAGCGAAATCACCAGCGCCAGTGCCTTGAACACCGCCACCAGCAACAGTAGTTTCAATGCGAGATTGTTGTTGAGAATGTCTGAGATCGTGTCGTAGCCCACGCCCAGCACGCGCGGCACAAAAAATCCGATGATTCCCAGGCCCAGCGCCCCAATTGCCGGATGCCACAAATCGTCAATGGGCAGGCGGTCAAACTGGTCTTCCACCCAGTAGAGCAATTTCGTAAATCCGATCGCCGCGATTCCCGATAGCACCCCCAGCAGCACGTAAAAAGGCAAACCGCGCAGCGCATCGAAATTCACGTTGCCCATCGAAAACATCGACTTTTGTCCCAGCAGAACCGAGCGAACGCTTGTCGCCAGCGTGCACGCAATCACCAGCGGAATGAAAGAACGCGAACGAAATTCAAAAAGCAATAACTCGATCGCGAGGATTACGCCCGCTATCGGCGTGTTAAACGTCGCCGCCATTCCCGCGCCGGCGCCGCACGCGAGCAGCACCTTCCGCTCAGCGGCCGTGGTGGAAACGAACTGTCCCACCAGGGACCCGAACGCACCTCCCGTCTGAATGATCGGACCTTCCGCGCCAAACGGGCCGCCCGTTCCAATTGCAATCGCCGCCGAAAGCGGTTTTAGGATCGCCACTTTCGCTTCGATCCGGCTGCGCGAGGTCAACACTGCTTCCATGGCCTCCGGAATTCCATGTCCCTTGATTTTTTCTGAGCCGAACTTGGCCATGAATCCCACAATCAATCCGCCGATCACCGGCGTCACGATGACCCACAGGCCGAGATGCGTGTTTTCGGGACTTCGGAAATGAAATGACCACTCGTGGTAGTAGGCTAGGTTCGTAAAAAGCCCGATTAAATCATACAAAACGTAAGCGATTAACCCGGCTAGAATTCCAATCAATGCGGCAAGCAACGAAATAAACCCTAGCCGAAAGCCCTCTAGCGGCTCCAGGAATGCAGCTATCCCCTCTGCCGAGTTATCGCGTTCCACAGATTTCCTCTCTTTCGCCATTTTCTCTACTCCTGGTTCCGTCCCCCCGCAGCTCGTCGCCTGTTCGTCAAACTGGAGCGTGCTTGCAACAAGACGCTGTTCAATGCTCGCAGGAGCACAGGACCCGCGGATCGAAGCTCCGCCCGGTGCACCAGCGTGAGATCAGCCAGCAGACGTTCGCCGCGCCGGGTCAATGCGAGGATTACTTCGCGCTTGTCTAACCCGTTTCGCGAGCGGCGAATCAATTCCTTCCTCTCGAGCCGATCCACCAGCTCAACAGCCGTGTGGTGCTGCACCTGAAGCCGCTCCGCGAGCACGCCGATCGTCGCTTTTTGCTTCGGTATCAAACCCTTGATTGCCAATAAGGCCTGATGTTGGTGCGGCTCGACTCCTGCCTCTCGCGCCGCCTGTTCGCTGAAATTCAAGAATCGGCGAATTTCATAGCGGAAATCCGCTAGCGAGCGGTACTCAATCTCTTGCTGTTTATCATTCCGCATCGGCTTGAATTATTATATCGTATTACGATATTTTAGGGAAGAGCACGATTGAGCGTGGGTACAATCGAGCAGCGTTGAGTTGGCCTCGAGGAGACGGACTAGAACAGCCGGGGAAATACCGCTGGAACGCGCGACGCGTACTCGTCAAATTTCGAACCAAAAGTTTCGCGCAATAGCTTCTCTTCGGTGCGAATCCGAATCTCATTTCCGATAAGAAACACCAAAATACCTGCCAGCAGCGCCTGCCATCGGCTTATCGTCAACCCGGTCGCCACTAACATTCCAAACATCGCCAGGTAAATCGGATTGCGCACGTGTGAATACGGGCCTTCCGTGATCAGTTCGTGGTCATCGACTACGCGCGCCACAAGCGCCCACTGCTTGCCAAGCGCGCGAGCCGCTGCGTAGCAAATGCCAATCGAGATCACTCCCATCGCTGCAATCACAGCCGACAAAAGCAACTCGGTCACTTTCGGCATCGCGACAATCGGCGACAAATCAGGCCGCGGAAAGGCAAAGCAAATCGCGTAACCGAGAAGCTGCAGCATAAACCCCAAGTGCGAAATCGGACTGCGCTTCGCGTCGGTTTTCGTAGCTCCGCGCTTCCCGATCACGAGAATCACACCGAATCCCATCCAGCAGGCGGCCAGAACGCACACATCGAACAGCGCCGGTCCGTCCATCTTGAATTGCGCTGGAAACGGACTCGGCATCGTGCCTATAGTTTTTTCCGAAACGATTTTTGCGTCTTGGTGTGCTCGTACCCCTGCCGTTCGTAGAATGCATGTGCCCGCTCGCGGATCACATTCGAACGCAAACTAGTCGCGGTGAATCTCTTTTCCCGCGCCCACGCTTCCGCGCGATCCAGCAAAAGCCGGCCAACTGACTGCGAGCGAAAACGCTCGTCCACCACCAGCCCGCTGATTTCAACACGTGCGTCCGCTTCCACACAGCGATACACAAAAGCGCCAATCCACCCCGCGATCGTACCATCCGCCAATTGGGCCACAAACACAACTTGCTCGCCGGTCGAAATAAATCCTGTAAGTCGTCGCGCAATGTCGTCAGAGGTCGAAGGATAACCGAGCTGCCCTGCCAATTCCGCCATTCGCGGATAGTCCTGCGGTCGAGCTAAACGGATCTCGCCTGCGAACTGCCGCGCTGCAACGTTCATGTGTTGGCGCACTCCCTCAGCCAAGCGCTTTCTTCAAAATCGCAACCTGCCCGCCATGATACAGGTCGTGCTGAATCACGCCATGCAAAGTGGCATAGCGCGACCATTCCGTGCCGGTTGGCGCTGCTTGCAATTCCTCATCGCGCACCTGCGATACCGCGGCTCGAAATTGCGCGCGGCTTTCTTTCAGATTTTCGAGCGACCGCCGCCACTCCACTTCGCTCACTTCCCACACCGGCGGCCAATCCATCTCCGGAGTCACCTCATCCGGCGTGCCCGCAAATCGCCGGTGCACGATCCGGTTCCAGGCCGCCAGATGATTGACTATTTCCCAGATCGAATGAGCGCCGCGCACCGGGTGCCTCGAGGCCTGCTCCGCCGTAATCCCCTCAAGCAGTTGATTAAGCGCTGGCCCGTGCCAAGCCTCCCCCGTCATCGCGCGATCCATCTGGTCCAATATTCTCGAAATTTCGCCCATCCCCGCACTCCCGACTTACCTTAAGTGGTACAGGCACTCTTGCTTGCCTTGAGATGCGAAGGCTTTACCCTGAGAACCGAAGGGCCTGTGCGCCTTTCCTCGCGGCAACCATTCAAAATTTCCAAAAGCCCGGCTTCGCGAGGGCCGCTATCTCAGCAAGCATGTTCTTACACTCATCGCATCCGCCAGCAATAGCCTCACCAAATCAAAACACCTTCTTCGAATCGAGTAAAATCGTCACAGGCCCATCGTTCACTAATTCCACTGCCATATGCGCCTGAAACACTCCGGTTTCCACCCGTACTCCAAACTTCCGCAGCGCCTGTACAAACTCCTCGCACAGCGCCTTCCCCAATGCCGGCGCCCCCGCCTGAATAAAACTCGGCCGCCGCTGCCCGCGCGCATCGCCATACAAAGTAAACTGCGAGATCGCCAGCACCGCGCCACCCGTATCAAGCAGCGAGCGATTCATCTTTCCGGCGTCATCGCCAAAAATCCGCAGATTGGCCACTTTCTCCGCCATCGCGATCGCCGCCGTAGCGGTGTCTTCTTTTCCCACGGCGACAAGCACTACAAGCCCCGGTCCAATCTCGCCGGTCATCTTCCCATCCACACTCACGCTGGCTCGACTTACCCGCTGCACCACCGCTCGCATCGCAATTATTGCGCCGCAGCGCTCGGATTCAACGGCTTCCGCGGCAAGAGCTCGGGCAGTTCCGCCAAGTTGTACGCCACTACCGCCATTACCTGCGCACCCTCCACCAAGTCCGCCTCATGAGCCTGATCGAAAGTGTCCGCCTGCGAATGGTGCGTCTCAAAATATTGCACTGGATCCTGCAAGCAGAAAAATCCCGGCACGCCTGCTTCGTCGAACGGCACGTGGTCGCTCCCCGTCATCCAGCGCTCCGTCAATTCAAGCAGCCCGAGCGGCCGGAGCGGCGCCACCACCGTATCCATCACCTCGCGCGACGCATAATTCCGCATCAAGCTGATGCTCGTCACGCGTCCAGTCCCAGTATCGTGAATCAGCGCCGCCGAGACTCGCGGCATCTCGTCGCGATGCGCCTGCACGTATGCGCGCGATCCGTTCAACCCTTGCTCTTCGCCCGAAAAAAGCGCAAATCGAATCGTCCGCTTGGGCCTCAGGCCGGATTTTTGCAATGCCCGCGCTGCCTCCAGTACCACGATCGAACCAGTACCGTTGTCGGTCGTCCCAGTGCCCAGATCCCACGAATCCAAATGCGCGCCGAGCACCACAATCTCATCCTGTTTTTCGCCTCCGTGAATTTCGGCAATCGTGTTGTAAACAGTCGCCGGCCCATCCCCGATCGTGCTCTTGATATCCATCTCCACTTCCACCGGCCCCCGTTTCATCAACCGCCAGACTAAGCTGTAGCCTTCCGATGTCACGAACGCCGCCGGAATCGGTGCAATCGCATATTGCCGCCCACTCAGGCTTGTCATGTTCAACAGCCCGTCAGGCTTCCCCGAATCTGTCAAGCCGGCCAGCACTCCTTCCTTCTTGAAAAACTCATTGCGTGCCATGATAAATCTGCGAAAACCCGCATCGGACTCGCGCGGCTTCTCGCCCGGGCGCAGCGGCCGCACCATCAAGAACGAATCGCCGTAAGGCACCAACACAGGATTGGCCGCCGGCTCATCAGGAGCCGGGAGCGGCAGCGGTTCGCTCGTAATCACGATCGCGCCTTTCAATTTCCCCTTGTACTGTTCGAGGTCCTCCACCTTTTCCGCCTTCACATAGACCACCGGTCCGCGCACTGGCCCATCCGTATTCGACGCCCATCCATACGATGCAATCGTCAGGGGGTGTTCCGCCGGAGTCACGATCCGCGCCGTGGCCGTTCCACGCGTCCAGACGTGCGCGATCGTCCACGACTCCAAGTGCGGATTCGCAAGCCCATAGTCGGTAAACCTCTGCTTCGTCCATTCATTCGCCTTCTTCAAATTCTCCGACCCCGTCAATCGCTGCCCGATCATGTCCGAAAGATATTCCAGGTTCGACATGATCTCGTTGTGGTCATGCACCTCCGTCAAAATCTTTTCGTCCGCCGCCGCAAACGAATTTTTCGCAGGCGCCGCGCTCTGTTGCGCCTTCAAAACAGTGCCTCCGCCGCACACACTCATTGCCGCCATCCCAATCGCCAGAAACCCTCCTACGCGACGCGCGTTCATCGTCTTCAGATCCTCCACCCGTCAGGGCCGCATTTGAGAACATTTGATTCTACGCTAGACGTGCCACCATTCCTTCCCGTTTCCAATCTGTTCTCACATCGCACAAAGTGTGTTAGAAAAAGCGTGCCAGAAACAGATCGTCGCCATCGGCGCCGCCAACAACAATGAAACTCGCCCTCATCGGCACTCACGGAGTCGGCAAAACCACCCTCGCCTACGAAATCTGCTCGCTCCTGAAAAAATCCGCCTACAACGTCGAACTCGTCACCGAAGTCGCGCGCCAATCTCCATTCCCGGTGAACGCCGCCACCACCCTCGAAGGCCAGCTCTGGATTCTCCACGCGCAAATCGCCGCGGAACTCGACGCCGCCCGCCGCGCGCCCCACGTCATCTGCGACCGCTCCGTCCTCGACAACTATTGCTACCTCGTCAATAAATTCGGCCGCCGGCCTCACCTCGAATCCTGGCTCGCCTGGTGGATGAACTCTTACTCATTTCTCGTCGGAGTCCCGCCCGTCGCATTCGAAATTCCCTCCGACGGTTTCCGCTCCGAAGATCGCGCCTTCCAGCAGCGCATCCACGATCTGCTCAACGAGCTTCTCGCCGCGCCGCCGTTCAACAACCTGCGTGCCCCAGTTCTCTGGCTCGACCCTAGCGAGCGCCGCTTCTGGGCCGAGCGAATCTTCGCCGCCGCTCTTCCGCAACTCGAATCCGCCCCAGCCGTACGCGACGCCACCGCGCGTTAAGATATCTCCCATCATGCTGAACAGCGAACCATTCAGTCCGCTCCGCAGCCTCATTGCCGCCATCGCTTCTGGCAGATTGAATCGCTCCGACCGAGTAGAAGATCGCCAGGCAATTCTGATGGAAGTCTCGGAGTGCGATTCAGCTGATTTAGTCGAACTCATTATGCAGACGGAAAACAGAAGTCAGCTCACAAACATCACGGTGGGCAACCTGGTTGACAATTTCCCAGACGAAGGGCTCGACGACTTCGATTTTCACCCGGTGGCGAGGTGAGTCAGACCGAAGCAGCAAATTCATCGCCGCCCTCAAAACGCTGGCTCACCCGCGGCGTCCTCGGCATCGGCCTCGCCAGCCTTTTCTCCGACTGGGGCCACGAAGCTGCCACCGCCATCCTTCCGGCATTACTCGCGAGTATCGGCGCGCCCGCCTACGCGCTCGGCGTCATCGAAGGCGTCTCGGACGGCCTCTCGAGTTTCGCCAAACTCGCCGGCGGCTGGATCGCCGATCGCCCCGCGCTGCGCAAACCCGTCGGCATCATCGGCTATCTCGCCACTGGCCTCTCCACGTTCGCGTACGCTTTCGCGCACACTTGGCCCGCGATTCTCGTCATCCGCGCTCTCGGCTGGATCGGACGCGGCGGCCGCGGCCCCTCCCGCGACGCGCTTCTCGCCGACGCCGTCGCCACCGGCAACGAAGGCCGCGCCTTCGGTTTCGAACGCGCCATGGACACGATCGGCGCCGTCCTCGGCCCGCTCTGCGCCACCGCGCTTCTCACCATCATCAGCATGCGCAGCGTTCTGCTCTGGTCGCTCGCTCCCGGCCTCGCCGCCGCCGTCGCGTTCGCGCTGCTCGCGCCGTCTTCAAAGAACGAAGCATTGCACGAGGCTCGAAACCTGATCGCGAGCTTCCGCGACCTCCCGAGAAATTTCTTGCACTTTCTCGCCGGCGTCTTCGCCCACGGCATCGGCGATTTCGCCCCCACGCTCCTGATTCTTCGCACCTCCCAAATTCTCGCCCCGCGCGTCGGCGCCGGTCGCGCCGCAGCAATCTCGGTCGGCCTCTACACTTTCTACAATGTCATGAACGCAGCCTCGTCCTATCCGGCAGGCGCTCTCGGCGACCGCATCGGCAAGCGCGGCCTGCTCGCAGCCGGCTATCTCATCGCCACAATTACCTTCGCCGCTTTCATTCTCGAGCCGCCCACGCTGCATGTCCTCATCGTTCTCTTCGGCCTCGCCGGCATTCACTCTGGCGTGCAGCAATCCCTCGAAAAATCCCTCGCCGCCGAATTTCTTCCCCAGCACGTTCGAGGCTCAGGCTTCGGCGTTCTCGCCACAGTCAACGGCATCGGCGACCTCATTTCCAGTATCGCAGTCGGCGCACTCTGGTCCGCCGTAAGCCCCGCCGCCGGTTTCCTCTACGCCGCCATCTTCGCCGCCCTGGGCGCCGCCCTCATCTATTTCTTCACGCCCGGCGCCCCAGTGAAATAAGATGTATCCGGCAAAATTGGGGAGCAGGCCCCTGTTCTTGTTTCCTCTTCCGCAGGAAAGCGTGCAAGCCAAGCCGTCGTTGTGGGTCGCCCCTTTAGGGGCGACCCACAACAAAACAAGAAGCAGGGGCTTTAGCCCCTGAAGTAAGTCAGATCAGGGCGCAGTTGAACTGGCGCGAACGACAAGGCACGCCGACACAACCACCACCCGTAGCTCAGGTCCCATTCCGGCCGCCCGGACGGAATTGACCTGAGACCTTCGGCTACGATCTGCAAATTTCGCAACGAAAGGTGAACACAAGTGCCCAAAGCCTACTGGATCGTCGCTTACCGCTCCATCTCGGATCCCGACGCACTCGCAGCCTACGCAAAAGTATCTCTTCCGGCCATCCATGCCGGCGGCGGCAAAATCCTCGTGCGCGGCACACCGTCGAAAACTTTTGAAAACGGAATGAACGAACGAATCGTGGTCGTCGAATTCAATAGCGCAACCGCCGCGATCGCCACCTACGAAAGCGACGCCTACAAAGCAGCTCTCAAAATCCTGGGCAACGCCGCCGACCGCGACCTAAGAATCGTAGAAGGTGTCCAGTAGCACAGGCATTCCTGCTTGCCATGAGGTGCGAAGGATTTATCCTGAGACCCGAAGGGCCTGTGCCCCCGTAAATTTTAAGGAAGCACATCCATCCAGCAAACACTAAGAATACGTTCTTTTTCCTTGTTTCCGTCTCCCGCCACCCCGCACGCTCCGCGGCGCTCTCTGGCACCTCGGACAAAAAAAACTACTCCTCCCCGCCACGATAATCCGCCGTATCACGCTTCCACATCGAAAACACTTCTTCCCCTCGCGCTGATACACCCGATGCCGCAACTGAAATTCGCCCTGCTGCCCGTCCGAGTCCACATAATCCGACACCGACGAACCGCGCGAGCGGATGGCCTCCGTCAACACGCTCTGGACCGCCTTATACAGCGCCTTCACCTCACGCTCGCTCAATTTCGTTCCCAGCCGCCTGGGATGAATCTTCGCCCGCCACAGGCTTTCATCCGTATAAATATTTCCCATTCCGCGAAACACGCGTTGGTCCATCAACAGCGCCTTGATCTGTGCGCTCCGGCTTGTGATCGTCTGCCGAAATTCCCTCTCGCTCGCTTCCAGAGGCTCGAGTCCCAGCCGGCCGATTAGCGCCTCATGTTCACCGTCCAGCAGAATACCCATCCGCCCAAACCTGCGAATGTCCGTGTAGCGAAGCTCGCGCCCATCGTCCAGCGCAAGAAATACGTGCGTATGCGGCAGGACAGGCGCTTCAGGCGCGCCCACCACGATTTGCCCCGTCATGCCCAGATGGATCAGCAAAGCAATTTGTCCGCTTTCCTCAGCCTGTTTCGTGCGCTCGAGTTCAATCACCAGGAATTTTCCATACCGCTTGATTCCTGTAACGCGCGTCCCGGGCAACTCCCGCTCGAGCGCCGCAGGATCGTCAATAAAATCCGTCTTCGCGCTCAGACGCACGCCGGTGATGCGTCTCCCGGGCAGCACCGCCCGCAAACCACGCGCCACTGTCTCAACTTCAGGAAGTTCTGGCATCTCTCCCCAAAATAGCACATTCAAATCCGGAGGCGGCACGCCCTCGCGATGTGCTAGACTCCCGCCGTTTTAGAATCACTCTACACGGAACTTGAAAACAGCGGCCCCGCGTTCTTCTGGTATTGCGCGGCGTGCGAACGAAGCCGTCGTTGTGGCCCGCGGTTTTAACCACGGGAAACCGCAACCCTAGCACCTGAACCAAGTTCTGAAGTTAGACCGCGGCTTCAACCGTGCCGCCACAAAGCAACAAGGAGAATCGCATGCGACGCTACGCAGTCCTGATTTCAATCCTGTTCGCATTTCCCCTCTGGGCCCAGACCGTTGCCATCCGCGCCGGCAATATCATCGATCCCGCAATAGGAAAAGTCGCCACAAATCAAGTCATCCTGGTAAAAGACCAGAAAATCGCGGAGATAGGTTCTAGTGTCTCCATCCCCCCCGACGCGCAAGTGATTGACCTCTCGCACGAATGGATCATGCCCGGCGTGATGGATGCCCACACCCACTTCACCTTCCTCGAACACGATCTCCAGCACACCCTCGAAACCAACTACCTCATCGAGGGCAAAGGCACCCGCGTTCTATTCGGTCTGAAGACAGCGCAAATTCTTCTCAATGCAGGCATCACTACGATTCGCGACGTCGGAAATGAAGCGGAATACGCCTCCGTCGATGTCCGCAACGCAATCAACCGCGGATGGTTCACTGGCCCCACGATTCTCACATCCGGAAAAATCATCGCTCCCTTCGGCGGACAAGGAAAAAATATTCCTCCCGAGGCCGGGCCGGTCTGGCGCTTCGAATACATCGACGCCGATGGTCCCGAAGAGATCCGTAAAGCCGTTCGCGAAAATATTTTCTATGGCGCAGACCTCATCAAGCTCGTAGCCGACAATACCGGCGCCTACTACTACTCCGAGGAAGAAATACGAGCCGCCACCAACGAAGCGCACAGTGCCAATCGCGCCGTGGCCGTCCACGTTCTCGGTGGACAAGCGGCCCGTAACGTCATCATGGGCGGCGCAGATTCGATCGAGCACGGCTGGAACCTCGATGACGACCTTCTCCGGCTCATGAAAGAAAAAGGAGTGTTTCTCGCGGGCACGGACTTCCCCGCCATCCATCTCAAAGCGGCCGGCTATCGCAATGCCGACAAAATTGGCGCCAACATCGTCGATCGCCTCACCCGCGCCTATAAAATCGGCGTGAAGCTCACTTTCTCCACCGACACCGTCACCGAAATGCCTAACGAAACCCGTGCCGACATGGCCTGGGACTATCTCGCCGTCTGGCGAGCCGCCGGCGTCCCCCCGGCTGAAATTCTCAAAGCCATGACGACGAACGCCGCCGAGCTCCTGCGCATCCAGAAAGAACGCGGCGCGATCGCCACAGGTCTTTACGCGGACATCATCGCCATGCCCTCAAATCCTCTCGACGACATCGAGTCCATGCGCAAAGTAAATTTCGTGATGAAAAACGGCGCCGTAGCCCGCAACGACGCAAAATAGTATCCCTTTTCAGTAGCACAGGCCTCAGCCTGCGTCGCGCTAACTGACGGCCCGGATCCCCCGCCCGCCTCATCCGTAGGGGCGGCTTCACGATCCGCCCGCGCAGCCCACACATCTCTCATGAATTTTCAGCATCACGTCCACAAACATCGCTCACTGCTCACGACAAGCTCACAAGTCCCCTCACCGCCGAAGCCCGCTCCGTTTCATTCCCGCGCCATCCCCCCATTTCCCGATGGCAATTCAAAAAGCCCAACCTGATACTTACCCTGTATTTGCCTGATCTTCACCCTAGGCGGATGGTGACCAATGACCCTCTTTCAAATCCTCGTGTTGTTGATGTTGGCGTACGTCTGTTACCGGCTCACAGTTCTCGGCTCCACGTCTTTTCTCAAGGCCTTGGCCACATACCTGATCTTTGGCCTCGAGAATGGATTGCGTCACGAAATCGCGTCTGCCGTGGGTTCCTACCGGTCCGACGGCGACTATCAACTCGGGATGCACGAGCAACTGGTGTCTGCCCTGAAGAAAGTAAAAGGAATGCCGTGAAATAATTTGTTGAGGCGGATCAAAAAGATTTTTCAGTGCAGGCGTGCTCGAATGCGGAAGTGATAACCAGGCTCTGCTCGCATGTTAT